>DATFSE010000084.1:0-119149 GCA_035262745.1 Casimicrobiaceae bacterium | reverse complement strand
TCGGGAAGCCCCGCCATCATCGGCGTTTCGAACAAGCCCGGCGCGATGGTCATCACGCGGATGCCGCTGCGCGCAAGCTCGCGGGCGATCGGCAGCGTCATGCCGACCACGCCTGCTTTCGATGCTGAGTAGGCAGCCTGGCCAATCTGTCCGTCGAATGCGGCGATCGACGCCGTGTAGACGATGATGCCGCGCTCCCCGCCGCTGTTGGGTGCGTTTCGTGACATCAACTCTGCGGCAAGCCGCGTCATGTTGAACGATCCGATCAGGTTGATGTTTATCGTGCGTACGAAGCTGCCGAGCGCATGCGGCCCCTCCTTGCCGACGACTTTTTCTCCGATGGCGATACCGGCACAGTTGATCAGCCCGTGAAGTCCGCCGAAGGAGTTCTGCGCCGCTGCGACGGCTGCCTGCGCGCTCGCTTCGTCGCAGACATCGGTGCGCATGAATCGCGTCGACGCGCCCAACTGGGCAGCGAGGGCCTGACCCTGAGCGTCATTCAAGTCGGCGAGAATGACCTTCGCGCCGCCCCGAACAAGCATTCGCGCGGTGGTCGCGCCTAAGCCTGAAGCACCTCCGGTAACGATGAACGTGCTGCCGCCTATTTGCATGGTCTTCTCCTCATCTGCCGGCGGTGCGTTGCATCGCTCCGACGCTCGACACCATTCTCCACTTTCGTCCCGCGATGCTTCAAGAGGGAAGCGCAGTGCTATCCATCAATGGTTACGTAGGTCGTCTCTGGTGTCATCTCGATCGCTGTGCCGGGGACGCGTAAAAAACGCGCCAAGAAAGGCGGCGATACCAAAGAACATCAGGCCGCCGCCCACGATCCAGAGAAGAATGGCAGTTACCCGGCCGGCAGGAGCACCCGTCTCGGTAAGCCTCAACCCGACCCAAAGACTCAAGACGAGGCCGATCAGCGCAGCAAAGGCATTGGCGAAGAGCACCCAACCCCGGCGAGCCTCGGACCGGCGGGCGGCAATGCCGGCGTTGGTAAAAACCAGCCACGCCAGCATGGCGGCGACGGCAATAGCGACGATGATGCTGGACAGTGAATCCATTCGCTAGCCGCAATCACCAATGACCTGCTTCGGGAATGTGCTCCCGTAGCTCCGACGCTGCCTTGCCTTGAATACCGCGCTCGCCGTCTCCACCATCGCTTAAGCTTGTCGTGCAAGGCTTCGTTTGGGTTTTCGCGGGCAAGGATAGCAAGGAACTCTCGGCAGGGCCTGTCCGCGCCTGATGCTTAGTGGATGACGCCCGCCTTTGGGCACGACTGCTGTTTCCGGTATAATTACTCGTTTTGGATCAAACGGTTCGGTAATCGGAGGGTCGATGCCCATTTACGAATATCGCTGCTCGGCGTGCGGTCACAAGCTCGAGGCGCTGCAAAAGATCTCCGATGCGCCGCTGCTGGGCTGCCCGGCGTGCGGCAAAGACACACTGGCCAAGCTAGTGTCGGCTGCGGGCTTCCAGCTCAAAGGTAGCGGCTGGTACGCGACAGACTTCAAAGGCTCGGGACGCAAGCCCGACGCCAAGGCGGCAGAGGGCAAGAACGGCGAAGGCGCATCCTCGGAGTCCAAGAGCGAAGCGAAGACCGAAGCCAAGACCGACTCGGCTGCTGCCGCCCCGGCCGCCGGCTGTGGCGCGAAGTGCTCCTGCCATTAGGGCGCTTCGCTTGAGGATCACTCGCCCGGTGACTTCATGAAACGCTACCTCATCGCCGGCCTGCTGGTGTGGGTCCCGCTGGGCATCACCATCTGGGTCCTCGCCTTCCTGGTGACGACGCTCGACCAGACGTTGCTGCTCCTGCCCGAGAGCTTGCGTCCAGAGCGGTTGTTCGGCTATCGCATCCCGGGCCTGGGCGCGGTGCTGAGCTTTGCCATTCTCATCTTGACTGGCGCGATCGCCGCGAACTTCTTCGGCGCCCGGCTGATCCGGCTGTGGGAAGCTCTGCTCGGCCGCATTCCTGTGGTCAAGTCGATCTATTCCAGCGTCAAGCAGGTCAGCGATACCTTGCTCTCCGACTCGGGCAACGCTTTCCGCAAAGCGCTGTTGGTCGAGTTTCCCTACCCCGGGTGCTGGACTATCGCATTCCTGACTGGATCGCCGGCGGTAAGCGTTGCTTCTCAGCTCGCGGGCGAGCACGTGAGCGTCTACGTGCCGACGACGCCAAATCCGACCTCCGGATATTTTCTGATGCTGCCCCGATCGCGCGTGCACGAGCTGGACATGACTGTCGACGAAGCACTCAAGCACATCATCTCCATGGGCGTTGTCGCGCCCAAGCCGCACGCTCCCGTGCCGTCGCGCACCGCTCGTGCGGCAGCGCCAGTTCTCGACCACCGAAATTGACCGCGAGGCACGCCTCTCGGCCGTCATCCGAACGGCGCGGGGGCATCGTGTTGTCCGCCAACGGTGAACCATGGAAACGCGCGTAGCGCTTCTGACCGGAGACGAGGTTGAAACGCACTGATTACTGCGGTCGCATCGATCGCAAGCGGCTGGGAGAAACCGTCACCGTGTGCGGCTGGGTGCACCGCCGTCGCGACCACGGCGGCGTCATCTTCATCGACCTTCGCGATCGCGAGGGTCTGGTCCAGGTCGTGTGCGACCCGGATCGCCCCTCCACCTTCTCGGTCGCCGAAAAGCTGCGGAACGAGTTCGTCGTCTCCGTGACGGGACGGGTGCGCCCGCGCCCCGAGGGAACCGTCAATCCGAACCTGACCAACGGCGAGATCGAAGTGCTCGCGCATGACATCGAGATTCTCAACGCGTCGCTCACGCCCCCCTTCCTGATGGACGACGAGAACATCTCGGAAGTAGTGCGGCTGGAGAATCGCGTGCTCGACCTGCGGCGGCCGTCCATGCAGAAAAACCTCATGCTGCGGCACAAAGCGGCGATGAGTGCGCGGCGTTATCTCGATGGGCACGGCTTCGTCGACGTCGAGACCCCGATGCTGTACAAGTCGACGCCGGAAGGGGCGCGCGAGTTCCTCGTTCCCTCGCGCATTCACCATGGGCTGTTCTACGCCTTGCCGCAGTCGCCGCAGCTTTTCAAGCAGATGCTCATGATGGCCGGCTTCGACCGCTACTACCAGATCGTCAAATGCTTTCGCGACGAGGACCTGCGCGCCGACCGTCAGCCCGAGTTCACGCAGATCGACATCGAAACTTCCTTTCTCGACGAGGAGGATATTCGCGAGCTAATGGAAGGTTTGGTGTGCGCCATGTTCCACGATACGATCAGCGTCGAACTGCCTAAACCGTTCCCGGTGATGACCTATGCCGACGCGATGCGTGACTACGGTTCGGACAAGCCCGACCTGCGCGTCCCGCTCAAGCTGACCGAGCTCACCGATCTGATGAAAAACGTGGAATTCAAGGTCTTCCGCTCGGCGGCAGAACTTCCTGAAGGCCGTGTCGCTGCGCTTTGCGTGCCTGGAGGCGGAGCACTCTCCCGAAAAGAGATCGACGACTACGCCGCCTCGACCGCGGTGTTCGGAACCAAGGGGCTCGCTTACATCAAGGTCAACGACGCGACCAAAGCCAATGAGCAGGGACTGCAGTCGCCGATTGTCAAGTTCCTTTCCACAGACGTTCTCGCTCAGATCCTGGCTCGCAGCGGCGCCGGCGACGGAGACCTGATCTTCTTCTGCGCTGACCGGCGCAAGGTGGTAGACGATGCGCTGGGAGCATTGCGCACCAGGATCGGTCACGATCGCGGCTTTGCTCAATCGGGATGGAAGCCACTGTGGGTGATCGACTTCCCGATGTTCGAATACGACGAGCAAAACAAGACGTGGGGCGCTCGGCATCATCCTTTCACCGCGCCCAAGGCTGGCCATGAGGAGCTTTTCGAAAACGATCCGGGGCGCGCCCTCGCCAAGGCCTACGACGTGGTCCTCAACGGTTGGGAGCTGGGCGGCGGGTCGGTGCGAATTCATCGCGAGGAAGTGCAGGCGAGGGTTTTCCGCGCGCTCAAGATCAGCCCGGAAGATCAGCAGCGCAAGTTCGGCTTTCTGCTCAATGCGCTCAAGTACGGCGCTCCGCCGCACGGAGGCATCGCCTTCGGGCTCGACCGCACGGTTGCGCTGATGGCCGGCGTCGAGCAGATTCGCGACGTGATCGCCTTTCCCAAGACCCAGCGTGGGCAGGACCTGCTGGTCGCCGCTCCGTCACCAGTGACAGAGCAGCAGCTTCGCGATCTGCACATCCGCATCCGGCCGTCGGACCAGATGAAAGGCACCTAGGAAACCTGGCACGGCTCTGCGCTACACTTCGCGCCATGGCATCTCACGCTCGTCGCGTTGCCGCGTGCATTGCGCTTACACTCCTGCTTGCGGCCGGAATCGCCTCCGCGCGATCGGCCGGCGATACCGCTTCCGACATTGCCGCGACGGCGTTGCCCTCCGAGGCGCGGCACACCCTCGAGCTCATCGCTGCCGGCGGTCCCTATCCCTACCAGCGCGATGGTGTCGTTTTCGCCAATCGCGAGCAACGCTTGCCACTGCACGCTCGAGGGTATTATCACGAGTACACGGTAAAAACGCCGGGCGCAAGCACACGCGGCGCACGGCGAATCATATGCGGCGGCCCGCCCCGTTCGGTCGCCGAGTGCTACTATACCGACGATCATTACCAGTCTTTCCGCAGAATTCAGCCATGAAGATTCCCGACCTGTCTATCGCCGCGGATGCGGGCGTGCGCGAGTGGAGCGGCACGCCGGACGCGGTGAAGGCCGCTGCAGGCGCGGCCAAGCTCAAGTTTTGCGCGCTCGATCTGCACGGCGTTGGCGGCAAGAGCGAGTTGATGGCGGCCATCGACAAGGCGCTCAAACTCCCCGAGCACTTCGGCAACAATTGGGACGCTCTCGCCGATTGCCTCGAGGACGACGACTGGCTGGGCGGCCACGGGATCGCGATCGTCGTGCGCCACGCCAAGCCTTACGCCAAGACTTATCACACCGATTGGGAAACGCTGTCCGATATCCTGGGCGAAGCTGCCGAATACTGGCAGGAGCGGCATAAGCCGTTCTGGGTCTTTGTGGGCTGAAACGAAAGGCCTGAACGGCGCGCCATTTGTCGCACAAGATTCCAGTCTCGGCGCTCGTTCTGGTCCACACGTCGGACTTGCACGTACTGCTTCTCGAACGCGCCGACTATCCGGGCTATTGGCAGTCCGTGACCGGCAGTCAGGAACCCGGCGAGGCGTTGCGCGATACGGCAACGCGCGAGCTCAACGAGGAAACCGGCATCGACGCCCGCGCGCACGGCGGTGTCCGCGATTGGCAGCTCTCCAACATCTATGAAATCTATCCCCGCTGGGTGCATCGCTATCCGCCCGGAACAACGCACAACACCGAGCACGTATTCGCGCTGGAAGTGCCCGCCACAGTCGCCGTGAAGCTCAATCCCCGCGAACACCTGACTTGTCTATGGCTGCCATGGCAGGAGGCAGCGGCAAAGGTTTTTTCCTGGTCGAACCGCGCAGCAATCGAGGAATTGCCGCGCCGGATGGCCTCCATGGCAGGGAGCGGCTGATGCTTACCCCTCGCGCAAGCCAGCGACTCGTGGCGGTGGTTGTCGTGGCGGTCGCAGTTGCCGCGCCACTGTGCGTCATGGCACAGCTTCCCGGCCCTCCGCTTCCTCCAAGTGTCACCGTCAATGCGTCAGCTACCACCATGATCACCAACGATCGACTGCAAGCATCGCTGCGCGCCGAGGTGGAAAATCAAAGCCCCGCCGCTGCCGCGAGCCAGGTCAACGCGACGATTGCCAAGGCGCTTGCCGACGCCAAGGCGTATCCAGGTGTCAAGGTTGCTACCGCGGGCTACTCCACGCAGCAAATCTCTGAGAAGGGCAAGCCGACACGCTGGCGCGTTGCACAGTCGATCAACATCGATGCCAGTGATTTCACTGCTGCGGCAACGCTCATGTCGAAGTTGCAGGACGAGAACGGGTTGCTGCTCTCAGGCATGGCGTTTTCGCTCACCGACAAGACGCGCCGCGAGGCGGAAGACAGTGTCACCCTGCAGGCGATCAAGAGCTGGCAGGCGCGCGCGCAGCAGGCGGCGCAGGGACTGGGCTTCGCGTCCTGGCGCGTTGGACATGTCAACGTCCAGGCAAGCGGCGGCGGGCCGGTTTATCCTCTCATGCGAGCGCAGCCGATGGCGAGCGTCGCCGCCGCGCCGCCGGTCGCTCTCGAAGCCGGGACTACCGAGGTCACGGTGACAGTCAGTGGCGATGCGGTGCTAGAGGTGGGATCGGTACCCAGTCGTTAGCGCCTGCGGGGTCCTCGTCCTGCGGCTCTCGCCCTTACGCACCTGGCCCGATCATCTTGCCGGGCCTGACCCATTCGTCGAACTGCTCCTCGGTAACGTGGCCCAGCGCGAGCGCCGCAGCTTTGAGCGTGGTCCCCTCGCGGTGCGCCTTTTTGGCGATCGCCGCGGCCTTGTCGTAGCCGATGTGCGGGTTGAGCGCTGTGACGAGCATCAGCGAACGTTCGAGCAATTCGTCGATTCGCTTGAGGTTCGGTGCGATGCCCCGTGCGCAGTGCTCTTCGAAACTCGCCATCCCGTCGGCGAGAAGCCTGATGCTCTGCAGCACATTGTGGATGATCAGCGGGCGATAAACATTGAGCTCGAAATTCCCGGACGCACCGCCGATGTTGACCGCGACGTCATTGCCCATGACCTGTGCGGAAAGCATGGTCAACGCTTCGCACTGGGTGGGGTTGACCTTTCCAGGCATGATCGAGCTTCCCGGCTCGTTCTCGGGAATGGTAATTTCGCCCAGCCCCGACCGCGGGCCGCTCGAAAGCCAGCGCACGTCGTTGGCAATCTTGAAAAGCCCTGCGGCGAGCGTCTTGAGCGCACCGTGCAGGTTTACCTGAGCGTCCGCAGCGGCCATCGCCTCGAATTTGTTGGGTGCGGAAACGAAAGGCAGCGACGTGTATTCCGCAATCGCCACCGCCATGCGCTCGGCGAATTCGCGATGAGTGTTGAGACCGGTGCCCACCGCGGTGCCGCCCTGCGCCAACTCGAGTACGTGCGGCAGCGCCGCTTCGATGTGCAGCTCGGCATGCGCAAGCTGGGCCACATATCCGGAGAACTCCTGCCCCAGCGTCAGTGGCGTCGCGTCCTGCAGATGCGTCCTGCCGATTTTCACGATGCCGGCAAACTCTTCCGACTTCTGCGACAGCGTGCTGCCCAGTGCACGCAGAGCCGGAAGCAGCTTTTTCGCGGTCGCCTCGGCGGCGGCGATATTCATCGCGGTGGGGAAGACGTCGTTCGACGATTGGCCGCGATTGACGTCATCGTTGGGATGAACAAGCCGACCCTCCCCGCGCTGACCGCCGAGAATCTCCGACGCGCGGTTGGCAAGCACCTCGTTTACGTTCATGTTGGTCTGCGTGCCGGAGCCCGTCTGCCACACAGCGAGCGGAAATTCCCCGTCGTACTTTCCCGCCAGCGCCTCGTCGGCCGCAGCGATGATCGCTTCGGCGCCCTGCCGAGGCAGCGTTCCCAGTTCGGCGTTGACCTTCGCCGCCGCGCGCTTTACTACCAGCATGGCGCGGATCAGCTCCGGCGGCATTTTTTCGCTGGAGATGCGAAAGTGCTCCAGCGAGCGCTGCGTCTGCGCGCCCCACAGGCGGTCATCCGGCACCGCGATGGGGCCGAAGGTGTCGCGTTCGGTGCGCGTGGGTGCTGACGATGGCATACGAGTCATCCCATCGCCTCACTGCGCCGGTATGCGCAGCATCTGACCCGGATAGATAAGGTCCGGGCTTTTGAGCATTGGTTTGTTCGCTTCGAAAATCTTGGCGTACTTGTTCGGATCGCCGTAGTACTGCTTGGAGATCTTGGACAGATTGTCGCCCTTGACCACCGTGTAGTACTGGGCTTCCGGCTCGCTCTGGTCAACGGTCATCTGATCGTTCACCGATGCGACGCCTTCAACATTTCCGCAGCACAGCACGATCTTTTCCTTGGTTGCCTGGCTGTCGGCAACACCGTACACGGTCGCCGTCGCCGTTGCGCCGTCGAAAGTCACCGTCAGCCCGGTGGCCTTCAGCCCCTGCGTGTCGATATACGCGAGAATAGCATCGCCCGCAGCGTCATTGGCGGCCTTTGTTTTTTCCGCGGAAGACGGATCCGCTTTCGCCGCCGTCATTGCCGTTTGCGCTTGCCCTTTGCTAAACAGCTTCTCACCGGCTTCCCTGATGAAACTCAGCAATCCCATAGTTGCACCTCATCGTTTGGAATCTTGAAGTCGCTTCCTTCTTACTTGCACTTCGCGCCACCTCGAGATTACACCCTGGCGAGGCAGCCAGCGATGGCTGAATGCCGACGCGCCATTACCGCGCGAGTCCGAGTTCGAATGCGCGACTGCATCGAAGTCACTCAGGCATCGCCTGCTTGATCAGACTGACGGGAATCCAATGGGATTGAGACTTACGTGATGTGTAACGCACCGCTCCCATGAACTCGCTGAATCCTACTCCTACAATTGCGGGTGCACTAGAAATGTGACAGAGCCGAGAAGCATCTCGAAAGCTCATTCAACCACCCTAGGTAGGGTTTCTCAAGATACACTCGTTCGGCCCACCGGTCATCGCAGCGTGCCAAGTCGGTTTCGCATCTTCTAGAATGCGATCGAAAGAGATCGCGTTGTAGCCTGATTATCATACTGAGCCGAATCGATGGCAGCCACCTCGCGCAGGTCGCAGCAGCCACTTCTCTATCCGCAACAAGTGCAGAGTCGGCCGGATGCTGAGCGAGCCGCATTCGGACTCCGTCTCCGGCAGAGCTGTCCACG
Source organism: Casimicrobiaceae bacterium (assembly GCA_035262745.1). Lineage (GTDB taxonomy): Bacteria > Pseudomonadota > Gammaproteobacteria > Burkholderiales > Casimicrobiaceae > PALSA-1003. Next base: position 110,330 of record DATFSE010000084.1, on the reverse strand, counting down.
CAACGCGCACGCGCGATGGCATCCGCCTCCAAAACGTCCGGACCCCATCGCGCTGTTGATCGCCACCGACAAGGGCCGGCTGCCCAATCTCATTCCCCTGCGCTACGGCCGGATGATGGTCTCGCCGTTCACGTTCTATCGCGGCGCCGCTGCAATCATGGCCGGCGATCTTGCCCGGACCCCAGTGACCGGCGTGAATGTGCAAGCCTGCGGCGATTGTCACCTGCTGAACTTCGGTGGCTTCGCCACGCCCGAGCGCAAGCTCATTTTCGACATCAATGATTTCGACGAAACAACAATCGCGCCGTGGGAATGGGACGTCAAGCGTCTTGTCACGAGCTTTGTGATCGCCGGCCGCGCGAATCGCTTCCGCGCTGCCGATTGCCGCGAGGCGGGTTGGTGGGCTGCACGCCGCTACCGGGAACAAATGGCCGAATACGCGCAGTCGCCAGTGCTGGATTCGTGGTATGCCGCGATTGACCTTGAAGCCCTCGCAGCGACCGGTACCGATGAGCACCTGCGCACCTTCAGTCGCAAGAAAGTACTCAAGGCGACGGAGGCGAGCGAGCACCACCACGAGTTGCACAAGCTCACGCACGAGGAAGGCGCCTTTCCACGCATCACGGATTACCCGCCTCTCGTCTATCACGAGGATGACGTGCAGAAGCACCAACGTTATCACCGCGCCGTCGAGCGCTCGTTTCGCGATTACCGCACCACGCTCGACCCGTCGCGGCGGGTTCTGCTCGATCGTTATCGCCTCGTCGATGTGGCGATCAAGGTCGTCGGTGTCGGCAGCGTCGGCACTCAATGCGGTGTCGCGTTGTTCATTTCCGGCAACGACGAACCGCTTTTCCTTCAGTTCAAGGAAGCTCGTGAATCCGTGCTCGAAGCCTACGCGGGCCGCAGCGCCTATAAGCATCGGGGTCAGCGCGTGGTGGTCGGCCAGCGCGTCATGCAGGCGGCAAGCGACATCTTTCTAGGCTGGACCATCGGGGTGGATGGGCGTCACCTCTACGTACGGCAGCTGAGCGATGTCAAGATCAAGCCCATGGTCGAAGTCATGAAGCCTGTCGACCTCAGGAATTACGCAAGGGCGTGCGGATGGGCGCTTGCCAGGGCTCATACCCGTTCGGGTGACGCCGTGATGCTTTCAGCCTACATGGGCAAGGGGGCGGCATTCGAGGATGCGATGAGCGCGTTTGCGGTCGCGTATGCCGACCAGAACGAACGCGACTACGCGAAGCTCATTGCGGCGATACGTGCGGGCCGCATCGAGGCGGACAGCGACAGCGCGAATCGATGAGCCCGCCCCAGATCCGCGTCTGCCCGCTAAGACTAGACCCTCCGTTCTTGGTAAAGATTACACGGCATCGTGCATTGCGATTTTGCGCACTCCGGTTTAGATTGAGTTTTTTGTTCCGGAGGGATCCCATGAAAGCGACGTCCGTTTTCATTTATTTTGCTGCTTCAGCATGTCTCGCAATTTCCTCGCTCGGTTTCGCGCAGGCGCCCAGCGGCTCGACCGGTCAATGCAAGGATGGCAGCTATACATCGGCGGAAAACAAGCGTGGAGCATGCAAGGGTCACGGCGGAGTCAAGGAATGGTACGCGTCCGAGAACAAGTCCGAAGAAAAGAGCGCCAAGAGCGGGACCAAGTCGAGCGAGAGCAAAACGACATCGACGAGCGCAAGCACAACCGCCGCGCCTGCTCCAGCAGCTCCGGCGAAGACGAGTACCACCTCGACGGCGACCAAGACTTCACAAGGCATGCGCGCAGAAGCCGCGCCCGGCGGCGGCGCGGGCAAGGTATGGGTCAACACTTCGTCGCATGTGTACCACTGCACCGGCGATGAGTGGTATGGCAAAACCAAGGCGGGCGAGTACATGACAGAGGCTGAGGCCAAGGCCAAGGGCGCGCACGCAGCGCACGGCAAGGCATGCAGCTAGCCGCATGCCGGAGCTGATTTGCGCTTGACGACCGAGTCACCACCTGGTCACCTCCAGAGCCGCTCACTAACAACTGCTTCAACAGTTCGTCTCAACGCCAGCGATCTGGCCGTCGCCGCTTGTCGGTCGGCGACGATGCCGTGGAAGTTCGTGTCAACGTCAGTACGTTAGCCGTCACCCCACGTCTGCCGTTTCGCCGTAGAGGTTCTCTCTTACCCGCAGTGGCCGATCGCCATCGCCTGGAATGGCGGGCGCTGCGGCCTGTATTCCGGCTCTCGGATAGAATTGCGGTCGGAAAAGGGAGGGCAAGGGGCGCGGACAGCGAGCCGTAAAGCGCGCCATTGCTCCTGAAGGAGCGCACCCATGAAAGTCTCTGGCAGCCTACTGGCGTGGACTTTGCTCGCGCTCGCCTGCGCTGCGCCCGTGCACGCTGCCGACCCCGGTCCTCCGGTACTACCGATCGATACCTCCGCACCGGCGCGACAGAGTGCGCCTGTCGACCTGGCCAACCGCACCATCATCATTCTGCGCGGTCCGATTGCCGGATACTCCGCACGCGAGCGGGCGGCCAGCGCGGCGAGGCGTATCAGCAGCGTGCTCGAAAGCGAGGAGTCTCCGGCCGTATCAATCGACGATACCGAAGACGGAACCCAGGTCATGCTCGGCAGCAAGCTCGCGTTCCTGGTGACGCGCATCGACATCGACCCGCTGATCGGCGAGACCACGCACAACGTCGCGCGCGAAGCGTCGAAGCGCCTCGAGCGCGCCGTCACGCAGTACCGCGAGCAGCACACGCCGCGCTACCTGCTTATCCAGACGGGGTGGGCCGCTCTTGCCACCTCGATCTTCGCCGGGGTGCTGTGGCTATTGTTCATCCTCGATCGCTGGGCCGGACTTCGCGTCGCGGCTGCTGCAGCCGCGCGAGCCGAGAGGGTTCATCTGCGCGGCGTCAGCCTTCTCGACCCGTATCAGACGCGCTGGTTTGCGCGGCGGCTCTTCTCCGCGCTCATCTGGGCCGTTGGGTTGCTTGCGACCTACGGCTGGCTCACTTTCACCCTGAAGCAGTTCCCCTACACCCGCCCCTGGGGCGAGCACATGGAGGGGAATCTGTTCGAAATCCTGGGCGACGTCGTGCTGGCGATCGTCAACGCGATCCCCGGGCTTTTGGTCGTCGTAGTGATTGTGCTGATCGGACGCCTGATCATCCGCTTCGCCAATATCTTCTTCGATCGCGTCCAGCGCGGCTCGATCAGTATGTGGGGGCTCGACCCCGACACGGTGGTTCCCACTCGGCGGATCTTTCAGCTCGTCGTCTGGGCCTTTGCGCTGGCGTTGAGTTATCCGTATCTGCCGGGCGCGGATACCGAGGCGTTCAAGGGCTTATCGGTGCTGCTGGGATTAATGGTTTCGATCGGTGCGTCGAGCCTTGTCGGACAGGCGGTGAGCGGGCTCATTCTCACCTATACGCACGCATTTCGCCCGGGCGAATATGTGCGCATCGGCGACACCGAAGGCACCGTTGTGGGAATCGGTGCCTTCTCAACGCGCGTGCGAACGGGGCTGGGCGAAGAAGTGATGGTGCCGAACAGCCTGGCGCTGCAGAACACGACCAAGAACTTCTCTCGTGCGATAAAGGGCACAGGCTTCGTGGTCAACACCAGCGTAACCATCGGCTACTCGACACCCTGGCGCCAGGTGCACGCCATGCTCGAGGAAGCGGCGCAGCGCACCCATGACATCGCGCGAGATCCGGCGCCCTACGTGCGGCAGACCAAGCTATCGGACTTCTATGTCGAGTACCACCTGATCGCCTATTCGCCCATCGATCATCCGGCGCAGCGAATCGATATGCTGAGCGAGCTGCACGCCAACATTCAGGACGTGTTCAACGAGCACGGCGTGCAGATCATGTCGCCGCACTACATGACGGAGACGGCCGAGCCGCAGGTGGTGCCGAAGGAGCGCTGGTATACGGCTCCGGCAAAGCCGCCCGCGTCGGGAGCGAGTGGCGACGGCGAGCGCGCTCCGGCGCGCAAAGGAAGCGCCTGAGCGTCGGGCTTCGGCAGAAGCGTTTGAACCTCAGGCCGCTGCCGTAGGCTCCGGCGGCGCCGATGCGGGCGCGCTTTCTTCGGCGATCGCCTTCATCGAAAGCCGCACTCGTCCCTTTTCGTCCGCTTCGAGGACCTTCACGCGGACGGTCTGGCCTTCCTTCAGGTAGTCGGAGACGTTGTTGACGCGCTCCTTGGCGATTTGCGAGATGTGCAGCAGGCCGTCGCGCCCGGGCAGGATCTGCACGATGGCGCCGAAGTCGAGCAGGCGCAGCACCGTGCCTTCGTAGATCCGGCCTACCTCGACCTCGGCGGTGATGTCCTCGATGCGTTTACGCGCCGCGTTGCACGCATCGGCATTGACCGAGGCGATGGTGACAGTGCCGTCGTCCTTGATGTCGATGGTCGTGCCGGTTTCCTCGGTAAGCGCGCGGATCACCGCGCCGCCCTTGCCGATCACATCGCGAATCTTCTCCGGATTGATCTTGAAGGTCATCATCCGCGGCGCGTGCTGCGAGATTTCCGCGCGGGCGTGCGGGATCGCTTCCTGCATGAGGCGCAGGATATGCATGCGTCCCTCACGCGCCTGCGACAGCGCCACCGCCATGATCTCCTTGGTGATGCCCTGGATCTTGATGTCCATCTGCAGCGCCGTCACCCCACGGTCGGTGCCGGCGACCTTGAAGTCCATGTCGCCCAGATGATCCTCGTCGCCGAGGATGTCGGAGAGCACTGCGAAGCGATTGCCCTCCTTGATCAGCCCCATGGCGATGCCAGCCACGTGGGCTTTCATCGGAACGCCGGCATCCATCAGCGCAAGGCTGGCGCCGCATACCGACGCCATCGACGAGCTGCCGTTCGACTCGGTGATCTCGGAGACGACGCGGATCGAATACGCGAATTCCTCGGCGGTGGGCAGCACCGCGGCGATCGCCCGCTTGGCGAGCCGGCCATGCCCCACTTCGCGCCGCTTGGGGCTGCCGACGCGCCCGGTCTCACCGGTGGCGTAGGGCGGCATGTTGTAGTGGAGCATGAAACGCTCGCGGTATTCGCCCTGCAGCGCGTCGATGATCTGCTCGTCGCGCGCGGTGCCGAGCGTGGCAACCACCATCGCCTGAGTCTCGCCGCGAGTGAACAATGCGGAACCGTGCGTGCGCGGCAACACGCCGGTGCGAATGGCGATCGGACGTACCGTGCGCGTGTCGCGGCCGTCGATGCGCGGCTCGCCAGCGAGAATCTGGTTGCGCACGATTTTCGCCTCAAGCTCGAACAGAAGATTCGCCGCGTGGTTTTTCTGGTCCGGCGTACCGTCGGCGGGCACACATGTAGCGTCGACCTTGTCTGAGATCTCCTTCAGCCGCTGCTGCCGCGCCTGCTTCTGGCGCAACGCGTACGCCGCGCGCAAGTCCGATTCAGCGGCCGCCGCCACGCTGGCAATCAAGGCTTCGTCCTTGGCCGGCGGCTGCCATTCCCACATCGGCTTGCCGGCTTCTTCGACCAGCTGATGAATCAAGTCGATTGCCGCCTGCTGCTGCTGGTGACCGAAGACGACCGCGCCGAGCATCACTTCCTCAGGTAGCTCCTTCGCTTCCGATTCCACCATCAGCACGGCGGCTTCGGTCCCGGCCACGACCAGATCGAGCGCCGACTTGCTAAGCTCGGTCTTGGTCGGATTGAGCACGTATTGGCCGTCGACGTAGCCTACGCGCGCTCCGCCGATCGGACCATTGAAGGGGATGCCTGAGAGCGCGATCGCCGCGGAAGCGCCGATCATCGCCGGAACATCGGGATCGATTTCGGGATCGACCGACATCACTGTCGCGATCACTTGTACTTCGTTGTAGAAGCCGTCCGGGAACAGCGGCCGGATCGGGCGATCGATCAAGCGTGACGTCAGTGTTTCCTTTTCCGATGGACGGCCTTCACGCTTGAAAAAACCGCCAGGAATGCGTCCGGCGGCATAGGTCTTTTCCTGGTAGTCGACCGTCAGGGGGAAGAAGTCCTGGCCAGGCTTGGCTTGCTTGGCACCGACGACAGTGACCAGCACGACGCTGTCGTCGAGGCTGGCCAGGACGGCACCACCCGCCTGGCGAGCGATCTCGCCGGTTTCCAGCGTCAGGGTGTGGCGTCCATAGGGAATCGATTTTTTGATGGCAGTGGGCACGTTAATCCTCGGAATTCAAAAGCGACAATGGCCGCCTGAGTCTTTTGACTTAAGCGGCCATCGTCAGGTTGTCGGGGGGCTAACCGGTCGGAGAAGCAAGAGCGGACGTTCCCGCGAGCGGCAAGCGCGTGTCGCGCCTACTTGCGCAGCCCCAGCTTATCAATCAGGTCGCGGTAGGTCTCTGCGTTACGGGTCTTGAGATAGTCGAGCAGCTTGCGCCGGCGTGACACCATGCGCAACAAGCCGCGGCGCGAATGATGATCCTTGACATTGACCTTGAAGTGGTCGTTCAAACCATTGATGCGCGCCGTCAACAGCGCGATCTGCACTTCGGGGGACCCCGTGTCTCCCTTTGCGCGCTGATGTGCGGCGATGACCTTTGCTTTTTCCTGTACCGTGACAGCCATGCTCTATCTCACTTAAGCTCTTTCGCGAAAGAGCGCGATTTTAACCCGAAAAATGCTTAGGATTCAAGCTATTCGATCGATGACTGCGCGACCAAGCGCCAGGGCTGAAGGCGGCCGCGGAAAGAGTGAGCCACACCCGCGAACGCATTCGAGGCATAGGTTCGATAAGCGCCGTCGACGAGTTCGGCGCGGGCAATCGACTGGCCGTGGCGTACCCGCGCTGCCTCTTCGGGCGCGAGATCCACCCGCGGGAGCGCGTCGACGAGCACATCGGGGTTGAGCAGTCGGAGATCGCGCGCGACCTCCGACAATTCGTCGAGCAGAGCCAGAGTCGCCGCACCGGTGAGATCGAAGCCGCCTGTTGCAGTTCGCCGGAGTTGAGCAAGGTGAGCACCGCATCCCAGTGCCTCTCCTATGTCCTCGGCTAGGGCGCGGACATAGGTGCCTTTGCTGCAGCAAATGCGTAATTGCGCGTCGGGAGAAGACCACCGCTCGAGGGTGAGCTCCTTGACGACGACATTGCGAGCCGTGCGCGGAATGTCGACACCGGCGCGCGCGTACTCGTAGTAATTGCGGCCGCGATACTTCAGAGCGGCGTAGCGCGGCGGACGCTGCTGAATGCTGCCGACGAAGCGCGGGAGGACGGCTTGTATATCCTCGCGTTCGACCCGGACCGGCTGTTGTCGAACAACCTCTCCTTCGACGTCGCCGGTGCTTGTCGTTACCCCTAACCGAATCGTGGCGACATACCTTTTGTCTGCGTCGAGCAGCATCTGAGCGAACTTGGTGGCCTCGCCGAAGCAAATCGGCAACAGGCCGCTCGCCGCCGGATCAAGCGTGCCCGTGTGCCCCGCCTTCTCGGCGCGATACAGTCGCTTCGCTTGTTGTAACGCTGCGTTCGACGTCCACCCGACCGGCTTGTCGAGCAGCAGTACGCCGTCGATGCGGCGGCGCAGGCTAGGAGACTTGCTCATCGCAAATAGTGATAACCCCTCGCTTACGAAGGGTGCTTGCGATCGTCCTCGATGGCCTCATCGATCAGCTTGGAGAGCTTGAGCCCAGACTCGATCGAGCTGTCATAGACGAAGTGGAGCCTCGGCACCGAGTAGAGCTTGAGCCGATGCGCAAGCTCACTGCGCAGGTAGCCGGCGGCGTGCTGCAGGGCCTCCACCGCAGGCTTGGCATGCTCGACGCCGGCAAGATGCGTGAAAAGGATCTTCGCCGACGCTAGGTCGGGCGACACATCGACCGCGGTGATGGTGACCATGCCGACGCGCGGATCTTTCAGGTGCAGCCGCAGCAGATCTGCCAGCTCGCGCTGGATCTGATCGCCGACGCGCTGCGCGCGCGGAGAATGCTTTTTCTTGTCGGTCAGCACTTGAGCGCCCCGGCCGCGCCGTCAAAGCCATGCCCTTGGAAGCGAGCGGCGGCTACAGCGTACGCGTCACTTCGACGATCTCGTAGATCTCCAGCTGATCGCCCTTCTGGATGTCGTTGAAGTTTTTGAGCGAAAGACCGCACTCGAAGCCCGCCTTCACTTCTCGCACATCGTCTTTGAAGCGCTTGAGCGAATCCAGCTCTCCGTCGAAGATCACCACGTTGTCACGCAGGAGGCGCACTTTCGCTCCTCGCCGCACCAGGCCCTCGATAACGTAACAACCGGCGACGGTGCCGACCTTGGAGATCTTGTATACCTCGCGTACATCGACCAGACCGAGCTGGTTCTCCTTGCGCTCCGGCGCCAGCATCCCCGACAACGCGGCTTTTACTTCATCAACCGCTTCGTAGATGATGTTGTAGTAGCGGATATCGACGCCGGAATTCTCGGCGAGCTTCCGCGCAGCGGCATCGGCACGCGTGTTGAAGCCGATGATGACCGCCTTGGATGCGAGCGCGAGGTTTACGTCCGACTCGGTGATGCCGCCCACTGCCGCATGCACGATGTTGACCTTCACCTCGTCGGTCGAAAGCTTGGAAAGCGCGTTGGCCAGTGCCTCGTAGCTGCCCTGCACGTCGGCTTTGATAATGAGCGCAAGCGTCTTGATCTCGCTTTCCCCCATCTCGCCGAACATGTTTTCGAGCTTGGCCGCCTGTTGCCTGGCGAGCTTGACGTCGCGGAACTTGCCCTGGCGGAACAGTGCGATCTCGCGCGCCTTGCGCTCATCGCCGAGCGCGAGCAGTTCTTCCCCGGCGAGCGGTACGTCCGAGAGCCCCTGGATTTCGGCCGGAATCGCGGGGCCCACCGCCGCAACGGACTTGCCCGCCTCGTCGGTCATTGCACGGACGCGTCCGAACACTGCACCTGCAAGTACGACGTCGCCGCGCTTGAGCGTGCCGGATTGCACCAGGATCGTGGCGACCGGTCCCTTGCCTTTGTCGAGGCGCGACTCGATGACGATGCCTTTCGCCGGCGCGTCGCGTGCAGCCTTGAGCTCGAGCACCTCCGCCTGCAAAAGAATCGCTTCGAGCAACTGATCGATGCCCTTGCCGGTCTTGGCAGAGACTTCGACGAACTGAGCGTCCCCGCCATATTCCTCAGGGAGTACGCCTTCGCTCACCAGCCCCTGCTTGACGCGCTCGGGATTGGCTTCGGGCTTGTCGATCTTGTTAATGGCGACGACGATGGGCACGTTGCCTGCTTTGGCGTGCGCGATCGCTTCCTTGGTCTGCGGCATGACCCCGTCGTCGGCTGCCACGACCAGAACGACGATGTCGGTCACCTTGGCGCCGCGGGCGCGCATTGCGGTAAACGCCTCGTGACCGGGTGTATCGAGGAAGGTAATCACGCCCTTCGGCGTCTCCACGTGGTAAGCGCCGATGTGCTGAGTGATGCCGCCCGCCTCGCCACTTGCCACGCGCGTCCTGCGAATGGTGTCCAGGAGCGAAGTCTTGCCATGGTCGACGTGTCCCATCACCGTCACCACTGGCGGCCGCGGCAATGCTTCTGCAGAAGTGTGCTCGGCGCTCTCGGCGAGCAGTGCATCCGGGTCGTCGAGCTTAGCCGCGATCGCCCTGTGCCCCATCTCCTGCACCACGATCATCGCTGTTTCCTGATCGAGCACCTGATTGATGGTGACCATTGAGCCGAGCTTCATCATCGCCTTGATAATCTCGGCTGCCTTTACCGACATCTTGCGGGCAAGGTCAGCGACGGTGATTGTCTCGGGAACGGAAACCTCGCGAACGATCGGTTCCGGCGGTGCGACCTGAGCAGCTTCGCCCTCGCCTTCTCCCTCCTCGTGTCTGTGTCTGCCGGTCTTGGGTTGCTTCCATCCGGCAACCGCCGCGCCCCCGGTGACGTCCCCGCGCAGCTTGAGCGCGCGGCGCCGTGCCGCTTCCTCCTGAAACGCAGTCGCCGAAGGCTTGCGTGAAGGCTTCTCCTTTTTCGCGCCAGGCTTTGCGGCGGGCTTGTGCAGCGTGCCCTCCGTTTTGGCCTTGACCTCGGTCTTCGCCTCCGCAACGGGCTGCGCGGTCGGAGCGGCTTTGGCGACGGCCGCCGCAGCGGCCTCGGCTGCTTTTTCGGCTTCTTCCGCTTCCTTTTCCTTTTTGGTCTTGCGCTTTTTCGCCTCTTGCTGCTTGGCTTGCACCTCCTCCTGCTGTTTGGCGATCAACGCGGCCGCTTTACGCTCTTCCTCTTCGCGCGCCGCGATCTCGGCTGCAGTGATCACCGGTTGCGGCGGAGCCACTTCCTCCGGTGCCGGCGCTGCTTCGGCACCGTCGCGCTTGACGAATACGCGCCTCTTGCGCACCTCGACCTGAATGGTGCGAGCGCGCCCGGTGCTATCGGCGGCCTTGATCTCCGTGGTCTGCTTGCGCGTAAGCGTAATCTTCTTCTTCTGCTCTACCGCGCCGTGCTGCTTGCGAAGGTAATCAAGCAGCCGCGTCTTGTCCTGCTCGGAAAGCTTGTCGCCTTCCTTTTTGCCGACGACACCGGCCCGCGTGAGCTGCTCGAGCAGCACACCTTGCGGCATCTTGAGTTCCGTCGCGAATTTTTCGATTGTCGTCTGAGCCATGGCCGTTCTCCGGGCTCCTCGCTTTAGTGCCTTTCGCCGGCGGTTTCTGCGCTCTCGGCGTTTTCGCTTTCAAACCAGTGCGCCCGCGCTTTCATGATCAGATCCTGCGCACGCTCGCTGGACATACCGGTGAGCTCGACCAATTCGTCGCCTGCGAGATCGGCGAGCGCGTCGCGGGTGGTCACGCCTTTTTCGGCGAGCAGCCCGGCCGTCTCGGTATCCATGCCTTCGAGGTTGAGCAGATCCTCGGCGACGTTCTCCACCGACTCTTCGCGCACGATCGCTTCGGTGAGCAGCGCATTGCGCGCGCGGCTTCTCAGCTCGTTCACCGTCTCCTCGTCGAACGACTCGATTTCCAGCATCTCGTTGAGCGGCACGTAGGCGATTTCCTCGAGCGTGGAGAAACCTTCCTGGATCAGGATATCGGCGACTTCTTGGTCGACGTCGAGCTTTTCCATGAACAGGGCGCGGATCTTCTCGCTCTCCTGCTGATGCTTCTGCTGCGACTCTTCCACGCCCATCAAGTTGATTTCCCAGCCGGTCAGCTCGGAGGCGAGGCGCACGTTCTGGCCGCTGCGTCCGATGGCCATCGCCAGATTCTCTTCGTCGACGACCACGTCCATGGCGTGCTTCTCCTCGTCGACAACGATGCTCGAGATCTCCGCTGGTGCCAGCGCATTGACCACGAACTTGGCCGGGTCGTCGGAGTAGAGCACGATGTCGACGCGCTCGCCTGCGAGCTCGTTGGTCACCGCGGTCACGCGCGAACCGCGCATGCCGATGCAAGTGCCTTGCGGATCGAGACGCGGATCGTTGGACTTGACGGCGATCTTGGCGCGGATTCCAGGGTCGCGCGCCGCAGCCTTGATCTCGATCAGCCCCTCCTCGATCTCCGGAACTTCCAGCTCGAAGAGCCTCACCAGCAGCTCGGGCACGATTCGCGACAGGACGAGCTGAGGCCCGCGCGCTTGTGGCTCGATCTTCACTACATAGGCGCGCACGCGATCGCCGACGCGAAGGTTCTCCTTCGGGATCAGCTGGTCGCGCGGAATGATCCCTTCGATGCGGCCCGACTCCACGATCGCGCTGCCGCGCTCGATGCGCTTGACCGTGCCGGTGAGCAAGTTGTCCTTGCGCTCGAGGAAGTCGTTCAGGATCTGCTCGCGCTCGGCGTCGCGGATCTTCTGCAGGATCACCTGCTTTGCGGCCTGTGCGCCGATGCGCCCGAACTCGACCGGCTCGAGCGGCTCTTCGACCACGTCGCCTACCTTAAGCTCCGGATCGCGCTCCGCGGCATCGGTGATGGCGATCTGATGCGCCGGCTCCTCATGCTCCTCGTCGAGCACGACCGTCCAGCGGCGGAAGGATTCATAGTCGCCGGTGTCGCGGTCGATTTCGACGCGGGCGTCGATGTCCTGGGCGAAGCGCTTCTTGGTCGCCGACGCGAGCGCAGATTCCAAGGCTGTGAAGACGATCTCCTTCGGCACGTTCTTTTCACGCGCCAGAGCGTCCACGAGCAGCAATAATTCGCGGTTCATCTTGCGTTTCTCCACTCAACCTTCGGCACCAGTCGCGCCTTGTCTATGTTCGCGAGCGCAATCGAGCGGCGGCCCGCTTCGGTGTCGAGCAGCACGCTCTCGCCGTCGAGGCCACGCAGAACGCCCTTCATCTTCCGGGCGTTGTCGATGCTCTCGTGCAGCGTGATCCTGACCTCTGCCCCTGCAAAGCGGGCGAAGTCGGCCGCTCTTTTCAGCGGTCGATCGAGACCGGGCGAGGAGACCTCGAGACGATCGTATGCAACCTGTTCGACGGCAAACAGGTGCGTCAGGTGGGTCGAGACGCGTGCACAATCCTCGACGTCGACGCCTTTCGGCTTGTCGATGAAAACGCGCAGCAAGCCGCTGCGGGGAGACAGGTCCCAATCGACCAATTCATAACCCAGTGGCGGCAGCGTACGCTCCAGAATCTCGCCCAGCTTTATCATCCTCGATTCGCAACCGGAAAAAAAAATGGGCGCGATGCCCATTTCTTATCGTTGCTACGAGCGGATTATAGCAGGGATGTGGGCCTCCTTGAAGATGCGCGATGATAAATCGGCGACAATGCGCCGCTGCAATGACTAGTGCCCGAATTGACTGAGCTGGCCAGTCCCTCCCTGGCCCAAGCTTGTAGGGATCCGCCAAAGGAGCCGGCGGGAACACACATGATGGAATCGCTGATGCGCCGGTTGATCAACACTGGGATCGTGGTGATCGGTCTATCCGCGACAGTGGGCTGCACGGATACAACCGGACCACGCCAGCCGCTACCCACGACGCCGCCTCAGGATCGCTCGGCGGCCCCGGTGGTCCGCACCCCGCTGCCCCAGGCGCCTGGAAGCTCGACCGTGCCTCCGCTAGTGCCGGAGGGCGCGGTCTATGTTTGCGTGGTCGACGAACCCCAGGGTCAGCGCCGGCAAACGGTGATCGAGTTTCCATCGACCCAGGTGAGGGAGCTCTGCCGCAAGAATCCCGAGATGGGGCCGTGCAAATACGAGCGCGATGCGTGCCGCCGCAGTGGTGGCCGTGTGTATGCGTCTGGTGGAATCGAAATCACCGCACAGACCGAGATTGAGTATGACAAGAAAGTATTAAGAGTCAGATTGAAGTCAAACTGACGGTCTGTTACAATCCGCGGGCTTCCGGATGTCACATACAACCTAAAGGAGCCCGAAATCCAGCATCTTCTTGATCCCTCCTGGTGACCTACAGTGTCACCGTCTGGGGCTTCCGGCAGACCATCGGTCGCCGAGAAGCCCATTTCTTGCTCTTTTATCCCGTGAGCCGCTGAACCCCCTTGGCAAAGCTGGATTATGCCAATAGCATTGCTCTATGCCGTCAGCATGCGACGGTCCGCGTCGCATGACAACGGTCTTTTTTGAAAGAAGGACAACATGCCTGTACGCCACGACTTTTCATTCTCTCGCGTCGTCATCATTGTGCTGGCAATGCTATTGCCGGTGCTCCCGGTTGCAGCCCACAACGGCGCCGATGCGATATTCAGCGCTCCCCAGGCAGTTACGCCGGGCACACCCACAGTGGCCGTTTCAGGCACGGTGAGCGACTTAATCGTCGATAACCGGGTCACCAATACCAGTACGCGCTACATCCTGCTGCGCCTGGATGAGGGGCGGACTCTCGCCCTCAGGGGCTCGGGGATCGATGGTCTTGGTAACGGGGCGCGTGTGGCGGCGACCGGCCAGCCCGTAGGCAACACGTTCTTTGTGACGAGCGTCAGCGTTGTCCCGGGAGCGTCAGTCCCTTCGGCCGCCGGCGCAACACCGGCGACAGCAACAGGAACGCTGACGGTGTTCCATGCCGACTATTTTGCCGAGGGCCGTGGCGAGTACGGTTTGGTGATCCAAGGCAATGACGGACGTCCCACGCAGCTGAACATGCCCGTCATACCCGACACGCTGCGCGCCGGCATGACGGTGACCGCGAACGGGACCGTCGCCGCCAATGGATTTGCGCTCGACGTCAGTACGATCACGGTCATGGCTGATCCTTCCGCCGATTTCAACCGTATCGCCGAGTCTGCAACGACCAACAACGTCTTGGTCATACCGATCAAGTTCACCGATTCCCCCGCCGAGCCTTGGCCGGCCAGCACGATCAACACCGAGTTTCAAACCAGGGTCGCGCCTTTCTACCAGGAGCAGTCGTTCGGTCAGCAGTTGCTCAACGTGACCGTGGCCTGCACTACAACGGCTCCGTCGGGATGCGCTGCGCACACTTCGGCGGGAGGTTGGCTGCTTGCTAGCGCGGCCACGCCCGCAAACTGTAATTACACATCCATCGCCTCCCTCGCCGACAGCGCAGCCACCGCTGCCGGTTACACGCTCTCGAACTACAAGAACCGGTTCTACATTTTCTATAACGCCGGATGCGGCTGGGCCGGTCTAGCCTACATCGGGTCTCCATACCAGGCATGGGGCAACGGTTACTACCAACTGTGGGTCAGCGGACACGAGCTGGGTCATAACTTTACGCTGTGGCATGCGGGAAGCCTTTATTGTCCCGGCACGTCCATCGGTCCGGGTTGTACAGGCGCGTACACCGCCAACGAGTACGGGGACCCGTGGGACGTAATGGGCAATGTGTACCCGGGCCACTTCAACGCCATGCAAAAGTCTGCGTTGAACTGGCTGCCATCGGGTTCGGTTAAGACGCACAGCTCTGGGACGGCGTCTTACACGCTCTCCCCGATCGAAAATCCCGGGCAATCGACATACGCGGTGACGATTCCTGCGGCGACGAATCGCACCTACTGGATCGAATATCGCCAGCCGATCGGATTCGACAACGGCATGACCTCCTCGAATGGAGCCCAGATCCGGGTCGCCGCCCCGTTTGAATTCCCGTGCACAGGCTGCGGCGGAGACGATACCCAGGTGCTCGACATGACACTGGGTACCCCAGGCACTTTCAGCGATGCAGCGTTGCTTCAAGGACAGTCCTATACGGATAGCCAATACGGCGTTACGGTAAGCGTCACCAACGTGGTGCCCGGGCCAAGTGGGTCCGTTACGCTGGCGGTTTCGATGTCGGGCAAAGGTCCCACCACGACAACCTTGGCCAGCTCAGCGAATCCTTCTGCCCTGGGGGCCAGTGTCACTCTAACTGTGACCGTGACTGGCACAGCGCCCACCGGCACGATCACATTCACCGACACAGGCGGCGTTGCGGTTAGCGGGTGCGGTCCGGTTGCCCTGCCCGCGGGGACGCCCAACACAAAAACCGCGGCGTGCACCACGACATCTCTCGGCTTCGGCACTCACAGTATCGTTGCGTCCTACAGCGGAGACGCCGCGAACACCAGCTCGAGCAGCTCACCGCTCGCGCAGGTTGTCACTATGGGTTTGACAACGAGCACAACGAGCGTTGCCAGCTCGGCGAATCCATCGATGGCTGGCGCGAGTGTCACGTTCACAAGCACGGTCACGGGTGCGGCACCGACGGGTACGGTTGCGTTCACCGACAACGGCACCACGATCAGCGGGTGCAGCGCCGTTGCGCTGCCGACGGGAGCACCAAGCACCAAGACTGCGACATGCAGCACGAATTCGTTGATCGCGGGTACGCACGGCATCGTCGCAACCTACAGCGGCGACTCCGCAAACACTAGTTCGACGAGCTCTACGTTTTCGGAGGCGGTCAAGGCTGCGAGCACGACAGGTATCGCCAGTTCGGCTAACCCGTCCATGATTGGTACAAGTGTCACGTTCACCGCGTCGGTTACCGGCTCGGCGCCTACCGGCACTGCGGCATTCACCGACAATGGCACGACAATAAGCGGCTGTGGTGCGGTTGCGCTGCCGACAGGGACGTCCAGCACGAAGACGACTAGCTGCAGCACCAGCGCGTTGACGGCCGGCACCCACAGTATTGTTGCTACCTACAGCGGCGATTCCTCCAACGCAGCGTCGACGAGCACATCGTTGTCGCAGGTAGTTAAGGTTAGCAACAACCCGATGTTGGGCGATCTCGATGGTGATGGCACAAGCGATTTGATCTGGCAAAGTTCCTCCACCTCGCAGGGTGCGTTTTGGTTCATGCTTAACGGACAGCAAAACTCGAGTTCGTTCTTCTCGCTGCCGGCAGGATGGTCGCCTCAAGCAGTCGGTGACGTCAACGGCGACGGCAGGGCAGATATCGTATGGACGAATCCCAGCGCGAACCTGGCCGCCATCTGGTTCATGAATGGCAGCACGGTTTCGAGCACTGCCTATTACGGAGTACCCAGCAGCTGGTCGGTTGCCGCCATAGGCGACTTCAACGGCGACGGCAAGGCGGACATCCTGTGGCGCAACGTCAATGGCCAGATCACCGCCTGGCTGATGAACGGGTCGACGATACAGAGCGTGGTGAATTACAGTAATGTGGATTCGAGCTGGACGGTGCTGGGCACGGGCGATTTCTTTGGTGACGGCAAGAGCGAAGTCGTCTGGGTCCATCAACC
The DNA here is from genome assembly GCA_035262745.1 of Casimicrobiaceae bacterium. Taxonomy (GTDB): domain Bacteria; phylum Pseudomonadota; class Gammaproteobacteria; order Burkholderiales; family Casimicrobiaceae; genus PALSA-1003. Next base: position 93,748 of record DATFSE010000084.1, on the reverse strand, counting down.
TGATGGCACAATCTACCTGTGGCGCAATGTCGACCAGAGCACACCGCAGCTGATTTCCCGAGGGGTGCCCGGCGGTACTTGGCAGGTCGTGGCGATAGGAGACTTCGATGGTGATGGCATGGCAGATCTTTTCCTTCGCGACGCAAGCGGTGCTAATGCGATCTGGAAGGCCGGACTGTCGTCGAGTGCTGTGTTCCCACCTGGCGTCTCCACATCATGGTCGGTCATGACTGCGAAACAGTTGTACGGCGATGGACGCAGCGACGTAGTCTGGCGGCGCAACGACGGGTTACTCGCGCAGTGGCGATTCGACAGCAGCCTCACGCCGACGGCCACGTTTCTGACGACCGTGCCCATGAACTGGTCGAAGGTCGGCAACTAGTTCCTGAGCCACGCGGGAGGGCGTGGTCGGATAAAGGGACTGTCACGAAACTCGCCACGTCTTGTTCGGTCGCCGCGTCGCGCGCGCGGCGACCGATGGTGTGGGCTTGCGTCGTTCTCTTCCTGATCGCTGCCAGCGTGCAAGACGCCGCAGCCAGCGGTCACTCATTGCATTTCTTTGGCACTGGCAGCGGCGATGTCGATCGGGTGAAGATCCGCATCGATGATCCTGCGACAAGCCTTCCTGGACCGCCGGCGGATGTCGGCGCGACGGATTTCTCCGTCGAGTTCTGGATCATGGCAGCCGCTGTCGACAACACCGCCCCTGCGGTGATCTGCGGCGCTAACGCAAACTGGGTCAACGGCAACGTCGTGCTTGATCGCGACCGTTTTGGTCAGCCGCGCAGTTTCGGCGTATCGATCGCTGGTGGCAAGATCGTGTTCGGCGTCTCGAGCGATATCGGCAGTTTGACCCTCTGTGGTGTAAGCAACGTCCTTGACAACACGTGGCATCACATCGCTGTCGAGAGACGGCGGAGCGACGGCAACGTCTGGCTGTTCGTCGACGGCGCGCTCGAAGCGCAAAGCGTTGGACCGCCTGGCGACGTCTCGTATCCGGACAACGCTGTCCCTGCGAACATGAACGACCCTTATCTCGTCATCGGTGCAGAAAAGTTTGACACGGCGCCCGGACACGCTTTTCACGGGTATTTCGACGAGCTGCGGCTATCGACACGGCTGCGTTATCTGTCTGCCTTTCCGCGACCTAAGGCTCCTTTCCTATCTGACGCTTACACCGCAGCGCTTTACCACTTCGATGACGGCGACGGGAATCCGGTACACGACAGCGCCACCGCAGTCGGCGGTCCGAGCGACGGTGCGCGCAGGATCGGCGGACCAAACAATGGTCCCAAATGGAGCACTGTGACGCCGTTCGATTTCGGTGCCGTTCAGATCGCTTTCAAGCAACTTGTGACGGGCGCGAGCCCATTGGTTGACATTGCGAACGCGCATGACGGCTCCGGAAAGCTGTTTCTGGTTGAGCAGACAGGCATGATCCGCATTGTCCAAAATGACTCGCTCCTAAGCACGCCGTTTCTCGACATTCACACGCTTGTGCAATACGGCGGTGAACAGGGTTTACTATCCCTCGCATTTGATCCCAACTACAAATCCAACGGCTTTTTCTACGTGTATTACACCGCGCCCACACCCGGGAACATCGGCGGACAGGAGGTCCTTGCGCGCTATCAGCGCTCAGCCGCGGATCCCAATGTTGCCGATCCATTGTCGGCAATCATCCTGCTCACGATTCCCCATCCAGATCAGACGAATCACAACGGTGGCAAGGTCGCATTTGGTCCGGACAGCTATCTCTACCTTTCTGTCGGCGACGGCGGCGGCGGCTACGATCCCTTCCACGCCGGGCAGAATCTTTCCGATCGACGGGCCAAGCTCCATCGCATCGACGTGCACTCCGGCCTGCCGTACACGATCCCACCCACCAACCCTTACGCAGGAAGCACGTGCACGACGGCATGTCCGGAAATATGGGCTTACGGTCTGCGCAATCCCTTTCGAATCAGCTTCGATCGCTTGACGGGCGATCTGTTTATCGGCGACGTCGGCCAGGATCTGTGGGAGGAAATCGACTTCCAGCTCGCGGGCGCCGCGGGCGGCGCAAACTACGGGTGGAGCGTGTGCGAAGGCAACCACCTGGCCGGCTCCTCGACGCAGCTCTGCACGCTTACCGGTGACGTGCGTCCCATCATTGAATACGGTCACGACGACGCCGGCGGCAACGTAGTCACTGGCGGTTATCGCTATCGCGGCACGGCCTTGCCGATGCTTGCGGGAAGCTACGTCTACGCCGATTTCGGATCGGGCCACGTGTGGGCGGCGCAGATTAACGAAGACGGAACGTGGAACACGCAGCTCGTGACGACGCAAGGAGGCATCTCGACCTTCGGCGAAGATGAGGACGGCGAGCTCTACGCAAGCGACTATGGCAGCGGAACGCTCTACAAACTGGTAGCGCCCGACAGCGACGGCGACGGCCTGCCCGACTGGTGGGAGGCAACGTACTTCGGTGTCGCGGGGACAACACCGGGTGCGGATCCTGACGGGGACGGCCTGACCAATCTACAGGAGTACCAGCTCGGTCGTGATCCGCGCCTGTTTTCTCCGTTGACGGTCGCTGGTGACTTGAGCGGCGACGGCAAAGCAGAGGTCGTGTGGCGACACACGAGCGGCGCCAACGTCGTCTGGCAGTTCGACGCGCTCGGCAACATCGTGTCTTCTGGTCTTGCCGGTGTGCCGACGACTTGGTACCTCGGTGCTATCGCCGACATCAACGGCGACAGCCGCAGCGACTTGATCTGGGTCAACCCGGGGACCGGTCAAGTCCTTGCTTGGCTGCAAAACGGCGCGACCACGACGAGCACGGTCGCACTTCCCGGGATCGGCGCCGGCTCCGGATGGTCCCTCGAAGCCTCCGGAGATCTCGACGGCGACGGCTATCGAGACCTCATCTGGAGAAAAACCGATGGAACCGTGGTCGGCTGGAAAATGATAAACGGCGCGGTGGCGAGCACCGTCGTTTATCCCAGTGCGCCACCGAGTGCGTGGGACCTGGTCGGTACTGGTGACTTCGACTTGGATGCCAAAGCGGAAATCCTATGGCGGCATATTCCGGATAACGCCTACTTCATGTGGCGATACGCCGATACCGGAAACGTCACCTCTCAGTTTGTCGGCGCTCCAGGAGGAACCTGGACGGTGCAGTTGATCGCCGACTTCGACGGCGACGGCAAGGCGGATCTCTTCTGGCGCGATGGCTCCGGCGCCAACGCCATCTGGTTAGGCGGAGATCCCTCCAATGCAGTCTTTCCGCCAGGTGTAGGGATCGACTGGACGCCGATTGCCGCCGGCAATTACGGCGGCAGCACGCGTGCAGGCATTCTGTGGATGCGTAACGACGGTATTGTGGCGCAGTGGCTTTTCAGCGACGCCGCTGGCCTGAGTGCACCCTCGGTGCGTTTCCTCACGGGCATCCCTCCGGGTTGGCAGGCGATCAACCCGTAGCACGACAAACGCCTGCTGTCAGACGGAAGGCGGCTCGAAGTCTTCCGTAAGCCTTCTGTTGCCGACTCGATTTCTGCTGTGCGGTCAGGCTTGACACGCTGTTGCGTCGGGCGCATGTTTGTTTGGCGTTGGCCGCGGCCGCTGCCGGCCAATCGCACATACAAATACAAAGCAGCGCGCCAATCGCCAACGGGGAGGGATGATGGGGTCCCCCAATTCGCACCGGGCTGCGCTCGCGTCGCTTATCGTCTTCGCAATCTGCGCTTTCTTCTGCAGTTCTGCACTTGGTTTGTCAGAGCGATGGGTGAGCTCGAGCCCTGCGTCGATGAGAGCTGCTGATATCGCGGTGCCAACCGCGAACACCGTGATCGTTGGCAACTACGGCGCGCAGATCTACAAGACAACGAGCGACTACACACCCTCAAGCACCAACGTGCGGTTCGTCCACTCGTCCAACGGCCTGCCTGCACAAGGCATCAATCAACTGGCGCGGGACACCCACGTTAGTCCGAACGTCTATGCGGCCACCGACGGCGCCGGAGTTTTTAAGTCCACCAACCTTGGCGCGACGTGGTCCGACAGCAACGGCACCGGCCTGACCGCGCTTGCCTGCGCCTACATCGGCGACATCGAAACCACCGAAGCGGATCCCGTTCGGATTTACGCATCCTCGAATTGCGGCTCGCCAACGGGCGTGTTCCGGAGCACCGACGGCGGCGCCACGTGGTCGCCTCCGCTCACTGGGGCAGGCCCGGGTCAGATGCCGGTAGGAACCACGATCGTCAGTGTCAACGTCGATCCGACCAATGCTGATGTCGTCTATGCGAGCGGCGCGACGACAGGGGTTTGGAAATCCACTGACGCGGGCAACACCTGGGCGCAGATTAACAGCGGCCTGAGCGCCGGGCTGTTCGGCGGAAATATCAGACCCACGCGGGTACGCATCAACTTCACGACGCCCTCCACGCTCTACGTGGGCGTCCGCGGCGGTGGCGTATTCATCTCCACCAATGGCGGGACGACCTGGTCCGCCCAGAACACGGGGCTGCCTACAAGCGAAGTAACCAATATCAACGTCAGTCGCGTTGATGCCAACATTATCTATGCCGTGTTCGGACTCGATGGGATCTATAAAGGGGTCAACACGGCAGGAACGATCAGCTGGTCGCTGCTCACGAACAGCTTGCCGGGGCCGACTTTTGTCAACTCGCCTCTCGCCGATCCCACCACTTTGTATGTAGGCACCTTCGCGGGATTCTTCCGGAGCACCGACGGTGGCACGACCTGGCTTGAGCTCAAGGATGGCTTGGGTCCGTCGGACACCAACGCGGTGAAAAGCGATCCGGTCAGCTCCAACATCGTCTATGCGACGACCTTCGAGGCGCTGTACCGGAGCACGGACGGCGGTGTCACGTGGACGCGCAAGCCCGTCGCCGGCGCGACACCACGCAGCGGCTTGGAGAGCCAGATCGCGATCGATCCCACCACTCCATCGACGATCTACGTGGCGACGTTCAACGACGGCATTTTCAAGAGCGTCAACAGCGGGGATACCTTCAGCCCCATCAACACCGGTCTCGTGTCAAACCTGATGTCAGCCGACGCAACGATCGCCCTGAGTCCGAGCAGCCCGTCAACCCTGTGGGCTGGCTTCTTCGACGCGCTCGGCATCAACGCGGGGTTGTACAAGTCGATCAACGGCGGGACGTCATGGTCGAACCTAACGTCGCACTTGCCAAACCCCGCTTCACAACGCATTCGCAGCATCTATCCCGATCCGGCCAACGCGAATCATGTCTGGGTGCTCACTGGTGACGGACCATATCAGACCATCGACGGGGGGACGACGTTTGCGCTCGGCGGTCCTGGTACAAACTTCGGCTCAGGCCGTGGCATGGCCTTCGATCCCGGCGACGCGTCCGCAATCTGGCTCGGTCGCTTCAGCTCCGACGCTCTGGGCAATCCCAGCGCAACCACGTCGGGCGTGTTCAAGAGTGGTGACGCCGGCGTCAGCTATACGCGCAAGCTCGGATCCGCGCTCGTCGAGCATGTGGGGCTCAGTCGCAACGGCGGCAATACCAGCGTATTTGCGGCCACGTGGCCGGACGATGTCCTCCGCCTCGAGCGCTCCAACGACGGCGGCACGACTTGGTTCAACGACAGTGTCGGCCTCGTCAGCCCGGCGCTGCGTTCCTTCGACTTTGGTGCCGCGCAGACCGCGATACGCTTCATGGCCGGTAACGGAGTCGGAGTTGCCCGCAAGAGCTTCCTGCCTTATGGCCCCGACTACGACCGTTCGGGGCGCGCCGATCTCTTTTGGCGCAACTCGATCGATGGCTCGAACGTTCAGTGGTTCATGGACGGGCCGAACCTCATGTCCTTCGCCTTCCAGCCCACCGTGCCGCTGGGCGTTGGCTGGGCTGTAGTAGCTCAAGCCGACTTCGACGGCGACGGTAAGACCGACATCCTTTGGCGCAACGAGACCACGGGCGCGAATCTGATCTGGTTCATGGATGGTGCGACACTGGTCTCAGCGCAATCCATAACCTCGGTACCCCCGGGAGCCGGTTGGTTTGTTGCGGGGGTGGGAGACTTCAACGGCGACGGCAAGGCCGACATTTTCTGGCGCAACACTTCCAACGGCTGGAACAGCATCTGGCTGATGAACGGTGCCACGCTCATCTCCGGAACGTTCGTGCCCACGGTTCCCACCAGCTACAGCGTGGTCGGCGTCGGCGACATCAATGGAGACGGCAGAGCAGACGTCTTCTGGTACGACTCGGCAACGGGCTTCACAGCCTCGTGGCTGATGAACGGCGCAAGCATCGATACGTTGACCTTCTATGTCACCGTGCCTCCGTCGAGTGGCTGGTCGGTCGTGGGGGTAGGCGACTTCAACGGTGACGGAAACGCCGACCTTCTGTGGCGAAACAGCATCGACGGCAACAATCTCATCTGGTTCATGAACGGCACTTCTCTCGCATCGAGCGCCTTCATACCCAACGTCGATCCTTCGTCGGGTTGGGTGCCGGTGAGCGTGGCCGACTTCAATGGCGACGGCATCGCGGACATCTTCTGGCGCAATTCGACGAGCGGGCTGAACACGATCTGGTTCATGAGCGGTGCGACGTTGGTTTCAAGCGCGTTCCAGCCGACGGTCCCGCCGGCGACGGGTTGGGAAGTGCAGAAGCAGTAAGCTGATAGAGTGGCCACCGTCGCCCGATGCTGTGGGCGACGGTCGCGCTGTTTTCTGAGGTCGCACCGGACTAGCTGAGGTCGCACCGGACTAGCGCACCGCGTTCCACCCGGTGCCGAGACCTCCGATGCTCTGGGCCGTCGGCGCCCCACCACGTCCCGTCATCTGCCAGCGCAGCGCGTTGCCGATGTTGTCCACCCATACGACCTGATTGGGTGCATTGGTCTGCGTGAATTGACCGATCGCTTGAGGCGTCCATACCGCCAGCGGCACACCGAACAGGAACTGGGCGACAGGCGCCGCGCCTCCATTGAGGTACCAGATAGCCGTCACGCCATCGGTGGTTCGCCGCCACAGGATGTCCTCGCGTCCGTCGCCGTCGAGATCTCCGATCTTCTCGATCTGCCAGCCGGAGCCCGCACCCACGTTGCCGAGGAACACAGCCTGGAATTGCCCGGTGGGCGCCATCAGCCACAACGCAACGGTGCCGTCGCTGTTGACCCAATAGATGTCCTTGATCCAGTTCCCGGTAGCGTCGCCAACACCCTTTATAGTCCATGAGAGGGGAACGTTGCCCAAGCTCATCGCCGTGTCAATGGTGAAATCCGGCGCCATGTACCAGATGAAAACTTCGCCCGTTATCGTATTGCGCCATAAGATGTCGGCAATTCCATCGCCGTCGAAGTCACCGACTGCTTGCGGCTGCCAGCCCGACCCCCCGCCCACGCTTGCCGGGAAGAATCCCGCCGAAAACGCCCCGCTTCCGGTCATCTTCCAGATCGCGACTTGCCCGCTCGACGGCTGAAACCAAAACACGTCCGAGATACCGTCGCCATTTACGTCACCCGTTCCAAAGGCCTGCCAGCTGGTGTCGACACCGGTGGGAAAGCTTGCTGTGAACGCTGACGGCGTATCGTTGACGTAGAACCAGACGGCATTCGTTCCATCGTTTTTGCGCCAGAAGAGATCCTCGCGTCCGGCGCATTGTGCAAAGCAGGTGCGGAAGGTATTGAGCGGTGAGAAGTGCACCCCGGCGATATCCGCCGGCGTCGTCTTGTTGCCGGCGCTGGACTGCGCGAGCTGGAACGAAGCGTTGGCGCCGAATGATTGGAATTCGCCATACGAAAGCATCGCGCTGCGCCCGTGATAGCCGAAGCTGCTGTTGCTCGCCGCACCGGCAAACACCCCGGTCATGTTGGTGTAGCTTCCGACCGCCGCTGCCACCGCGCGATTTCCGGTCGAGCCGGAGCCGAGCTGCCCCGATGAGCCGAGGCCCCAGGACATGAGCGCACCGGTCTGAGTCACCGCCAAGTTGTGATCCGCGCCTGCCGCGATCTGCGCAACTCCGCTGAGTGGCGTTGCCGGCGCTGTCAACACCGATACCGGCGCGTTGCGCTGTGAGGTCGTGTTGTCGCCGATCTCGTTGCTGGTGTTGATGCCCCACGCGCGAACCGTGCCGTCGGTGCGCAGCGCGACGGTGTGCTGATTTCCTGCAACGATCTGGCCGACGTTCGTGAGACTGGAAACGGCTACGGGCAAGTTGCTAGTGGTCCCTAGGCCATTGCCGAGCTGACCTTCAGTGCCTCTGCCCCAGCACTTCACCGTTCCGGTCGATAGAAGCGCGCAGCTGTGCGACCCGCCTGCTGCGATGCCTATGACGCCGGTCAGGAATCCGCCGCCGTCGTGCACCTGAGCTGGAGTCCCGTGGGGGCTTGCGTCCGTGACGCCGAGGCCGAGCTGACCGGCAGAGTTGCTGCCCCATGACCACACCGTACCGTCTCGCCTGAGCGCAAGCGAGTGGAATTGTCCGGCGCTCACTTGCACTACGTTGTTGAGCCCGGAGACGGCCGTCGGATTCGGCCGGTTGGTTCCCGATGTCCCGTCACCGACCTCGCCAAGATCATTCAGTCCCCACCCCATCACGGTGCCGTTGTTCTTGAGGGCGAGCGTGTGCTGGCTTCCTGCGCTGATGTCGATGACGTTACTGATCGACACAGGAACAACGGCGAACCGCAAAGTTGTCGTGCCGTCGCCGAGCTGCCCGGCGCTGTTCGCACCCACCGACTGCACAGATCCATCGCCGAACAGTAAGACAGTGTGCGAGCTGCCGCTCGCAGTCATCGGCCTCCCACCGCCGTCGGCCGCGGGGGCCGGCGTGAACGCAGCCACCAGGGCCTGTGGCGCCATGACGATGCCATTGCCGGCGGCCGGATCAAAACCTGCGGTCTCGATGTCGATGGCGGATGAAAGCAGTGCCGTCTTGATTTGCGCGAGCGTTAGCGCAGGATTTGCCTGCTTGAGCAGCGCCGCGATCGATGCGGCATGCGGAGCCGCTGCCGACGTTCCGCAGAATGTCGTGAAGCCCGACACCGACGTCGCGCCGCAGTCGGCAGCAGAGATGTCTACCTTGTTGAGTGTCGTGCCGCCGCCGGTGCCGAACAGAACGTTCCCCGGCGTGATGGCCGTTCCGTTCGGGTTGTAGAACATCTTGCGTGGGCCGTCGGAGCTGTAGTTCTCGACATGATCCGAGGCGACAAAGCGACCAGCAGCATCGGTTGCGCTGCTCACGCTCACCGCGGCGACCGTATAGGCGTTGGAAGAGGCGTTGTGGCCGAAGGTGCTGCCATTCGTCCCGGCCGAAAGGGTGCCGCGCATGGTATCGATGCGAAGCGCGCGCACTGCGGCGCCTGTTCGCTTGACCACGACAATCCTGCCGCCGATGGGACACGTCGTCGTATTACAGGGAAAGATGAACTCGTTGGGATCGAAGCCGGCGCCGGACTGGACCGTCGTCGACGAGGCGACGACGGTACTTCCGGTGCTGTCGAGGATGAACAGGTCGTAGTTGTTGCTGGAGTTGTTCAGCGGGTCGGACCATTGCAGCGTCACTTCGAAGCCACGGCTGTTCAGCGTGTCAAAGGTCGAGGCGCCGAATTTGTGCAGGTTGCCGGTTCCAGGAATCGGGGCGCCGACCGCACCGCCATCGACAAAGTCGCCTTCCCAGGTTCCCGAGCTGCCGTGCAGCAGATTGCCCGAGTTGGCTGCCGAGGAGAAATAGGCGACGCCCATGCCCTGCACCGTGTTGACCGCCTGGGCGATGATTCCATCCTGAAATGCGCCTTCGTTGTCGTAAGTCACGTCGTCGACGATGATGTTGCAGTTGTGCGGGGCGCTTGCCAGCGTGATGATGTTGTTGGCGAAGTCGATGTCACTCACGAAAGCGGTCGCGAAGCCAAGCGATACGCCCGTCGCCATGTCGTAGACGATTTCCATCATGGCCGTGCCTTCGTCGCCAGAATGATTTTCAACAATGTCGATAGGCGGCACCGTAGGCAAATCGCCCGTGCCCTGGCTGGTCGCGATCGAGGTCGCGCCGTCGGAAAGCACGCATACTTTGGTGCCCGCACCGTTGAAGCCAAGGCCGAACGCCACGTCAACCGCGTGACGTGTCACTCCTTGCGAAGTCACCGAACCGACGTTGCCGATGACTTGCCCCATGGACGATAAGCGCTGCTTCATCGCCGCTGCAGCGTCGGCGTCGGATTCACCGCTCAGCATGCGGTTGGTCATCGCCCGCGGAACCGGGCCGATGAACTGGACATCGGGATGCTGGGCGACGGTGAGCACCGATCCCATGGGCAGCCGTGCCGTGACGCGGCCGTATTGCGGGTAGGAACGCACCTCGGTGGCACCAGCCGCGGTGAGCGCATCCAGCAGAGAAGATGACACGCTGCCGCGAACGCTGACTGGAATGGTCTTGTCCGGCGCAACCAGTGCAGCAATGAAGGCATTCACATGCGGCGTCGGAGTTGCGAAGCCAACGGCCATCTGCTGCCCGTTCATGACGCGCGACGCGTGCAGCAAGGTTGATTCGACTTTGCGCTCCACGGGAGTGCGGTTGTCCGCGTCGGCAAGCAGCGCCTGGATCTGCGCCAGTCCGTTCGCCGGGATGGTTTGAGGTTGAGCTATTGCCGTTGTGGCCGCGATCGCCAGAGTGCCCGTGAGCGCAAGGAACCCCGACCGCAATAACGATGCATGCATTGAACGTCTCCCTGTACTCGATGGTGCTCGATCGGCCGCGCTCGATGGCGTGTTCGCGGAGCCAACGGCATGTTACGCGAATTATTCCTGACGCCCAATGGCCACCCCGATCCACCCGATGAGCGTTGCAACATCCCCAGCGAACGACGTTTAGAATTCTGTCGTCGGGCTGACGGGCTGTGGGTTGTAATTGTTACAGCCTTTCAGATTCTCGTTGAACTGCTGTAGAGTCCAACTCGTCCGGCTCGCGCCTGCCCGAAGATCAATGCTTCGCGCCGCCCACCTCCGCGCAGGCGCCACTGCCTTCTGGCGCCATTTCCGTTACGCGCGTGGCGATCCACGCCATATCTACTGGATTTTCAAACGAATGGCCGAAATCGTGCGCTCCGGTGCGCTGCGCAGCGTACTCGAACGGCATGCTGTTTATGACGATCTCTATTTCGATTACGAAACCTGGGTCGAGCGTCACGACAGTCTGAGCGAAGCTCGGCGCAAGGCAATAGCGGCTTCGATCAAGGCGATGCGCGAGAAACCTCTTTTGTCGGTCGTGATGGCGACGTACAACACCCCGCCCGAGCTTCTGCGCCAGGCTATCGAATCGGTTGAGCGGCAGCTCTATCCCAACTGGGAATTGTGCATAGCCGACGATGGCTCGCGGTCAGCTGCAACGCGCGAGGTGATCGCACAGTCGGTGGCTCGCGATGCCCGCATTCGAGTCTTCTGGCGAGGCTCCCGCGGCGGCATCTCGACCACCCTCAACGCCGCGTTGCAAATGGCCCGAGGCCGCTTCGTGGCATTTCTCGATCATGACGATTTACTTTCGGAACAAGCCCTTTTCCGAGTCGCGGAAGCCGTGGAACGCAATCCGGCTGCACGCCTGCTCTATTCAGACGAGGATCGCATCGACACTCAGGGGCGACGCCAGTCTCCGCATTTCAAGCCCGACTGGAATCCCGATTGGCAGGCGACGACAAATTATGTGTTGCACCTGCTGGTGGTCGAAGCCGCGCTCGTGCGCGAAATTGGTGGCTTCCGCACCCAGTTCGACGGGGCGCAGGATTGGGACTTGGTGCTGCGGGCGACGGAGCCGCTCGAGCAGCAACAGATCGTTCACCTGCCTTATCTGCTCTACCATTGGCGCGTCCACCGAGGGTCGACCGCTGCGGGCATCTATCAAAAGCCGAACCTTGTGACGGTTCAGCGCAGGGTCATCGAAGACGCCCTCGCACGTCGTGGCAGCGGCGCAGCGATCACTCAAACGCTCTATGGCTGGTGGATTCGCCATCCCATTCCGGCCCCCGTCCCGCTGGCATCGATCGTTATTCCCAGCAGGGATCGCGTCGAGCTGTTGCGGAAGTGCATCGACAGCATCTACGAACGGACGCGTTATGCGCGCTTCGAGGTCATCGTGGTTGACAACGCATCGAGCGATACGGAAACGATCGCCTATTTTGACCAGCTGCGCGAAACAGGGCGCGCGCGGATCGTGTGCTATGCGGAGCCTTTCAATTACTCCGCGGAGTGCAATCTAGGCGTGCACAATGCGGTCGGTGACGTCGTGGTGCTGATGAACAACGATGTCGAGGTAATCGGCCGCGACTGGCTCACCGAGCTGGTGACCCACGCTATGCGGCCCGAAGTCGGAGTCGTCGGCTGCATCCTCTACTATCCCAATGACACGATCCAGCACGCGGGCGTCATTCTCGGTCTCAACGGTTGCGGCGACCGCCCTTATATCGGGTTGCGCCGGGGGCATTCAGGCATCGCCGGTCGCGCCGCTGCTGTACAGAACATGACGGCCGTAGTCACTGCATGTGCGGCGGTGCGACGGGAGGTCTACCTGCGCGCAGGAGGAATGGACGCGGCGTTGGCGGTCTCGCACAACGACATGGACTTCTGCTTGCGCGTGCGGTCGCTAGGCTTGCTCAACGTGTGGACCCCTTTTGCCGAAGCCTATCACCTCGAAGGCGCGACTCGCGGACGCGACAACGGCCCGGCTGATCGCGCCCGCGCGGCCGGAGAAGCCGAAGTCTTTCGTGCGCGTTGGCGAGATCTGCTTCAGCGTGACCCTGCCTATAACCCCAACCTGACGTTGAAGGGCAAGGCATTCGCCCTCGCGTATCCTCCCCGGCTCTCCGACTGACTCGAGCGAATCCTCCGAGCTTGCGCGACTTATTCTTTCACGGCGATCAGCACGTCCTGCACCGCTCCTTGCAGCTCCTTTCCCCCGCTCCAGTTGCCGAAGGTTAGTTCGGCAGTGCGCATGCCTGACGCGCGGAACAGCTGCCTTATTATTGTTTCGCCGTGCGCCACCGCGAGGCCGGGTTCGTCCGGATCCGTTATCCGACAATCGCCGATGGCGTGCACGAATGCCAGTGTGCTCATCCCCGCTTCGACGCGCTCGAGTACATCGTCGTTGAGCAGGAAAAACGTGCTGACGCAGCGGCCGGCCGGTCGCAATAGCCGGCCGATCTCCGCGATGTAGTTGGCCACACCTTCGCTGAGCATGTGAGTGAAAAGCGACGACGCGAAGATCATGTCGAAGCTCTGCTCCTCGTAGGGAAGCCGGTAGTCGGCATCGCTAAAGGCGCCCTCAGGGTTGTAGTGGCTGTTCTGCACATCGGCCCAGTCGAAACGGAAATTGGGAAAAGCGGCGTAGCGCCGACTGCACCATTCGATGCCGGTCTTGACGATGTCGAGGCCCCGGTAGCTTCCCTCGGGGCTCAAGTAGTAAGCCAGCACGCGGGCTTTCTGGCCATTGCCGCTACCGAGGTCAAGGACGCTTTCATGCGGCTGCAGCCTGGCGCGTTCGATCAGATTGGCGCGCGTGAAGCCTTCGCCGACGCGTTTGAAATCGGCTGCCGAAGACGCGCCGTCGAACATGAGCTCGGGCGGGGGTACCAGGTAGTCCGATTCATATGCCGGGATTTCGGCCGGTAAGGTAAACAGACGGCAGCGGCGGAAGGCGATCGCGAGCGGCCGGTCCTCAGTCAGGCCGGCCACGGTTGAAGGCGCTGCGGCATCGGGATGGCGAAACACGATATCGAGCGAATCGCTTTTGGCGGCAACGCGATGCGGAACACGGCACTGAAGGGTGGCGTCGGCGACAAGCGTGTACTCCTGAAGTTTGTCCCCGTTGACCACTACTGTCAGGCGTTGCTCGGGAACGCGCGGCGGATTGACGTGCGGATGCACCTGAAGCTCCAGCATGCAATCCGCCTGGCCGGGAAGTCGCGGCAGCTCGAGGCTGCTCACCGAACCGGTGGTCCACTGCCATCCCGGCTCGGGAATGGACCATCCCGATCGCAGACAGGACATCGCATTGCCTCGGCTACCGAATTCGACCACGACCATCGGTCCGTCGCCGGCGCTTGCATCTCCGCGAATCGGCGCGACCGGAGGTGGTGCGGCAAACAGCTCGCAGCGACGAAACGCCAGCGCCAGCCGTCGGTCTTCGGCGACATCGCTCACTGCCGAAGGAGCCATCGCGTCGGGATGCCGGAACGTGATTTCCAGCGTGCCAGAGGCTCCGACGATGTCGCGCGGGATCCTGCACTGCAGCGTGGTGTCTTCGGTGATGCTGAATTCGCCAACTGTCTGACCATTGGCGAGAACCGCCAGTCGCTGCCGCGGAACCTGCGGCAGGGTGACGTGAGGATAGACGTGCAGCTGGAGCACGCAATCGGACGCCTTGGCCGGGGTGGGAAGTCGGAGCGTGCTCTCCTCACCGACGGTCCACGTCCAGCCCAGCTCGGGATAAGACCATCCCGGACCGAGCCGCGGACCAGCGTTGCCGCGATCGCCGAAGCGGACGATGACAGCTGCGTCAGCACCAGAAGGCATAGGCTAAGGATGCAAGTCGACCCTTACGAGTCCTTCAACGCGCTTCACAGCGGACGTTCGGAAGCGCGGAGTGCAACGCCAGCCTGTCCCGACCCGATCTCACGCGACGAATCTTCTCTCCAGCGCCTGGAGAACTCCCGGAACGCCATCACGGCGAAAATCGCCATGAGGGGAGCCAGATGTAACGTCGCTCGATTTACAGTCGTCTGTTCCGACGACCAATCCCGCGCACTCGTGAACGCGAGGACGAACACGATGAAAGACAATCCTGCAACCACGATTGCGGTCATCGGGCGCATGTGCGGAGCAAAGAGCCGACGACCGGCAAGGACGGCTGCACCCAGCACGCCATACCAGAGCAAGTGCCAGTTTCCGAGCACGAAGTAACTTCCGATGAGAGTGTTCCAATCGAGATCGAAGTTGAGGTGTATTTCGTATTGGAAAATGCGCGCGTGGGTAAATGCGACAACAACGACGGCAAGCAGGACGACTCCGAGAGCCGCCGCAATCAGGCGGAGCCCGCGTGCGGGCGAAACCGCAACGATGGCCCCAGGCAGCAATGTCAACGCCCACACATAGCCAGGATTCTTGATCTGCGTGCAGGCCAGCGCGAAGCACGCCGATAGCACCGCATCTCGTACTTCACGAGTAATGTTCCAGCGCAAGAGAGCCAGGACGGCAACTGTGTAGTAGGCCGCCATCGGCAGATCCGCGTAACCTGCAAGCGCTACGTGCACATTGGCCAATGGCAACGAACAGGTGAGGAATGCGCCTGCGAGCGCTTCCAGCGGGGCGCATTGCAACCGCCGCATCCCACCATATACCAGCAGTCCCAGCGCAACACCGATCTGCCACCACGGCCAGTTCATCAGAGCGTCGTCCCATCGACCGAGTAGAAGGCACGGCCAGACCTGCATCAACGGCATGGTTGGCGGATACTCGGGAGAGGCGTCGAAGTAGACGGATCCTCCTGCTGCATACCATTCGTCGAAGCGAGCAAAAGGAACGATGCGACCAAACTCGTACCAGACTCTTGCCTTCGTTGCCCACTGGATCCAAGCGTCCCACGGGTAGAGAGGTTGCCAGGCAATCTCGAGCGCCAGCAAGCCGAAACGGAGCACCATCCAGCCAATGCAGACCCACCACACGACTCTTGCGGAGCCGACCAGCCCCGGTGAGGAGATTAGCGCCCGTGCTGCCGATCGCGACGCTGAAAAGAGTGCTCTGTCGTAGCGTCTCCAGGCCATGTAACCCGTTCCCGCGGCCATGGCGAGCAGCGGCACGCCGACAGCGACAACGCTAAATCGGACACCCGCGAGCGACAGCAATCGCATCCAAAGGGTGAGCAGGAATGCTCCTGCGAGCGAGCCCGCGCCCAAGAGCCAAGCGACTTCGCCCGGCGCTGAAAGCGAATCTCTGGGAGGGCGCAACAGCAGGAGCGCACCGATCCCGCACAAGCATGGAATCAACAATCCGAGCAGCAACATTGTGCGATCCATCATCGAATTCTAAACAGGGCGGCACCGGGCTCGGCGAGCAATTGATCGGCTGCAACCGGAGGTCCCCTGTCCCAGCTAAGGAGGTGTGCTTTGTTGTCGTAGTTAATGTTGGGCCGCTGGAACACAACGATGTAGTCATTCGGCTTCATCGCGGCTGTCGGGACAACCCAAGGATTGAAGTACACATTGTGGGGATAAAGGTGGTAGGCGGCCCGACCACGGAAATAGTCCGCGTCGGCGAGGACGAACACACGGACCGGCGATGCAGGAAGCTTCGCACGCACTTTCTCTGTAAACGCAAATAATTCTCCATCTTCGGACGCCAAATGCTTCTCATGCCAGCTCTTCCCCGCAAAGCGTTCACCGGTGGCTCGCGCCTGCCATGCCAGATTCCATTGCCATCGCACATCAAGCACCGTCCACGACACCAAGAACATTGCAGCGACAGCACTGGGGAATGCCGGTCCGATGCGCGCAGAGCGGACGGCGGCTACCAACAGACTCGCCCCGGTCGCAAGCACAGTAGCAAGTCCCAGTAGCAAGGGTAACGGCAGGCCCGAAAGCTCGGCTCCGCCCACCACTGTATTGATCGAAGTGCCGCTCCATCTCTCCTGGGTCATCCACTCACGCGCGCGCAGGCCAAGAAGGCTGCCAGCCGAAAGGGGCTCGGCATAGACGCCGCGTACCTGAATTGCGGTTGGAGACGGCAGTTTCACCGCAAGCGCGATGCCCGCGATCTGGCCAATCCAGTTTCGATCCTTGACGACGATGAGGGGTGCTATCTCGCCACCTTCGATAGGGATTGGAGCGGTAAACATGCGATCGGGGGTGTATTCGTTGCGCCAAAGAAGACGGGCTTCGCTACCCGCAGGCAAGCCAGAGATCTCCCACGAGATAACCGGATAGTCGCCAGAACGAAGCGCGAGGGATAGCGAAACGATTACGGTGTCGGATCCATCGGGCGGCTTTGCGATGAGAGCGCCTTGCCGGACTGCGCCACTGCCGGTCACCACGTTGAGCGCGTCGGCACCAAAATGGATCGGCTTAACTGATGGAAACCATTTGCCGGGGACAGCGAGAAGAAGGTACGCGACTACTAATGCGGCGAGGGAGGCGGCGAAAGCTACGGCGATTGCGACAGAATTTCCGCCGTCCGAACTCGATAGCGGCTGACTGGGCTGCCCTAGCGTTACATTCACGGATCTAAATGTCCGTCTTCTACCGTAGCCACGAACAAAAATCTACTTACATCACTAGCGCCGGCAGTGAACGAAAGCCTTCGTGTCGAGGCTCATTATATTCTTCCGAATCGATCCTCACGTGGCGCGTACAACGTGGCGATAGTTTCGTGTAATGATCGCCCCAAGCAAAGCGAGCGATATGAAGAATGGTGCACAACCGTGAGCGAAATCAGAATGAACGGTATCCGCACCATCTTCGGCGAGCGGTGCCACAATTGAATTGAGCGCATTCCCTACGATCCTTGCTTGGAGCCTTCTGCCGCGGGATTGGCCACCCAGTGGTCAAATGCCTCCGGGATCGCTGTATCGGCGAACCGATAGGTATCGGGAGTTCCGATATCGACAAAGAAGTCATTGGTACGGGCGGCTCGTGGTTGTACGGAAGCGGCCAGTGCAGGCAGGAACTCCGTCTCAAACGAGAACACAGTCCTCTTTTCATCATTGTCGAACAGATGGCGACTGACCCAATACAGTCCCGCGTTCACCCAGTCCTGGTCGATGGCAGGTCTTTCTTCAAAGTGCGAGATACGATCGCCCAACAGTGCAACGCAACCAAGGCGCCCTGCATTTGGTGCTTTCCGGATCGCCATCACCATTGATTCGCCGACGCCGCCCTCGATTTCCTCAAGGGGAGCTAGGAGCAGCGTGTCGCCATTGAGGGCAAATGCACCGGCGCCCCTGATGAAGCGGAGTGCCGCCTTCAGTGCCCCTCCTGTTCCAAGCGGTGACTGTTCGCCGGCGTAGACGATTTCCGCGTTGCCGTAACGTGTTCCGAAATGCTCGACAATGCAATCACCGCGGTGTCCGATCGCGAGCACCACTCGACGAATCTCCTGCCGAACCAGATAATCGAGCTGCCACTCGAGAAAGGGTCGCCCCGCGACCGGTGCCATCGGCTTCGGCAGATCGGGAACGACGCTCGCCAGACGCGTCCCAAGGCCCCCCGCGAGAATGATGGCTTCGTCGGTCAACACAGCGTCAGTGGCGATCGGCCGAGCTTCCTTATCTCGCGCCGATCAATCGACGCGCCATGCCTGCGCTCCATGCTCGGTAAAGTGGCAGTGATAAAGCTCGCCTTCGCCGAGCGATCGCAATGCGCCCTCCACTCTGACTCGCTGCGGCGGATCGGCGAACAGGATGACGAACCCTCCGCCGCCTGCGCCTGAGACTTTCCCTGCGTAAGCTCCGGCGTCGCGCGCCACGGCAAGAGCGCGCTCGAGCGCGCCGGTGCTTATGCTCGAAGCTGTTCGCTGCTTCGCTTCCCACCCCTTTTGCATGCAGCGTCCGAACTGCCTCAGGTCGCCGCGCAGAATACAATCCTTCGTAAGGCGCGCTTCCTCCTTGAGATCGTGTAGCGCCGCAAGGCTTGCCGAATCCCCCGCCTTCATGCGCTCGACCTGCTCAGCGATGATTCTTGCGGATTCGCGAGCGGTGCCGGTGTAGAACAGGACGACCGAAGCTTCGATCTCGGCAAGGATCGACGGCTTGATGCGCAGCGGGTTGACGACGACGCGTTCACCGCTGCCGAACTCCATGAAATTCACGCCTCCGAAGGCCGCCGCGTAGTGATCCTGGCGGCCGCCCAGAAGTCCGAGATCGACGCGCTCGATCTCATAAGCGAGCTTTGCGATATCGTATTCGCCTAGCGGCAGATGTAAAAGCTCCGCATACGCGGTGACCATGGCGACGACCAGCGTCGATGACGAGCCCAAGCCGGAGCCCGCAGGAGCATCGGCGTGCGTCGCCACCATCAGTGCCAGCGGCTCGCCGTTGCAGAATTCCTGGACGATGCGGTTGTAGACCCCCTGGTGAAGAATCAGCGGCCCGTGAGCACGGACTGCGGGTTGCAGAGCGTGGTCCTCGGTGTGGTCGCGATCGAGCGCGGCGAAGCTCAACCGCGGCTCATCGAGCCGTGTCAGCGTCGCGTAGGCGTAGAGATCGACCGTGGCGTTGAGGACAAGTCCGCCGAAGCGGTCGCTGTATGGCGACAGGTCGGTGCCACCTCCCGCTAATCCAAGCCGCAACGGCGCACGTGAGCGTACCTTCATGGCGGGTAGGTGCTTCAGCCGCTCCGGCGGCCGCCTCGCTCAAAGCTCGGCGTCATTGTTGAACGGCGGATTCTCGGCGTTGTCGCGCTTCATCCGTGCCGCGTCGTCGCGATATTGGTTGAGCTGTATGCGTGTCTCCCGCGACAGATTCGCTTTCGCGCTCGGCAAGCGGCCTCCTTGCGTGATCTCCGATTCGAGGCGCTTGCGCACGACGACCTCGATCCCGCTTTCCGCTACAGGAGTGAGCGTCTGGTCATAGCGCGGCAGACCGAAGCGATAGCCGCGTTGCAGTAGCTCGATCTTGACGACCTGCGCCGCCTCCCCGAGTTGGCGCAGCAGATCGAGCAGATTGATCGATGCAGGGCTCCACGAACTCGCCTTGAAGATCGTGAAGGTATGACGATGTCCTCGATTGAAGCCGCTCGGGAAGACCCCCTGCTCGTAGAGATCCTCGTCGGGCACGGTGAACACCAGGTGTCCACCCGGCCTGAGCACGCGCAGCCAGTTGTGCAGCGCCACGCGAGGATCGGCAAGGTGTTCCAGACAGTGACTGCTGTGCACGAAGTCGAACGATTCGTCGGCAACGCCTGCCAGTAGCTGGCCGTCGCCATCCTCGACGTCCCAAGTGCGGATCGCCGTCACGCGCGAAAACAGCTCCGCGTAGACCGCCAGCGGATCCGGTTTGCCGCCCACGTCGAGCCCTTCGCCGACAAAGTAGCGGTGGCCGAAGTCCGGATCGGCAAGCCGTCGCGCAATGGACTTGCTGCACTCTTTCACCTGTGAGCTCCGCCGGGTGTGCGGCTCGTCGATGCGCCCCATGGTCCGATGATTCGGCAGCCGCTATTCATCGTCTCGCCCGAGCCTGATGCGGAACACGAAATGCGGGCTTATCTGTTCCGCATGCAACCAGTCACGACGAATGACCAACTCCTCCACCGCCTCGGTCGCGCCCAGGCAGCTCGCCACCGTTGCATCGTCGAAAATGACATAGCCGCCCTTAACCATGTGCCGCTTCACCGCGTCGTAGGCAAACGCGATCGCGGAGTAGATGTCGGAATCGATGTGTGCCAATGCGATCGGGCCGGCCCGAGCCAGCGCAAGCGAGGCGGTCTCTTCGAAGCGCCCCTGCACCAGATCGATGTTGCTAAGCCCGCTCGCCGCCACCACGGCGCGAATTTCGTCCACATCGACATTGGCGAAGTCGCCTTCGTTGTGCGCGTCGACGCTCGAATCGGTCTGCGGCATGCCGGCGAAGGTATCCAGGGCAATCACCTTGGCTTCGGGGCGCACTTCCTGAAGCACCCGCGCCATGAACAACGCATTGCCAGCGCGGTAAGAGCCGAATTCGACGACGTGTCCGAACGGAATGCGGGTAAGAAAGAAACGCAGGATGAGATAGAGATTGATGCGGTTGTCTTCAGCCATCACGCTGCGTCCGCCGGCCGCCACGCACGCGGCTTGATACAGCGGGTCGGCGCGCACGCTGTCTTTGAGGCCACGAAACTGCATGCCCCATCCCCGCACGTAGCCGTCGCGGGGCGCACGACCCTTGCGCGAACCTTCGGCAACCCAGGGCACGTCGGGCAGGTAGTTACCGCCGGTATTGGTTGCTCCCGCTGTCATGGGAGTCGTGTCTGCACCAATCGCTCGAGGCGACGCCGGTAGCGGCCGCCCACCGCGGCAAAGCTGTAGTGGTCGCGGATGAACTTTGCTGCCTGCGCAGCCAATGCCTGTGCACGGGAAGGTTGGTCAACGAGAGTGCGCATGTAGTAGGCGGCCTGATCGATGTCGGGATCCGCCCAGACCTGACCCTCGCAATGCGGATACTCTCCGGGCTTGACGGGAACCAGCGTGTAATCGACCACGCAGCCGTTGTCCGCGTGCAGATAGTCCGTATTGCCCGAATAACCCGTCGCGATGACCGGCCGGCCATAGTACATCGCCTCGGCGATGCCGCGGCCGAAGCCTTCGGAGCGATGCAGTGAGACGAAGCAATCGGAGTCACACACCAGGCTTCGCACCTCGAGATCGCTTAAGACCCGATCGATCAAGATAATCGATTCGTCGCGCCGTCCGAGGGCATCGAAGAAGCGCCGGTAATCCTCGGGGCGTTGCGCTCCGCCGTTGAGCTTGATGACCAGTGCGACATCACGCCTCGTCCCATTGAACGCGCGACGAAAAGCTTCGAGAGCGCCGTAGGGATTTTTGCGTGCCACATAGGAGGTGAAGTCGAAGTAAAAGAGGAACAGGAACTTGTCCTCCGGAAGCCCAAAGTGGCGTCGGGGAAGCGCATCGGCCGCGACGAACTCGACGGCAAGCGGCATGTGCAGCACCGGTCCGGCGAATTTATCCGCAATCGCCTGCTGGATGAAGCGCGATGGCGCCCAGATCTCATCGAAAAAATCCAGCGCAGGGAGCCACGCGTCGGGAAATTTGCTCAGTTCCCAGGCCGGATAGCCGATGTTGTAGCGGTGCTCGAAAAACCCGGCGCCCAGATGCGCCGAAGCAAGCGCCATCTCATCGGCGTTCAAATGAAACAGCGAGACAGGGTAGGGATTTGATCGTGCCGTATCGGGCTGGAAGGGAAATTCCTGGAACTTGTCGCGATGCGGACCGTCCTGGTTGAAGGTGTTGACGAGGACAAAAGGCACGCCCGCCGCAGCGAAGGCGTGCGCAGACTTGCGCACATGCTCGCCCATGCCGAGGGCGCCAAAAGGATGGCCGACAAGATTAATTCCCCCGGATTTGCCGGCCTCCGGGGGCATGCCCTTTACCAGCGGATCGCTCCTAAGTGGTTGGCTGTGTAATCGACCGGCGACACCGGCCAGGCCTTCTTCGCGCAGAATCCTCAAGGTCTTTCGAGCCGAACCTACGAATCCGAGCTTGCGAAGCTTCGCCGCCCACGTTGCACCGTGTTCCATTCTCGCCGCGTCATCCATCAAATGCTCTCGTCTCGCGGACTTCGATCAAGCGAAGTGTAGGAATCACCCATAGTGTATGGAGTCTACGCGTGCGCCCGGAAGATTGTCGGCAACATCGCACCGTATGACCAGTCCGGATGATTCGAAGACAGGAAGCCAAGGAATGGATCATAAAGGACACCACATTGTGCTTCACGGAATCCTGCCTTCCGACATGCTTCCATTAACTCCCAACCAAAGTGGTGGAATGTCAGAGCGCCCTCCTGATGTATGGGATCACCGTGGAATTCGGGCTGAAAGTGGTGAATGATTGTTCCATCGGACGCTTGTGTAGCCCGGGCCGAGATCCCGTCTAGGTACATCAGAAATGGGCAGGTAAATATCAGCATGCCTCCGGCGGTCAAGACCCGGCGGCACTCTCGCAGCGCACCACGGAAGTCAAAAACATGCTCCAAAACGTCGTTGTGACTTAGGAGATCGAGTGCCCCGCTGGCATATGAAAGACCAAGAATCGATTCGTGCCGAACAATTTTTGCGCCGAGCTTATGATTTGAGCCTGGCGCTGCAGTGCTCGCTATGTATTCTGAACCAGATACGTAAGGTAGCGTCGTTGTCAGTTTCTCAAAAAGTGGGGACAGTTGCTCAAGGATTGCGACCCGAGAACCTCCGTCAACAGCATTGACTTCACGAATCGCTGCGAGGAGAAGACGGTTGCGATTGGATAGGCCGCAGTTTTCGCAGATCAATCCCTCTCGCAGATTTGGACGCGCACCCAACATGACTCCGGATGCGACGACGAAGTGTGTCGCCCTTTCACAGCATAAGCAGAATCCCTCGACGCGCTTCCTTTGGCTGATGTCAACCTCAATTGATTCGACAAAAGGTCGAAGTGTGTCTGCATAGCTAATTAGCTCCGCATGGGAGCTAAACCACCTAAAAATGCTGCCGTATGCTGTCAATCAAAGCGCCCCGGCTGCGAGTACGTGTCGTGTCGCTTCAAGAAACTTTCTTCCATGTTCGCGGTCCGGCTCCAAGAAGTTGCCTTCCCCCCATTCGTTCCAAGCGTTGATGAAAACCAGCCGCTCGTCGCCGAAGTACATGCGCTTGGTGTATTCCACCGCCTTTTCTAGCCATCGCTCGAACGCTTCGGGCGTGGCGCGGGTAAAGATATTTGCATGGTGGCCGCGCCGCGCCGTGTTGTCCCAGCGCGGCATCACCGTGCGAAACAGCTTGTAGGGCGGCATTTCCCGCGCGAGAAAGTTCTCGGCCGTCCGCTCGTAATCGTAGAGGATACCTTCGAATGGCTGGCCGTTGATTCCCTTGGGCTGGTTACGAACTTCCACCGCCAAGGAGTGCGGCGGAAACTCGATCGCTGCGTCGAAGCCGAAAGCCTCCGGACCGGTCGAGTCAAGGTGGTAGAAGCTCTGCACCATGACCAGGTAGAGCTCGCCGATGCCTTGCTGCCGGCAATACCGCCGCCAGCGCTCGGCGGTCGCCCGCGCGTCGGGCAGGAGGGCCGGTCGATAGACCACGAGCAACGGCCTTCCGTTGACCTTGATGTAGCGCGGATCGCGCAGCGCGGGAACGAGAGTCTCGATGAAACCGATGTCGTCTTCCGGAGAATGTTTCTGCGCGATCAGAATCTCCGAATCGAGACCGTCCCAGCGGCGCGTCCAGTTTTCGTTGGCCCAGCAGATGCAGAACGGGAAGTCTGGCTCGCCCGAAGCGATCACTTGGTCCAGTGGCTCGTGCAGCAGACGTTTGCCGGCGAACCAGTAGTAGTAGTAGCAAAACCCGTGAATGCCGTGTGCGCGCGCAAGCTCGGCCTGGCGGCGGCGCACATTTTCCGAGCGCAGATCATAGTAGCCGAGCTCCCCCGGCTCGATGGGCTGACCATGACCAACAAACACCGGGCGGGCCTTGGCGACGTTGGTCCACTCGGTGAACCCATGACCCCACCATTCGTCGTTCTCGGGAATCTGGTGGTATTGCGGAAGATAGAAGGCGATCGCGCGCACGCTGTCCTCGGTCCGCAGCGTTTGCTCCCAGCGATGAAGAAACGTCGCCTGGTTGACGGCGACGATCGCGCTCTTGTCGAGCCCGCCTTCTGCGCTCGAGGCTGACAGCTGGTGCACGACGGTGGCTCGCGGCTGATAGATCACCTTGCGCCCATTCGCCCGGATGCGATAGCACAGGTCGGAATCCTCGCAGTAGGCCGGCGCATAAGCAGCGTCGAAGCCGCCCAGACTCGCAAACAGTGCGCGATCCAGCATCAGACACGCACCCGAGCAGTAGCCGACCTCGCGCATGAATTCATAGCAGCCGCGGTTAGGATCGTCCCACAGTCCGATCATATCGGCCGTGCCGTCGGGCCGGATGCGGGCACCGGCTTCCTGCAGGCGTCCATCGGGGAACACGAGCTTGCCGCCAACGGCGCCGGCGCCCGGAACCTCTTCGAAGGTCCTAAGCATCTCCGCGAGAGCACCCGGTTGGATTTCGGCATCGTTGTTGAGGAACAGCAGATATTTCTCGCGCGCCTCTGCCGCGCCGCGATTGCACGCCGCGATAAAGCCCTGATTAGTCTCGCCACGGATGACGCGTACGCCGGCCAGACCCTCAAGCGCCGGCGCCAGCAGTTCCGGCGAACCGTCATCGACCACGATGATTTCGACGCGCCCGGCATAGCCCGAGTCAAGCACCGATTCCACGCAGCCGCGCGTCAGGTCGGCTTTGCCATAAGCGGGGATGACGACCGAAACACCCGTCGTTGCCTGGAATTGCGGCGCGGGCGCCGCCTGAGCTGCCCGCTGCGGCGGACGACGCGTGGTTGCGCGCTGCGCCTCCCACACCTGATAGTTTTGCACATATCTGAACCAGCGCCCGTAGCGGTGATAGAAGGCGTCTTTCAGGCGATGGCGAGCCTCCCGTGAAAGCGGCAGCAGCTTGTACGCGGCGCGCGTCGCGCGAAACACCATGCGCTCGGATGCAGCAGGAGTCGTCTGGCCGAGCGCCCCTGCGCCCAGGAACGGGCGCATCAAGCGGTAGGACCATGAGTGTTCGATGGCGACCAGACGTATCTCGGCAGTCTCGGTGCGCCGCGCCTGAGCACGCAGTCGCGCATCGAGATCGCGTAGTTCGTTGTTGCGTGTCTGCAACTGGGTCGCCAGTTCGGCCGCCTCCGCCGTCTTGGCGGCGTGCTGTGCCTGCGTCTGCCCCAGGCTGCTGGAAAGCGCCTGCTCGTGCGCCTGAGCCGCCTGCTCCGCGCGGATCATCGCATCGTGCAATGCCTGTTCACGCCCAGCCGCCGCCGCATCGCGCGCCGCCATTTCCTGCCCGCGCAATTTGAGCTCCTGATCGATTCGAGCTATCGCTTGATGCAGATTTCGCTCGCGCTCGGTAGCGGCGGCTTCTGCCGCCCCGAGCTGTTCGTGTAGATCGCGTTCCCGCTGCGCGGCCGCCGCCTCGCGGCGCGTGGCGGCTGACTCGGCGGCTCCAAACTTCTCCAAGCTTTCGCGCAGGCGCGCCTCGGTGTCGAAAAGCGCGCGCGCAATTCCGTCCTCACGGAGGTGGAAGCGCGCCTCGGCCTCAGCGAATAGCGTGCGCCAGCCGCGATCCCGCTGTTCGAGCAGCTTGTTGGTATACCGCTCCAGCGTCGCGAGCTCTTGGGTTGCCGATTGAAGCCTGAGGCGCATGTCGGACAAACCCATGAGCGGGCCGCGGATCGCGGCGGCGTCAGGTTTAAGCTTTGCCTCATCGGCCGAGGACGCGATGGCTGCGATTTCGCCGTCAATCGCGGCAAGGTCTCCAACGTTGCCTTCCTGTAAGCGTCGCAGAAACTCCAGCAATCGCAGCAGCGTCGTCTGCGCCCGCTCTTCGGCGGCACGGCTTCGCTCCATCGCGTCCACATACGACTGCTGGGTACTCACAGGCAGCGACAAGCGCTCGCGGAAGATATCGCGCTGCTTGCGGCCCGGCCAAGGCAACAGGACCGATGTGATCAGCTTGTCCTCGAGCTCGAGGTAGGGGCTCCAGTCGCCCAGATCGGACAGACCGAAATGCGGCAACATTTCCCTTATCCACTGCTCGCCGGTGAGATCAAAAAATGCACGATGACCGAAGCACTTGCTCGCGGTGTGCAGCAGACCGCGCAGTACAACCCATGGCAGCGGCACCGGGTCCTTGATCGCGAACTCCGCGTCGATCTGCCGCAAGCGGCCGCGTCGATCGATGATCAGATTGAACGGCACGCAGTCCAGCATTCCGCCCGGAACGCGCAGCCTCGACCACCGCGCTTGGGCGTTGCTTTCCGCTGGCGAAGCATCGGAGCGGTCAAGCAGCAGCTTGATCCAGGGTGTGAGCAGGCTGGCGAGACCTGCCGGATCGACGCCGCGCCCGACCGCCTTGGACAACTCGCGTGCGTACAGCGTCCCTTCGATGTAGGGCTCGGTGCCGAGACGATGGACCAGCGCAAGCGTCTGCGACTCGTCCTTCGTCTTCGGATCGAGGCGCGCCTTGGTCACCCGGATTGCGTTGTCGGATGAACGCGCAAACGTTGTCGCGGTGACGTACGGGCGACGCCTTGAGGTGCTGAACTTCCTCGCGAGCCAAGGTGCGGGCTCGAGGTGATTGTCCTCACCGGCGCAGGCGACAACTAGAAACGAATTCGCGAATTCGGCAAACAGACCGTTGCGCTCGAGCACCGGCCAAACGTTGGTCTCATCGAACACGCGATAGGGATTGCCTGAGTAATCGCGCGATGCCTCGCCGAAGATCAGGTCGCTGACCGAGAACTCCGGCGCGGAAAATGCGCGCTCGGATACGACAACCGAAGGCGTCTTGTAGTCGGGGAACGGAAAATACCAATCGACTTTCTGGAAACCGGCGTTGCGCAGATACGCTGCGAGCACTTGTCGTCCGAAGGTTTGTGCGGAGCCCGCGGCGTATAGATCGGTGATGCCGGGAAATGGCGTTCCCAGATGGTCTTCCTGGCAGCCGTTGAAATACTTGAGCCCGAGCTGGTTTTCTATGGCGAGGACCAGTGCGCCGTCGCGTGTAAGGTGCCGGCGAGCACATGTGAGCAACTCGAGCGCTGCGTCTGCACCCTCGACAAACAGTTGCGCGTACTCCAGCACGCCGATCAGGGTGACGACGTCGTAGGGCGTTTCCGCGTCAAAGCCGGTGAAGCTTTCGCAGATCACCCGTACGTTGTTTTGGTCGCGACAGCGTTCGGCAATGCACGCTGCACGCGCCGGCGCACCCTCCAGGGCGTCGACCGTTGCCCCGGTCTCTCCCAGGTAGCGGGTGAGAGCGCCGCACCCGGCGCCGACTTCGAGAACGCGCTGGCCGCGGCGAAAACGGAACGGTCGCAGCAGGTTGCTGCGCGCCGCGCTCAAATGCGCCTCGGTCGTCCAACCCGAAATCTTCCCGGCGAGTTCGCTCGAGAGCGTTCCGAGGTCGTTGGTCGAGTGCAACAGGTCGAGCAACGTGGTTTCTGCGGTGTCGCCGTCGGAAAAGGCCAGACCCGAATAATCAGGTCGCGACCAGACTCGCGAAGTCGAGTCCTGCACGTACTGCGCCGGCAGCGCGCGCCTGCGCATCGGTTTTCCAAGTGTTTGACGGGTTGGCAAAAGCGTCGCTCTTCGGCTCTTTACGAATTCATGTGCTCACCGCAAGGGTTCGGCGGCCGAGATCGAGTGATCGGTTTCCCGGCTCCGTAATGGGGCGATCAATTCCGCCGCAATGATGTCCAGATCGACCAGCCCGAACGCCTTGCGCGTGTTGACGACGGCGATGTGGATCGAATCATACCGCCGATCCAGCGGTGAAACGCCGGCTTCGGTTTCTTCCGCCACTCCAACGGAAAGAAGGTATTCGCCGGCATTGAGCGCACAGCGAAAATCGAATCGCACAATCACGTCGTCGCCTGCCACGTGCGACCTGAACTGCGAGAAGAATTCGCCGTCGCGCGAGTTGTTGCCTGAAACCTCAACTCCATCCGGAGTCTTGATGGTGAGCCCAAAGATGGGCCGTTCTATATCGGATAGAAAAGCCACACGCAGATAAAGCGATACCGCGTCGCCGGTATTGAACGTGGCGGTTTCCGATCCGGAGGGACCGACCAGCGCATAGTCGACGATCCGCGCGCGGCCGTCGCCCCAGCGGTGCTCGAGGCGGTTGTAGCTCGCGCGACGGGAGAAGGCATCTGTCACAGCCGGGTCCGCGTCGTTGAACAGCCGCTCCACATCTGCAGGCGAGGGTGGCAAGTAAGCCGTCGGCGAACGCGCTGCCGGCATAGGCTTGGCGCCGAACAGAAGCTCAAGGTAGCGACTCACCACCGCCTTCGGTTCGCCGCTTTGCAGGAGCTGACCGCGATCCAGAAGGATCGCGCGAGTGCAGTGACGAACGATCTGCTCGACCGAATGGGTCACGAACAGAATCGTAATGCCGCGCTTCTTGAATTCCTCGAACTTGCGAAAACATTGCGACTGGAACTTGGCATCGCCCACGGCGAGCGCCTCATCCACGATGAGCACATCCGGGTCGACATTGATCGCCACGGCGAACGCGAGACGGGCGTACATGCCGTTGGAGTAGGTTTTGACTGGCTGATCGATGAACTCACCGATGTCGGCAAAGTCGACGATGCCGTCCATCCGCGCTGCGGTCTCCGCAGCGGACATGCCCAGAATCGCGGTGCTGAGCACAATGTTCTCACGCCCACTGAATTCCGGATTGAAGCCGGCGCCCAGTTCGAGAATCGCGCTGGAGCGGCCCGCGACGCGTATCGCGCCCGACGTCGGCTCCAGCGTTCCAGCAACGAGCTGCAGCAGCGTCGACTTGCCCGATCCGTTGCGACCGATGACTCCGATGGTTTCGCCGCGTTGCACCGTAAACGAAACGTCGCGCAGCGCCCAGAACTCGCGGTAGAACTGCTTGCGTCCCCGAAACAGCGACTGGAAAAAACGATCTTGCGGCCTTTTATAAATCTGGTAGGCCTTGCTCAAGTGCTCGACGTTGATCACGCTGGGCTCAGAGGACATCGGCGAAGCCCCGTCGCGATCGCTGGAACCAGGTGAGGCCGAGCCAAGCAGCGCCCAGCGAAAATGCCGCGTAAATCAGAAGACCTGTCCAGTCGGGCTGTGACCCTGCGATGACCACCGCGCGCAACTGGTCAATGATGAAGGTCAGGAAATTGAGATAAATCAGGCCACGATATTCAACCGGCACCGCCTGGATGGGATAGAACACCGGCGCCAAAAACAGCAGCAGCGTTACCACGAGTCCCACCGTTTGGCCCACGTCGCGCAGAAACACCCCGATCGCTGCCAGAAACCAGCAAACGCCCACGGTGAGAATCGCCAACGGCAGGAGCACGACTGGAGCGAGCAGCACTGTCCACGGCAGGCTGCGCGCGTCGAACGCGATAAATGCAAACAGAACCAGCAGGCTTACCGCCGTGTGGAAAAGCGCCGCCAGCACGGCGACCCACGGCAACACCTCGAGTGGGAACACGACCCGCTTGACGTAGCTCGGATTGCCGACGACAAGACCCGGCGCACGGGCGGCGCACTCGGCGAAGAAGCCATGCACGATCATGCCGGCGAAGACGATGATCGCGAATTGCGACGTGCTCTGGGTGTCTGGTCCCCATCTCATCTTGAACACAGAGCTGAACACGAAGGTGTAAGCCGCGAGCAGAAAAAGCGGGTTGAACAGCGCCCAAAGAATGCCTAGGATCGACCCGCGATAGCGTCCGATCACGTCGCGCTTGGCGAGCTGACCGATAAGGCGGCGATTGCGCCAGAAACTACCCAGCGGACCGTAGAGAGTTGTCGTCATGCCTCGTGCTTCGCAGCCCTGACTTGGCGCGGAGCGCGGCTCGGGGTGACAATTATCGCATGACGCTTGCATACGGTGCGTGCCGCGGTCAGGCCGGCCGCGGTCGGGTGACGCGATGAGCTCCGAAAATACAAAGGGCGGCAGCGCGCTTGAGCGGCTGCCCGCGCCGCAACGATTGCCGCACGCTGATGCAAGCATCGGCCTCTGGTTGTTCAAGCTTGCTGGCGACAGCGTCGATATCGCGCAGGTGGTGCACTCCCTCTCCCCTGCCGAGCACACCCGCGCCGCGCGCTTCGGAACTGATCTTTTGAGGCAGCGGTGGATGATTGGCAGAGCTACGCTAAGGCTGTTGCTCGGACAACATCTTGGTATAGAGCCATCGCAGGTTCCGCTGCGCCGCGGCGTGCGCGGCCGCCCGGAACTCGACTTGCCCAACGCGCCCGACTTCAACGTCTCGCACACCGGCGACGTAGCGCTGATCGGCATCGGCGCGAGCTTAAAGCGCGGCGAGCGCATTGGTGTGGACATCGAGCGCGCCGATCGCGATGTGAACGCCGATGGGCTTGCGCGCCGAGTGCTTACCGAGCGCGAACGCGGAGACTTGGCGCCACTCGATACTCAAGCCAGACGGCGCCGATTCCTGCGCTTGTGGACGTGCAAGGAAGCGATGAGCAAGGCGACTGGCGACGCGCTTTCGGCGCCGTTCCGGCGGATCGACGTCGACCTCTCCGATGAGATCCGACTCAGCGCGGGACCGCCGCCGTACACCCCGCAGCGCTGGCGGCTATCGGCCTTGCGCGTGCCCCAGGAGTTCATCGCCACACTTGCTGTCTGGCGAAGCCAGTGATCCGCAGCCATGCCTGCACTGCCCATCGATCTCTCCGACCTGCCAGCAAGGCACGTGTCCAAAGTACCGTCGCCGATCGATGGTCGGACGGTCGTCCTTTTGCTCGCCCTTTCTGCCGCCGCTGTGCTGACGAATTTCGCCTGGCAGGGAACAACGGGCTTCAATATTGCCGACGAAGGATTTCTCTGGTACGGCTCGCAAGGCGTCGTGCGCGGGGAAGTACCGCAACTCGATTTCATGGCATACGAACCGGGTCGGTACTACTGGACGGCCGCGGCCATGTCCCTTCTGCACGACGACGGGATCGTCGCTCTGCGCAAGGCCTTAGCAGCTCTGCAGGTAGTCGCACTGACCGGCGCGCTACTCATTGTGGCGTCCGTGCAGGACAAGCGAGTGTGGTCCACGCTGCTGCTTTGCTGCGTGATCTTCCTGTTATGGATGTATCCGTCGCATAAGCTATTCGATATCGCTGTCTCGATCGCGCTGGTCGCCTCGGTTGCCTGGTGCATAAGAAAACCGATGCCCGCGCGCTACTTTCTGCTCGGCGCATCGGTCGGTGCCGTGACAATTGTCGGTCGCAATCATGGCTTATATGGCGCGATCGGCAGCCTGATCGCCATCGCGTATCTTGCGATCCGTGGCGTCGAAGTGCGCTGGGTTCGTGCGTTTTCTCTCCTTGCGGCAGGGTTTGCATCAGTTGCTTGCGCCGCTCTTGCGTACGCGAGTAGCGTGCCCGGGTGGCTCTACGCTATACGCGAAAGCTTTTTATTCGTCTTCGAGCAGGGAGGCACAAACCTTCCGCTGCCGATTCCGTGGCCGTGGCGCGCAAAATTCGGGGCGCATTTCACCTTGGAGGAATTCCGCCAGCTCTTGCTCGGCACGGTCCTTCTCGGACTGATCGCCGTTCCGACTGCCGGCTATTACTGGGCAATGCGCCAGCCTGTGGAGGAAATCGGCATCCACTCTGTTGCCCTCGCCTCGACTTTCTTGGCACTGCCGTATGCGCACTATGCGTTTTCCCGCGCCGACCTGGGCCACATCACCCTCGCGGCATTTCCAGCCTTGCTTCTGTTGTTGGCAATGGTCTTTCGATTGTCACGATTCGGCCGGTTACTCGCCACGAGCACCCTGGTCGTTGTCAGCGCGGTCATCCTAGCGCCCGCCCAACCTGGCTGGCAGGCGTGGCGATCGGGTAATTGGCAGCAGGTTGCGGTGGCACGTGACACGCTTCTACTCGAACCCGGTCTGGGCTCGGTCATCAACCTTCTGCGTGCTCTCGCTGATCGTTACGCACCCGACGATAGTGTAGTGTTGGTAACACCGTACTGGCCCGGCGCCTATCCAATCCTGAGCCGCAAGGCGCCGGTATGGGAAATCTACGCCGTATGGCCGCGCGGTGATCGATTTCAGGCAAGAGAGATCGAGCGGCTCGACGCTGCCGTGCCTCGTCTAGTCGTGATCACTGATGTGGCGCTCGACGGCCGCGAGGAATTGCGCTTCCACAACACTCATCCCTTATTGGATCGATACATTCGAGAAAACTTTGAGCCGGTGCCGGGATTGGTAAAGCCCGACTACATGTACGTGTATTGCAGCAGGAATCAAGCAGGCTTTTGAATCTTCCACTTGTTCTGCACCCAGAGCCAGTCCGACGGGCTCGTCCGGATGTCGCGCTCGAGGCTTTGGGCGTAGCGCTCCACGATCACCTCGTTGGCGTCTGTCTCGTAGGGCGGCTCGGCCAGTGGGGTGAGTCGCACCGAGTAGTAGCCCCGGCGCAGCCGGCGCATGGTCACGTACAAAACCTTTGCGTCCAGGAACTGGGCGATCTTGCCTGCGCCCATGAAAAACGCCGTGTCGCGTCCGAGAAAGCGCGTCCAGTGTCGCGGATCGTTCTTGTGCTTGGGCGTCTGATCGGCGATCAGCGCGTAGGCGCGCGGCTGCCCCGCGCGGCTCATGAGATCGAATATGAATTCCTCGCGCGGAACGAGGCGGCTGCCGAAACGCGTGCGGGCTTCGCGCAGGAAGGTATCGATTGCGGCGACGCGCTGACGCTGGTAGACAATGTCAATGGGAATGCCAAAGCGCACGCCCGCGGCAAGCGACAGCCACTCCCAGTTACCGTAATGCGCAGTCAGCAATACCACTGATTGTTTGGCGGCAACGCATTGATCGACGATTTCCGGGTTCTCGAAGGCAACGCGTTTGCGCAACGAGTCGGCAGTTGCCCCGAAGCCCCAGAACGCCTCCACCAAGGTGTCAGCGAGATTGCGGTAGGCATCGCGCACGATTGACGAGCGCTCGGCGGGACTCTTTTCGGGAAAGGCTGCGGCCACATCGACCTCGGCCCGGTCGCGTCGCCACCCGACCATGCGAAACGCGACGAAGTAAATCAGCCACGCCCACGGATACAAAAGCCGGAGCGGGATGCGGCTGAGCGCCTTGAGAACAGCCTGCACCGCGCTACGCCGCGGGAGCGACCAGCCTGTCCAGCGTCGCGGGGTCGCGCAAGAGCTCCTCGCTCCTGCAGCGATGCACGATCCTGCCGCGATCGAGCACGATTGCCTGCTGCGTGAGCTCCAAGGCGAGCCGCGCGTGCTGCTCGACCACGATGACCGCGAACTCTCCGGCGCGCACAATGCCGCCGATGACGGTCATCAGCTCCTGGACGATGATCGGAGCCAGGCCTTCCATAGGCTCGTCAAGCAACAGGAGCTTCGGATTGGTCATCAGCGCCCTGGCGATGGCCAGCATCTGCTGCTCGCCGCCGGAGAGCTGGCTCCCCAGATTGCGCCTGCGCTCTTCCAGCCGCGGAAAGATCTTGTATACGCGCGCAAGGTTCCACGATCCCCCTGGGCGAGCAACCACTGTCAGATGCTCCTCCACCGACAGCGACGGAAACATGAACCGCTCCTGCGGCACCCAGCCCAAGCCCGCGTGCGCGCGCTTGTGCGTCGGCAGCTCAGTGATTTCCACGCCGTTGAAGACAATCCGGCCGTTTCTCCGTCGCGCGAGACCCATCAGTGTCAAGAGCAGCGTCGTCTTGCCCACGCCGTTGCGTCCGAGAAGCGCCAGGCTTTCGCCCGGCGCAAGCTTGACTGCGATGTCCTCGAGCACGATGGAATCGCCGTAGCCGGCGCTCAAGCCTTCCGCGGCGAGCAGCTCAGGCATGCTGCGCCTCGCCCAGGTAGACCTCGCGCACTCGCGGATCGGTCGAGATCTGCTCTGGCGATCCCTCGGTGAGTACGGTGCCCCCGACCAGGACGGTGATCCGCTCGGCAAACTTGAACACCAGGTTCATGTCGTGCTCGATGAACAGGATGGTAACTTCTCGCGGCAGCGCGGCAATGACGGCAAACAACTCGGCGCTTTCCGCCGACGGAATGCCCGCCGCCGGCTCGTCGAGCAGCAGAACCTTCGGGCGCGTCGCCAGTGCCAGCGCGATTTCCAGCAAGCGTTGCTTTCCGTAGGGCAGCGCTCGAGTTTCTCTTCCGGCGTCGCGATCGAGCTTGAGCCGGCCGAGGATCTCATTCGCCTCATCGATCGCGGCACCCTCGGAAGCGACGGTGCGCCACCAGACGCCGCCGCGGCGCTCGCGCTCGCAACAGGCGAGCACCACCGATTCGAGCACCGTAAGACCGGGGAACAGCGTGTTGATCTGGAAGGTGCGGGTCATGCCGCGCTTGACTCGCGCGTGCTGCGGCAGCGTCGTTACCTTTTCGTCGCCCAGATAAACATCGCCTGCAGTCGGCTGCAGAAATCCGGTTAGCAGATTGATGAAGGTCGTCTTGCCGGCCCCGTTCGGGCCGATCAACGCGTGGCGCGCACCTGCCTCGAACGACAGGTTGATATGGCTGTTGGCGCTGAACCCGCCGAAGGCCTTCGACAGGTCCGCGGTGCGCAGTGCCGCGCTCATGAGCGCGCCTTCGCAAACTTGTTGCGTAGGGAGATGAAGGCCCCCATGAGCCCACCTCGAGCAAACAGCACGATGAGCACCAGCAGGAGCCCAAGCCAGAATTGCCAGTAAACGGGATTGAGATTCGACAGGTAGTCCTGCAGCAGCATGAACACCGCGGCGCCGATGAGGGCACCGTAGAGATAACCCGTGCCGCCCAGGACCAGCATGATCATCAGGTCGGCCGAGCGGGGAAAGCCCAGCGAATCGATGCCGACGAATTGCGTGGTCTGCGCAAGCAGCGCGCCGGCCACGCCCGCGATGCCGGCACCGATGGTGTATACGGCGACGAGCTTGCGCGGCACCGATGCGCCGATGGCCGGCATGCGCCGCTCGCCTTCGCGGATCCCGCGCAGTGAAAGCCCGAAGGGCGAGCGCACCAGCGTGCGCACGACGCAGAACACGACGAAAAGCACGCCGAGGCTGTAGAGATAGGCGGTACGGCCATCGAGACCGAAGGAAAAAACGCCGAACAGCTTTTTCATCTCGACGCCGGAGAGTCCGTCGACGCCGCCGGTAAGCCACGACGCCTGATTCGCGACCTCGTAGAGCATGAGTCCGATACCCAACGTCACCATAAGTCGCGTCAAGTCCTGGCCGCGCACCACTAGGAAGCTGGTGATGAGTCCTGCGATCGTGGCCACCGCTCCTCCCAGCACCAACCCCGAGAGCGGCTCGCCCCATCCGTACTTGGCCAGCAGCCCGGCGGTATAGGCACCGAGACCGAAAAACGCCGCCTGGCCGAGAGAAATGATTCGCGCGTAGCCGAGAATCAGGTCGAGCGAGAGAGCGAAAAGTGCGGTGATCAGGATCTGGCTGCCGAGGGTCAGATACTTCGGGAACAGGAAGAACGCGGCCACCGGAATCAGCCAGAAAGCGATCTCCAGCTTGCCCCAGCGCTGAGTCGGCAGCATCGGCAGCCGACCCACGCTTGCCATCGCTGCGGTTGAGTTGTCCTGGGTTGGCCCCGCTGCGCTCATGATCGCCTTCCAGCAAGGCCGTGCGGAAACAAGAGAAGCATCACCACCATCGCCACGTAGATCACGAATGCGCCGACCTGCGGGACGTAGTACTTGCCCGCTACGTCGAAGATGCCGAGGATCAGTGCCGCGAACAGCGGACCTTTGATCGTGCCTGCGCCGCCAACGGCGACGACGAGCAGGAAGTACACCATGTACTTGAGAGGGAACGTTGGGTCGAGCCCGAGCACATCGATGCCCAGGCCACCACCCAAACCCGCCAGCCCGGAACCCAGGGCGAAGGTCAGGCTGAACACGCGATAAACGTTGATGCCCAGACCAGCGGATGCCTGCTGATTGTCGACCGATGCCCGGATTTCTGCGCCAAACCGGGTTCGCTCGATCAACCAGGTGAGCGCCAGCGTGATAACGATGACCACCGCAATCAAGAACAGGCGGTAGGCGCCCAGGTCCAACCCGAGCACGTGCACCTGCCCGCGCAGGAACTCAGGAAGCTGTACTGGCTGCTGCTGCGGCCCGAAGAAATACGTCGTCGCGGCGATCGACATGAACACCAGGCCGATGGAGAACAGCACCTGGTCGAGATGCGTTGCGCGGTAGAGCCGGCGGTAGAGCGTGCGCTCGAGCACAATGCCCGCCACTGCCGCGGCGACGAAAGCGATCGGCAGCGAGGCAAGGAACGGCACGCCGAGCCGTGTCATCACCACCACGCACGCGTAGCCCCCGACCATCGCGAACGCACCGTGGGCGAGATTGACGAAATTCATCAGCCCCATTGTTACGGACAAGCCGATGCTGATGATGAACAAGAGGCTCCCGTAGGCAACCCCGTCGAACAGAACTCCGATCAGGTTGCTCAGCACGACGCGCTCCCTCCCGAGGTACGCCTCTTACGCTCCGGGGTCCTTGACGTTGTCGATCTTGTCGAACTCGACCGACCAGTAATGGCCATCCTGCACTTCGACTTTGCGGATGTAGACCGTTTGGATCACGTCGCGCGTCGCCGGATCGATCGACATCGGCCCGCGCGGGCTCACCCACGACATGCCCTTCATGGCGGCGACCAGCTTCTCGCCGTCGCTACTGCCGCCGGTCTTTTTCACCGCTTCGTAGATCAAATGCATGCCGTCGTAGCCGCCGACCGACATGAAGTTCGGCCGCATCCCGTTATTGGCCTTCATGAAGGCGTCGACGTAAGCCTTGTTCTCGGGCGAGGGATGCGCCGCCGAATAATGGAACGATGTGACCACGCCCAGCGCCGGCGCGCCGATCGCGTCGAGAATATCGTCGTCGACCACGTCGCCGGTGCCGATCAGCTTGATCCCCGCCGCGGCCAGCCCGCGGTCGGCGAACTGCTTCATCACCGCGGTACCCTGTCCCGAAGGAACGAAAATGAACAGGGCATCCGGCTTGGCGTCCTTCGCCCGCTGCAGGAAGGGCGCGAAGTCCGGATTCTGCAGCGGCGTCCGAATGCTCTCCAGGATGGTCCCGCCGCCTTCGGTAAAGCGTTTGACAAAAGCCTTCTCGGCATCGAGGCCGGGTCCGTAGTCGGCGACCATGGTCACCACGCGCTTGATGTTGTTCTTGAGCGCCCACTCCGCGATCGGCGCGGTGGCCTGAGGCAGCGCGAAGCCCGAACGCACGATGAACGGTGAGCGCGTGGGAATAATCGACGTCGCCGCGGCCATCACGATCATCGGCACCTTCGCCTCAGTCGCGACCGGGGCGGTAGCCAGCGCGAGCGGCGTCAGTCCAAACCCGGCAAGAATGTCAACCTTCTCCTGCACGATCAACTCTTGAGCAATGCGTTTGGTCGTCTCCGGCGAAGTTCCGGTGTCGTCCTTGACGATCAACTCGACCTTGCGGCCAGCGACGGTATCGCCGTTGCGTGCGATATACAGGCGGCAGGCCGCTTGGATCTGGCGCCCGGTCGACGCGAAAGGCCCGGTGAGCGGCAGAATAAGACCGATCTTGAGCGGATCGGCCGCCCATGCGAGCTGCGAAGTCGATGCGGCAGCGGCCGCGGCAAGGCTCGCGAGAAAGCGGCGCCGCGAAACAACGTTGGAAGTTCGCATGGGCATCCTCCAGGGCTTGAGTCGTCGTCGTTGGAATTGGTTTCGTCTCGCGCCGGAGACGGGCGCAACCCGTCCGCGGCGGTCAATCATAGCGCATCGGCCGGCCCCATTCCGCGAGGCTTGGACAAGGCAGGCCGCCATCTCCCCGCGGCTTGCTTGACAACCGCAGCGCGCTCGGTCATCAATGGAAGGCAAACAACGCTAAGGAGAACGGTGATGTCCGCCCGCCTGAAGCCGCCGTTTCGAGCCGATCACGTCGGTAGTTTCCTCCGTCCGCCCGAGCTACTCGATGCGCGGGAGCGACGTAAAAAGGGAGAAATCAGCGGTGAAGCGCTACGCGTGGTCGAGGACAGCGCGATCCGCGACATCGTGCGATTCCAGGAAGAAGCCGGGTTGAGCGGTGTCACTGATGGTGAATTCCGGCGCACCTACTTCCACATCGATTTTCTCGAGCAGCTCTCGGGAGTCGAGACCAAGGGCGGGATCTCGGTTCATTTCCACAGCGCCAAGGGCGACGTCGACTTCGCTCCTCCAGTGATGCATGTCACCGGACCGGTGCGCCACACCAAGAACATCCAGGTCGACGACTTCAAGTTCCTGCAATCCGTGACCACGCGCACGCCCAAGGTGACGATTCCGTCGCCGACGATGCTGCATTTTCGCGGCGGCAGGGAAGCCATCAGCCGCGAAGCATATCCCGACCTCGAAGCATTCTTCGCCGACGTTGCCGCCGCCTACCGCGCCGAGATCCGCGCGCTCGCCGACGCCGGCTGTCGTTACCTGCAGCTCGATGACACCAACCTCGCCTATCTGTGCGACGAGAAAATGCGCGAGGGGGCACGGCAGCGGGGGGACGACCCCAATGAGCTGCCGCGGCGCTACGCCCGGCTCATCAATGCCGCGATCGCCGGGCATCCTCCGGAGATGACCATTTGCGTGCACCTCTGCCGCGGCAACTTCAAGAGCGCCTGGGTCGCCGAGGGCGGCTACGAGCCGGTGGCCGAAGTGCTGTTCAACGATCTGGCGGTGGACGGCTATTTCCTGGAATACGACGATGCGCGCTCCGGCGATTTCGCGCCGCTGCGTTTCGTGCCGCGAGGCAAGACCGTGGTGCTGGGGTTGGTGACGACCAAGCTCGATCAGCTCGAGTCAAAAGACATGCTCAAGCACAAGATCGACGAGGCAGCAAAGCTCATTCCCCTGGATCAGCTCTGCCTTTCGCCGCAATGCGGGTTCTCGAGCACGGTGTACGGCAATCAGATCGCCCGCGAAGCGCAAGCAGCGAAGCTTAGGCTCGTCGTCGAGACCGCAGCGGAGGTTTGGGGCGCAGCTTAAGCCTTCTAACGCGCTGCGGGCCGCTGGCGAGTCGAGCTCCGATAGCTCTACTTCTTCCCCGGATCCTTCTGATCGGGGAACTTGTCGAATTCGACGTTGTACAGCCCGCCGCCGACCTTTTCCACCTTGCGGATGTAAACCGTCTGCACCACATCGCGCGTTTCCGGGTCGATCATGATCGGTCCGCGCGGGCTCGCGATTTTCATTCCCTTCATGGCCGCGACAAGTTTTTCCGCGTCGGTCGAGCCTCCGGTCTTTTTGAGCGCCTCGTAGATCGCCGCCATGCCGTCGTAGCCGGCCGCAGCCATGAAATTCGGCCGCAGCTTGTCACCCATTACCTCGGCAAAGGCCTTCTTGAACGCGGTGTTCTCCGGCGAGTTATGCGCAGCCGAATAATGGAAGCTGGTGATGAGCCCCAGCGTCGGATCGCCCATCGCCTCGAGCACGCCGTCGTCGGTGATGTCGCCGGTGGCGATCAGCTTGATCCCGGCCTGCTTCAATCCGCGCTCTTCATAGCCTTTCATGAATGCGATGCCCTGCTCGCCCGCAGGCAGGAACAGGAATATCGCCTCGGGCTTGGCGTCTTTCACCCGCTGGATGAAGGGACCGAAGTCCGGGTTCTGTAGCGGCGTATGAATGCTGCCCACGATCTCGCCGCCGGCGGCCTTGAACGCCGTGGTGAACTCCTTTTCCGCGTCGAGTCCCGGGCCATAGTCGGCCACCACGGTGTAGACCCTCTTGATCCCGTTCTTCGCCGCCCACTCGGCCATCGGCTGCGTGACTTGCGGCAGGGTCATCGACACCCGGACGATGTACGGCGACTTGGTGGTGATGATCGAGGTCGCCGCGTTCATGATCACCATCAGCTTCTTCGCCTCGGTGGCCACCGGCGCCACCGCCAGCGCGTTGGGCGTCAGCCCGAAGCCGACCAGGATGTCGACGTTGTCGCGGGTGACCAGCTCCTGCGCAAGTCGCTTGGCGACCTCCGGCGACGGGCCGGTGGTGTCCTTCTGGATGATCTCGATCTTCTTGCCGGCGACGGTGTCGCCGTGGATCTTCATGTACGCCTTCATCCCGCCAAGGATCTGCTGGCCGTATTGGGCGAACGGTCCGGAGAACTCTCCGATCATGCCGAGCTTGACCACGCCCTGTGCCTGCCCGACGCCGCTAAGAGCGCACAAGGTCGCGCTGACCACCACTAATTTCAACCATCGTATGACTTTCATGTTTGCCTCCTTATGCAACACTGGTGCGAAGCCCGTTTCGTTTTGGTGTAAGCCGCCTTCAGCCGAACGGTAATCCAACGTAGTTCTCTGCAAGCGAAGCGGCTGCGGCGTGCGACGAAACTACATACTCCAGCTGCGACCGTTGCAAGCGCTGCTGAAACGCATCGCCGTCGGGGAAGCAATGTAGCATCGATGTCATCCACCACGAGAAGTGCTCCGCGCGCCAGACGCGCTTCAAACAGATCGCGGAGTACGCGTCGAGCAGGTCGCTGCGCTTCGAGTGGAAGAATGCGGCCAGCGCCCGCGCCAGCGCGCGAACATCGGCCACGGCAAGGTTCATGCCCTTGGCTCCGGTCGGCGGGACGATGTGCGCGGCGTCACCGGCGAGGAACAATCTCCCGTGCTGCATCGGCTCTGCGACGAAGCTGCGCATCCCGGTAATGCCTTTTTCCAGTACCGGTCCCTCGCGCAGTTTCCATCCGTCCGAGGTCTCGAGCCTCAGATGCAGTTCGCTCCAGATGCGCTCGTCCGGCCATCGAGCGACGTCCTCGTCCGGCGCCACCTGCAGATACAGCCTCGTGATCTGCGGCGAGCGCATGCTGTAGAGCGCGAATCCCCGCTCGTGATAGGCGTAGATCAGTTCGTCGTGCGTCGGCGGCGCTTGGGCGAGTATGCCCAGCCATGCGAAAGGGTAGGCCCGCTCGAAAACGTGCAGAGTCTGGCCCGGGATCGCCTGCCTGCAGATGCCGTGAAAGCCATCGCAGCCGGCAATGAACTCGCAGGCGACTTCTGCCGGCCCGCCAATGGTTCGGAAGGTGATGCGCGGTGCAGTGGACTCGATATCGTGCACGGCGACATCTGCGACCTCGAACAGTATGCGACCGCCCGCGGCCAGCCGAGCCGCGATCAGGTCTTTGACGACTTCCTGCTGGCCATAGACCATAATCGAGCGTCCGCCGGTGAGCGATGGGAAGTCAATCCTGTGACCGCTGGCACCAAAGCGAAGCTCGATGCCGTGATGCAGCAGGCCCTCGCGGCGCATCCGCTCTCCCACCCCGGCTTGCGTGAGGACATCGACGCTTCCGTGTTCCAGCACGCCGGCGCGAACGCGATGCTCGACGTATTCACGGCTGCGGTTCTCGACGATCACCGATTCGATGCCTTCCAGATGCAGCAGATGCGCGAGCAGCAATCCGGCCGGGCCGGCACCGACAATCCCCACCTGAGTGCGCAGCTTGTCCACGCCTCTCAGCTACTCGAGCGCGAAGCCTCCATCTGCGCAAGCACCTCTTCCGCCAGGTGAAACGCGCTGTTCGCCGCAGGAACGCCGCAGTAGATCGCGGCCTGCAGCAGAACTTCCTTCAATTCATCGCGAGTCACGCCGTTGTTGAACGCAGCGCGCACGTGGAGTCGGAATTCGTCCGGTCGATTGAGCGCAATCATCATGGCGACGGTAAGCAGGCTCCTCGTGTGCCGAGGCAGACCCGGGCGGGACCAGATTTCACCCCAGGCGTAGCGGGTGATCAATTCCTGGAAGTCGGTGTTGAAATCGTTGCGGCGCGTGAGCGTTCGCTCGACGTGCGCATCGCCGAGAACGGCGCTGCGCACTTTCATCCCGTTTTCGTAGCGCTCGGCTTCGTTCATTGCCTTCTCCTTACTGACTCAAGAAATCGGTAACTGCCTTTGTGAAGCCGTCCGCCGCCTCGACGTTCGAAATATGCGCCGCGTCAAACTCGACGTAGCGCGAGCCTGCGATGCACTCGACCATGCGCTTCGCAGCCCCCGGCGGCGTCGCCGGATCGTGTGTGCCTGCGATGACCAGCGTCGGCCGTTTGATCCTCGCCAACGCCTCCCACTGGTCCATGTCGCGCAGGGCGGCACAGCATGCGACATAACCTTCCGTCGGCGTCGTCGCCAGCATGGTGCGCATTCGCGCTAGCGTCTGGGGCTCACGCTCGTGGAAGTGCGCCGTAAACCAGCCCTTGAGCACCGCGTCGGCGATCCCCGCCACGCCACCTTTGCGCACGGTGTCGATGCGCGTGTTCCACACTTCGGGCGAATAGATCTTGGGCGAGGTGTTGCACAACACCAGCCGGTCGATGCGCTCGGGCACGTTAGCGCCTAGCCACATGCCTACCGCTCCGCCCATCGACAGGCCGCAAAAATGCGCGCGTTTGATATCGAGCGTGTCTAGCAGCGCGATCACGTCGCGCGCCAGGCGCTCGATGGTGTAGGGACCCGGCGTCACCGCCGATGCGCCGTGGCCGCGGCTGTCGTAGCGCACGACACGGAAGCGCTCGCTGAACGCGGGCATCTGCGCATCCCACATCGCCAGGTTGGTGCCCAGCGAATTAGAAAGAACCAGCGTCGGCGCTGCGGCTTCGCCTTCTACGCGGCAATTGAAGCGCTCCCCTTGAACCTCAACCGAACTCACTGGTTTGCTCCCGTGGACGCCAGAGTGCCGTTGCCAACCCCCACCAGTATGACCGCGCTCTGTAGCGCTGTTATTGACCCTGCTCAGAAATCGAAGAACACCGTTTCGTCGCGCCCCTGCAAAACAATATTCCATTCCAACGTTTCAGCCCCCGTGCGCCGGGCGACCAGGGTCGGACGGCGGTCCGCAGGAACGAGCTTGAGTACAGGATCTTCCTCGTTGGCTGGCTCCTCCGGAAAGTACATTCGCGTCGACAGATGCTTGAGGATGCCGCGCATGAACACCGTCACGGCCAGGTGCGCTGCCTGCAGCGTCCCACGCGGTCCGGGCACCCTGCCCGGCTTGATGGTCGTGAATCCAAAGCCGCCGTCGGAACGGGTGAGGATACGACCGAAGCCGCGAAAGCCCGGCTCGACAGGCTTGTTCTGGGGATCCTCGGGGCTCGCGTAGCGGCCGTAAGCGTTGGCCTGCCACAGCTCGATCACGCCGTCGCTCACTCCCTTGCCGTCCCCGTCGAGCAGCCGGCCCTGCACGGCGAGACGCTCGCCGTTCACGCCTTCTGCGGCGAGTACTTCTACGGCCAGCGCGCCGAAGCCGATGCTCAAGAATGGCCCGACGGTCTGTGAAGGAGTGGTGAGCAGGCTCATGAACGGATTTTCGCGTGGCGAGTTTTTGCGATGGGTCTCGAGGAAATGCGTCAGACAAGCTAGCTGCGGCTGGTCTGCATCATCGTCTGCTCCCGGCCCCGCAACACAATATCGAAGCGGAATGCGAGAGCGAAGTCAGGCATGGTCCGCTCCCAGTCGAAGGTCGATATCAATCGCTGTCGGGCCTTTTCGTCGACGATGCTGTTGTACATGGGATCGTAGGGCATCAGCGGATCGCCGGGAAAGTACATCTGCGTCACCAAGCGCTGCGCGAGACCGATGCCGAAAATCGACAGATGCAGATGCGCCGGCCGCCACGCGTTGTAGTGATTGCGCCACGGGTAGGCTCCCGGTTTGATGGTGAGAAAGCGGTAGCTCCCTTGCGTGTCGGTGAGAACGCGGCCGCC
Source organism: Casimicrobiaceae bacterium (assembly GCA_035262745.1). Classification (GTDB taxonomy): domain Bacteria; phylum Pseudomonadota; class Gammaproteobacteria; order Burkholderiales; family Casimicrobiaceae; genus PALSA-1003. The sequence continues at coordinate 49,752 of DATFSE010000084.1, read as the reverse complement.
GCCGCTGAAGTTGGGATCGAGCGGTGCGCCGTGATCGTCGACCACGTGGCGGTAGCGGCCCGCGGCATTCGCTTGCCACACTTCGATCAATGCGTTGACAACTGGTTTTGCATTCTCATCGAGGAGCCGCCCGGAAACGATGATTCGCTCCCCCAGCGGCTCGCCTTCGTGCTGCGCGGTCAGATCCGCGTCTTGGGGCCTGACGTCGTCGTAGCCGAACACCGGGCCGGTCACCTCGGAAAGCGTGTGCGACAGCGGCACCAGCGGCCGCGTGGGCGCACGCTTAACCGTCGAGCGGTAGGGTGGATACAGATACTCGGGCTGCGTCTGGTAATGAGGCCGCCGGTAGCCGGCAACGTCGCCGATCGCGGCGTCATCCTGGGTAAGCTTCGCGCTTTTGTAGTCGGCCAGATCGCTCATCGCCTCTCCTGGTGCTTTGTTTTAAACGCGTTCGATAATGGTCGCGATGCCCTGGCCGACGCCGATGCACATGGTACACAGCGCATAGCGGCCACGCGTCCGCTGCAGCTGATATGTCGCGGTCGTCACCAGCCGCGCTCCGCTCGCTCCCAGAGGATGGCCGATGGCGATCGCTCCGCCGTTGGGATTGACATGCGGCGCATCGTCTGCAACACCTTGATCGCGCAGCACCGCCAGCGCCTGCGATGCGAAAGCCTCGTTCAATTCGATGACGCCGATGTCGGTGATCTTGAGACCGGCCCGCGCCAGCACCTTGCGCATGGCGGGCGCCGGACCGAAACCCATGATGCGCGGCGCCACTCCGGCGACCGCGGCCGCGACGATGCGGGCCCGCGGTTTGAGATCGTGCCGTTTCACCGCCTCCTCCGAGGCGATCAGCAGCGCGCAGGCGCCGTCGTTGACGCCCGAGGCGTTGCCCGGAGTCACCGTTCCGTCCGGCCGCACGACGCCCTTGAGCTTCGACAGCGCCTCGAGCGTGGTCTCGCGCGGATGCTCGTCGCGCACGACCACGACCGGATCGCCCTTTTTCTGCGGAATGGTCACGGGGACGATCTCTTCGGCCAGTCGGCCGGCGGCGATCGCTGCCGCGGCGCGTTGCTGGCTGCGCAATGCGAAGGCGTCCTGATCGGCGCGCGACACTTTGAAATCTGCCGCGACGTTTTCCGCGGTTTCCGGCATCGAATCGATTCCGTATTTGGCCTTCATCAGCGGATTGACAAAACGCCATCCGATGGTGGTGTCTTCGATCTTAGCCGCGCGCGAAAAAGCCGACTCCGCCTTAGCCATCACGAAGGGCGCGCGCGACATGCTCTCCACACCTCCAGCGATCAGCAATGAAGCTTCGCCGCATTTGATAGCGCGCGCCGCGCCGGCGATGGCATCCATGCTCGAGCCGCACAGCCGGTTCACCGTGGCTCCCGGCACATCCACGGGAAGTCCGGCGAGCAGTGCCGACATGCGCGCAACATTGCGATTGTCCTCGCCCGCCTGATTGGCGCAGCCGTAGATCACGTCGTCGACGGCGGCCCAATCGACACCCCTGTTGCGCTCCATGAGGGCATGGATGGGCACCGCTCCCAGGTCGTCGGTACGCACACCGGCAAGCAGGCCGCCGTAGCGTCCGAAGGCCGTACGCACCGCATCGCAAATGTAGGCTTCAGCCATGTCGGGCTCCATTTGATTCCGCCGGCAATGCCACAGCGTTGGAGAGCGGGACACCGGTCAGCCGTTCGAGTTCGGCGAACGAGAGTCCAGGAACGATCTCAGTTACTTGTAGACCGCGCTTGGTGACGTCGATCACTGCGAGATCGGTGTAGACGCGAGTGACGCATCCGATGCCGGTCAGTGGGTAGGTGCATCGCGCGACGATTTTCGACTCGCCGCTACGGGTCAGGTGCTCCATCATCACCCACACCTGTTTGGCGCCAATCGCCAGATCCATCGCGCCGCCTACCGCGGGGATCGCATCAGGCGCACCGGTGTGCCAGTTGGCGAGATCGCCGTTCGCCGCGACCTGAAACGCCCCCAGCACGCAGATATCCAAGTGGCCGCCCCGCATCATCGCAAAGGAGTCTCCGTGGTGGAAATACGCGCCTCCGGTAAGCAGTGTCACTGGTTGCTTGCCGGCGTTGATGAGATCGGTATCCTCCTGACCGGGCTTGGGCGCCGGTCCCATTCCCAGCAAACCATTTTCGCTCTGGAGGAGGATTTCCCGATCTTTGGGCAGGTGATTGGCGACCAGCGTCGGCAACCCAATACCGAGATTCACATAGGCGCCCTCGGGAATATCGTGCGCGACTCGCGCGGCGAGTTGTTCGCGAGTAAGGCGGTTCAGGTTCATGCGGCAGTCGTTTGCGCGTTAACGGTGCGTAGCTCGTATCGGCACCACACGTTTGACGAATATACCTGGCGTGACGATCGCTTCCGGATCGAGGCTCCCCAGCGGCACCACCTCACGCACCTGGGCGATGGTGCACTTGGCCGCCGTGGCCATGATCGGCCCGAAATTGCGCGCGGTCTTGCGGTAGACCAGATTACCCCAGCGGTCGCCACGGTCGGCCTTGATCAATGCGAAATCGGCTCGAATCGGGTATTCGAGCACGTAATTGCGGCCGTCGATGGTGCGCGTCTCTTTGCCTTCGGCGAGCAACGTACCATATCCCGTGGGCGTGAAGATCGCGCCAAAGCCAGCGCCGGCCGCCTGGATGCGTGCCGCGAGATTGCCTTGGGGGACCAACTCCAGCTCGATCTCGCCGGCCCTGTACAACGCGTCGAAGACGTACGAATCGGTCTGCCGCGGAAACGAACAGAAGATCTTCTTGACCCGTTTCGCCTTGAGCAGGGCAGCCAGGCCAGTCTCTCCGTTGCCTGCGTTGTTGTTGACGATGGTGAGCTGTTTGGCGCCTTGCGCGATCAGCGCATCGATCAGCTCCGCGGGCATGCCGGCGGTGCCAAAGCCGCCGATCATCACCGTCGCGCCGTCGAAGACGTCGGCCACCGCCGCTGCGGCCGAAGCAACCGTCTTGTCGATCATGAAGCCGGCTCGGCGCAAAGACGGCTGGGCGAGCCGGCGTTTCTGAAGATTATCGGGGTCATGTCGGCGCGGGCACGGAAACAAACCACCATGCCCTGCTCGCGCCAGGACTTGGCTCCGGCATTTTCCCAGCAACGCCGGGGACTGTCGATCCGGCATGCCCGGGTTTCCGCTTCGCAGTGACTGGAGACACCGTTGATTCGCGTCCTGGCTCGATCACAAACCGGCAATTGCCCCAAACCGGAGCGACACTGACAATTTTCTGTCGCCGGCGGCAGCCGACCGGGGAGGCCGCCCAGCGCAGCCCTTTGGCACGTTACTTGCGGGATGTTCAGGCTGCGTTCGGCCTGTCGCCGAGCGCGCGGTGCAAGCCGACGCAGGCGAGGTGGTGTCGGGACCGGGAGGGCAGCGTTTGGACATGGATGGCGAGCAGGATGTCACCAGACGAGCCGCCAGCGGATGGCTGGCAAGGCTGCACGCGAGCTTGCTCTGCGGCTTTACCGGGCAGGCGGTAGCCGCGGTCGCACTCGCGCATGCGGTTCTTCTTCCGCTACTCTATGCCGGTGCGCTCGGCGGTCCGTCTTATGCCGTAGCTGCCTTGGTGCTGTCGTGCGCCGGTGTCGGTTTTCTAGGCCACCGATGGGCGCGCTCGATTGCCGAATTGCGCGCTGAGATTCAACGCTTCGCCACGACGCGCGATGGCGAAAATCCGTTCCAGGACTCGCGCTTCGCCGGGCTGGACGGTTTGCAGCGCAGCCTGGAAAGTCTGCATCGCAGGGTCGCCCGCCGAGTGCAAAAGCTCAAGGCCGCGCGCGATGCTGCCGAGCGAGAATCCGACGCCAATCGTGGCGTCGTTCGGCAACTCGCCAGGGCCCAGCGCATCGCCCGTGTCGGCAGCTGGGACTGGGATCGAGCGGGCAATGCGGTGACCTGTTCCGATGAGGTCATGCGCATCCTCGGGTTCAAGGGCGTGCACCCGTCGCCTCATCCGGCCCTAATAGAGAACTTCATCCACAGGGAAGATCGGAGCGCCTTTCGCCGCTGGATGATCAAGCTCGCGCGCGGCGGTGCAACCGATGGCCTCGACGTGCGCATCACTGCCGACGACGGCGAACTGCGCCACGTCCATCTGCTGGGCGAGGCGGTGAGGGATGCCACCGGCACGATCTCTGGCGTGGCGGGAACGATCCAGGACGCGACTGAGCGAACGCGCGCCATCCAGCAGATTCATCGGCTGGCCTATTTCGACGTGCTCACCGAATTGCCGAACCGCTCGCGCTTTCATGAAAAGCTCGGCGACACGCTGGATGCCGCGCGCCGCGCCGGCAAGTCGTTCGCCATCATGTTTCTCGATCTAGACCGGTTCAAGCGCATCAACGACACGCTTGGACATGCGGTCGGCGACGACTTGCTGCGCGTAATCGCGCAGCGGCTCACGCGGGGCTTGCGTCCCGATGACATGGCGGGTCACGGCAACGGCAAGGCCGGCGATCGGGACGTCTGCCGCCAGGGAGGCGATGAATTCATCGTGCTTTTGAACGGTGTGGAAACGGAACAGGAAGCGTCGCGCGCGGCGACGCGCCTGCTGGCCGTTCTCGCGCAGCCAATCGTAATCGGAACGCAGGAAGTGTTCGTGTCCGCATCGATCGGGATCGTCCTCTACCCGAGAGACGGCGGCGATCTCGATACGCTGCTCAAGAACGCCGACGTGGCGATGTACCACGCCAAGGCGATGGGGCGAAACCGCTACTACTTCTACAACGACTCGATGCGTGCAGCGACGGCGGAGCGGCTCGCGCTCGAGCACGATCTTCGCAAGGCGCTCGAGGCAGGCCAGTTCGAGCTCTATTACCAGCCGCAGATCGAGGTGCAGGGCGGCAAGATCGTCGGCGTCGAGGCGCTCATCCGCTGGAACCACCCGACACTCGGATTGCTCGGGCCGGCGCACTTCATCGGCACCGCCGAGGAAGCCGGCCTCATTATGGACATCTGGGAGTGGGTGCTGGTCACCGCGTTGATCCAGCACAATGCCTGGCTGGAACAGGGGCTCCCGGCGATGACCATCGCGGTCAATCTCTCGAGCGTGCAGTTCGGCGATCCCGCCCTCGCTGAGCGCGTCCGCGAGATCGCCCGGGTCGTTGAAGTTCCGCTCGACCACCTCGAGCTCGAGGTCACCGAATCCATGCTGATGGGCGATTTCGACGAGGCACTCAAAACTCTCACAGAGCTGCGCGCGATGGGTGTCAAGATCGCCATCGACGATTTTGGAACGGGCTACTCTTCGCTCGCCTACCTGCGCCGGCTGCCGTTGGACAAGCTCAAGCTGGACCAATCGTTTAGCAAGGACGCCGGACAGAACGAAGGCGATGTCGCAATCACTCGTGCCGTCATGGCGATGGCGCAAAGCCTCAAGCTGGTGGTTGTCGCCGAAGGTGTGGAAACCCAGGCGCAGATCGATTTCCTGTTGCGTCTTGGCTGTACGACGGTTCAGGGTTTCCTGCTCGGCCGCCCGCTTCCGGCGGCAGCAACCGCGGACCTGCTGCGCGAGAGCGTAGCCAACGCGAGTACGGTGGCGGCACCGCTGAGCGACGACAACTGGGACTCGATCGTGCAATCGGGTTCCGGCGAGCCGGGTCGGCGCAGTGCGCCGGTGACACACTAATCGCGCGCACTTCACTTCTATTGCGGGCGCGCTAAGCGCGCATAATCCCGCCATGCATATCGACTGGCCGGCATTTACGCCTTGGGCCGGATTCTTTGGAGGGCTTCTGATCGGCGTCGCTGCGGCGCTGCTGGTCCTTGTCACAGGACGCGTCGCGGGCGTGAGCGGCATCGTCGGTGGCCTGCTTCGACCGAGCGCCGGCGACGCCGCATGGCGCGTGGCCTTCGTTGCCGGAATGGTCGCCTCGCCGCTGGTTTATGCGCTTGTCGCTCCATTACCGCCGATGCGGATCGACGCAAGCTATCCCACGCTGATCGTTGCTGGGTTGCTGGTCGGAGTCGGTACGCGCTACGCCGCGGGCTGCACCAGCGGCCACGGCGTTTGCGGAGTCTCGCGACTGTCTCCGCGCTCACTCGTTGCCACGCTGGCATTCATGCTCGCCGGTTTCGTGACAGTGTTTCTCGTGCGCCACGGAGTCGGCGGATGAAGCGCGCGGCCTTCAATGTCGTGGCATTCGCCGTCGGCCTCATTTTCGGCGTGGGCCTGATCGTCTCGGGCATGTTCAATCCCGCCAAGGTGCTCGGCTTTCTGGATCTCGCAGGCGCGTGGGATCCGTCGCTCGCTTTTGTAATGGCCGGCGCAATCGCCATCGGGATGGCAGGCTTCGCCGTCGCGGCGAAGCGCAGCACTTCCCTGCTCGAGACTCCCATGCAATTGCCGCAGAATCGGCAGATCGATGTCCGGCTAATCACCGGAAGCGTAACCTTCGGTGTCGGGTGGGGTCTTGTCGGATTCTGTCCCGGTCCCGCGCTAGTTGCGCTCGGATTTGGCCAGGTCAAGTCGGTGTTGTTTGTCATCGCCATGCTCGTCGGAATGTTTGCTTTCGAAGGCCTGGAGTTTTTGCAACGCGCTAAGCATTCGGAGCTTCCGCCTCGCAGCGATCTGGCGCCCAAGGTTGACGGTTGATGTTTTCGTGGAGTGAATCGACTCCGGGCATCGAGTCTGTCAATCGCCTGACAAGCCGCGTGTAAGACTTACACCCAGCGAGCATCACTCCACTCGTTTCTGCATCGACGCAGGCGCTGCAACGCGTTCGTCGAATTCGCGGGAATATTTCGTCGCCGACCGATGTTTGCAGCCCTGTCGACTCCAGCGCCGGCGTCAACAGCATTCAAGTCGCATAAGTGACTGTGACGGCGCGAGAGCGCGCATCGGCTCGCGCAGGGGGGAAGGTTCGCTGGCGTCACGTGCAGCTACTCCAGCTGCATCATCCTGGTTCGATTCGAAAAGGAGATTTTCCATGCGTACCATCCGACAGGCGGCGGCGCTGCTGTCGTTCGCCGTGCTATTGGGCGGCGCGAATCCCGCGGCCGCTCAGTTCTATCTGCAACACAATCTGGTTTCAGACTTGCCCGGAGTCGCGGACCTGCAGGATGACTCGCTGGTCAACTCCTGGGGACTGGTGTCATCGGCAACGTCTCCATTTTGGGTTGCCAATAACGGCACAGGCACGTCAACGCTATACAACACCAGCGGGCCCATGGTCGCGAAGGTCGCGCTTACCAACCTAGCCTGCGAGTGCGTGATGGTCGACAATGATCCGACCGGAGTTGTCTTTAATGGTCCTCCGATCACGGCTGGGACGGGATTCGTTGTCTCCATGGGCGGTGCAAGCGGTCCAGCGCGCTTCATATTTGTGACCGAAGACGGCTCAATATTGGGATGGAATCCGGGCGTCCCGCCACCGGTTCCGCCGCCGCCGCTTGTTTCGAGCCAGGCCATCGTCGTCGTCCAACCCTCAGACGCCAATGTTTACAAGGGCGTCGCTATCGCCGGAACTCCGAAGGGCGATTTTCTGTACGCAACGAACTTCCGGGCCGGCACCGTTGATATGTTCGACAGCAAGTGGACGAAACAGCCCGCTGCGTTTGCCGATCCAACGATTCCGGCAGGTTTCGCACCGTTCGGCATCCAGAACATCGGTGGCATCATCTATGTCAGCTATGCGAAACAGGACGAATTCAAGCACGACGACGTTGCCGGCGTCGGCAATGGATTCGTCAACGCGTTCACCACCGACGGCACATTGATTCGCCGCGTTGTATCGGGGCAAACGCTCAACTCGCCGTGGGGCCTGACAATGGCACCCGCCGGCTTTGGCAAGTTCAGTGGCGATCTGCTGGTGGGCAACTTCGGCGACGGTCGCATTCAGGCCTACGACGTAAGTCATTTGCGCGGAAACGATCAAGCAAGATTTCGTGGCTTCCTGCACGGTGCCGATGGTCCGCAGCTGAGAATCGACGGTCTGTGGGCGCTCCAATTCGGTAACGGTGCTGCGGCCGGACCGAAGACCACACTGTTCTTCACCTCGGGCCCGCAAAAAGAATCGCATGGGCTGTTCGGCTCGCTGGTTGCAACCACGCCGCCAGGGAAGGCTCATGGCGATGCTGAGGGTGAAAACGACTGAACACCGACGCTGAAACGAGCTGCCCTCGGGGCAGCCGTCACTGACCCCATCGAGGCCCGCGCAAACCGCGGGCCTTTGTTTTCCCAACGGACGTGACTACTTCATGAAACAGCGGCGTGCTGTCGACCAAGCCCTGTCGCGGATACCGGGGCGACTTGCCACGAGCCACGAAAGGCCGTTAGGCTCCAAAGCATGCTTCGCGTCCGCGGACTGACCAAGCGCTATGGTGGCGTCCGACCGCGAACCGTCTTTACCGGCGTCGACCTCGATCTTGCCAGGGGCGAGTACGTCGCGATCATGGGCGAGTCGGGAATCGGAAAGTCGACGCTGCTCAACCTGGTCGCAGGACTCGATCGAGCGGATGCGGGGTCGATCACGCTTGACGACGTCGAGCTCACGGGCCTCGACGACGATGCGCTCACGCTGCTGCGCAGAGGGCAGATGGGATTCGTGTTCCAGGCGTTCCACGTCCTGCCTTACTTGAGCGTGGCGCAGAATGTCGGGTTGCCCCTGTCGATGCTTAAGATGGCGCGCCACGACGCGGAAGCTCGGGTCGCGGCCGTGCTCGCCGGCGTCGGGCTGGCGGCGTACGGCATGTCCCGCCCCGCGGAGCTCTCGGGAGGCGAGTTGCAACGCGTCGCCATTGCACGAGCGCTGGTGCACAAGCCCCGTCTGGTGCTTGCCGACGAGCCGACAGGCAACCTGGATGCGGAGAGCGCTGCGCAGGTGCTCGAGCTCCTGCGCGATCAGGTCAAGCTGCACGGTGCGGCGGGCATCCTAGTGACGCATTCGCGCATGGCCGCGGCAACTTCCGATCGTGCACTGCTGCTGACCCAGCAGGGATTGCGCGACATCGCGGTGAGCTGACGCATTTTTTGGCGTCGACAATGGCGCAAGCATCAGCGATCTCGGCAACGGGCGCGATTCTCATCGGGTCGCTCTCGCATAACAAAACACGCAGCCTTCTGTCCGTACTGGCGATCGCGCTCGGCGTCGCACTGGGCTACGCCGTGCAGCTCATCACAGCTTCGGCGATCAACGAGCTCGCGCTCGGGGTGCAGGTACTTTCGGGAGAAGCCGATCTGCAGGTCCGCGGACCGCGATCGGGGTTCGACGAAAACCTGTATCCCATGCTCGCCAAGCTTGCCGAGGTTGCTCAAGCAAGCCCGGTGGTCGAGGTCGATGCCAAGTTGAGCGGCCGCGACGATGTGCTGAAAATCGTCGGCGTCGATGCGTTCCGTGCTGCCGTCGTCGAGCCAGGCTTGATCGCCGCGCCTGAAGATCGTCTCGATCTGCTTCGCTCCGACACGCTGTTCCTGAGTCCCGCCGCGAGACGCTTGCTCGGCGTCGGCATCGGCGATGTGCTGCGCTTCCAGGTGGGCTTGCACGAAGTGCCGCTGCGCGTTGTCGGGTGGGTGCCCGTGGCCGAGCAGCAGCGTCTCGGCGTGATGGATATCGCTGGCGCGCAGGCCGCCTTCGATCGCGTCGGCGTCATCACGCGCGTCGATTTGCGCTTGAGGCCGGGCAGCGATCCCGAATCATTTCGCCAGCACGTTTTGCGGGAGCTGCCTGCGGGCCTGGCGGTGGAGCCTCCTGCATCCAGCGTGCAGGCCAACGCCAGCGCTTCGCGTTCGTATCGCGTCAATCTCAATATTCTCGCGTTGGTGGCGCTGTTCACCGGCGGATTGCTGGTTTTTTCCACTCAGGCGCTGGCAGTGGTGCGACGGCGACCTCACTTCGCGCTGCTTCGCGTGCTCGGCATGACCCGGGGCCAACTGATTGCCGGCTTGCTTCTCGAGGGCGCCGTGCTGGGAGCCGTCGGAAGCGCGCTGGGTCTCGTTTTCGGCTTCGCTCTCGCCCAGGCGGCGATCCGCATCGTCGGTCCCGACCTGGGGTCCGGATATTTTCGAGGAGTCGCACCCACGCTGGCCCTGACCGCCATCGCACTGGCGTTGTGCTTTTTGCTCGGACTGGCGACGGCAATCCTGGGCAGCCTCTTTCCAGCGCTCGAGGCCGCGCGCGCGACTCCGGCACTCGCGCTCAAGCCCGGCGACGAGCAGCGCGCGTTCGTCCGGCTGCGATCGGTCTGGCCAGGAGTTGCGGCTTTGGCGGCAGGCGCACTGACAACCTTGCTGCCACCGGTCGCCGGATTGCCACTGTTCGGTTACGTCGCGATTGCTTTGCTGCTGGTCGGCACCTTGATGCTCATGCCCAGGATCGCTGCCTTCGTGTTCGACTTCATTACGCTGCCGCAGGATCCATCGCGAAAACTCGCCCTTCTGCAACTGCGCGGCACGCCCGGACAGTCGGCAGTGAGCCTGGTGGCGATAGTCGCCAGCTTGAGCCTGATGATCTCGATGGCGATCATGGTCACGTCGTTTCGCGACGCGCTCGACGCGTGGCTCGAGCGCGTTCTTCCGGCCGACTTGTACGTACGCGCTGCAGCCGCCGGCGACACGGGTTATCTCGCGCCCGAGGACCAGGCGAGGATTGCCTCGCTGCCCGGTATCCGCCGCGCCGAGTTTTTTCGTGAGCAGCAACTCCTGCTCGACCCGTCACGACCGCGCATCGTGCTGCTTGCGCGCGCCATCAGTCCTGCCGATGCAGGTCAGCGACTGGCGCTGGTGAGCGCGTCGTCGACTGCGGCGGCGGACGAGCCGCCGTTGTGGGCGAACGAAGCAATGGCGGATCTCTATGGCTTCACGACCGGAAAGGTGGTTGAGCTTCCGCTGGCCGGCAAGGCATCGAGGTTCACTGTCGCCGGTGTCTGGCGTGATTACGCTCGGCCACAGGGGGCTGTGGTGATCGAGCGCGATCGCTATGTCGCGCTAACAGGCGATCACACTGCGACCAATGCCGCCTTGTGGTTCGCCCCGGGCGCATCGCTCGAGCAGATATCCGCATCGATCGCGCGCGAGGTTCCCGGCGGCGCTCGCCTCGAGATCGCCACGCCGGGAGAGATCCGCGATGTGTCGCTCAGGATCTTCGACCGCACTTTTGCCGTGACCTACGCGCTCGAATCGGCGGCAGTGGCGATTGGACTTCTGGGATTGTCGTCGTCCTTCGGTGCGCTCGTACTGGCGCGGCGGCGGGAGTTCGGCGTGCTGCGACACATAGGGATGACACGGCGACAAATCGGCGCGATGCTCGCTGCCGAAGGGCTCATCCTGAGCGCCATCGGAATAGTCGCTGGACTCCTTCTCGGCATGCTCATAAGCCTGGTGCTGATTCATGTGGTTAACCGTCAATCGTTCCATTGGGGTATGGAGCTTTCGCTGCCCTGGACGATGCTGGCGCTCGCGGTGCTCGTCGTCCCCGCGCTTTCGACGCTGACCGCGTGGGCGAGCGGCCGCAAAGCGATGGGCGACGACGTCGTTCGCGCGGTCAAGGACGACTGGTGAGTCGCGATCTCCGGCTGAAAGCGACGCAATGAAGAGGCGAGCGTTTTTGGCGAGCCCTGTAGCGTTGCTCGCGTCGCGGACGTTCGCGGTGGGCGAGTATCCGGACGTCCTCGCCGGCCATGCGTTGGCATTCCCGCACGACTACGGCAGCCACGCAGCATTTCGCAACGAATGGTGGTACATCACGGGCTGGGTAAGCGATGGGAGCGGCGTCGACCTCGGCGTCCAGGTTACGTTTTTCCGCAACCGGCCGCGCGTCGCCGAAGACAATCCCAGCCGCTTCGCGCCACGACAGCTTCTGTTCGCCCATGCCGCGGTTGCCGATCCGCGCTACAAGCGGCTTCGCCACGACCAGCGAGCCGCCCGCGCAGTGTTCGGATTGGCCGACGCGCGCGAAGGCGTAACGGATGTTTGGATCGATGGCTGGTCGCTGACCATGAGCGAGTCGAGCTATGTCGCCCGCATTGTCTCGCGCGACTTTGCCTTCGATCTGCGCTTCACGCCGACGCAAGGCGTACTGGCCGAAGGTGACGCGGGCTTCTCCCGCAAAGGGCCACTCTCGCGCCAGGCAAGCTACTACTACAGCCAACCACAGCTCGCAATCTCCGGACGCATCACGCTCTCGGCAAGCGACAGCGAAGTCAGCGGCGTAGCGTGGCTGGACCACGAGTGGTCGAGCGAGCTGCTTGCGGCGGGCGCCTCGGGCTGGGATTGGGTCGGCATAAATTTCGAGGACGGCGCAGCGCTCATGGCATTTCGCATACGCGACCGCTCCGGCGCAGCTCTCTGGGCCGGCGCCACATATCGCTCGCCGGAGGGACAGGTGACGAGCTTCGAGCCGGGCAATGTCGAATTTGTCTCCCAGCGACGCTGGAGGTCGCCGCGCACGCAGACCGAATACCCGGTCGCGCCCACGCTACGCGTGGGTTCTCGACGCTTTTCCATCGAGCCGCTCATGGACGATCAGGAGTTGGACGCGCGAGCGGGCACCGGGACAATCTACTGGGAGGGAGCCGTCCGCGCGCTCGTCTACGGACGCGAGGTCGGACGCGGATATCTCGAGCTGACCGGCTACTGGAAGCCGCTCAAGCTCTGACTCGACCTCCGCCCGCGATTGCGCAATTGCGCACTTGCAACCGCCCGGTTGCGACGCATTTGCGGCAAGGCCGGCGCCAAACTAGAATCCGGGCGGGGCGTGTTCGCGATAACAGGAGAAGACGATGCGTGCCCGAGCCTGTTCGATGCGCACTGTGGTCGCTTTGATCGGTCTTTTCATCAGCGCATTCGCGTGCGCTGCTCCGTCCTGCAATGCGCTCCAGGGCTGCGCCGCCAAGGCTTGCCGTCTCGACGCGGAAATCGAGATGGCGAAAGCCAAGGGCGACGCAACCAAGCTTGCCAGCCTCGAGCGAGAGCGCGGCCAGCTAGCGCGTTGCACCGATGAGGGACTGAAGCAGAAGCGCAAGGTTGCTCTCGACCAGGCGCAGAAGAAAATCGACAAGCGCGCGTCAGAGCTCGAAAAAGCACAAACGAGCGGCGACGCCGCCAAGATCAAAAAGGCTGAGCGCAACCTGGACAGCGCGCGCAAAGCATACGCGCAGATCGAGAATTCCCCGTTGTGACGACGGTCGCCCGGTAGATCCCGGACACCCTAGTAGATTTCCGGCATCGGAACCGGCTGGGCCTCCGGTTTGCATTGGCCGCACCAGAGCGCGTCGGCCACGACCACGGCTTTCGGCGTGTTGCTTGCTCCCACGTAGATCGTCGATATGTAGGGCATGCGCTTCTCGGCGTGCTCTCTGCACGTGGCGCGGCCGCAGAAGCGGCACACGCCGACGGCCTCGTTATCGTCGAAGAAACACTTCACAATTGCCTCCCTATTGAATCTGAAAATCGCATCGTTGTTTTTATCGGTGCAGGCAATGCCGTGCGCACCGTTGCCACACCTACTCTTCTTCGCCCTCGACTGCGAGTGCCGCCGCTCGCGATCTCGCGTCCAGTTCCACCTGAATCCGCAAGTAGATACCGGCGCCGGTCGGATTATGCCCTAGAAGCTTTACCTGGAGTGCGGTCCATAGATTCGTCCCGCCACGCTCGATCTTGGCCATGATCTGCTCCAGGCGCGCCCACATTGACCACGACGTCCTTGGCGTGATGGAGCGCACATAGGACATGATGTAGATGCCGACGTCGTCGCGGGCCTGCTTTAATTCCCGCTTCAGTTCGGTGACTTGGGGAGCCAACTCTGTACGCAGCTCAGGGTCCCTGGTTCTCTTGAGTTGTTCCTGTTTCATTGCGAGCTGCGCGCTCAGAAGCAGCGCATTCGCGACCTGCTCGCGCTTGAGTTCGCCGAACCGTTTCTCCACGGGTGCCAGCAATTCATCCAAATCGTCGATACGTTGGATGATCCTTGCTTCGCCCTTCGTTCCACCCGCCTTCATCCCAAGTGCCTTGCGCAGCCGCCGGCGCTCCAGCCGCAAGCCCCATAGCACCGCCCCGGCGACCAGTAGCAGCGCGCCGAAAGCGATCGCAGCCAGGACCAGGAGGCCTGTCTGGCCGAAGACGAAGTGGTGGAATGCCGTGCTGTTATAGGTGGTGTGAATTGCAATCGCGACTATAAGACCGATGAGCCAGCGAAGCAGCGGATGATTTATGCGACCGAGGGGAAACCCAGCGAGGGCCATACCCACCATCGCCGTCGTGCTGCCGTGCAACACTGAAGAAACGAACGCGCGCGAGGTTGCAACGACCACCCCCGTGTCCAGATCCAGTCGGCTCAAGTAAAGCATGTTCTCAGCAATGGCAAAGCCGATCCCGGAAGCGAAGCCATAGACCGCTCCGTCGACAAAGAACGAAGTATCCGCGCGGCGAACGAGATATAGCAGGATGAGCGACTTGAAGACCTCTTCGACAATGGGTGCGCTATGGACACCCACGAAGTAGGTTCCCAGAACGAGCCTCAAGGGGTGGTCTACGAGGTAAGAGAGTTCTACCGAGACAGCCCCCCACACCAGCGCCAGCAATACCAGCCTGACGCGGTGCGTCTCGAAGAAATTCAGCCACTTGATTACGTAAAGCAGCGCGAGCGGGACGATGCTTGCGACGAGGATGGAGTAACTCATTGGGCGGTAAGAATCATCGCGAGTCTGAGTGCAAAGACGCACAAAAACCAAAAGCGGTAGCCAATAGACTACCGCTCTTGAGGGGCCGGTTCGGTAACCGCGGGAATGGTCTCCCGCGGACCCGGGTGCTATCTTGTCACGACTACAGCCAGTATAGCTAGGTGCGAAGTAACGGTACTAGCCGCGTTTAATTGCTGCTGTTTGCGTTGTTGCTGTTAGCGGCGTTGTTGCTGTTGGCTGCGTTGTTGCTGTTGGCTGCGTTGTTGCTGTTGGCTGCGTTGTTGCTGTTGGCTGCGTTGTTGCTGTTGGCCGCGTTGTTGCTGTTGGCCGCGTTGTTGCTGTTGGCCGCGTTGTTGCTGTTAGCCGCGTTGTTGCTGTTAGCCGCGTTCGATGCATTCGAGGCGTTCGATGCATTCGAGGCGTTCGATGCATTCGAGGCGTTCGAGGCGTTCGATGCATTCGAGGCATTCGAGGCATTCGAGGCGTTAGACGCGTTTGATGCATTTGATGCGTTAGACGCGTTTGACGCATTCGATGCATTTGACGAGTTCGACGCATTTGACGCGTTAGCCGAGGTCGCAGACGACATGGCCTGAGTACCAAATGCGTTCTTGAGCACGTCCGGCTTGAAGTCGGCCGTGTAGATCGCCAGACCGGCCACTGCGAACACTGCCACCGCGACCGCCAGCGTCTGCTTATTGCGTGAATTCATTGGGCTGCCCCCTTTCCGTTATTTAAGCGTGTGGACCAAGTACCACGCACGCTCACTATCGGTCATGTCGTCATCCGAGGAAAGGTGAATATTCACGAGCCGGCTGCGAATATTCACAAGACAGGCGCGACATTGCGGAGTACAAATTAGCGACTGTCGCCCGGAATGGTGCGTTGCACATACGAAGGACTGCTAACCAACTAATTGATTCATAAGAGTTACTGCGCGATCGTTGTACGAGCCTTCCGCGCCAGCAGCCCCTTCTCGACAAGAATTGGCGGCCGACGATGCTTGGTCGATTGCTCGTAGGCATACGCCCACCCAAGCAGGTCGCCGTCCTTCCACTTCCGGGCCGAGAACTCGAGTCCGAACGGAAGTCCGCTGGCGTAGAAGCCCGCCGGCACCACCACTGTGGGTACTCCTATTCGATTGACCCAACCCGTCGCACTGTGCGGTCCGCTGCTCAGCTGCCCATCTTGAGGCATCGTTTCATCCGGCGGCGGGATCTGCGCAGCCGGGTAGATGAAGCCGTCCAGTTGGAACCGTTCCAGCGTATCGTTGTACAGCGTCAGCGCTTCGCGCTGTGGTCCGAAAAAATTTGACTCGGCGTTCGGATCGGTCTCGAGGACCATTTGCGGAACTGGCGGAAAAGCCAGCGCAGATACATTGTCGGTGGCCCGTGGCAGTCCTGTGATGACGTAGGGTAGCGGTGAACCCAACACTCTCTCGTAGTCCGCAGACGAATGGTACTGTGCCGGGCCGTACTCCTTGAGAAAAGCCTCTGTTCCCTCGAGCCGGTACGGCCGCGTGACGACCTTGTCAACGGCCTTCGCAAATGTCTCTGGCAATATCGAATCGTCGAACAGGACCGTAGCGCCTGCCGCGCGAAGCTCGTCCACGGCTCTCATGAACATCGCCCGAGTCTGAGGGTGCAGCCAGTCTTCCCCGACCGACTCGCCAGGGGCGGGCATATGTTCCATCACAATGAATGCCGGAACGCCGAAACGCTTGCCGCGCAGCGCATCTTTGCTGAGATATCGCGTGTAAGGACCAGGCTGGGCGCTGGTTGTTGAGCCTCTTGTGCGGAAATCCGCCGGATCCTCGCCGGCCATCACTCCCAGAACGATCGCCGCATCCGTGACATTGCGAGCAATTGGTCCCGCGTTGTCGCGCAGCCAGTCGAACGGCGCAATGCCTGCAATGCTGACCAGACCCCTCGTCGGCAGCACGCCGACAACAGCGCTCGTCGACGAAGGCATCCGGATCGAATTGCTCGTGTCCGTTCCCGTGCCGACAACCGCAAAGTTCGCACTGATAGCCGTGACCGCGCCTCCCGAGGAACCGCCGGGACTGTAGCGCACATCGTAGGCATTGCCGGTGCGTCCAAAAGAAGTGCTCCGCGTTGTATCGCTGAACGCCATGTCGGGCATATTGGTCCGTCCGATGATAATGGCGCCCGCTGCCTGTAGTTTCGCGATGACGGTCGCGTCTTTCGGAGCTATCAGCTCGTGCCCGGGGATGACAAAGCCCGCCCAGCCATCTGTAGTCACCCGTCCCTGAATGCTTGTGTTGGCTTTGATAACGATCGGGACGCCCCACAAGGGAGGTCGGGCGAGATTCCGCATCCGCGCCGCTTCGGCATCCTGGCGCGCGGCGGTTGCGAGGGCGCTTTCGAAATCCCGCTGCTCGATCGCCTGATAGATTCCGTCGTATTTTTCGATTCGCGCGGCGTACCAACGGACAACCTGCGTCACGGTGTACCGGCGGTTTTCGTAAAACCGCTCGAGCTGAGGAATCGTGACTTCAGCCAGGTCGCGATCGATCGCGGCCCCTAGGACCGACTGCGCTGTCAGGAGGGCTGCGCCCTCCAGCGCAAGGATGAGGAGCCACAGCAGGCGTTTGGCCGACATCATTGTTCAGCCCTCCCCGAATGTTCCGGAGGGCGATGTTACCAACCAGGACCGAACTCGTGGGAGCAGTCTTGCGGGTTGCACAAGTCCGGTTGGCTGCCCGCGACGAGCTACTGGAGTCGCCGTCCGCATGGCGGTTAACGGGCACGCCGCTCTGCCGTGGGAAGGGCATAGCCCACGCGATATGATGATCGCCGCCCATGCCGCGCAAGTTCGACCTAACGTCCCTGCAGCTCTTTGTCGCGGTGTGCGAATGCAAGAGCATTGCGCAGGCGGCGGAGGTGGAAAACATCACCGCCTCGGCGATCAGTAAGCGCGTCTCGCAGCTCGAAGAGCTGGCCGGCACGCCGCTCCTCACCAGAACGCGCTCGGGCGTGGCACCAACCAGGGCCGGCCACACCTTGCTCGAGCACGCTCGGAACGTCCTGCACAATCTCGACCAGATCGAGCGGGATCTCGCCAGCGGTGCCGACCAACTGCGCGGCTACGTGCGCGTGTTCGCCAACGCGTCGGCCATCGGCGAGTTTCTGCCGGCTTCGGTGGTGTCATTCCTGGCAAGTCCCAAGCACCGCGACATCGACATCCAGATCGAGGAGATGACCAGCCATGACGTCATTGCCGGCGTCAAGGACGGCCTCGCCTCTCTCGGCGTATGCTGGGCCGAATCCGATCTGACGGGACTCGAATGGATGCCGTGCGGGAAGGATCATTTGTCGCTGGTCGTACCGGCAAAGCATCCTCTCGCGGCGAAGCAACGAATCGCCTTTGCTGAGACGCTGCATCACGAACACGTCGGACTGCGCACCGGTAGCGCGGTGACCGCGCTGCTTCGCCGGGAAAGCGTGCGCGCCGGCCAGGTGCTGCGCTATCGCGTTCTGGTATCGACATTCGACGCCGCCATCCGCGTCGTCGGAGCAGGCCTCGCGGTCGCGGTGGTACCCGCCGAAATCGCAGCGCCGTACGCGACGGTAGCGGGAATCAAGGTCGTGCCGCTCAGCGACGACTGGGCCGAACGCCGGTTCGCGGTTTGCTGCCGCAATCGGCGTGCTCTCCCCAAACCCGCCGCTCAGTTCCTCTCCCATCTTCTCGCAGCTTCCGGAAACTAGCGACCGCGATCCGGCGTCCGCAGCGACGACTTAGGGGACGCTGTCCGGCGGCAACTTCGATGCGCCGCGGGTTTCCCAACGGAGATGCTCGTCTTTCCCAACCGGCACGGGAAGGCCTTGTCGGCGTCGCTAGACTCGGCTCCTATTCGTTTCAAGTTTCACAGGAGGAGAGTCAATGCAATCGTCCATCGCTGTAACCAGACCGGGCTTCGCGACGCCGAGCGCAACGCGGCCGAGCTCCGGCGCCGCAATCTCGGCGCGCATGGACCGCCTGCCGACGACGCGCTATTTGTGGACGCTGGTCCTGCTCTTGTCACTGGGCGGGTTTTTCGAAATCTACGACTTGATCTTCACCGGCTACATCGCGCCGGGACTTGCCAAGAGTGGCCTGCTCGCCACGACAACCGAGACGTTCTTCGGGTTCAAGGGGATCGCTGGCTTCATTGCCGCAACTTTCGCGGGCCTGTTCGTCGGCACCTTCGGGCTCGGCTTCCTGCCCGACCGCTACGGCAGAAAACTGATCTTCACCTTCGCCCTGCTCTGGTATTCCGTCGGCTCCGTCTTCATGGCCTTCCAGACCACGGCCGAAGGAATCATCTTGTGGCGATTTATCACCGGCATCGGCCTCGGCGTCGAAATCGTCACCATCGACGTCTACATCCTGGAGCTCGTGCCCCAGCACATGCGCGGCCGCGCCATGGCTTTCAACCAAGCTGTCATGTTCAGCGCCGCCCCCGTTGCAGCATTGCTGTCGTACTTTCTGATTCCCGCGACGCCCCTGGGCATCGACGGGTGGCGTTGGGTCGTGCTGGTCGGCTCCGCCGGCGCGCTGGTGGTATGGTTCATTCGCCTGGCGGTTCCCGAAAGCCCGCGCTGGCTCGCCCAGCACGGCCGGGTCGAGGAAGCGGAACGCATCACGGGTAAGATCGAGGCCAGGGTCGCTGCTCAGTACGGTCGCGAGCTGCCCGCCCCCCCGCCGCCGATCGAAATTGCGCCCACGAGTCCTGCCGCTCAGTTCAACGAGATCTGGAAGCCGCCCTACCGCTCTCGCGTGATCATGCTGCTCGTGTTCAATTTCTTCCAGGCGATCGGCTACTACGGCTTCGCCAACTGGGTGCCGACGCTGCTCATCGAGAAGGGCATCACCGTCACCAAAAGCCTGTGGTATTCGTTCATCATCGCCTTCGCCCTGCCCATCGGTCCGCTGCTCAAGATGACCATCGCCGACGCCTTCGAGCGCAAGTGGCTGATCGTCGGCTCGGCGATCGTGATCGCAGTTTGCGGAACGCTGTTCTCCCAGTTCAGCGAAGTTGCGTTGATCGTGATCTTCGGGATCCTGATCAGCCTGGCAGGACAATCGTTGTCGGTGAGCTACCACGCGTATCAATCCGAATTGTTCCCGACGCGCATCCGTTGCGCGGCGAGCGGCCTGGTGTACTCGTTCAGCCGTGTCGGCGCCGCGTTCTCGGGATTTCTGATCGCCTTCTTCTTGCGTGACTTCGGCGTCGTCGGAGTTTTCGCAGCGATCACCACGTGCTACGTCATGGTGGTGCTGTCGATCGGCATCTTCGGGCCGAAAACCCGCGGCCGCCGGCTCGACGAGATCGCCCACTAGCCAACCCTATGCGAGCCATTTGTCTGGAGAACCGTCGTGACTAGTCCTTCAAACCTGTTGCCGCCCCGCGTGGTGATCCGTGAAGTCGGGCTGCGTGACGGCCTGCAAAGCATCGCCACCATCCTGCCCACGCCGCAGAAACTCGAGTGGATCCGTGAAGCGCACGCTGCAGGGATGCGCGAGATCGAGGTCGGGTCTTTCGTGCCTGTCCGATTGCTGCCCCAGCTCGCGGACACCGCTGAATTGGTCGCCTATGCCAAGACGCTGCCGGGGCTTTTCGTGTCGGTGCTTGTGCCCAATCTCAAAGGCGCGGAAAAGGCCATCGAGTGCGGCGCCGACCTTCTGCTGGTGCCGTTGTCGGCGAGCCATGCGCACAGCCTCGCAAACCTGCGCAAGACGCCCGACGAAGTCGTCGCGGAAGTTGCGCGCATTCGAGCTGCACGCGACGCAGCAGGCTCAAGGCTCATCATCGAGGGCGGCGTCAGCACCGCGTTCGGCTGCACCATTCAAGGCAAGGTCGAGCCGACGGAAGTCCTGCGTCTGATGCAGGCGCTGCTGGATGCGGGTGCGGATCGGGTGAGCCTCGCCGACACGGTGGGATACGCCGATCCGAGCATGGTCCGAACCTTGTTCGAGCAGGCGATGCGCATCGCGGGAGACCGCTTCTGGTGCGGACACTTCCACGATACGCGCGGTCTCGCTATGGCCAATGTCTATGCCGCACTCGAAGTCGGCGTTGCTCGCTTCGATTCCTCGCTCGCTGGTATCGGCGGGTGTCCGCACGCGCCCGGTGCGAGCGGCAATGCATCAACCGAAGATTTAGCCTACATGCTCGCTAGCATGGGCCTCGACACAGGCATCGACTTATCAAAGCTGCTCACGTTGCGAAGCAAGATCGCCGACTGGCTTTCCGGCGAGGCATTGCACGGCACGCTGTGGCGAGCGGGCTTGCCCAAGACCATGATTACTTCAGAAGCCGCCTTGAACGGCGTGAGACCATCATGAATGCAACTGCATCGAACCAACAGCCTCTGCCGCTCGACGGCATCCGCGTCGTCGAATTCACCCATATGGTGATGGGGCCGACCTGCGGCATGATCCTTGCCGATCTCGGCGCGGAGGTGATCAAAGTCGAGCCTCCCGGCGGCGACAAAACGCGCAAGCTGCCAGGGCTCGGGATCGGCTTTTTCCGTACCTTCAATCGCAACAAGAAAAGCGTCGTGCTCGACATTCAATCTCCCGAGGGGCATGCTAAGGCGCTCGAGCTGATCGGCCAGTGCGACGTGATGCTGGAGAATTTCCGTCCCGGGTTGATGGCCTCGCTCGGCCTCGACTACGCGACGCTTGTCCACAGGTTTCCGCGGCTCATCTATGTCTCGCACAAGGGTTTCCTTCCCGGGCCGTACGAAAAGCGCCTGGCGCTCGACGAAGTCGTGCAGATGATGGGCGGTCTCTCCTACATGACCGGGCCGCCGGGAAGGCCGCTGCGTGCGGGCACCTCGGTGAACGACATCATGGGCGGCATGTTTGGAGCGATCGGCGTGCTGGCGGCGCTGCGCGAACGCGAGTGTACCGGCCGCGGGCAGGAAGTACAGAGTGCGCTATTCGAGAATTGTGCGTTCCTGTCGGCGCAGCACATGCAGCAGTACGCGATGACCGGCGAGCCGCCGCCGCCGATGCCGGCCAGAGTGTCCGCCTGGAGCGTCTACGACGTGTTCACGCTGGCGGAGGGCGAGCAGCTGTTCATCGGCGCGGTGAGCGACAGACAGTTCCTGACCTTGTGCGATGTGCTGGAACGCCCGGATCTCGGCAGCGATCCGGAGCTTAAGACCAACGCGCAGCGCGTAGCCGTACGCCCGGCGTTGCTCAAGCGCCTGGGCGAGATTCTCGAGCACCATAAGATCGATGAGCTGTCGGCCAAGCTGGAAGCCGCCGGGTTGCCCTATGCACCGATCGTGAGACCCGAACAGCTGTTGAGCGATCCGCATCTCAAGGCGAGTGGCGGTCTCGTTCCAATGCAGGTCGACGAAGGCACGCATACCGACGTGGTACTGCTTCCGTTGCTCATGGGTGGACGCAGGCCCGGCGTGCGCAGGCCGCTTGCACGTGTCGGGGAACACACCGAGGAAGTGTTGGGTCTACTCGGCGAGAAACGCGCCGCGTGACGCTAAGGCCGACGATCGCACTCCATTCAGGAGCAAGGAAATGGCAGATCTTTTCGAGAATCCACTGGGGTTGATGGGCTTCGAGTTCGTCGAGTTCGCTTCGCCCACGCCCGAGGTGCTGGAACCCGTGCTGGGCAGGCTCGGCTTCACCGAGGTCGCGCGCCACCGGTCCAAGGATGTTTCGCTGTACCGCCAGGGGGACATCAATTTCATTGTCAACCGCGAGCCCAAGAGCACTGGCGCGTACTTCGCCGCCGAGCACGGACCTTCGGCATGCGGCATGGCGTTTCGGGTGAGGGATTCGCATCAGGCGTATGAGCGTGCGCTCGAACTTGGCGCGCAGCCGATGGACATGCCCACCGGCCCGATGGAGCTGCGCCTTCCCGCGATCAAGGGTATCGGCGGGGCGCCGCTTTATCTCATCGACCGTTTCGGCGATGGCGCATCGATCTACGACATCGATTTCAAGTTCATCGATGGCGTGGATCGACATCCCAAGGGACACGGCCTCAAGCTGATCGACCACCTCACGCACAATGTCTACCGCGGGCGCATGGCCTACTGGGCCGGTTTCTACGAGCGTATTTTCAACTTCAGGGAAATCCGTTACTTCGACATCAAGGGCGAGTACACGGGGCTCACTTCGCGCGCGATGACCGCGCCCGACGGCAAGATCCGCATCCCGCTCAACGAGGAAGCTTCCAAGACGACGGGACAGATCGAGGAATTCCTGATGAAGTTCAACGGTGAGGGCATCCAGCACGTTGCCTTGATCACCGACGATCTTCTTGCCAGCGTCGACCATCTGCGCAAGGCGGGCGTGCCGCTGATGACTGCTCCGCCGGCGACGTATTACGAAATGCTCGAGGAGCGGCTGCCGGGCCATGGCGAGAACACAAAGGAACTGCAAGCCCGAGGCATTCTTCTGGACGGGACCACCGAGGGCGGCAAGCAACGCCTGCTGCTGCAGATTTTTTCGCAGACGCTGCTCGGGCCGGTGTTCTTCGAGTTCATCCAGCGCAAAGGCGACGAAGGTTTCGGCGAGGGGAACTTCAAGGCCCTATTCGAGTCGATGGAGCGCGATCAGCTGCGCCGCGGCGTGATCGAGGCGGCGTGACCGGGGCTTGCCCATGAAGATCGAAAAAATCCATCACGTCGCTTATCGTTGCAAGGACGCTAAGGAAACCGTGCTGTGGTACAAGCAAATGCTGAGCATGGATTTCATGCTCGCATTCGCCGAAGACCACGTTCCGTCGACGCATGAACCGGACCCCTACATGCACGTGTTCCTCGATGCGGGCGACGGTAACGTGCTCGCATTTTTCGAACTGCCTACGCGACCCGAGATGGGGCACGATCCCAACACGCCGAGCTGGGTGCAGCACATCGCCTTCAAGGTGAAGAACCGCGAGGAGCTGCTCGAATTCAAGACGCACTTGGAAACCAACGGCGTCGAAGTGCTCGGCGTCACCGATCACGGCGTTTTTCATTCGATCTATTTCTTCGATCCCAATGGGCATCGAGTCGAGCTGGCCTGCCCCGATCCCGATGACGCCGAGCAGCTCAAGAAACTCGACCAGGTCAAGTGGGCGATGCTCGACGAATGGTCGCGCACCAAGCGCGCACCCAAACACGCTGCCTTCGCTCACACCAAGGAGCAGTCGACACACTAAGGCAGGAAGCTCATGGATACCAGCCTCGACGAGACCCACGACCCCGCACTGACCAGCTGGGTTGACTCGGCGAACGATTCAACCACTGATTTCCCGATCCAGAATCTGCCGTTCGGGCGTTTTCGCCGCGCCGGCGAGTCGGAATGGAACATCGGTGTGGCGATCGGCGCCGAAGTGCTGGGCTTGCGTCGCGCCGGACTTGTCGACACCGATGACATGCTCGGGCTCATGCAGGCGGATGCTGGCACCCGTCGGACGCTGCGTCGAAAGATTTCGCAAGCCTTGCGGAGCGACAGCGCCCGGCGCGACGCATTGAAATCGTCGCTCGTTTCTCAGTCGGCCGTGGAAATGGGTTTGCCGTGCCGCATCGGCGACTATGCCGACTTCTATACCGGCATTTACCACGCGACCAACGTCGGCAAGCAGTTCCGCCCCGAGAATCCGCTGCTGCCCAACTACAAGTGGATACCCATCGGCTACCACGGCCGCGCGTCCTCCATCGGCGTGAGCCCGCAGACGTTCCGCAGGCCGCTGGGGCAGTTCAAGGCGCCGGATGATCCGTCACCCAGCTTCGGTCCAACGCGCCGACTCGACTACGAGCTCGAACTGGGCGTCTTCATCGGCACGCCCAACGCGCTTGGCGAGGCCGTTCCGATGCAACGCGCCGAGGACCACGTCTTCGGCCTGGTACTGTTCAACGACTGGACCGCACGCGACGTGCAGGCATGGGAATACCAGCCGCTGGGACCGTTCCTGTCCAAGAGCTTTGCATCCACCATCTCGCCATGGATCGTCACGCTCGAGGCGCTCAAGCCCTTTCGCACGCCGTTCCAACATCCCGCGGGCGATCCGCAGCCGCTGCCCTACCTGGACTCATCGGCCAACCGCGAGTGCGGTGGCATCGATATTTCGCTCGAAGTCGCGCTTCAGACAGCAGCAATGCACAAGGCGGGAACGCCTCCACAGCGACTGATGAAGTCCAACTTCCGCGACAGCTACTGGACGCTCGCGCAGCTCGTCGCGCATCACACCGTGAACGGTTGCAATCTGCAAAGCGGTGATCTCCTGGGCTCGGGAACACAGTCCGGCCCCGACCCAGCCCAGGGCGGATCGCTGCTCGAACTCACGCTGGGGGGCAAGCAGCCGCTCCGTCTCGCAAACGGCGAAAGCCGCGGTTTTCTGGAGGACGGAGACACTGTGATCCTGCGCGCACGTTGTGAGCGCTCCGGTTTTCGTGGCATCGGCTTTGGAGAGTGTGCGGGCACGGTGCTGCCGGCGCGGAGCGCTTGAGAAACCGCAGCCATGCTTCGACAGCTGAACGAAATTGAGCGACACGGCGCTCCACCAGCGGCACTCGCGCCGCCACCCAATCTCGACTGGACCATCGATCAGGGCTGGGACAGCTATACGCGCCGCGACCACGCCGTGTGGAAGACGCTGTTCGAACGGCAAGCGAAGCTCCTTCCCGGCAGAGCCTGCGCCGAGTTCGTCGAGGGCATGCGCGCGCTGCCCATCAGCGCCGGACAGATCCCCGATTTCCGCCGCTTGAGCGACGTGCTGATGAAGCGCACCGGCTGGCAGGTCGTGGCGGTGCCGGGGCTCGTTCCCGACGAAGTGTTTTTCGAGCATCTCGCGCACCGGCGCTTTCCCGCGGGTCGTTTTATTCGCAAGCCCGAACAGCTCGATTATCTGGAAGAACCCGACGTATTCCACGACATCTTCGGGCACGTACCGATGCTCATGAGCCCGGTGATCGCCGATTACATCCAGGCGTACGGCGTCGGGGGCTTGCGCGCGCAGAAGCTCGGCGTGCTGCCGTATCTGGCACGCGTCTACTGGTACACGGTCGAGTTCGGGCTGGTCGAGCAGAGCGAAGAGTTGCGCATCTATGGCTCTGGCATCGCCTCCTCCTTCACCGAGAGTGTCTTCGCCCTCGACGATCCTTCCCCCAACCGCATCCGCTTTGACCTGGAGCGGGTGATGCGCACGCACTACCGCATCGACGACTTCCAGGAGACCTATTTCGTGCTCGGAAACTTGCAGGAGCTGCTGGAGCTGGCGCGCATCGATTTTGGCCCCCTGTATCAGCGCATTCGCGGTCTGAGCGATTTTTCTCCCGGCGAGGTGCTGCCTTCGGATCGGATCATCGCGCGCGGAACGGGAAGTTATCATTCGAGCAAACGCGATCGAGGCTAATATGGAATCTATTGCCAGAACCGTCTTAGTGACCGGCGCTGCGGGTAACCTCGGGCAAGCCCTCGCTCAGATTTTTGGCGAGCGCGGTGACAACCTCGTACTGGTCGGGCACCGGCGCGAAGAACTTGCCGCAACGTTCGGCAATGAGACCCACGGCCGGATGTTTGCGACCGCGGACCTGCTCGATCAGAGTCGAGTCGACGGCGTGGTGCGCCTGGCGATCGAACGGTTCGGTCGCATCGACGTCCTATGCAACATCGCCGGCGGCTTCCGCATGGGCACGCCGGTACACCAGACGAGCGACAAGGACTGGAACTTCCTGATCGACATCAATGTGCGGACGATGCTCAACTGCGTTCGCGCCGTCGTCCCGCATATGATCGAGCGCGGCGGCGGCAAGATCGTCAATGTCGGCGCCGCGGCAGCGCAAAAAGGCGCTGCGCTGATGGGTGCCTACGTGGCCGCCAAGAGTGCGGTCATCCGCATCACCGAGTCGATGGCCGCAGAGCTGCGGGAGAAGAACATCAACGTCAACTGCGTGCTGCCGACGATCATCGATACGCCACAGAACCGCACGGCGATGCCGGACGCCGATCCGTCGCGCTGGGTTGCGCCGGAAGATCTCGCCCATGTGATCGTCTTTCTCGCGTCCAACGAGGCGCGCGCGGTCCATGGCGCTGCGGTTCCGGTGTCTGGCTTGAGCTGATCTTCCCCGTCCGGCTCCGAGCCACTGCCCGGCGCGGCCGGACGGCACGTCAGCCCTGGTTCCAAAGCGCGTGCATTGCGGTTTCAAAGCGAGCAGCGATCGCACCGGCTTCAGGGTGCACATGGTCGCGCATGACAAAGCGTCCCCCGACTACGCAATCGCGGAACGGTCGCTCGGCGCTCGCGAACACGATGGCGTCCAGCAAACGCGACGGCGGAATTCCGACCAGCGCGGGATCGTGCGTGTCGACAACCAGAGCATCGGCGCGCGCTCCCGGCGAGAGACCCCACTTGGCTTCGCCCGCGGCAGCGGCGCCGCTTCGTACCGTGAGCGAAAACAAGCGCTGCGCGGTTGACGGTGTGTTGAACTCGGGCGCGGCCGCGACGTTGCGCTTGTGCAGCGCCAGTCGCTGTCCGTAGTCCAGCCAGCGCAGCTCCTCAGGCCAATTCCGGGTCACCTGGCTGTCGGATCCGATGCTCATGCTCGCACCGGAAGCGAGCCAGCCGCTCAAGTCGGCGAGACCATCTCCGAGGTTGCCTTCGGTGCTCGGGCAAAGCACGACCCCGGCACTGCGGCTCGCCACCGCTTCGATCTCCGAGGGCAGGCTGTGCGTTGCATGAACGAGCTGCCAGCGCGCGTCGAGCAGCCCTTCACGCACCAGCCACTGGATGGGGCGCACGCCGGTTGCCGCCACGCATTCGTTCACTTCCGACATCTGCTCGGCAACATGGATGTGCACCGGTCCGTCGAGGTCCCGGGCAAGCGATGCCAGCGATGCGATCGATGCCGGCGATGCGGCGCGCAGGGAGTGGATCGCCAGACCGGCATTGAGCAGAGGTCGGCGGGCAGCAGCGATTTGGTGCTGCGCGGCGTGAACGCTTTGTGCTGTCGTCGCAAAGCGTCGCTGATCGACGCGCAGCTCGGGGAGTGCGAAACCCGCGCGCTCGTAGAGCACCGGCAGCAGCGTCAGGCCGATCCCCGCCTCGCCTGCTCCGTCGGCGATCGCCCACGCCATCTCCAGCGGATCGGCGTAGGACCGTCCGTCGCTGTCATGATGCAGATAATGGAATTCGCAGACATGGGTGTAGCCGCCGCGCAGGAGCTCAACGTACAGGTGTGCCGCGATCGCGCGCAGCTCAGCCGGCGTGACGCGCGACGCGACCTCGTACATTCGATCGCGCCAGGACCAGAAGTCGTCTGTCGCCGCTTCCCGCTGTTCGGCGAGTCCGGCAAACGCCCGCTGAAAGGCGTGGCTGTGCGCGTCGACCAGCCCCGGAAGCACCGGGCCGTCCAGAACGGCGGCACCTTCGGGCGGTGATCGAACTCCGGGCGCGATTTCGGTCCAGCGTCCGTCGTCGCCGATCGAAAGCAGCACGGCGTCGTGCCAGCCATCGTCGAGCCAGGCGCGCGGGGCCCACAATGCCGCTGGCTGAGCGCTGCGCCTCGATTCAGGCACCGGGGCTCCAGCCGAGTGCAGTCGAGACAAGCTCGCGCAAGACGGGCTGCAGAACGGCTGCGCGCATGGCCTCGACGGCGTATGGAGGCGATTCCTCCATGTAGCAGGACCAGCACATCTCGAGCTGAACGGCATGCACGCCGCGCTCGGGACGTCCGTAGTGCCGCGTGATGTGCCCGCCCTTGAAGCGACCGTCGGTGACGTGCGTGAATGCGCTCTGCTTTGCGAGTACCCTCATGAGCGCCGAACGCAACGCCGGCGCGCAGCTTGCGCCGCCGGCGGTGCCAAGGTTCAAGTCCGGGAGCTTCCCTTCGAACATCCAGGGAAGCCGCGATTTGATGCTGTGCCCGTCCCACAGCAGCGCGTAACCGTGTTTCACCTTGATCCGCTCGAGCTCGCCACCGAGACATTCATGGTATGGGCGCCAGTAGCGTTCGCGCCGCCTCGCGATCTCCTCATCGTTCGGCGCCTCGCCTTGGCGGTATAGCGCCTCACCCATGAACGAGCGCGTTGGGCACAGCTCGGTGTTGTTCGAGCCGGGATACATCGGGGTGTTCTCGGGAGGACGATTGAGATCGATGACATAGCGTGAATACCGCGGGACGATCATGCTGGCGCCCAGCTCACGCGCGAAGGCATACAGCGAGTCGAGATGCCAGTCGGTGTCCTCGACCGCGAGCGCGCCCGGAACGAAGCGCGACTTCATTTCGTCGGGGATTTCGCGTCCCACGTGCGGAAGGCTCACCATCAGCGGGGCGGTTCCCCGGTAGAACGTGAACACAGGCTCCGTCATCGGGCCTCCTCATCGAGGCTCGTCCGGTGCATGGGCACCGCCCCTCGCGGCCCGGCGCTCATACCGATCGCTCCCTGCCGCCGAAGACCACGCGCCGGCAGGGCCGATGGCCGATCCAGTAAGCAAGCTCGGTGGGATGGTCGATGTCCCAGATGGCGAAATCTGCCCGGTGGCCCGGCGAGAGTGTGCCGCGGTCGGCCAGGCCAAGCGCCCGAGCAGCCGTGACCGTCATGCCGCGCACGGCCTCTTCCGGCGTCAATCCGAACAACGTGCATGCCATGTTGAGCATCAACAGCGGAGACAGTGTCGGCGACGTTCCTGGATTGTGATCGGTGGCGATGGCGATGGGAATGCCTGCGGCGCGAAGCGACGCGATGGGTGGCAGCCGGGTCTCGCGCAGAAAATAGAACGCGCCCGGCAGCAGCACCGCAACGCTTCCAGCCTGGGCCATCGCGCGCACGCCGTCCTCGCTCAAGTGTTCCAGGTGATCGCAGGAAAGCGCGCCGAATTCGGCAGCGAGCCTGGCGCCGCCTTGGGCGGAGAGCTGCTCCGCGTGCAGCTTGACCGGCAGTCCCAAGCCTCGCGCCGCTTCGAACACGCGCCGCGTCTGAGCGACGCTGAAGGCAATCCGGTCGCAAAAGGCATCGACGGCATCGACAAGGCGCCGCGCTTCGAGCTCCGGGAGCCAGGCGCAAACCGCGTCGATGTAGTCGTCGGAGCGGCCTTCGAACTCCGGCGGAAGGGCGTGCGCGGAAAGGCAGGTAGTGCGGACGGTCAGATCGAGCTCATGCCCGAGTTTGCGTGCGACGCTCAAGCAGCGTGCTTCGTGCTCGGCGCTGAGGCCGTATCCCGATTTGATCTCCAGTGTGGTCACGCCTTCGCTCATCAGCGCCCGAGCCCGCTTGCGCGCGGCTTCGAACAGCGTTTGTTCGCCGGCGGCTCGCGTCGCCGCGACGGTCGAGCGAATGCCTCCACCGGCTCGAGCGATCTGCTCATAACTCGCGCCCCCGAGGCGCAGCTCGAATTCGTGCGATCGGTCGCCGCCGTAGACGAGATGGGTATGGCAATCGATGAGGCCTGGGGTCACGACCGCGCCCGCAAGATCGTGTTCCTGATCGACCGCAATTCCTGCGCGTATTTGAGATTCCGGGCCGACCCAGGAGATGCGCTCGCCTTCGACCACAAGCGCGCCTTGCTCGATCAGCCCCCAAGGGGAAGCGCCGGACAGCGTAGTCAGGCGCGCGTTGCGCCACAATGTCGTGGTCACGGGAAACTCATCACGGACTGAAACGGCCTTCGAGCTGATAGCGCGATCCGGGATGGGTGAGCCGCGCGACCGTGATCGGCACATTGCGGTTCGCGGTGCGCCGGAGCACGATCAGGCACGGGTCCCGGCGTCCGATTCCCAATAGCCGCGCTTCGCGCGCCGTCGGCAGACCGGCCTCGATGGTGTACTGTGCTTCCCAGAGCGGAGCAACATCGAGTAGATAGCGGGTCGGCGTCGTGTGCGTGAAATCGACCTTGAGGTAATCCGGCGCCGCCGCGGGGTTGACATAGCGGTCCTCACACTGCAAAGCCACGTTGTTGTCGCTGTGCACGATGAGCGTATGGAAAACACGCGAGCCTCGAGCGACGCCCAGCCGAGTGGCCACGGTCGCGGACGCCGACTCGCTGCGCCGAAGGTGAACGTGTGCGTGGTGGCGATGGCCGCGCTCTTCGACCTCCTCCTGCAGGCTGCGGAGCGTCAGTGTCGAAGACATGCGGTACGGCTGCGCAGCAAATGTGCCCACTCCCTGCACGCGGTCGACCAAGCCTTCCGCCTGCAGCTCGCGCAGAGCACGGTTGACCGTCATCCGGCTCACGCCGAATTTCGCCACCAGCTCGGCTTCAGACGGCATCAGCTCGCCCGGGCGCCATCGCGCGTGGGAGAGCTGCCGCTTCAGAAAATCCTTCACCCGGGTGTACGGTGGGGCAGCGCGAACGCCGGCGCGGGCGGACAGGGTGCTCATCGCTTCAAGTCTACTTGTCAGCACCTGTCTAGACAAGAGGGACTGCGTCGCTTGACTCCGGTTGTCTATACAAGTAGACTGCGCTGCCATCGATTCGAAACTGCCCGCCGACTTGGAGGCATCGCATGACCGACCTTTCCCCCCTGCATCGCCTGGCTCAACCGCGCCCCGTGCGCGCGCCGCGCGGCGGCTCACTTTCCTGCCGCAACTGGCAGATCGAAGCCGCGTACCGGATGATCCAGAACAATCTCGACGCGGAAGTCGCCGAGAACCCCGACACCCTGGTGGTCTACGGTGGCATCGGCAAGGCGGCGCGCAACTGGGACTCGTTCGAGGCAATCCTCAATGCGCTGCGCGGCCTCGGCGAAGACGAAACGCTGCTCATCCAGTCGGGCAAGCCCGTTGGCGTGTTTCGCACGCATGTCGACGCGCCGCGCGTGCTGCTCGCCAACTCTAACCTGGTGCCTCGTTGGGCCACTTGGGAGCACTTCCACGAGCTCGACCGCAAGGGGCTCATGATGTTTGGGCAGATGACTGCCGGCAGCTGGATTTACATCGGCAGCCAGGGCATCGTGCAGGGCACCTACGAGACTTTCGCGGAAGCCGCGCGGCAGCACTACGGCGGCGATCTGGCAGGACGCTGGATCCTGACCGCGGGCTTGGGCGGCATGGGCGGCGCGCAACCGCTGGCCGCGACCTTTGCCGGCGCCTGCTCGCTCATCGTCGAATGCCAGCAGAGCCGCATCGATTTTCGTCTGCGCTCGCGCTACCTGGACGAGCAGGCGAGTGATCTGGACGACGCGCTCTCGCGCATGGGTGCCTATACGGCACAGAAGAAGGCGGTGTCTATTGGTCTATTAGGCAACGCCGCCGAAATTCTGCCCGAGCTCGCCAAGCGTGCCCAAGCAAACAGCATGCGCCCTGCCCTCGTGACCGATCAGACTTCGGCGCACGACCTGGTCAACGGCTATCTGCCGATCGGCTGGAGCGTCGAGGCGTGGCGCGCCGCGCAAGCGGATCCCGACCGGCATGCGGAACTGCGCGAAGCCGCGGCGCAGAGCTGCGCGGTGCACGTCAAGGCGATGCTCGACTACCACGCCATGGGCGTGCCGACGGTCGACTATGGCAACAACATCCGCCAGGTCGCCTTCGATCGCGGAGTCGAAAACGCGTTCGATTTTCCCGGCTTCGTGCCGGCGTATATCCGGCCACTGTTCTGCCGAGGCAAGGGGCCGTTCCGCTGGGTCGCGCTGTCGGGCGACCCCGAGGACATTCGCAAGACCGACGCGAAGCTGAAAGAGCTCTTCCCCGACGACGCGCATCTGCATCGCTGGCTCGACATGGCCGAAGCGCGCATCGCCTTCCAGGGACTCCCGGCGAGGATCTGCTGGATTGGCCTGGGTGAGCGTCACCGCGCGGGGCTTGCGTTCAACGCGATGGTCGCCTCGGGCGAGCTGAAAGCGCCGATCGTGATCGGCCGCGACCATCTGGACAGTGGCTCGGTCGCGAGCCCCAATCGCGAGACCGAAGCAATGCGCGACGGCAGCGATGCGGTCTCCGACTGGCCGATGCTCAACGCACTTTTGAACACCGCGAGCGGCGCGACGTGGGTTTCGCTGCACCACGGCGGCGGCGTGGGCATGGGCTATTCTCAGCACGCAGGTATGGTTATCGTCTGCGACGGTACACCGGCGTCAGCCAAGCGTATCGAGCGGGTCCTGTGGAACGACCCGGCGAGCGGCGTGATGCGTCATGCCGATGCAGGCTACGAGGAAGCGATGGCCTGCGCGCGCGAGCATCATCTCAATCTGCCTTCGCTGGAGTCCTGATTGCGGCAGCTCGAGCTCAAGCCGGGCGCGCTCGACCTCGATGACCTAGCCGCCGTGCACGCGGGCGGGGTGAAGCTCACCTGGGACGCCGCCGCGCGAAGGGTGGTCGAAGCGAGCGCGGAAGTCGTGCGCCGCGCGGCGGCTGGACAGGATCCCGTTTACGGCGTCAACACCGGCTTCGGCAAGCTTGCTTCGACGCGCATCGGCGATGCCGATCTCGCGACGCTGCAGTTGAACCTGATCCGCTCGCACTCTGTCGGCGTCGGTGAGCCGCTGTCGCCTGCGGTCGTGCGCCTAATGCTCGCGCTAAAAGCAGCAGGGCTCGCCCGCGGTTACTCGGGCGTGCGTGCAGAAGTGATCGACACCCTGCTCGCCGTTCACAACGTCGGGCTCGTACCGTACGTGCCTTCTCAAGGCTCGGTCGGTGCCTCGGGCGATCTCGCGCCGCTCGCCCACATGACGCTGGCGCTGATTGGCGAGGGCGAGATGTACGTCGACGGTGGACGACGACCCGCGCGGTCGCTGCTCGACGCGGCGGGCGTCGCGCCGCTCAGCTTAAGTGCCAAGGAAGGCCTCGCGCTTATCAACGGTACTCAGACCTCCACCGCGCTCGCTCTTTCGGCGCTGCTCGAGTTCGAACCCGTGCTCGAAGCCGCGCTGGTGATCGGCGCCCTGACCGTCGACGCAGCGCGCGGCAGCGACGGTCCGTTCGACCCGCGCATTCACGCGCTGCGTGGCCAGCCAGGCCAGATCGACGTTGCGCAGTATTATCGAGCGTTGCTGGCGGGAAGCGCGATCCGCGCATCGCATCGCGAAGGCGACGACCGGGTGCAGGATCCCTATAGCTTGCGCTGCCAACCACAGGTCGTGGGCGCCTCGCTCGATCAGCTGCGACATGCGGCGCGGGTGCTGCTTACCGAGGCGAACGCGGTCACCGATAATCCTCTGGTCTTCGCTGAAGACGGCGCGATCGTGTCCGGCGGCAACTTCCACGCCGAGCCCGTGGCACAGGCCTGCGATGCGATGGCAGTGGCGATTGCCGAGGTCGGCGCGATCTCCGAGCGGCGCATCGCCATGCTGATCGACGCCGGTGTGTCGCGGCTGCCGCCGTTCCTCACCGCCAACCCGGGACTCAACTCGGGCTTCATGGTCGCGCACGTGACCGCCGCGGCACTCGCCAGCGAAAACAAGTCGCTCTCGCATCCTGCGAGCGTAGACTCGTTGCCGACCAGCGCCAACCAGGAGGATCATGTGTCGATGGCGACCTTCGCGGCGCGACGCCTCTCGCCGATGATTGCCAACACCACACGCATTCTCGCCATCGAGCTGCTCGCTGCTGCGCAAGGAATCGAATTCCTGCGGCCGCTCAGGAGCTCCGATACGCTCGAGGCCGTGCACGCGCTGGTGCGCACGCACACGGCAGCCGTCGAAGAAGATCGATTTCTCGCACCCGATATCGACCGCGCCGCTCAACTGGTGATGGGCGGCGAGCTCACGCGCATCCTGCGCACGCTTGAAAGTCTGCCCAGGCTCTGGATCCCGGCTTGAATCCAAACTTACCCAAGGAGGTAATCATGAAGACGCTTCTGGCCACACTCGCCGCCGCAATCATCGCCGCGACTGCGCTGCCGGCCGCAGCGCAAGACACCAAAGTCGCGATCGGGATCTCCGGCTGGACCGGCTTCGCGCCGCTGACGCTGGCCAAGGAAGCCGGCATCTTCAAAAAGCACGGACTCGACGTGGACCTGAAAAAGATCCCGCAGAAGGACCGCCATCTCGCCATCGCCTCCGGCGGCGTGCAATGCGCGGCGACGACCGTCGAAACCTGGATCGTGTGGAATGCCAACGGCGTGGCGACCACCCAGATCTTCCAGCTCGACAAGAGTTACGGCGCCGACGGCATGGTGGTGAAGCCTTCGATCCAGAAGATCGCCGACCTCAAAGGCAAGACAGTGGCAGCGAGCGCGCCGGGCACTGCACCCTACTTCACGCTCGCCTGGATGCTCAAAAAGAACGGCCTCTCGGTCAAAGACGTGAGCATCGTCAACCTGGAGCCGCAGGCCGCCGCCAATGCATTTGTCGCTGGAAATGCGCAACTCGACGCCGGCATGACCTACGAGCCCTATCTTTCGGCAGTGCGCGCCAAACCCGAGGCGGGCAAGATCATCGCCACCACTCTCGACTATCCGATGGTGATGGACACGTTCGGCTGCACTCCCAAGTTCCTTGCAGGGAATCCCAAGGCCGCCAAGGCGCTTGCCGACAGCTATTTCGAAGCGGTGGAGATGATCGCCAAAGATCCCAAGAAGAGCTTCGAAATCATGGGCGCCGATGTGAAGCAGACGGGCGAGCAATTCGAGGCCAGCCAGAAGTATCTGCGCTGGCAGGACCGCGCAGCGAACCAGAAGTTCTTCACCGGCGAGTACGCAGCCTTCAACAAGGACGCAGCGGATCTGCTGCTCGAGGTCGGGATCATCAAGCAGGTCCCTGATCTGTCCAAGCTGGCCGATACGCAGTTCATCAAATAGCCCGCGATGAGGCCGCTCGAGCCCGTCCAGCCCGGCGTGCGCGCCGGGCTCGGCTTCAGCTTCTTCGTGCTGTTCGTGCTGGCATGGGCGGCGATCACCCTCGGCGGCTTCGTGCCCAAGACCTTTCTCGCCGACCCGATCACCATGGTCGAAAGCGGATGGACGCTGCTGAGCCGGATGGGATTCGCGCACGACATCGGGATGACCGTGTGGCGCGTGGTCGGCGGCTTCGTCATCGCCGCGGCGATCGCGCTTCCGCTTGGCGTCGCCATGGGAGCGTACAAGCCGATCGAGGCCTTCTTCGAGCCGTTTGTGTCGTTCGCGCGCTACTTGCCCGCCTCCGCGTTTATTCCGCTGCTGATCCTTTGGGCAGGCATCGGCGAGGCGCAGAAGCTTTCGGTCATTTTCATCGGCAGCTTTTTCCAGCTCGTGCTGATGATCGCGGTGACCGTGGGCAACACTCGGCGCGATCTGGTCGAAGCGGCTTACACGCTCGGCAGTAGTGATCGAACTTTGATCCGCCGCGTGCTGATCCCCGCGGCGGCGCCGGAGATCGCGGAAATCCTTCGCACCGTGCTCGGTTGGGCGTGGACCTATGTGATCGTCGCCGAGCTCATTGGCGCATCGAGCGGTATCGGCCACATGATCACCGACAGCCAGGCGTTGCTCGCAACCGATCAGATCATTTTCGGGATCATCGTGATTGGCCTGATCGGCCTCGTGAGCGACTTCGCTTTCAAGTGGCTCAATCGGCGCCTCTTTCCCTGGGCGCAGCTCGCGAGGTAGCAGCCATGCCGAATATCCTGAGTATTCGCGGCGTCTCACGCCGGTTCGTGTCCGCGCACGGCGACACGCTGGCGCTGCAGGCGACCGACCTCGAGCTAGCCGAAAACGACTTCCTCACCATTCTGGGACCCTCGGGCTGCGGCAAGAGCACGCTTTTGCGCATTGTCGCGGGGCTCGACCGCCAGACCTCGGGCGAAGTGCTGCTCGACGGCAAGCGCATCGCGGGGCCCGGCGCCGACCGCGGCATGGTGTTCCAGAGCTACACGCTTTTTCCGTGGCTCAACGTGCTCGACAATGTCTGCTTCGGACTGCGCGAACGCGGACTTCCGCAGGCCGAGCGATTAGAGATTGCGCGTGACTTCATCGCCAAGGTGGGTCTAAGCGGATTCGAGCATCACTACCCCAAGCAGTTGTCCGGTGGCATGCAGCAGCGCACAGCGCTCGCTCGCGCACTCGCCAATCGGCCGCGGATTCTGCTCATGGACGAGCCCTTCGGCGCGCTCGACCACCAGACGCGGGAACTCATGCAGGAGCTGTTGCTGGGCATCTGGGAAGCGGAGCGCAAGACCGTGTTGTTCGTCACCCACGACATCGACGAGGCTGTCTTCGTGGGCAGCCGGGTGGTAGTCATGAGCGCGCGCCCCGGCCACATCAAGTTCGAATGCCAGGTTTTGCTACCCCACCCGCGACACTATTCGGTGAAGACCACGCCGGCATTCGCCGCGCTCAAGGCGCAGCTCACCGAGCAGGTGCGCGAGGAAGTGCGCGCGGCGCAGGCAGCGCTGGCCGAAGCCGCGTAGAGCCTGCGGCGCCGGCTACGCACCTGAGCGGGGCCAGTTGCGTGCCGAGCGGTCGCTCAAACACCGCTCGGCGCCTCTACTTGTGCATCGCCGCTCGCAGCTCGTCGCGCATCTTGATGAGCTGCGCGTTGTCCGGATTCTGCGCGACCATCTCCTCGAAAAGCGGTAGCGCGCGATCGAGCCGTTTTTCGCGCACATAGAGCAGCGCGAGTGCGTATGTCGCTTCACGGTCGCCCAGCGCACGTGCCTTTCCAAGCGCGTCCTCGGCGGGGTAGAGCTGCCCCCGCGACTGTTGCAGGAGTCCGAGGTTGTATAGAACGCGTGCCTGCCCCGGCATGAGCTCGGCAGCCTTGCGCAACTCGGCGATCGCCTCGACATCTCGTTTTTCTTCGGCAAGCAGAAGGCCCAGCGACTGATGAAGCTCGCCCACGTTGGGCAGCCGCTTCAGACCGTCGCGCAATGTGACCTCAGCTTCGGCGTTTTTCTTCTGACGCGACAGCAGACTGGCGAGCGCGAGGTACACCGGCGTGAAATACGGATCCATGACCATCGCACGTCGATACCCCGCCTCCTGGGTCGCAGTGTCACCTCGGCGGCCGGCGAGGTTTGCAAGATTCATCTGCGTCGCCGGCATGTCGGCCAGGGATTCTTCCGACGCCTTGAGCTCCGCATAAGCACGCTCGAATGCCGGGCGATCTTCGGCGCTCAGCGACTCGGCGGGTACATCGGCGAGCGCGCGAGCAGCCTCGATGCGAACCAGCCGAATCGGATCGCGCAATAGCGGCGCGGCGAACAGAACGCGTTGCGTCGTCGGCAGAGCCGACAGCGTCGATGCCGCAGCCGAGCGCACCAGCGCATCGGGATCGTCCTTGGCATTGACCGCAAGCCGTCCGCCCAACGGGCCGTAGCCTCGTGCGAGCTCGATCGCAGTCGCACGAACGATGGCCGGCACGTCACGATCCGATGCCAGCCGATCGAGACCCGCAAGAGCACTCGCCCGCCCCATCCGGGCTTCGGCGAACACTTGACCGTAATGCGCTTCCTGACGCCTCGCCGGCCCGTACCACTGTGCGACGGTGTCCGCCGCCCATTGCGCCGTCTTCTTGTCGTGGCAACCGTTGCAGGCGTTGGGCGTTCCGATTTTCACCGACAGATCGGGACGCGGAACACGGAAGCTGTGATCGGGCCGCGGATCGATCATCATGTAGTTCCTGGCCGGAATGTGGCAGTTCGCGCACTGCGCACCGACGCTGCCCGGCGCATGATGATGGTGTGCCGGCACGTCGTAGTCGGCCTTTTTCAGCGTCGGGAAGCGATCGTTGCCGGCACTCTGGTGGCACTGCTTGCAAAGCGCATTGCCTTCGGCCCTGAGGCGGAGGCTGTGCGCCTCGTGACAGTCCGTGCAACGAACGCCTTTTGCGTACATCTTGCTCTGCAGGAACGATCCCCAGATATAGACTTCCTCGCGCTGCTGGCCGTCGGCGTAATACAGTCCCTCGCGCAGCAGCGCCGGATGATAGTT
The DNA here is from genome assembly GCA_035262745.1 of Casimicrobiaceae bacterium. Lineage (GTDB taxonomy): Bacteria > Pseudomonadota > Gammaproteobacteria > Burkholderiales > Casimicrobiaceae > PALSA-1003. The sequence continues at coordinate 11,284 of DATFSE010000084.1, read as the reverse complement.
GTCGAGCAGCGGTTTGCCCGGCAATTCACCATCGCTTAAGCGTTGCCGTCGTGAATGACACGGCGCGCAGGCGTCGACCTGGTAGCGGGAATCCGTGCCGCGAAAGTCGACGACCAGGCCGAGCGTCTTTGCGTCCAGCCCCTTGGCGTCCTTCGCGCCTGATTTCTGTGCCCACGCGACGTGTGCGCTGCCCGGACCGTGGCAGGCCTGGCAGCCGACATTGATTTCCTCCCACTGAGTGTCGTAAGTGTCGGCTTTGGCGTCGTAGCGACGGCGCACATCGGTCGAATGACACTCGGAACACATCAGGTTCCAGTTCTGATAGCGTCCGCTCGAATGCAGCGGATCGTCCGGCTTGTGGCGCTCGTTGGGGTACATCGCGAACCAGCGCTTGCGCTCGGTATCCCACGCCACCGTGGGAACCTGCAGCCGCCCGCCGGGAAACGCGACCAGGTATTGCTGCAGCGGGGAAACGCCGAAGGTGTACTTCACCTCGTATTCGGCGAGCTTGCCGTCGGGACCTTCGGTGGTGACGAAGTATTTTCCATCGCGACGCGCGAAGCTGGTCGTGAGCCCGCGATTGACAAAGCGTGCATTGTCGAAATCGCCGAGAACGGTCTTGTCGTCGGCCACCTCCATGGCGCGATCATGATGTGAGCCGCGCCAGGCGGTCGCCACCTTGACGTGGCATTCCGCACACAGCGCGTCCTTCACGTACGACGCCGCCGAGGCTGATCCTGCCGATGACGCCGGAGCGCTGCTTCGCATCCACCATAGGGCGATGCCGGCAACGACCAGCACGACCAGCGCGCTCGCACCGAGAACCCAGGAACGCCGGCGATTCGCCTGCACAACCGGTTCGGACGTAGCGCCCGAGGTCACGGGACGCTGATCGCTCAAGACAACGCCCTAGTCATTGGCGAGACGCGGCGGCACGAGTCAAGGTGCTCGTGCTCTAGCCGTAGCGCTGTCGAATATACGCGTACAGAGCGCGCATGGCAGTTGCCTCCCCGCCCTCCGGCCGCCCCGGCCTTGCCGTCGTGTTGGACGCCATGATGTCCAAATGCGCCCACGATGTCGACGCCGAGACGAACTCCGCAAGATAAAGTGCGCCGATGATCGATCCGGCAAACTGTCCCTGCGACACGTTGTTCAAGTCGGCGCACTTGCTGTCGATCAATTTGCGATACGGTCGCCACAGCGGCAGACGCCACAGAGGATCGCCCACTTCGGCGCCCGCTTTCAAAAGACCGCCGGCCAGCGCGTCGTCATCGCAGAACAGCGCCTGCAACTCCGGCCCGAGCGCCACCCGCGCGGCGCCGGTGAGTGTAGCGCAGTCGACAAGCAGATCGGGCCGCTCTCTGTCGGCGTCGCCCAGAGCGTCGCAGAGAATCAGCCTTCCCTCCGCATCGGTATTGCCGATCTCCACGGTCTTGCCGCTGCGCGTACGGACAATGTCGCGCGGCCGCACCGCATTTCCGGAAACCGAATTCTCGACCGCGGGGATGAGCAGGCGAAGCCGGATCGGCGTGTTGGCCGCCATCAGCGCGTCGGCAAGCCCGAGCATGACTGCGGCGCCACCCATGTCCTTTTTCATTTCCAGCATGCCCTCGCGCGACTTCAAATCCAGTCCGCCCGAGTCGAAGCAAACGCCTTTGCCGACCAGCGTCACCTTGGGAGCCCGTTCATCTCCCCAGCGCAAGTCAATGAGACGAGGCGCCCGGCTGCTGGCGCGGCCTACGATGTGGATGGTGGGATAGTTCTGCTCGAGCAACTCGTCACCCTTTACGATGCGCGACGCCGCACCGTGCTTGCCGGCCACCGCGAGCGCAGCGTCGGCGAGCTGCTCCGGCCCCATGTCCTCGGCCGGCGTGTTGATCAGATCGCGGGCCATGAACACCGCGCCGGCAATACGCTCGACTTCCGCGCGATCGGCGCCGACCGGCCACACCAGAGTCGCGGGGGCGCGTTTGGCTTTCCTGTATCTGGTGAAAGCGTACGAGCCGAGCGCCCAGCCGAGCGCAGCATCGGTGAGAGATGCGTCTTCGTTCGCATCGATCGCATAGGTACCCTCGGGAAGAGCGGTCGGCAATCCGGCGAATGCCCAGATCGGCTGCCCTTCGCAGGGCGCAGCGAGAATCGCTGTCGAGCGCCGACCGGAGCCCGCCACAAAGGCGAAGGTTCCAGGCTCCGCCTTGAAGCCCACGCCGGCGATCCATTCACGATGCTCAGGATGCGCGTCGAGCCATCCTGGAAGCTCTTTTTCGCCGACCGGGGTAATCGGAACCGCACCGTCGCGATCCGAAGTCATGGATTCGAGCATGACAAGACTCCTTTTAAGGTGTTCACGCCGCCAATCGAACAAACCTGCCTGCATCGGCGGCGACCGCGCGCTGATAGATCCAGGCCGCACTGGCCGCATCCTGTATCGCGACTCCGGTGGAATCAAATACGGTGATTTCTTCGGCGGTGGTGCGGCCACTTCTGCGTCCAACCACCAGATCGCTCAATTCCGCGTGCACATCGGCCGTGCTCATCAAGCCGGCTTCGATCGCGTGCCTCAAATCGCCCATCGCGACGCACTGGGCGAGCACATCGACCACGACCTTGGAAGTAGCGAGCAGATCCCCAGCGATCTCGTTCTTATGCGGGCTGTCCGCTCCGACGGCAGCGACAAAGGTTCCGGCGGACACACAGTCGATGTCCAGAAAAGGCGTTTGCGCGCTCGTTGCCGTCACGATGATGTCGCTGTCGCGAGTCGCCTGCCGAACGTCGTTTGCAACAGCTACTTCGAATCCGAGCGTTCGCATTTCGGTTGCAAATGTTTGCGCCTGCATTGCAACGAGATCCCATGCTGTCGCGCCTTCGAGGCGAAACACCTGCGCCAATGCCATCAACTGCGCCCGTCCCTGCTCGCCACAGCCGCAAATGGCGACTCGGCTCGAGTCTGGCCGCGCCAGATAGCGCGCAGCAAGCACCGTGGCCGCGGCGGTGCGCTTTGTAGTTATTTCAGTGGAATCGAGCACTGCAAGCAACGAGCCGTCCGCGGCGTCGAACAGCAAGACCGCGCCCTGAATGGTGGGCAGACCACGTCGCTGCGGATTATCTGGGAAGTTCGCGTTGACCTTCACGGCAACATAGGCGCGATCGAGTAGCAGGAGCGCACCCTTGGCGTGAAAAGCGCCTCCGCCTGCAGGAATGTGCATCGGCATGGGTGCCATTGCGGCATCTCGGGCAAGGGCTCTAAAGCCCGCTTCCACCGCCTCCAGGTACGCGGCAGGTTCCATGAGCGTGGCGATCTCACTGCCGCAAAGTACGGCCGTCGCCAATTTTTTGTCCGGGTTCGAACTGCGACTGGTTTGAATGTCCAACATTCACGCTCCCCCCGCGCAGGGTCAGAGCAGAACTTGGACGCGGCGGCGTCTTGAAAGGCCGGGGAGTCTGCTTAAAACCCCGGATGCGACATAGTAAATTTAACACGGCGGCGGAAGCGGCTCAAGAGGAGCAAGACATCCGCATCGGGCGGCTTCGCGGCGACAACGCTCTGCTAAGATCAGCGGGTGTGCAGCAGCGTGTGGCGGGCGGACAGAACAACAGAGCATTTCATAATGGTTTATCCGCGCGGTTCCACGGTCAAAGCATGAAGCTCAGCGAACTACGCATCACTTCCGTGCCTCGCGGAGTGCCGATGCCTTTCGCCTGTGCGCTGATCGTCGTGATTCTCCAGGCGCTCGTCTCTGAATACGTCATCAATTCGGTTGCCGAAACTACGCGAAACATCGATGTCGCCCGCGCCCGGCTTGATCAACTCGACGAAGCCAGGAGTCTCTTGATCGATGCCGAAACCGGAGTCCGGGGTTTTCTGCTGATAGGGCGGCCGGAGTATCTCGAGCCCTACAATTCGGCCGCGGCGCGGGCCGACAAGATCCTCACTGATATCGCCAGCAATAGCAACCCGGCCGACCGAGTACAGACCGAGCAGTTCACGGCGCTTGCGCGCGACAAGCTCGAGGAACTCAAGCGAACGCTCGAGATCTATCGCGCGGGCGACCGCGACAAGGCCGTTGCAACGATCGCGAGCGGGGCAGAAAAGCGATCCATGGACATCATCCGGGAGCTGGTTCGATCTCGAAGAGAAGTTCTCGAAGAGCGCGTCGAGGGCGCCCGCACGGAGCGCACACAGCTCGTGCGCTGGGCGCTCCTCGTCAATGTGCTTGCCGTGATTTTCGCGCTGGTTGTGCTGGTTTTCTTCGGGTCGGCCATCGCGCGCCATTTGTTCAGGCGGCAGGAGCTCGAGCAACAGATTCAAGTCACGAATATCGAGCTGGAGCAAAGGGTCGCGCAGCGGACGGCGGAGCTGGAAGACGCTGTCGACGCGGTTCGTGCCCAGCTCATGGAGGTCGAGCAAAGGGAGGATCTGCTCCGAGCCAGCGAGCATCGATTCAAGTTGCTGGTCGCAGGCGTGAAGGACTATGCGATTTTCATGCTTGACCCCGAAGGTCATATCACCAGCTGGAACACGGGGGCAGAACGCATCAAAGGCTATTCGTCGGACGAGATCATCGGCAAGCATTTTTCGATCTTCTACACGCCCGAGGACCGCAGCGCGGGCGTTCCGCGCAAAGCGCTGCAGACCGCGGTGGAGACGGGCAAGTTCGAAGCCGAGTCCTGGCGTGTGCGCAAGGATGGCAGCCTGTTTTTCGCCAGCGTGGTCATCGATCCCTTAAGGGACAGTTCGGGCCGACTGGTCGGCTTCGCAAAAATAACTCGCGACGTAACCGAACGGCGCCAGCAGCAGGTCGCGCTGGAAGAGATGAAGGCGGCGCTCGCACAGTCGCAAAAAATGGAGGCGTTGGGGCAGTTGAGCGGCGGCGTCGCTCACGACTTCAACAATCTCCTCGGAGTGATCAAGAACTGCATCGAGCTTCTTAAGCGGCAGCTCAAGGGCCACAACGCGGAGACGCGCCAGCTGCTGGACATGATTACTCGCAATGCGGATCGCGCTGCCAGCCTTACTCAGCGCATGCTTGCATTCTCCCGCCGGCAACCCCTCGATCCGAAACCGCTCGAGCCGAACAGGTTGATCTCGGAGCTCACCGAGCTGCTGCATCGCACGCTGGGCGAGGCTGTTGCGCTGGAGACCGTATTGGGCAGCGGAGTGTGGCGGGTTTCGGCCGATGCACCTCAGCTTGAAACCGCGCTGCTCAATCTCGCAGTCAACGCGCGGGACGCCATGCCCAACGGCGGCAAGATCACCATCGAGACCGCGAACTGCTTCCTGGACGAGGCGTACGTCAACACGAAAGAGGATCTCACGCCTGGGCAATACGTCATGATCGCAGTCAGCGATACGGGAACTGGAATGAGCAAGGAAGTCATCGCCAAGGCCTTCGATCCGTTCTTCACGACCAAGGAAACCGGGCAGGGAACCGGCCTGGGGCTGTCGCAGGTCTATGGGTTCATCAAGCAGTCGGGTGGCCACGTCAAGATCTACAGCGAGCTTGGACAGGGAACGACTGTCAAGCTCTATCTGCCGCGCCTTCTCACGTCACCGAAGGCGCAACAACCAAGAGAGCCACGCCTCGTTCCATCGCGCCGTCCTGGCGAGACGATTCTGGTAGTGGATGATGACGCCGACGTTTGCACATCAACCGCCCAATTGCTGCGCACGCTGGGGTACCAAGTGCTGACCGCTGCAGAGGCGAGATCGGCACTGGAGATATTGGAAAATGAGGGTGACGTCGACCTGCTGTTCACGGATGTAGGTCTCCCCGACGGAGTCAACGGTCGCCAGCTCGCCGAGGAAGTGCATTCACGATGGCCGGACATCAAAGTGCTTTTCACCACGGGCTACGCGCGCAACGCCATCGTTCACCATGGCCGCCTCGATGCCGGAGTCGAGCTACTGGTCAAGCCATTTTCTCAATCCAGCCTGGCGGCCAAGATCCGCAACATCCTGGACGCCAGCTAGGAACCTGGCCATTCACAAGATGGGTCGCCCTCTGACGCGGGCGCTCGCGTTGCTTGCGCTCCATTGCGTCGCGCTCGCGGCTGCGGCACAGGCAACGGCTACGCGCTCGAAAGCCAGGTCGCCAAGCTCCGCGCGCTGACGATCCGCCTGGACATTCAGCAAATCGAACTTGCGGGAAACTCGATGGGAGGCACGCCACAGAAGTCGCTCCGCTCTACGCGGATTTTTTGAAGCACGCTCAACTAAAGCTGCAGTCGCCGGTGCCCGCGCTCAAGTCGATCGCCGCGGTGTTCGACTGCGACGGCGGCAAGACGGTGAAAGCCGTTTTCGCAAGCGGCGCGCAGAGCCTGGTCAAGCTCGCGCTTTCCGATGGCCGGGAGCTCAGCCTTCCGCAGCCGTTCAGGGTCGGGCGCTCGCTACGCCGATGCCGATGAGAGTTTCGTTTTCTGGAACAAGGGCGACACGGCGTTCATCGAGGAGCGCGGCAGAGTGACGTACCGCGGGTGCAACGTTCGTCGCTAGTGCTCGCGTTCCCCGACGCAGGTCGCCTTGATCGTCCGGCTTCCTGTCACTGGGCCTGACCTCGGTCGAAGGGAATGCGCACCTCGATGGTCGTTCCGCGACCGGGCGCGGTGTCGATGCGGATCTCGCCATCGACCAGATGTGCTCGCTCGCGCAGGCCCACCAGCCCGAAGGAATTGGGCTTGCGCGGATCGCTCAAGTCGAAACCCTTTCCATCGTCACGCACACGCAAGCAAATTTCACCGTTAGTCAGTGAAAGATCGACTTCGACACGGTCCGCATCGGCGTGGCGCGCAGCATTGGCGAGCGATTCCTGGATGATGCGGAACACTACGGTGGCATGCGGGTCGGCGAGCTCGAGATCCGGTGGCGTAACGACGATGTCGCACTCGATGCCATGGCGTTCCTTGAAATTCTCGACCAGCCATTGTGCCGCCGGCACAAGGCCTAAATCGTCTAACATGAGCGGCCGAAGGTCGGCGGCGATCCTTCGCGTCGCCGCCACCGAGCGCTCCAGCATCTTTTCCATTGCGTCGAGCTTCGCGGCAGCCGTACCCTGAGCCGGGAACCCACGCTGTCTCAGCCAGTCGACGTCCATGCGCAGCACGGTGAGCGATTGCGCCAGCTCGTCGTGAAGCTCCCTGGCGATGCGGCTCTTCTCCTGCTCCCTGGCCGTTGAGCCCACGCTGGCCATCTCGTGCAGCTCCTTCCTCGAGTGCATGAGCGCCTGGTCTGCGCGCACCCGGTCGGTCACGTCGCGCACGATAGCCGTGTAGTACTTGTGCTCGTTCAGCATCAGCTGCGAGATTGACGCTTCGATGGGAAACTCCTCTCCGCTGCGCCGAAGTCCCCTGACGATGAGCTGCGTCCCCATGCGCCTGGAGGTAACGCCTCCTTCTCCGAAGCGCTTTATATGCCGCCCATGGGCCGTGCGGAAGTGAAGTGGAATGAGCACGTCGAGCGGCCGGCCGATCACCTCGCCTTGCGTCCAGCCGAAAAGCGCTTCAGCGGCGGTGTTGAACAGGATGATGCGCTGACGCTCGTCGACGGTGACGATGGCGTCCATGGCCGAATCGATGATCCCTGCGAGCCGTTCCCGCGCCTGGAGTGCGTCGACCTCGGCACGCTCGCGCTCGCTGACCTCGGCCTCGAGTTCCACGTTCATGACGTCGAGCTGCGCGGTGCGCATGGCCACATGGCGCTGCAAGGATTCGTTGAGTGCGTTGAGCTCCGAGGTTTTGTCTTCCGCGCGTTCCCGTTGAATTCGCTCGCCCTGTAGAGCTGCCGCGAGTCGCGCGTAGAGCGTGCCGTTTTCGAGCAAGAGGACGAGCAGAACCAGGCTCGACGCCACAAGCCCATAGACCCTGCCGGCATAGAAGCCGAGGTCGAAGCGGCCGGCGTTTAGGACCGCGGCCAAGCCGATGTCGAAGACCCACGCACCGAGGACCACGAGCATCCAGAGGTCGAGAACCGAGTGCGGCTTGCGCCGCCACAATACAAGAAGCGCGATCAGACTGGCGCTCCAGACCAAGCCCACCACGCCCATCATGGCTGAGGTGTATCCCTGGCCGCTCATGATGGCCGGCAGCGAGTCCCCTCCGAGAGAGGCAAGCGCACTGAGTCCGCCCGTCAGGGCGACGGCCAAGATCGCGCACCAGGCGATGATTCGACCCCGAGCCGCCGGGTCGACGGGTTTCGGCGAACCCGTGTCCAATCGTGCATAAGCGATGACTGCGAGTGGAAAGGCGACATGCCAGAACATGTACAGCCAAGCCGTCGTCTGCGCTCCCGCTCCGAGCAGCCCGGAAGCGGCGAACAAACCGGGGAAAGTCAGTGCGTGCGCAGTTGCGATAAACGCCGTGAGCAGGTAACCGGTGCCCAGCGCAGCCAGCGCTCGCGAACCCAGGATCGCGAACTGGCCGAACAACAACACCGCGGTGATCAGATCCGTGACAACCGTGGCGGACTGGTAGGCCGGGATGAACGCCCAGACCTCGCCTACTGGTCGTCTGGCAAAAGGCACCAGCGCGATAAAGGCCGCCGCCGAGACAAGCGCGACCGCAGCCGCGAACCACCGCTGCGGCGCTTCCGGCGGCACGGTCGAGAGAAAAATCTGCCGCTCGCGCTCAGGCTCGATCATTTACTGCTCTGGGGATCCGACTATCGCGGGCTGAGGCAATGAGCCCGCATTAAGATGTACGCCCATCGCGGCTTGTTTAGTATATCAGTCGATGTCTTGGTGCCGATCGTCACCGAATTTTGCCGCAGCTTGTTCTTGACCCGAATTGCCAGGGGGGCTAGCCTCTCAGTGCTCCGCGATGCGTGTCAGCGCAAACGAAGTCAATAACGCGAACATCGTTTTGCAAGGCTTTTACGGAGGCGGCTAAATGAAAGCAGCCGGTTTAACGCCGATCACGACGCTTTTTCTGGTTGTATGCCTGTGCGCGCCGGCCGCAGGCGTGTGCGGCGCAATCAACGGCAAGGTCGTTCTCGCCGGACCGGTTCCCGCTCCTAAAAAACTCGATATCACCATCGATCAATACGTGTGCGGAAGCGCGAAAGATTCAGAAGAATTGATCGTGTCGCCCAGGAAGGAGATCAAGAATGCGGTGGTATGGCTGGAAAATCCCCCGCCCAAGCCTGCCGCGCCGGCTCAACCGGTTAAGGTGGAGATGGACCAGAGCAAGTGCGTGTTCATTCCGCACGTCGTGCTCGTTCAGGCAGGCAGCACCGTCGATTTTTTGAACAGTGACCGGTTGCTGCACAACATTCATACCACGCCGAAGATCAACCCATCGATCAACCGGACGCAGCCCAAGGACCGTACGATTCCCTTCACCTTCGAGAAACCGGACATCGTACGAATCAACTGCGACCTGCACTCATGGATGCAGGCATGGGTGGTCGTCGCGGCTCACTCCTTCTATGCCATTACCGGCAGCGACGGTCAATTCGCATTCGGCGATCTGCCGCCGGGCGAATACAAGCTTTCCGTCTGGCACGAGCGCCTCGGCACCGTGCCGGCGAGCATCACCGTCGGCGACAAGCCGGCGCAGGTCACCGTGGAAATGAAGGCCCCCTGATCCGAGGGAAGCGCCGACGCTCGAACGAGAGCTTCTTCCCTACGTTCCCTAAGGAAGCACCTCGATCTTTTTCGATGCCTCCCACGCCGAGGAATGCGTCGGCTCCTCGAGCGCCCGCAGCGTACCGCCCTCGTCGAGCGCGACGGTAAGCGTCACCGTTGGCTGCGAGTAGACCGGGTGCAAATAGACGCGTGCGATCTCCACCGTGTCCTTGTAGAGCGCGATGTAGCGAACGAAATGCTCCTGCAGCGAGGGATGCTGCCCCTGAGCGCCGACGCTGACAGTCACCGTGAACCATTCGCCGCGCTTGACCGAGTCCGGCGCGACGATCTTCGGCGTGTGCTTGGCGTCGAGTGTGGTGTGGATCTGGCGGAATTCGGGAGTGAACTGCTCTGCCTGCTCGCCGGCAGCGAGCGTGTTGCCGACGCCGAAGGCGAGTGAAGCGAGTATCGCGATGGAAACGAGAGCGATGGGTACGCGCCGATTGGACGTCATCTTGTCACCTCCGATCTGAGGGCCTTCGACAGGCCCGTTTGTCAGGACTCAGGCAGATACTGGCGAACCAGCGTCAGAAGCTCGCGCGGACTGTACGGTTTGGCCAGATAGTCGGTGGCGCCCGCGTCCGCCGCTTTCTCGCGATCGCCGCTCAGCGCGAACGAAGTGATGACGATAATCGGGATGTTGCCGGTCCGCGCGTCGGCTTTGAGCACCCGGGTCGCCTCGAGCCCCGACATCTTGGGGAGCTGCACATCCATGAGGATCAGGTCTGGCAATTCCTTCTGCGCCATAGCGACGCCGTCCTCGCCATCCAGCGCCTCGATCAGCCGGTAGGACGTAGCGCTGAAGAGTTGTCGAACGATCTTGCGGTTGTACTCGTTGTCTTCGACGTAAAGAATCGTCTTCTCGCTCATGTGGCCTCCGCTTTCGCCCGAAGCGGGACAGCGAAAGAGAATCTACTGCCCTTGCCGTGCTCGCTCTCTATCCAGATCCGGCCGCCGTGCATCTCCACGAACTTCTTGGTGATGCTCAAGCCCAGACCCGTGCCTCCGAATTCGCGGGTGACCGTCGCATCGACCTGGCGGAATTCCGCGAATACGTTTTCGAACTCCTCCTTCGGGATGCCGATACCCGTATCGGAGACGCTGTAGATGAGTTCCTCGCCAGCGAGTTCCACGCCGATCTCGACCCGTCCCGCTTTGGTGAACTTTATCGAATTTCCGGCGAGGTTCATGAGACACTGAGTCAGTCGCCTGTTGTCGCCGTGGGCCACCGGAAGCTCGTCTGGGACGCTGGTGGTGAATTCGAGTCCCTTTTCGGCGGCGAGGGAGCGCAGCGCCAGGTGGACGATGTCGACGACCTCGCGCACGGAATAGTCGCCCAGCGCGAGCTCCATACGGCCGGCCTCGATCTTCGACAGATCCAGAACGTCGTTGATCAGACGAAGCAGGTGTCGCCCATTCACCTGGATGTCCGCCAGCGGCTCCTTGAGCGTGTCGGGCACGTCGCCGTAGAGGCCATCGATCAGCATCTCGGTGAAGCCGAGAATCGCGTTCATGGGCGTGCGAAGCTCGTGGCTCATGTTCGCGAGGAATTCGGATTTCGCCTTGCTCGTCTGCGCAAGCTGCTCGTTGAGGCGGCCAAGCTCGGCGGCGGCGCTGCGCTGCTCTCGGTCGAAGCGCTGCAACTCCTGGCTCATGTGGTTCATGCG
>DATFSE010000083.1:0-11762 GCA_035262745.1 Casimicrobiaceae bacterium | reverse complement strand
CTTCCTCCCGCGATTCTCGGTCACTCGTCGCACGGCTAATGCTTTGCCGCAGTACGAGCGAGTCAGGAACCGTTGCAAGGCTTTCACCCTGCGCCAGTCCCGCTCCTTGGTTGCCTTGGCGATTCGTATCTGCAGGTTCCGGACATTCCTGTTCACCTTGGCCCAGTCGATACCGTGCCATTCGATCAGGTCTGCCGAAGACGCAGATGCCGGTCTTTCGACAAGATGCTTCTTGTCGTCGAACTGCATTCCCACTTGCTGTCTCCTTGAGTTAACCCCGGCAAGAAGACGCAAGTCTCCCCCTGCGGGGATCATGCGTTTCCCGCAGGGGAGATTCATCGAAACTTCTACAGGCGTTCCGCCCGTAGAGACCACGTGGAAGTCAGCCCGCTTTCGCGTGGGGTGACGTTTAAAACCCCTATCCGAACCATTACAGCCCGGCGTTCGCTTTCTCCACCATCCTCTACCCGCACTTCCGTCGGCCTTTCTTACGATCGGCTTGCCTGCGAGACAACTTCGCTCGCAGGCGCAAATACGGGCTTACCCAGTTCCATACCGGCAACACGAACAGGTTAGGTCCTGCCTCTCCACCGGTGGCGCTTACGTCGACGTGTCCCTGTATCAGAGAGAGACAGCCGGCCACTTACCTTTTGGTCGGGGCGTATTCCGCTGCTTCCGCCCGGCTTTGATAACGGTGTTTATCGGCAATTCACTTGCGTTGACCGTACTGCTCAGCCTGGCCCCTTGTCCGTGTGCAGCACACGAACGCATCCCAATCCCTCGCGGGATCGAGTATCTCCTTCGATGAGGCGTTGTCGGGGCGCTTCGCACGCGACCGTTGCCAGTCACGCACTGCCCGTAGGCTACGTCTGGTCGAACAGACGGTTCCCTTCCGCCCGTAAGGGCGGTGGAACCATTGCCGGCATGGCTTTCGCCACACCACGTTTGGCGTATTAGGCCAAACTTCTCTGAGGCTGCTGTTTTATGGCTCTAAGTCCACCGGTCGAACCGGAGGGAGAGGCAGCTTCCCCATAGTGGCGCGACCACTGGTCGCACCTGATCGTCAAATCGGCGCGTCGACCTCGGTCCATCGTCCCGGCGCGACGCGCGAGGTGATCGCGTCGACCTGCGGCTGCGGTTCGCCTCGTGGCACGCCTATTTGGCGCGGCCGTAGCATGAGCAGCCTTCTTAGTGTACCGGCCGGCTCCCGAAAGTCAATCGTTGAGCTTGGCGAGAAGCGCCGAGAGTTTGTTCGGATCGTCGCTCTTTCGCATGCGCTCGACTAGCGGCGTGATCTTGCTCACGTCAGTGGTAAGCACGCGCTGCTTGATAGCCAGCAGGTGCGCGGGGTGCATGGAGAAGTTGCGTAGCCCCATGCCCAGCAGCAACCGTGTCATCTGCGCCTCCCCTGCCATCTCACCGCAGACCGCGATGGGAACACCGGCTTTGGAAGCGGTCGAGATCGCCATCGCCACGAGCTTTACCACCGCAGGATGCAATGGATCGTACAGGTGCGACACGGTGTCGTCGCCGCGATCAACGGCAAGCGTGTACTGGATCAGGTCGTTGGTGCCAATCGACAGGAAGTCCAGCCTGCTTAAGAACATGCCTATGGCCAATACGGCGGCAGGAATCTCGATCATGCCGCCGACCTCGATGTCGGCGTCGAAGGGCAGTCCCTGCTCGCGCAAGCTCTCTTTGGCGCGGGCGATCATGCCGAGTGTTTGATCGACCTCCGCGCCGGAGACGATCATGGGTATCAGGATCTTGACGTTGCCGTAGTGGGACGCTCTAAGGATCGCGCGCAGCTGCGTGTGGAACAGACGCGGCTCAGCCAGGCAGAAGCGCACCGCGCGCAAGCCGAGAGCAGGATTCGGCGCGACCCGCGCCAGTCCCTCCAGGCCTTCCTTGTCCTTGTCGGCACCCAGATCGAAGGTGCGGATCGTGACCGGCTTGCCGTCCATGCCTTGCGCAACCTTGCGATACGCTTCGAACTGCTCGTCTTCGGTGGGAAGGCCGTCGCGGTTCAGGAACAGAAACTCGCTGCGGAACAGGCCGACGCCGGCGGCACCTGCTTCGAGGGCGCGATCGAGATCTTCGGGCAGCTCGATGTTGGCGAGCAGTTCGACCGACTGCCCATCGAGCGTCGTTGCCCGTGTGGTGATGAGCCGCTCGAGTTTTTTCTGCTCGAGGGCGAATTCGCCCTGCTTGAGCCGGTACTCGGCCAGAACCGATCGGTCCGGATCGACGATGACGACGTTCCTTGCGCCGTCGACAATAAGCAACTCGTCGTCGCGGATGAGCGCACGGGCATTGTGCGTTGCAACCACCGCCGGCACGTTCAAGCTGCGCGCGACGATCGCGGTGTGCGAGGTCACCCCGCCGAGATCGGTCAGGAATGCGGCGAAATGGTGCCCCTTGAACTGGATGATGTCGGCGGGAGAGAGGTCGTGTGCGACCAGAATTGTCTGTTCTTCAGCGCCGGTATGGGGCACGACACCGGGTTTGCCCAGCAGTACTTTGAGAACGCGCTCGACGACCTGCACCACGTCTGCCTTGCGCTCGCGCAAGTAAGGATCTTCGATGGTGTCGAATTGCTCGATCAACACGCCCATCTGCTGGGTGAGTGCCCATTCGGCATTGCAGCGCCGCTCCGCGACCATCTGTTTGGACGCTTCGGCGAGCGTCGGGTCCGTCAGGATCATCCAGTGCACGTCGAGGAAGGCGCCGAATTCGGCCGGCGCGTCGTCTGCCGTCATCGCACCGTGCAGGCTCTCGAGTTCCCTCTGCACCGCGCGAAATGCCTGGGTGAGTCGCTCGATCTCCGCGCCTATCTGGTCGGGCGCAATCGTGTAATGCGCTACTTCGAGCGTCGCGTGGGAAACGAGTTGAGCGCGTCCGATCGCGATGCCGCCGGAAACACCGATGCCGTGTAGGAAGAAACTCACGGCGCTCCCAATCCGAGAGTTGGAAATCGAACTTGCATCAATCGAGACGCGCTTGCAGCCCGGTTGGTCAGCCGCTGTCGGCGCAAGTTCACTTTCTTACAATTGCGACGATGATGCGGTGCGTCATTGGCCCTCGCCGAAGTAGTCGTTGATGAGGGCGACGATCGCGTCCATGGCTTCGACTTCGTCCGGACCATCGGTTTCGAGCGTAACCTTCACCCCCTTGCCTGCCGCCAGCATCATTACGCCCATGATGCTCTTGGCGTTGATTTTGCGGCCGTTGCGGCCGAGCGCGACTTCGCTTTGGTATTTGCCCGCGAGCTGGGTCAGTTTGGCCGCCGCGCGCGCATGCAGCCCCAGCTTGTTGATGATTTCAACTTCGCGTTGCTGCATAGACAGGGTTCACTTCCAGGTGCAGGACGCCGTCGCAGCCTCCGCTGATCGCTTTTTTGATCATGGTCTCCATGCCTTTCTCGCGGTAGGTGAAGGCCCGCACCAGCATGGGCAGGTTCACCCCGGCGACGCCTTCGACGCGGCCGGGATTCAACAGCTTGCCAGCGAGGTTGCAAGGTGTAGCCCCGTAGATGTCCGAAAAGATCAGCACGCCGTCACCCGTGTCTAGACTGTTGACCAGCTCGCGCGCCTTCGGCAACAGATTGAAAGGATCGTCGCTCGCCGCGACGCCCAGGCATTCGAACTGCGGCGGTCGGGCGCCCAAGACATGCGAGACTGCCCCGGCGAGGCTGTCGCCCAACGTGTCGTGGGCGACGATGAGGATCCCGATCATGATGACCACCCCCGAGGCGGGCCGCTCGTCTCCCTTCGCGGCGCAAGCGCATGTTGAGGTTATGGTAGCACGCGCGCAGCACCGCCCGGCCGCGCACGGGCGAGTCTGTCAAGGCGCCGCGGTGGAAGCAGCCCGCTCCAGCGCTTCAACGAAACGAGCTCCCACATCGAGCCCCGTTTGCTCCGAAATCTCCACCAAGCACGTGGGACTGGTCACGTTGATTTCGGTGAGGTAGTCGCCGATGACGTCTAGACCCACGACGAGCAATCCCTCGCCCCAGAGCCGCGGCCCGAGCGCCGCCGCGATCTCGAGGTCCCGACGCGAGAGCGGCCGCGCCACTCCTCGGCCCCCGGCCGCGAGATTGCCGCGCGTCTCGCCGGGCTTGGGAATTCGCGCAAGGGCGTAGGGAACTGCTTCGCCGGCGATCAGAAGGATGCGCTTGTCTCCCTCGGTGATCTCGGGAATGAAGCGCTGCGCCATCACGCTTCGCTTTCCGTAATGGCCGACGGTTTCGATGATCACGTTGCGATTGGGATCGGCCTCGCGAACGCGAAAAATCGACGCCCCGCCCATCCCGTCGAGGGGCTTCAAGATGACGTCCTCGTGGGTGTCGATGAACTCGTTTAAGAGTTCGGCGTCGCGGGTCACCAGCGTCGGGGCGGTGAACTCGCGGAATTGGGCGATCGCCATCTTTTCGTTGTGATCGCGGATCGCCCGCGGCCGGTTGTAGACGCGGGCACCCTCGCGTTCCGCCGCTTCGAGCACATAGGTGGAATAGACGTATTCCATGTCAAACGGCGGATCCTTGCGCATGAGCACGGCGCTGAAGGAGGAAAGGGGGCGGACCAGCGGCTCCCCCATGCCATACCACTCGTGGTTGTCGGGGGTCACTGTGAGAGCACGTACTCGCGCGCAGGTGATGCCGTCCTGCCAGAAAACATCGGATTGCTCCAACGCGAACAGCGTGTGGCCGCGCGCCTGGGCAGCACGCATCATCGAAACGCTAGAGTCCTTGTAGGCCCTGAGCGAATCGAGCGGATCGACAATGAATGCGAATTCCACGAAAAGAGCCGGCGCCGGAGGGGACGCTCATGCTACCGCAAAGCATGGCACGACGGCGCTAGGGAGGGTTGCTGCTTTACTTCTCGCCGATAACGTCGACGCCGGCGATGGTGCCGGATCGATTCGGCGCATATCCCGGCAGCGCTCGCGCGATGCGCTCGAATTCCCGCCCGCGCAGCAGCTTGAGAAGTCTCGCCATCGGGTCCGAGCTGATCGTTGCGGCGCGGACGGCGAGGTAGTAGCGCTCACGTACCAGAGAGACAAAGGCGAGGCCGTGCTCCGCCGCCGCCGCGCGTAGCCCGAAGCCGGCGTCCGCGGCGCCCGAAGCAACGGTTGCTGCCACCGCGGCGTGAGTGAACTCCTCGCGCGTGTAGCCGACCAAGTTCTCCGGGCGAACGCCTTCGGCTGCGGCGATGCGCTCGATCAAGAGCCGCGTTCCGGACCCCGATTGTCGATTGACAAAGCGAAGCCCCTTGCGGGCGACATCCCTAAGATTACGCACTCGTGCGGGATTGCGGCGCGCAAGCAGCAATCCCTGCTCGCGATCGACGAAGCGGATCAGGCGGTCGCGTCGCAGCTTAAGCCAGCGGCGGAAGGGAGCGATCTGTCCGGCTTCGCCGGCACCGAGCGCGACGTGAAAGCCCGCCACCAAGGCGCGCCCCTCGTCGAAGCGCTGCAGCGCGTCCAAGCTGCCCATGAAAGAGACGTCAAGCACCATTCCGGCCTGCAGCGGTGCCATGTCTCGCAGCGCGAGGAGGGCAAGGTCATGACTCGCACAGACTGCAAGATTGATATTCGGCGCGCTCGGCTTGCGCGCGCTGCCGAATTCGAGGTCCACGGCGTAACGGGACAAGAGCTGCTTCAGTTGCCGCTCCACTCGGCGTTGCGCCCTTAGCAATCGCGCGCCCGCTGGAGCCAGTTGCGCGCCCCGGCCGCGCTCGAGCTGCGCCAGCGCGGTGCCGAATCTGCCCTCGTAATCACGCAGTAGTCCCCACGCAGCGCGATACGACAAACCGCAAGTATCGACCGCCGCGGAAAGCGACCCCGTCGTGGAGATGGCCTTGAGCAGGGGAACCAGTCGCGAGTCGAGCGGCGCTCCGTCGACGCCGGCAACCCTCCAGCGCAGCTCCGGAATCAGCCGCATTTATGCAGCTCGATACATATTTGGAAAACGCAGTTCTTAGGCTATCTTCGGATATTTGGCGGCCTGCTGTTGCAAAGTTTTTTATGCATGCAGCAGCATATTATCGCGGGTCACTCGCACAGGCGCAAACCGGATGAATACGCTGAGTGCCGCAGGCTTGCAGGCGATACAACTGATCACCTCAGCCGATCCGAAGCTGTTCGAGATCGTTGTCTTGAGCCTCAAGGTAAGCCTGACCGCTGTGGCCATTGCTTGCGCGATCGGATTGCCTCTGGGCGCGATTATCGCGGTCGGGCGCTTCCCCGGACGCCATTCGGTCATCGTTCTTCTCAATGCAATGATGGGGCTTCCGCCGGTGGTTGTCGGACTTCTGGTGTATCTCCTTCTGTCACGGGCCGGTCCTTTGGGCGCGATGGGATTGCTGTTTACGCCGGCTGCCATGGTGATCGCCCAGGCCATCCTGATCACTCCGATCATCGCGGCTCTGTCCCGGCAGGTTGTCGAAGACGCGTGGGGCGAGTATCGCGAGCAGTTGCGCTCGCTCGGCGAAACTAAGCTCGGAGCGGCGATGACCTTGCTTTGGGACCTCCGCCATTCGCTGGTCACCATCGTGCTTTCTGGCTTTGGACGAGCCGCGGCCGAGGTTGGCGCCGTGATGATCGTCGGTGGCAACATCGACGGCGTAACGCGGGTGATGACCACTACGATCGCGCTGGAAACCAGTAAAGGCGACCTGCCCCTCGCATTAGGACTGGGGGTTGTGCTTTTGGCGATCGTGCTGGCCTTGAACGCCACTGCGTACGTCATCAAGGAATCGGCAATTCGACGTTATGGATGACGGGCGAATCGGAGTGCACGGACCGGCGAGCTTGTTGCCGCTTTCGCTGGACCGCGTCGTCTTCGCGGCAGGCGAGCGCCGCATCATCGACGGCGTCAGTTTCACCCTCAACCCGGGCCTGCGCTGCATGATCGTCGGTCCGAATGGCGCGGGAAAGAGCGTGCTGCTGCGCCTGTGTCACGGCCTGCTGCGTCCCACATCGGGAGCAATTCGCTGGAACGCGCCGGAGTACGACGGAGCGCCGCGGCGTCAGGCGATGGTGTTCCAGCGCCCAGTGATGCTGCGGCGCTCAGCGCTGTCCAATGTGGTCTATGCGCTGAAGATCGCGCGCGTGCCTCCGGAGCTGCGCATCGATCGGGCGCGCGAGGCGCTGCGAAAGGTGGGCCTGGAGTCGCTGGCCGCCAGCCCAGCTCGTGTGCTCTCCGGCGGCGAGCAACAGAGGCTCGCCTTGGCTCGCGTGTGGGCGCTCAGGCCTGAGGTCCTATTCCTCGACGAGCCGACCGCGAATCTCGACCCCGGTGCCACGCACGAGATCGAAAGAGTCATCGAAGCCATGCACACTGCAGGCACGAAAATCGTGATGGTGACTCATAACCTGGGCCAGGCGCGCCGTCTGGGAGACGAGATTCTGTTCCTTCATCAGGGATGTCTGATCGAGCGCACACCTGCGGCGCGTTTTTTCAGGCACCCCCAATCACGGGAGGCCGCTCAATTCCTCGAAGGAGAATTGCCATGGTAGTCGCCCGCCGAGCCGTACTGACCCTTTTTGTTGCGCTCTGTGTCCTGCCGTTGCACGCACAGGAACGTTACATCACCGTTGCGTCCACAACATCGACAGAGCAATCCGGACTATTCGGTTATTTATTGCCCATTTTCGAGCAGCAGACGGGTATCAAGGTTCGCGTCGTCGCGGTTGGAACGGGGCAGGCGCTCGACATCGGACGCCGGGGCGACGCCGACGTCGTCTTCGTACACGCCCGCGCGGCTGAGGAAAAATTTCTTGCCGAAGGCCAAGGTGTCAAGCGCTTTCCGGTGATGTACAACGATTTCGTGCTTATCGGACCGAAAAACGACCCGGCTAAGATCGCGGGGGGGAAGGATATTCTGGCAGCCATGAGCAAGATCGAGGCAGCGCACGCGCCCTTTGTCTCGCGTGGCGACCGCAGCGGTACGCACATGGCCGAACTCGAACTGTGGAAGAGCGCCGGCATCGATCTGGACAAGGTCAAGGGCCCCTGGTACCGCGATACGGGACAGGGCATGGGGCCGGCACTCAACACCGCAGCGTCGATGAACGCATATATCCTGGCCGATCGCGGAACGTGGCTGGCATTCAAGAATCGCGGCGATCTCCAGATCCTGGTGGAGGGCGACAAACGCCTGTTCAATCAGTACGGGGTCATGCTAGTCAATCCCGACAAGCATCCCAACGTCAAAAAGGAACTGGGTCAGCAATTCATCGACTGGCTTATTTCGCCCACCGGGCAAAAAGCGATCGCCGGCTACAAGATCAACGGCGAGCAGCTTTTCTATCCGAATGCAAATGACGCCAGCGCCTAGCGTGCGCGCGCTGGTTGTCGTTTTGGCTTTTGTTCTTGCGGATAGGGTCGGTGCTGAGGAGCCGGTGCGCGTTTACGCCGCCGGCAGCCTCCGGGCGGTGATGGCCGAAATGGCGCGATCGTTCTCACACGCCGGCGGAACGCCGCTGACTGCCACATTCGGGGCATCCGGTCTTCTGAGAGAGCGCCTCGAAAACGGCGAAGCCGCTGACGTGTTCGCGTCGGCGGACGTTGCCAACGTGGAGGCTCTCCACCGTGCCGGCCGTGCGCGGCCGCCGATCGTCTTTGCCCGGAACTGGCTGTGTGCCCTCGCGGCTCCTGGCGCGGACGTCACGACTGCAACGCTGCTTGATCGCATGCTGGATGCCGGGGTGAAGCTCGGCACGTCCACGCCAAAGGCTGACCCCTCAGGTGACTACGCTTGGCAATTATTCGAGAAAGCCGACAAGCTGATCCCGGGCGCTTTCGCGAAACTGGATGGCAAGGCACTGAAGCTTGTCGGTGGACGTGATTCGCCGCAACCGCCGCCAAACCGCTCGTTGTATGGGCTATTGATTACCGAGCGCAAGGCCGACATCTTTCTGACCTATTGCACCAACGCCATCGAGGCTGCCCGCGAGATCTCCGGCGCCAGCGTCGTCACCCTGCCTGAGTCCCTCGCTGTCGGCGCAAGCTACGCGCTTGTGGTGATGCGGGACGCACGTCTGAACGCCGAGCGGTTTGCGCTGTTTGTCATCTCAATCCCTGGTCAGGAGATCCTTGGCCGCTATGGATTTACGCCAGTGGCGACTCCCTGACTGCACTCGTTCAATCGGAGACGACGCGCAATTCGATGCTTTTCACCCACTTCACGTGACGTGGCCCAGGCTTGGTGTCCTTGAGCGATACGACGGCCAAGGGACCCTCGCTGTCCGGCAACGGCCGGTCGTCTCTCTCGTAGACCACCAGCGCGCCGTCACCGATCGGCGACAGGTAGAGCTCCGCCCAGGAAAACACCGCGCGATAACCGTCGCTCGCGGTCACGATGACGATGCTTTTGCGGAAGTCCATCCGATTTTTCTCGACCGGCCTGGCCCGATCAAGCACATCGCGCAACAGGCAGCCGGTATAGCGCCTAGCCATCTCGGTGGAAGACGAAGCGCCTGCCGTTTCGCGCACCAGGCGCACATCTTCGAGCCGTTGCGCCGGGAGCTGCTTCAGGTCACCGATCGAGAGATTCAGCTCCCGCTCGACGCTCCCCTTGATCGTCAAAGTCGCGGTCGCGGGCTCGGTTGCCGTCGAGACGTGCAGGAACGCCGCGGCGGCGAACGCGAGGACACCACCAGCAGCAATGCGGCGCATCGCTGCCTTAGTCGACGGCAACGACCACGCTGCTCGCTTTTATCAGGGCATAGCCGCGCTTGCCTATGGCGAGGCCGAGCATCTCTGCCGATCGCGTACTGATCACGGCGACGACGTTAATGCCTGGGGCGATTTCGAGCGTTATTTCGGTGCTGACCGGACCCTTGGTGAGGTCTTTGACGATACCCGAGAACTGATTACGCGCGCTTGTTTTCATTCGTTTCTCTTTGAATGCGACCACAATGTCGCTGCGTCGAAGAATGGTCGGGATTGCCCGGTGCGTCAATATGCAGATGCTTGCCGATAGGGGGTAAAGCCATGCCGGTTGTCCGTCGTTATATCCAGCAGTATATTGCGCTTGATTTCATTCGCGGTTTCGGGAAGGTTTTAATGCCCCGGGTCTTGGCGTCGTTGATCGCAGTATCGGCAATCATGATGACCGTTGCCCACGATGCCGAAGCACTCACCGTCTTCGCGGCGGCGAGCCTCAAGGAAGCGCTGGACGAACAGGCTCGCGGGTTCGAGCGCGACACCGGCGAGAAAGTGACGATTTCGTATGCAGGCAGTAATACTCTGGCCAAACAGATCGAAGCGGGCGCTCCTGCCGACGTTTTTATCTCGGCCGACATCGACTGGATGGAGTATCTCAACAAGCGCGGGCTGCTTGTGCCCGGCACCCGCGCGGACCTGTTGAGCAACCGTCTGGTATTGATCGAGCCCGCGAGCAGTCGATCTAAACTGGCCATTGTTCCAGGCTTTTCGCTCGCGATCGCACTGGGGACCGGGAAGCTCGCGATGGCAAATCCGGATACCGTCCCCGCCGGCAGGTACGGCAAGGCCGCACTGATGTCGCTCGGTGTCTGGTCAAGCGTGCAGGATCAGGTCGCACAGACCGAGAATGTCCGCGCAGCGCTGACGCTGGTCGCGCGCGGCGAAGCTGCCTTCGGCATTGTGTACGCCACCGATGCGCTGGTCGAACCCAAGGTCCACGTCGTCGATTCCTTCCCGCCGAACACTCATGCTCCCATCGTCTATCCGCTCGCCGTGGTCGCAGCGAGTCCGGCGCCCGCGCGATCGAGGGCGTTCGTTGCATATCTCGCGTCGGATGTGGCACGCGCAACGTGGCGCCGTTACGGCTTCACCGTTATCGAGCGCGGACGATCGTGAGCGTCGACGAGCTCGGGATCGTTCTGCTCAGTCTCAAAGTGGCGGTAGCGAGCGTCGTTTTCAGCCTGCCTGTCGCCGTCTTTTTTGCGTACGTGCTGGCACGCGCGGATTTTCCAGGCAAGATCCTGCTCGATGCGCTAGTCCATCTGCCGCTCGTGCTGCCTCCCGTGGTGGTGGGGTTCGTCCTGCTGCTGCTGTTCGGCAAGCAGGGCTTTCTCGGCCGGTGGCTTGCCGAATGGTTCGGCATCGTCTTCGCGTTTCGATGGACAGGCGCGGCGCTCGCATCGGCGATCATGGGGTTTCCGTTGATGGTACGCGCTATCCGCCTGTCGATCTCCGCCATCGATCAGCGCCTGGAAACCGTAGCCCGAACCCTGGGCGGCTCGCGTACCTGGGTGTTTGTTTCGGTGACTTTGCCGCTTGCGCTGCCGGGTGTGGTGACCGGCGTATTGCTCTCTTTCGCGCGCAGCCTCGGCGAATTCGGCGCGACCATCACCTTCGTGTCCAACATTCCCGGCGAGACCGAGACGCTGCCGCTCGGGATCTATTCCCTCGTGCAATCCCCTGGGGGCGACGCCCTGGCGCTTCGCCTGAGTCTGATCGCGGTGATCCTATCCATCGCCGCGTTGGTCGTATCGGAATGGTTGACCCGTCGCGCGCAGCCGGCGCGCAGAGCATGATCGACGTCGACATCGAGCAGACGCTGGGTGCATTCGAGTTGGCGGTCTCGTTTCGCGCCGAAGCGCCCGTGGTTGGCCTGTTCGGGCGTTCCGGGTCTGGCAAGACCAGCGTGGTCAACGCCTTCGCCGGGGTTAGCCGGCCGCGACGCGGCCACATCATCGTCAACGGAGAAGCGCTGTTCGACAGCGACCGCGGCATCGACCTGCCGCCTGAGCGGAGGCGCCTGGGATACGTG
>DATFSE010000082.1:0-2095 GCA_035262745.1 Casimicrobiaceae bacterium | reverse complement strand
CTCGACGAGCACTCCTGCGGTGCTCGCGGCACGGACGGCAACCACCACGATTCCGATTGTGTTCTTCGTCGCAGTGGACCCGGTCCAACTTGGTCTGGTCACCAGCCTCAGCCGGCCGGGAGGCAATCTCACGGGCGTGGTCACCTTAAACGTGGAGGTAGCCGCGAAGCGGCTGCAACTGCTGCACGAGTTGGTTCCCACCGTGACCATCGTTGCGCTGCTCGTCAACCCGACGAGTACCGCTCTTGCCGAGACGACAACGAGAGAGCTGGAGGCTGCGGCCCGCACAATGCGGCTTGAGTTCCATATCCTGCATGCGAGCAGCGAACGCGAAATCGATACGGCGTTCGCCACCTTGGTTCAACTGCGGGCCGGCGCGCTCGTGATCGGCGCCGATGCATTGTTCAACAGCCGCAGCGAACAGCTCGCCGCACTGACCATCCGCCACCGGGTGCCGGCGATCTACCAGTTTCGCGAGTTTGTATCCGCTGGCGGCCTCATGGCTTACGGCAGCACCGTTTTGGATACGTACCGCCCGCTCGGCGTCTATACGGGCCGAATTCTCAAGGGCGAGAAGCCGGCCGAGCTGCCGGTCCAGCAGGCGACCAAAGTCGAGCTCGTCATCAACATGAAGACTGCCAAGGCGCTGGCCCTCAGCATCCCGATGCCGCTGATTGGCCGCGTCGACGAGGTGATCGAGTGAAGCGACGCGAGTTCATCTCTTTGCTCGGCGGCGCGGCCGCGTGGCCGCTCGCGGCGCACGCGCAGCAGCCGGATCGCGTGCGCCGGGTGGGCGTATTGATGGGAATCGCGGATGATGCAGAAGGACAAGCGCGGGTTATGGTTTTCCGGCAGGCACTTCAGGCTCTGGGCTGGACAGAAGGCCGCAATGTCCAGTTCATCTATCGCTGGAGTGCCGGCGATCCAGCGCAAGCGCGCCCGTTCGCCAAAGAGTTGCTCGATTTGCGGTCGGACGTGATCCTAGCCAATTCGACGCCCATCGCTGTCGCGGTCAGGGATACCACTCGAACGACGCCCACGGTGTTTGTCCAGGTCAGCGATCCAGTCACCGCGGGTGTGGTGCAAAATTTGGAGCGACCAAGTGGAAATCTCACCGGGTTCACGAATCTCGAGCCCTCGATAGCCAACAAGTGGCTTGAATTAGTGAAAGGTGTCGTTCCAAATACCACGCGAGTCGCATATCTCTTTAACCCCGACACAGCGCCTCTTTTTTACGCCAAGGCGGTCGAGATTGCTGCGCTGCCGTTGTCGATGAAGCCGTTTGCTGCAGCGGTTCACAACCCGACCGAGATAGAACGCAAAATCGAGCAATTTGCCCGTGAACCCGATGGCGCGCTCGTCGTGCTGCCGGACCTCTTCACTGCAACGAATCGGCAATCGATCATCACGCTCGCCGCGCAATACCGCTTGCTTGCGGTCTATCCGTTCCGCTACTTCGTCGCGAGCGGCGGCCTGATGTCCTATGGGATTGAGATGTTCGAGACGTACCGGCAGGCAGCATCCTATGTCGATCGCATCCTCAAGGGCGAGAAGCCAGGCGATCTGCCTGTTCAAGCGCCGACCAAGTACGAGCTGGTCATCAATCTGAAAACCGCCAGAGCACTCGGCATCGACGTTCCGCCGACTTTGCTCGCCATCGCCGACGAGGTGATTGAATGAGTGCGCCAGCCGCAAGCTGGTGCGATCCAGCCGGTGGAAGTCCGACCCAAGTAAGGAGTAGCGTCCGCTTGGTAGCGAATGTTGCGCGGCCATTGGCGACAGTGGGCGCGAAGCGTACACAGCGATTGCATGGGGTGTGGGATTGAACCACGAAAGATCAGACATCGCAGGGGCCGAGGGTTTTCATTCGGCGCCGATGAAGACGCAAACTCGGCTGACTTGCTAGAACTCCCTTGAAGGCACGGATGCGATAGCGTGTCAGCGCGGCTTCGGTGCGACGCGCGTCGCTACAAAACCTGGCGAGCTGCCCGTCCAGAAAGGGCGCAAAAGTCGAACTGCTTCTGAGCGTGCGCCGCTCCGGGACTTTGACGTTCTTATGCTTGGGCGCAGCCAATTCCATACTGGCAGTGCATAC
>DATFSE010000081.1:0-2702 GCA_035262745.1 Casimicrobiaceae bacterium | reverse complement strand
CGGACGGCTCGCCAACGCGATTCCTGCGCCCGTCGTGGGCGGAACCGCGATGGTTGTGTTCGCGATCATCGGCACGATGGGTGTCGACATGTTGCGCCAGGTCGATCTGCGCTCGCACGAGAACATGTTCATCCTCGCTGGGGCGCTGGCGATGGGGCTGATCCCCATCGTCGTTCCAGGCTTCTACAGCCAGTTTTCGTCGAACGCGCAGATCCTGCTCAGCAACGGGCTTGCCATGGGTGTCTTCACGGCGATCGTGCTGAATATCCTCTTCCATCACCTCGGGAAGCGTAGGCGCGCGCCCGGCACGCCGCCGCCCGCGGAGCACGCGCCGGAGATCAAGCCGGCCGGCACGCCGGTTTCGCATTGACGCGAATGGAGGATGGCATGAACCGCGAACTGACGCCGGAGCGGCTGCGAACGAGCGAGCAGCTGCTCATTCCCGATCGTGTGCTGCTGCGTGACGGACCGCAGGCGGGTTACGCTGTGGTAGTTCGCGGCGGGGTTTTCTCCGACGTGGGCCCGGTGGAAGGCGTGATCGAGCGCCACCCGCAGCTTCCCCGTGTCGAGCTGCCGGGTAAGCTGTTGATGCCGGGCCTGATCGACGCCCATCATCACTTGACTCAATCGTTCGGCAAGGCTCTCGCGTTTGGCGAGCCCTCCGAGATATTTCGTCGCATCTGGGTGCCGCTCGAGCGAAGCCTCGACGATGAGCTCGTCTATCTAACGGCGAAGCTTGCCGCTCTTGAGTCGCTGAGGGGCGGATTCACAACCGTCTGCGACGCCGGTACCCGCGCGAAAGGTAGCGTCGATGCAATCGCTGCCGCGACCCGCGAAGCGGGCTTGCGCTGCGTGCTCGGCTTGATCTGCAACGACATTGAGGCGAGCGACGATGAGCGCGTAAAGATTCTCGCCCGCGCGCGTGAGCACCTTGGTCGGTGGCAAAAAGACTCGCTCGTCCATCCATCTCTGGCTATATCAATCCCTGAGGTTGCTACTGACGACATGCTGCGCATGGTTTCGTCGATGTGTGCCGAGGCGGGCGCGATCTTCCAGACCCACGTGAACGAGCACCTCGCCGCAGTCGAGCGTTCCCTTGTCGCGCGCGGAATGCGTCCGCTCGGATTGCTCCACCATGCCGGCGCGCTCGGTCCCCAGGCGCTCCTCGCGCATGTGACACTGGTGACACCTTTCGAGCTCAACGTCCTGCGCGACACCGACACTGCGGTTAGCTATAACCCGGTAGCGAGCCAGTGGAAGGGCAATGCTGTCGCGCCTGCGACGATGATGGCGGCGCTTGGCATCCGCTTCGCGCTCGGAACCGACGCGACGCGAAGCGACGGGTTTCGCTTGATGGATGCAGCGGAGGCCGCACAAAAGCTTGCGTTTGCTCTGGAAGTAGGCGACGCCTCCTGCGGAGGTGGCTGGATGTGGCTTGACCACGCCACATGGCGGGGTGCCGACGCTGTTGGCTTAGGCACGGTAGCGGGTGAAATTGCGATCGGCAAGTCAGCGGATTTCCTCATCGTCGACATCGATGTGCCGGAGTTCCAGCCTTCGTTCGACTTGAGTTGGGAGCTCGTGCGGCTAGGTAATCGCGACCAGATCGCCGCTGTATTTGTCGCCGGCGAGCTCAAACTGTGGCGCGGCTGGCCGGTCGACTGGAACGCACGCGCCTTGCTAGACGATGTGTCGCGGATCGCGCATAACGCGGTCAGGAACGCACCCATCCACAAGATTCACGCCCCGTCCGTTAAAGATCGTGCCGAGGTTCGCCAGCAGCACTGGATGCGTGAGCTCCACCACTGACGCGTTGCCGTGGATCTCACTACCTTTGCGATCGTCGCAGCCTGCGTCGCAGTCGCAGCGTTTGTCCAGGGCACAACGGGGGTGGGATTCGCGCTTATCGTTGCGCCGATTGTCGGACTGCTAGCACCTGCGCTGTTGCCGGTGTGTCTGCTCGTCCTGATGCTTCCCCTCAACGTCTATGTCGCGTGGCGCGAGCGTGCAGCGCTTGACCGGTCAGGCGCAGGCTGGATTACTCTTGGCCGTTTTGTCGGCACATTCGGCGGCTTGTGGATCCTTGCTGCCATGCCGGCGAGCGCCCTTAATGTGCTGATCGGGGCCGCAACGATTCTCGCTGCAGCCGCGACGCTTGTTCTACCGTCGTTTCGCGCCGGCCGTCAGGCCTTCATCGCGGCGGGACTGGTGACCGGTGTCACCGAAACAGCGACCGGCATCGGAGGGCCTCCGCTCGCACTCGTCTACCAGCATCACGCGGCGGCCGTGTTGCGGTCCACTATCGCGTTCTGTTTCCTAGTCGGCGAATTGATCTCGCTCGCAACGCTCGCCGTTGCCGGACGCACAAGTGCTACCCAATTTGAAGCGGCTCTTTTCCTCGTACCGCCGCTGGTTCTTGGCGCGATGCTGAGCCGCCACGTACACCATCGCCTTGATGGCCGCGTGTTGCGGGCGTTCGTGCTCGTCTTCGCGATCGTGTCGGGGGCAGTATTACTCTTCCGTTGACAGGACACGGTCAAACCTTCGCCTCGAAGGGATCATAGAGGCTAAACCGAAGGGCGACCGCCGACAGTCCCAGCAGCACCGCCACGCTGAGGATAACCGCGTGGACGCCGAACCAGGCCTCTACCAACGCGCCGACAATCGGACCGATTGCCGCCCCCATGAAGCGGAAGAAATTG
>DATFSE010000080.1:0-5503 GCA_035262745.1 Casimicrobiaceae bacterium | reverse complement strand
GCTCGCGGAGAGGTAAAGCTGCGCCATCACGACGAGGACGATGATGACCGAAAGACCCTACACGCCGCCGAATGTCTGGACCTGGAAGAAGGATGTGAGCGGCTGGCGATACGCCCACACCAACCGTCCGATCGCCGGGCCGACCCATGAGAAAGAGCTGCCGGTCGGGCGCCATCCACTGCAGCTATATTCCCTGGCGACGCCCAACGGCGTGAAGGTCACCATCATGCTGGAAGAGCTTTTGGCGCTCGGCCATCGCGGCGCCGAATACGACGCCTGGCCGGTCAAGATCGGTGAGGGCGACCAGTTCAGCAGCGGCTTTGTCGCCGTCAATCCAAATTCCAAGATCCCGGCTTTGCTCGACCGTTCCGAACCCAAACCGGTGCGCGTCTTCGAATCGGGCGCGATCCTCGTCTATCTCGCCGAGAAGTTCGGCGCCTTGTTGCCGACCGAGCGCGCCGCGCGCGCCGAATGCCTGTCCTGGCTGTTCTGGCAGATGGGCAGCACGCCCTACATCGGCGGCGGCTTCGGCCATTTCTACGCCTATGCGACGACCAAGATCGAATATGCCATCGACCGCTTTACCATGGAGACGAAGCGCCAGCTCGACGTGCTCGACCGACGCCTCGCTGAAAGCGAATACGTCGCGGGCGATCGCTACACGATCGCCGACGTCGCGATTTGGCCGTGGTATGGCGGCCTGGCGCAGCACAACCAATATGGCGGCGCCGACTTCCTGCAGGTGCAAGATTATAAGAATCTGCAGCGCTGGACGACGATGATCGGCCAACGCCCGGCGGTGAAGCGGGGCCGCAAGGTCAACCGGCTGAGCGGCGATCCCGCGGATCAGCTCCACGAGCGGCACGATGCCAGCGACTTCGAAACGAAGACGCAAGACAAGCTCACGGTCGCCTCGCACTGAGAGGCGTGGCTTGATCGGTGCCTTGGTTCTAGCTTGGACGATGTGCCCCCTCCTGCGCAACCGGAAGCGGCATCGCGGAAGGAAGGACCCTTCGAGCCAATGAGCGAAGATATATTTTGCCATTCTTAGTCTCGCCATCGGTGGGGACGGACTCGCTTTCGGATTTCGAACATGCTCATGCCGATGATTATGGTCATGGGACCGATTGGCTCGTTGCACATCACTGGGTCGCTTGGTGAGAAAGCTTCGGCTTTATGTCCGCGCACCGTCTGCGGGTCCGCAGATGACCGGTGCCGAAGCCAGAGGCAATGCGCAACCTGACTTCGCTGCTCTTAATCCGGGTTTAGCCGGGGCGCCGTTGTTGCAGCAGCAACAGCAAGCCGATCGCGATACCTGCAAAGATCATCCAGTTCGTGACCCTGGACGCAATCAAAAGCTACCGCTCGGCACATCAGGGCGAGGGTGATCGCAACGATGGTGTGGCCAACCAGTCTAGAGGCCTGAGGCAGCCGGAGCGCGCTCGTCTTGGTCTAATCTTTTGCCTGTCGGAATCCCTGCGGTGTGAGTCCGACGATGCGCCGAAAGTTCACGGTCAGATGACTCTGGCTGGATGAGCCGACAACGTAGGCCACCGAGGAGATCGGGAGCTTCGTCTGGCGGAGCAATTGGCGCGCTCGATGGATTCGCCGCTCGATCACAAGCCGGTGCGGAGACAAGCCCGTGCTCTCCTTGAAAGCCGACGCGAAATGATTCGCGCTGAGGCCGCTGATCGCCGCCAGCTCGGCGAGGCTGAGCTCGCCCCCGAGATGAGAGTCGATGTACTCGAGCACGCGCCGCAGCCGGTTCAGCGGAAGGCCGCCGCGCTGATAGTCGAGTGCTCCCATGCCGTTGCCATATTCGCGCAGTAGATGGACGGCGAGCGCGGTCGCGAGGCCGTCAGCGTAGATGCGACTGGCGGGACCACCCGCCGTCAGTTCTCTCGCGGCCGCGGGCGCGAGACTCTCGACGACGGGATCGGCAAGGTCGACACCGTTCCTGATCTCGAACTCGCCCACGCCGTTGAAAGCCTCTCCCCAGATCACCTCTGACGAAGGAGCGGTCCATCGAGAACGCGAAGAACGACGGCGCCGCCCGGCAGCGGAACCAGAAGCCAACATCGCCGCCAGCGACGCGAACATTGCCCGGCGTGAAGCTGCGCGATTGCAGATGGTCGTTGTAGGGCCCGAGGCAATCCACGTTGAATAGTCGGCGATCGGGGATGACGACACAGATGTCCGACGACAGGATGTTCGTCCCCTCGCAGGCTTTGAACGCTCCAATCTTCAGGAGGTCCAGCCGGTCTTCGAAACCGAGCTCACGCGTTGCGATCGAGCCGAAATCGACCTCGGGATCGCTTTGCACGAGGCGCAGACCGCTCGATATCATCGTGCCCAGCGTCAAGCAAGCCAAGCCGGCCGTCACGGCGGGACAGCTCTTAACACGTAAATAGGGTCGTGACGGATGCTTTCTCGATAAACCGTGAGCGCACGCGAGCGCAGCCCCTCGGTCTCGTCGGGACTGATCGTTTTCAGGCCTGACGGCGGGAGGAGAAATGACGCGCCTATCATTTCACGCATGTACTGGCAAAGCAGTCGGTACGATCTCTGCTAACGTCCGCCCACGATGCCGGCCAAGCACGTGTCACTGTTTAGTCCGGCGCGGTGGCGCCGATGCAACCTTTAAGCAGAAAAGCGCGCCCAGCGCTGCGAGGCAAAGCGCCGACGAGACAGCGATAACCGCAACTCCCATGCGATGGAGCAGGAGGCCAAAACTCTGAACGGGATAGCTCGACCTTTCGATCTCGCGCAGTCGTGCTCTAATAGCGGTGTCAACAAACGGCCCGTCCCAAGTGCCGATCGAGAAGATAGACACGATCCTGACCGAAGTAGACCTCGCCGTCAGCGCAGATCCAGGGAACCCCGAAACAACCGCGAGCGAGCGCCTCCCGGTTGGCGGTCTCCAGATCGTCCGCGGCTTGAAGGTCCGTTTGCGCCGCCTGAATTTCGGTGTGCAGCAGCGGATCCACGCCGCGCGAGAGCGCTTCGATCGACCCGATATCGGCTCCTTCGGCCCAGACCTTGCGCCAAACTCCAAGCACGAAAGGCTCGGCCGCCGCGGGCGCGCGTCGGTTTAGCCGGTGGACCACGAGACGCGCGAGAGTCGTATCCGGGCGCGATCCAGGCAGAACCAAAGGCAGGCCTCGGTCCGCCGCGACGCGGGCCGCGTCATGCCGGACGTAGTCCAACTTCACGCGCCTTACCGCGGCGTAGGCCTCCAACACTCCTTGCGCAGCCCATACCTTCGCCAGCTCAATCGGCCGCCAGCGCAACTGACGACCATGGCGCGCCGCCAGCGCTGGCAATTCCTGATTGGCCAAGTAGCTGTAAGGCGATCCAAATTCGAAGAACACGTCGATCGGAGTGAACATGTGGCCTCCATCCTTGGTGACGCGGGATGACGTGGCCGGCTCGTCGCCATCGCCGGGCACTCACGCCGCGCGCAGGCTAAACCGCCTGGCGCGCCGTCTGCTGAGTGACTTCGGCAAAACCCTGCCACCATGAAGGGCGGCGGGGGCGCCAACCGAGTTCTCGCTTAGCTTTAGCGTTCGATCCCGCACGCGATTCCGTCATCATGACGACCAGAGGTTCCCCGACGAACAGTCGTGCGAGCCAGGCCGGTACATGGAGCGGTGGCTGCGCTCCCAGCATGGCGGCAGTTGCGGGAAGCCACGCGTGCACTGGCGCGGGATCGTCGTCGACGATGTTGTAGACGCCGACGCCTTGCTCGACCGCAAGGACCGTCGCCTCCGCGGCATCGTCAACGTGAACGAAGGACCACCAAGCCGTGCCGCCGCCGATCACCGGCATGCGGCGCTTGCGGAACTGTTCGATGACCGCCGCTTCAAACAGTCCAGTATCGGAGCCATAGAAACCACCATAGCGCAGCACGACGCCGATCGGAGTTGTAGCCTTGGTGACGGTGTCTTCCAGATAGCAGATCGCGTCGAGGGTTCGTCGCTGCTCCTGCGGCGGGTTCGGGTCGAGTGGGTCGTCTTCCGACTTTACATACCCACCAGTGCGCGCATAGGGCCAACCGCAATAGCTCTGCGCGACGATGCGATTGACGCCGCACGCACGCGCGGCGGCGAGCAGATGGTCGGTTCCGATGGTGCGCAGTCGGTTACTGCTGGCGAATGCGCGCTCGAACTTGCGGAGGTCGAGCGTGCCCGCGAGGTCCGTGAGCTCGTGCACGATCACGTCGGGACGCGCGGCGTCGACTGCCGCTTGAATGGCCTTTTGGTCGAGCGCATTGGCGACAACGGGCGTAGCGCCAAGCTTCTGTAATAGAACCGCCTTGGCGGGCGTACGCGTCAGCCCGGTTACACTATGACCGTTGGCGATCAGACGCGGAACCAAACTGCGCCCTATGGCACCGGTTGCTCCTGCGATGAATATGCGCACGGCGGTGCTTCCGACTTGTTAACCTACCGAAAAGTAGGTAATGTCTGTGCTCATGGAATCAAGGGTGCGCAAGCGGCTGAGTTCGGCGGAGCGGCGGGCCAAGATCCTTGCCGCCGCACTACGCGCATTCGCGCGCGACGGTTACGACGGCACGACGATGGATGCCATCGCCGGTCGCGCGCAGGTCACCAAACCGGTGCTTTACGATCACTTTTCCTCGAAACAGACGCTCTTCCTGACGGTGCTGGAATCAATCCGTGACAGATTGATTGCCAAGGGCAGGTCGATTGTGGAGGCGGGCGGCGACCCGGAGCAGAGATTTCGTCTCTCCGTCGACGCCTTTCTGGAGTTCGTGGAGCGGGAACCGGAGGCTGCCCGGGTGTTGCTGACGGTTCCGTCCGGCGACGCGGCGGCCGCGAAGCTTTCGCGCCAAGTGCAGGCCGGCGCTTCGGCAGGCCTCACAACCCTGCTTGCCACTTTCACGGCGGAAAGCGCGCCGTGGCGCCTGCACGTCGCGACGGAATTTCTCAAGGAGGGCCTGCACGCTGTCGCGATATGGTGGCTCGCACATCCTGGCCCTTCGCGGAAGGAGATTGTGGACGTCATAACGCGTATGGTGTGGCCTGGGCGGCAAACAAGAGCACGCAGTACCGGAACGCGAAGGAGCAGACGCGCCGTGGGTTAAGCTTATGAAGGTGATGAATGAGAGACTTGGCGCTTCAAGCAGCGGGCGCGTTGGCTATTCTAGTGGCCATTGCGGCGCCCGCATTCACCTCGGAGAGCGCCCGTCGATAGATCATCGCGGTTGCAACGCTGGCATATGGCCACGCCGCTCGTTGGCCATGCGGTGGGCAGCTGAGGCAGACACATTGGCTGGATGTTGAGCTTGGTCGTGGTGCTGTCGTTGGTGGGCCTTTGACCAGATGACCAACGCAGCCTTTCGAAAGACGCTCCGCCTATGCTCCAGGTTCGACATTGACGCTGACGCGTTCCACGGCCGAGGCACGGTGCCTGTCGCTCGCGGCGCAGGGATTTGGAGAGCCGCGAAAAGTCAACGCGCCTGGCTGGCGCGACTTGGGCG
>DATFSE010000079.1:0-68532 GCA_035262745.1 Casimicrobiaceae bacterium | reverse complement strand
TTTCTGGAAGTGGACATCAGCGATCTTGGAGCCTGCCGCCGCGCCTGCGAAGGCGTCGACATCGTGTTGCATCAGGCAGCGCTGGGATCGGTGCCGCGATCGATCGAAGATCCGCTGGCGACGCATGCCGCCAATGCCACTGGCTGTGTCAACCTGCTTGTTGCTGCGCGCGATGCCGGAGTCAAGCGAGTCGTTTACGCAGGTTCGAGCTCCACCTACGGCGATCATCCAGGGCTACCCAAGGTGGAAGATCAAATTGGCCGGCCGCTTTCACCGTATGCCGTCAGCAAGTACGTCGACGAACTTTACGCGCAGGTCTTCGCTCAATGCTACGGGCTGGAAACGGTGGGCCTGCGCTATTTCAACGTGTTCGGCCCCCGCCAGGATCCCCAAGGAGCGTACGCTGCCGTGATTCCGCGCTGGGCCGCTGCGATGCTCAGCGGGACGCCAGTCATCATCTACGGTGATGGCGAGACGACGCGCGACTTCTGCTACATCGCGAACATCGTCCAGGCCAACATGCTCGCCGCGACGAGCGAGGATCGCGCTGTGCTGGGTGAGGTGTTCAATATCGCGGTCGGCGGCCGGATGTCGCTCAACGCGCTTTGCGACGCGCTATGCGAGCTGCTTCGCGAAAGTCACCCGGGGCTGAACATTCCACCTGCACTCCACGAAGCGTTCCGTCCGGGCGATATTCGCCATTCGCAAGCGGACATCTCCAAGGCAAGGCGCCTGCTGGGCTACCAGCCCACCCACGACACCCGAAGCGGATTGAGAGAAGCGCTGCCTTGGTACGAGGCTCACTTTGCCCGAGCCTCGCTCGACAGGGCGCGCGCGGTCAATGATGTTCGGGGCGCCATTTGAACGCCTGACAATGCCAAGATGCATGCGCTGCGCATGCGTCTTTGCCGCGCTCGCGCTGAGCGCTGGCGCGAGCGCACAAGATCCCGCCAATGGTTCAGCATCGACCGATAGCTCCGATCTCGTCGCCAAGGCGCGCGCTTACGAGTATGGCGAAGGTGTGCGCAAGGACCAGAAACGTGCGGCGGAGCTCTATTGCGACGCGGCGCGCAGCGGCGACGCAGAAGCCATGTTCAGTCTCGGCTGGATGTACGCGAACGGTCGCGGCGTTCCCCACGACGAGGCAATCGCTGCTTCGCTTTTCGCGCACGCAACGCGGCTCGGACACGTTCAGGCACGCGAGATGCAGCGATTTGTCGGCGATGACCAGGGTATCGTTCTCGCCTGCATGCTGCCGGCGGAGCCTCAAATCGCCGAGACCAAGACTGATGACGGGGCAGATCCCTACGCTGAGCTGCCGCCCGACAAAAAGCGCATCGCGGAACTAGTCGTCGAGGCCGCCCCGACCTATTCCATCGACCCGCGTCTCGCGCTGGCGATCGTCAAGGCCGAGTCCAATTTCCAGCCTGATGCGCGTTCGGTCAAGGATGCGCGCGGCGTGATGCAACTGATTTCCAAGACCGCGACGCGCTTCAGCGTCAAGAACCGCCTCGACGCAAAAGACAATATCCGTGGCGGACTCGCCTATTTACGTTGGTTGCTTGCCTATTACGAGGGAGCTGTCCCGCTCGCCGTCGCTGCTTACAATGCGGGCGAGGCCGCGGTCGATCGCTTTAGGGGTATACCCCCGTATCGCGAGACTCGCGACTATGTAAGCAGGGTGTTGCGCTTGTACCCGAGCGAGCGGCATCCCTATGATCCACGCACGGTTGAGCCCTCGCCAGCGCTGGCCACCGTGCCCGATTCTTCGCAATAAGGAGTCGACGATCCCGATCGATCGCCCCGTCGGCACGCCACTGGGCTTTGTCGCAGCGGCCGGTGTTGTGCTGGGTGCGTTGCTCGCGTCAGATAGAGCCCACGCTGACAATGCGCTGATCATCGAGCGCGTCAAGCCGTCGATCGTGGCAGTCGGCACGTTCGAGCGCACGCGCACGCCGCAGTTTCAGTTTCTCGGCACCGGTTTCGTGGTAGGAGACGGGACGCTGATCGCGACCAACACCCACGTTCTGCCCAAGGTGCTTGACCCCGCGCATCAGGAAGTGCTCGCCATTTTGATACCGGGGCAGATCAAAGACGGCAAAGAGCCGGGCCGTGAGGTCAAGCAGGTCGCAGTCGATCCGACGTCGGATCTGGCACTCCTCAAGGTCCAAGGGCTCACGCTCCCCGCGTTGAAGATCGGCGATTCGGACGCAGCCAAGGAGGGGCAGGACATTCTCTTCACCGGTTTCCCCATCGGCGCTGTGTTGGGTCCCTATCCTGCGACGCACCGCGGCATCATTTCCGCGATTACACCGATCGCCATCGCTCCAGCGCGCGCCGGTGAGCTCGATGCTCAAACGGTCCGACGACTCTCGAGCGGCGCGTTTCCCATTTTTCAACTCGACGCGACGGCGTATCCCGGCAACAGCGGGAGCCCTGTCTATGATCCGTCGACCGGAGAAGTGCTTGCGATCGTCAACATGGTCTTCGTCAAAGGAACCAAGGAATCGGCTCTGACGCAGCCGAGTGGTATTACCTACGCCGTTCCCGCGAACCGGCTGCAGGCGCTGCTCAACAGCGCCCGCTGAGGCTTGCAGCTGCAATCCCGACACTCGATTTCCGCCTGCGCGGAATGACCTACTTCCGGTCAGCCATCTTCGCCTAGTTCGCGAAACGAGCTGTGATCGACATCGTCTGGCTCAAAGCACTCGTCAAAACGCTGATCCTGCCTCCGACCGGGTTGCTCCTCCTGTCGGCGATCGGGCTCGGTTTGCGTCAGCGATTTCCGCGCGTTGGAATCGCGATGGCATGGACCGGCGTCATCGCACTTCTTGTGCTGTCGATTCCCTTTGTAAGCGTATCTCTGGTGCGTGCCCTCGATCAGTCGCCGCCTTTCGACATTGCGCACGCATCGGAGGCGCAGGCGATCGTCATCCTCGGCGGCGGTGTGCGCCACCACGCTCCAGACTACGGGGGCGACACGGTCGCCGAGCTCACCCTCGAGCGCATTCGCTACGGCGCACGCCTTGCGCGGCTCACTCATCTGCCGGTGCTTGTTACCGGTGGAACGGTCCTGGCGGGCGAGCCCGAGGGCAAGCTCATGCAAGCGGTGCTCGAGCGCGAGTTCGGCGTCAACGTGCGCTGGGTGGAGGACCGTTCGCGCAACACCCATGAAAACGCCGCGTACTCGGCACAGATCCTCAAAAGGGCCGGCGTAAACAGCGTGGTGCTGGTGGCGCACAGCTTTGACATGCCGAGGGCCCGCGCGGAATTTGCCACGGCAGGGATCACGACTCTTCCGGCACCGACGGGCATTCCATCGAGCGAGCCCTATGCGCCGTTCGACTTCCTGCCGACCTTGGGCGGATTGAGGACGAGCTACTACGCCCTCTATGAAATCACCGCCAATCTCGCGCGATGGCTTGGACGAGTATTCGACTGATCCGTAGTAAACAGCATCTCCATCGTTGCCCGGATATTTCGTCGGCAACGCTTACAGATCCGAGATAGTTTCTAATTCGGTGCTGCTAGGCAACTGAAACTCAACAGCGTGTATTGATGGCATTGCGCTTGCTTTCTCCGTTTCGCGTAAGAGCAAAAACAAGACGCTCTGGGGGGTTGTGCTGAACGTTGGACGGCGGGCGGTTGCCCGCCAACGCGGGCCGGAGGAGGTTGCTGGAGCAAGGGGGAAGCGCCCGAGCGGAAAGATATTCCGCCGGGCGCTGTCGCGTTGGTCCTCTGCCGGTTCGCTTCGTGCTGTGGTCGAGCCGAGGGGGCGTTAGCGCGTCCACCTAGCGCCGGAGCGAAGCAGGGTAACTGGCGTCGGGCTCGAGTTCGTCACTCGGCAGGCGGGATTGAATCCTTGCGCGTCGTCTCGACCATCTCGAGCGGCTCGTCGAGGACTTCGACGCGCGGCGCGCGCACCCGCCCACGCCGCGGCATTTCCGGCTCCTCGGCCTCGGTGACGACCCGCTCGTGGCTGGTCTCGACCAGCACCAGGTCAGATTCCGGAGGCAACTCCAGCGACACGCGCGGAATGTCGGGTGCGTTGCTTGGCAGCGCGGGTTCGCTGATCGAGACCGGCGCAGGTTGGATGTCGACGACTGGCATCAGCGGTGGTGGCACTTCAGAAGACTGCGATGAGGCCGCTGCAAAGTCGGCGCTCTCCTTGGGCGCCACCGGTTGTGCCGCAGGGACCACGGGAGTCCACGCATTGGGAATGGTGTCCTCGAGAGATTCCGTAGTCATCGGTGATGCCGCAGTCACCGGTGATGCTGGAGTCATCGGTGATGCCGAAGTCGCTGGTGCCGCTGGCTGAGCCGACGGCAACGACGATGGCACACGTTCCTCCCGGTGTTCTCGCTGTCGCTGCTCGCCCGACGCGCCGCGCTCGGTGCGATCGCCGCGATCTCGCCCTCCCCGACGCCGATCGCGACGGCGACGGCCGCCTTCGCCTCGCTCGCCCTCTCGTGGAATCGGCCCGCCCTGCGTAATCGCCGGTGCGTTGTGGTCCAGCGCCGGTTGAGCTTGTTGCGGCTTGGCTTCGCGCTGCGGCCGTTGCCTCTGACCCTCGCGGCGCTCCTCACGCGCTTCGCTGCGCGGAGGCTCGTTGCGCTGAGCGTCACGCTGCTCGCGGTCGCGACGCGGCTGCTGCGCCTGACTAGCCTGCGGCTGGCGCTGGCGTTGCATCTCGCGCTGCGCATCGCGTCCCTGGCCACGACGGTCGTCGCGACGGCCGCGACGATCGCGCTCGAAACGAGCGCGTCCAGGCGCTTCGCGCGTACCTTCGCTCGCTGGCGGAGCTGCGACCGGCTCCACGGGCTTGGAGCGGAACCACCCCAGGACCTTGTTGAGCCAGTTGTCTTGCACCGGCGCCGCCGCGACGCGTTCAACCGGCATCGGTGCGGGCTGAACCGGAGTGATGCCCTTGACCACCGCTTCCTGGCGCGGCTCGCGCGCCTCTTCCTTGCGTTGCTTGACGACGTCCTCTTCCTCCGGCCGCTCGAGCATGTCGAAGCTCGGCGGCAGCGGCTCGGCCTGGTTCAGGTCGTCGTGGCGCAACCTCTGCACCTTGTAGTTGGGCGTCTCCAGGTAGGTGTTCGGCACCAGCAGCAGGTTGACCTTGAATCGGGCCTCAATGGTATGGATCTCGGCCCGCTTCTCATTCAGCAAAAAGGTGGCGACGTCGACAGGCACCTGAGCCACCACCTGCGCGGTGTTCTCCTTCATTGCCTCTTCCTGCAGGATGCGCAGGATGTGAAGTGCCGTCGATTCGGTTCCGCGGATGTGACCGATGCCGTGACAGCGCGGACACGCTATGTACGCCGACTCGGCGAGCGCCGGACGTAGGCGCTGGCGCGAGAGTTCCATCAGGCCAAAACGCGATATCTTGCCCAGCTGCACGCGAGCACGGTCGTACTTGAGCGCATCTTTGAGCCGATTCTCGACCTCGCGCTGGTTTTTCGCGCTCTCCATGTCGATGAAGTCGATGACGATCAACCCTCCAAGGTCGCGCAAGCGGAGCTGGCGCGCGATCTCTTCGGCAGCCTCCAGATTGGTATGGAACGCCGTCGTTTCGATGTCGCCGGCGCGGGTCGCACGCGCCGAGTTGACGTCGATCGACACCAGCGCCTCGGTGTGGTCGATGACAATCGCGCCACCTGCTGGCAGCGGCACCTGGCGTGCATACGCCGTCTCGATCTGATGCTCGATCTGGAAGCGCGAGAACAGAGGCACATCGTCCTTGTACAGCTTGACGCGGTGCACATTCGCCGGCATCACATGGCTCATGAACTGCTGCGCCTGCTCGTGGATCGACTCGGTGTCGATCAGGATTTCGCCGATGTCCGGATGGAAATAGTCGCGGATCGCACGGATGACCAGGCTCGATTCCTGGTAGATCAGGAACGCGCCCGACTGGTTCTTCGCAGCGCCATCGATCGCCTGCCAGAGCTGCAACAGGTAATTCAAGTCCCATTGCAGCTCTTCCAGCGAGCGACCGATCCCCGCGGTGCGGGCGATGACGCTCATGCCTTCCGGCACGTCGAGCTGTCCGATCGCGTCGCGCAGCTCGTTGCGCTCCTCGCCTTCGATCCTGCGCGAGACTCCGCCGCCGCGCGGATTGTTGGGCATCAGCACCAGATAGCGGCCGGCAAGAGAAATATAGGTGGTCAGCGCAGCGCCCTTGTTGCCGCGTTCGTCCTTGTCGACCTGAACGATCAGCTCGCGGCCTTCTTTGAGCTGGTCCTGGATGCGGCCTCGGCCGCCTTCTCCCTCACGCAGAAATTCGCGCGAGATTTCCTTGAACGGCAGGAAGCCGTGACGCTCGGCACCGTAGTCGACGAAGCAGGCTTCGAGGCTCGGCTCGACGCGGGTGATGACGGCTTTGTAGATGTTGCTCTTGCGTTGTTCCTTGCTTGCGGATTCGATGTCGAGGTCGATCAGCTTCTGACCGTCGACGATCGCCACCCGGAGCTCCTCCGCCTGGGTGGCGTTGAACAGCATTCGTTTCATTGATGCTTCCCCTCGAGCCGGTCTTCCGCCGGACTTTGAGCAAGGTGAAGCAAAGCGGCGCCGGCGTCCGGCGCGCTCTCAGGCTAGTGGGCGGCGGGCGAGGATAGCGAAGACAAAAGCCACGCAGGCAGCTTACGCCGCCGGGCTGCGAGAGAATCGATGCGGGTATCGAGCATCATCGAGGGCGACTGCAATCGCCTTACCTGTCTCGGGAGCGTGGATCGTATAGTTCGCGTTTATCGCTCAAAGCGTCTGTCGGTGACTGCGCTTATGTGCCCGGTCAACGACGACCGAGGCCAAGCAGTCGGTTACAGAATTCGTCGCGTTTTGCGCCGCGCTTAGTCTGGCTTCACCCGGCTACCAGCCGGTGCGGAGACTGCGCTCTTCCAATAAGATCGTTACTTTTCCGGGCCGCAGCGTCCGGACGGTGAGCCGATTTAACCGATTCGCCCCAAATCGGGCCAACGGATGGTGCGAGGTTCGGGGCTTCAGCGCCGCCGATCGACGGTGACGCGGCTTTCCGCTCCTAGGGTCGCCATTCGTTGCTGCTGGACTACAATTATAGGGAAATGAACGATTTAAGCAAGGATGCTGCCAACCGCCTTGCAGTGAACGAGGCGGCAGCGGGGCAGCGGATCGACAATTTCCTGTTTCGCGTCCTCAAAGGCGTACCGAAGAGCCACGTCTATCGCATCTTGCGCAGCGGCGAAGTGA
Organism: Casimicrobiaceae bacterium; assembly: GCA_035262745.1. Taxonomy (GTDB): domain Bacteria; phylum Pseudomonadota; class Gammaproteobacteria; order Burkholderiales; family Casimicrobiaceae; genus PALSA-1003. Next base: position 61,305 of record DATFSE010000079.1, on the reverse strand, counting down.
GGCTCAATCGCAAGCGAGTGAAGCCCGACGCGCGGCTCGCGGTCGGCGACGAGCTACGCATTCCGCCGATACGCACCGCTGCCGAGCCGATTGGCCGGAAGGCGATTCCCAAGGCCGCGGTGCCGCCAATCCTCCGTGAGGACGAGGCGTTCATCGCAATCGACAAGCCAGCGGGCCTGGCGGTGCACGGGGGCAGCGGCGTCGCATTCGGATTGATCGAGCGCTTGCGCGCGGCCCGTCCGGAGTCCAAGTTCCTGGAACTGGTGCACCGGCTCGATCGCGACACCTCGGGTGTACTGCTGATCGCGAAGAAACGTGCGGCGTTGGTCGCGCTCCACGCCGCGCTGCGCGAGGGGCGAATCGACAAGCGCTACACCGTGTTGGTAGGAGGGAAATGGCGCGACGCCAAGCGCGCTGTCGATCTGCCGCTCACCAAGTTTGTGACTGGCGAGGGAGAGCGCCGCGTTCGCGTCGAGCGCGAACATGGCAGGACCGCGCGCACGGTGTTCCACCGGCTGAAAGTGTGGCCGGAGGCCGATCCGCCGATAAGCCTGCTCGAGGCGGAGTTGCACACGGGACGCACGCATCAGATCCGCGTGCATCTTACGCACCTGGGATTTCCGCTGGCCGGCGACGACAAGTACGGCGACTTCAATTGGAACCGATTGCTGGCGAAGCAGGGACTCAAACGAATGTTCCTGCACGCGCAGAGCCTCGAATTCGAGCACCCGGTCGATGGCGGGCAGATCGCGATCGAGGCTCCGCTTCCACCCGAGCTCGCCAAATTCCTGGCGAAGCTCAACTCCGCGAAGGAACCAGGTGGCTGAAGCGCCGCGGCACTACCGGCTTCTCGCCTTCGATTGGGACGGCACGCTGGCCGACTCGACCGCGCTGATTGCGGGCGCGCTGCAACAGGCCTGTCGCGATCTCGGATTAGCGGTTCCCGGCGATGAAGCCGCGAGACACGTTATCGGACTCGGTCACGCCGATGCCATACGCCATCTTGCGCCGCAGTTGGAACCTGGTTTGCATACGCGCTTTTCTGAGCGCTATGGCGTTCATTACATGGCAGGCGACGCGGAGATACCTCTTTTCGTCGGGGTGCGCGAAATGCTTGCGGAGCTTGACGAGCGTGGTTTTTTGCTCGGCATCGCCACTGGAAAGTCACGACGGGGGCTGACGCGTGCGCTCGCCCAGCACGGACTTGCGCACCACTTTGTCGTTTCGCGCTGCGCCGACGAGGGTTTCCCCAAGCCTCATCCTGACATGTTGCTTGCGCTCATGGATCTGGCAGGCGTGACGCCCGACGAGACGCTGATGATCGGCGATACAACGCACGATCTGGAGCTTGCCAAGAACGCCGGCGTGTCGGCTGTCGCAGTCGCCTACGGCGCCCACGCACCGGAGGGTCTCGCTGAAATGGCACCGCTGGCGACGGTGCATTCGATCGGCGAATTGCGCGCATGGCTCAGGGCGAACGCCTGATCTGCGCGAGCGAGACGCTCGTCGACGGAGAAATCGGCGTGCGTTTCGAGGTCCACCGGGCAGGCGAGTCGTTGCCGGCTTTCGTTGTGCGCCACCATGGCCGGGTGTACGCCTATATGAACGAGTGTCGTCATCAGGCCAGCGAGCTCGACTGGAATCCCGGCGAATTCTTCGATGCCGACAAGCTATACTTGATTTGCGCCACGCACGGCGCCTTGTACGAGCCGCAAAGCGGCTTGTGCGTCGACGGGCCTTGCCGTGGTGCGAGCCTTGCGCCGGTGCAAGTCTACGAGCGCGACGGCAGTGTTTTCTGCAGCGAGGATTAGCCAGCAGGCTGATGCAAAACCCCTCATGAGCCGCGTTTCGGAGGAGATGGCCCCGGATGCAAGGCGCGAGCCGCGTCGAATAGCTTGCGCATATTCGCAAGGCGAGCAACGCTGCAGACGGGGCCATATCGTCGAAACCCGCATGGGCAGCGGCTTGGCGGGCGATCTGCTTTGTCGCGGCTTGCTCGTGTACGATCGAGTACACGTCGCTCGCCGCTTCGCGCATCTCATCCCGCCAAGCCGCTGCGCGGCCACGACGGGTTCTGCATTAGCCTGCTAGGGTACGGAGTCTCACCATGGCCGAAGAGAACTGGGAACGGCGCATCATCGAGCGGCTCGCCACCGAAGGGTTGCTGGAGCAGCAGCGTGCCCGCCGCTGGGGCATCCTGTTCAAGCTGCTGACCTTCGCTTTTCTGTTCATCGTGCTCTTCGTGTTCATCGCTTCGTTCATCGAAACCGAGCGAACCTGCCTCGACAAATGCACCGCCATGGTCGAGCTCAAAGGCGAGATCGACGCCGACGGGCGTGCGAGTGCAGAGAACATCATCACGGGGCTTCAGGCCGCGTTCAAAAACAAGGGCACGCAGGGCGTGGTTCTCAAGATCGACAGCCCGGGCGGAAGCCCGGTTGAGGCGGGTGAGATCAACGATGAGATTCGCCGCTTGCGAGCGAAATATCCGGATACGCCGCTCTACGCCGTGGTGGGAGAAATGTGCGCCTCGGGCGCGTACTACGTGGCCGTCGCCGCGGACAAGATTTATGTCGACAAGGCCAGCTTGATCGGCTCGATCGGCGTCATCATCGACGGGTTCGGCTTCGTCGGGTCGCTGGAGAAACTGGGCGCGGAACGCCGCGTTCTCACCGCGGGCGAGAACAAGGATTTCCTCGATCCATTCTCGCCGCTGACCGACAAGCAGAAGCAGTATGCGCAACAGATGATCGACGAGATCCACCAGCAGTTCATCGCGGTGGTGAAGCAAGGCCGCGGCTCGCGGCTCAAGGAATCGCCCGAGCTGTTCTCGGGGCTCGTGTGGAACGGTCAGCGCAGCGTCGACCTCGGGCTCGCCGACGCGTTGGGAAGCGTCGGCTCGGTCGCGCGGGACGTGATCAAGGCGGAGGAGATCGTCGACTTCACTCCCCAGGAGAATATCGCCGAGCGCGTCGCTCGCAGGTTCGGCGCGACGCTGGGACGGACGTTTGCTTCGACTTTGAGCGGCACTCTCCACCGCCGCTGATCCGCGGCGCTGTCTATGCGACATTGGTCGTCCCCTCGAAGGAGGGGACCCAGTGACGTTAAGAAACGAGACGCTGGATTCCCGCTTCCGTGGGAATGACCGATGCGATGTTTACTCTCGCGGCTTCGGCGCCTTGTCGATGCCGTCGACCTGGGCGCCGGGTCCGATCCCCCGATCCGAGAACCAGCCTTTTTTCATCTCCAGGGCATAGAGCGCGAGTCCCCGCGACGGGTGCGTCGAGTCGGTCTGCGGCGCCATGTCCTCGATGTTCAAGATGCGACCTTTGGCGTCGATGAAGGCGATCGACAGCGGAACATAGGTGTTGTGCATCCAGAACGCGAGCGCCTGCGGCTCGGCAAAAACAAAAAGCATGCCGTGATCGGGTTTCAAACTGAAGCGGTTCATGAGCCCCGTTGTGCGTGTGGCTTCAGTCGCAGCAACTTCTGCCACCAGTCGATGGTTGCCGATGACGAGATCGATGGTGCGCAGCTCTTGACCGACGGCGTGGTCAACAAGGACCGTCGCGAGCAGCACGAACCCGAAAGACATGACTCGCAGCATGTGTCTACTCGTTACTTTGGGGGCGAGCATAGGGCAAGGCGCACGCGTCCAGAGTTCAACGGCGATTGGCGGTACGTCGCCGATAGGTCATCCACAGCGCCACGCTGGCGACGGTAAACCCCGTCATGCCGAGAGCCATTGCTTTGAGCGACTGCGCGAGCAGGGGTGCAATGGAGCCGGCATTGACCGCCGCCAGTGCAAAATGAATGAAGCTTTGCAGCGATGATGCCAGCCCGCGCATGGTGGGAAAAAGATCGAGCATCAGCAGCGAAGCAGTGGGCATCAATACGCTGCTACCCATGGTGAACAGCATGATGGGCAGCACGTGCCAGGGCACGCCAGGCGTGACGAACCACGCCACGCCAAGGTCGAAAGCAACACCGGTGAACATCAGACCATAGGCGAGCTGAACGGTGCGCTCCGTCGAAAGCCGCCCCGCGCTGCGGCCCGAGATCGCCGCCCCGATCATCACCCCCGTGATCATGGGGATGAACAGCCAGGCGAAGCCGTAGCTCGACACGCCAAGGCGATCCATGAGGAAGGTCGGCGCGCTGGCGATGTAGAGAAAGAACGCGGCGAAGTTGAGCGCGGGGATGGTCGCCAGAAGCAGAAAATCGGGATGGCGCATCACCGCCAGGTATCGCTTCCACAGCTCGCGCGGCGCGAGCGATTGCCTCGCATCCTTGTGCAACGTTTCCGGCAGCTCGCGGTGCGACCAAAGCGCGAGGCCGATCACCAGCAGGAGCAGCACCCAGAATATCGACCGCCAGCCCAGTGTGTTCAACAGAACGCCGCCGAGCACGGGGGCAAGCGCTGGAGCAATGCCGAACACGAGTGTGACCTGCGCCATCAACCGCTGCGCCTCCGCGCCGTGAAAGCGGTCACGAATGATGGCGCGGCCGACCACCACTCCTGTTCCCGCGGAAAGACCTTGCAGCGTACGAAACAACCACAGCGTCTCTATGTTCCCGGCAATCGCGCAGCCCAGCGTGGCCACCGCGTATATGCCGAGACTGACCAGCACCACAGGGCGCCGCCCGAGCGCGTCAGCCAGCGCGCCTTGCCAGAGCATCATGAAGGCATAGGCGAAGAGGTACGTCGACAAGGTCTGCTGCACCGCCAGCTGCGGCGCGTCGAACTCGGTGCCGATGTCGTGAAACGCAGGAAGATAGGTGTCGACCGAGAACGGTCCGAGCATCGCCAGCGCTGCGAGCAGCGCCGCAAGCGACCAGTTGCGATCCTGCGCTGCGCTCATCAACCGTCGGACGTCACCCGGTGCTCACAGTTCATATTGCTGTCCGTCGCCACGCAGCGCAGCCTCGATCGCCGCACGGTCGAATTGCGGCGCGAACAGAGTGATGAAGTCATAGACGTATCCGCGCAGATACACGCCACGCCGGAGCGCCAGCCGCGTCGTGCTCGCCGCGAACAGGTGGCTCGCCTCGATCTTGTCGAACTGGGCATCGCGCGAAGTGTCATAGGCCATCTGCGCCACGATCCCCACACCGAACCCGAGTGCGACGTAAGTCTTGATGACGTCGGAATCGAGCGCGGTCAGCACCACATTCGGCGTGAGGCCCTTGGCCGCGAAGGCAGCGTTGATCTGCGAACGGCCGGTGAAACTGAAGTCATAGGTGACGATTGGATAGCGCGCGAGCGCTTCCAGGGTCAGCGGATGCGTCTTGGTGAGCGCGTGGCCTTTGGGGACGAGCACGCAGCGGTTCCATGTGTAACAGGGGAGGGTGGCCAGCTCGGTGAAATCCGCCAGCGCTTCGGTAGCGATCCCGACGTCGACCTCGGCCCGCGCCGTCTGCTGCGCGACCTGGACGGGATTGCCCTGGTGCAGCAGCAGGTGCACCTTCGGATACTTGTCGGCAAACCGCTTGAGCACCGGCGGCAGCACGTAGCGCGCCTGGGTGTGGGTCGTAGCAATCGACAGCGTCCCCGTGTCTTCGGCTTTGAACTCGGCGCCGACCCGCTTCAGGTTGTTGAGCTCCTGCAACGCTCTTCGAGCCGTGGCGACGACAACTTCGCCGCCGGCGGTGAGCGCGGTGAGCCGTTTGCCCTGGCGGATGAAGATCGGCACTCCCAACTCGTCCTCCAACTGCCGGATCTGCTTGCTGATTCCGGGCTGCGAAGTGAACAACGCCTCCGCTGCCACCGACACGTTGAGGCCATGATCGACAACGGCGCAAAGGTAACGAAGCTGCTGCAGATTCACGGATGAAGTGCCATATAACTATGCGTTAGAATAAGCCAGAATTATATAGCGAATCCGCGCCACCCCTCGCGGGCGCTCCATAGCGCTCCAACAATGGCTCAGTACTTCACGATCCATCCTGTCGATCCGCAGCCACGATTGATCCGCCAGGCGGCGGCCATCGTTCGCGAGGGTGGCGTTATCGCCTATCCCACGGATTCGAGCTATGCCTTCGGCTGCCGCCTCGGCGACGTCGCAGCTGCACAGCGCATCCGCCAGCTCCGCGGCGTCGACGACAAACACCATCTGACGCTGGTATGTCGCGATCTCGCTGAGATCGGGCGTTACGCGGCGCTGGATAACTGGCAATTCCGCATCGTCAAGGAAGGCGTGCCGGGCAGCTACACGTTTCTTCTGCCTGCAGCGCGCGATGTGCCCCGGCGGATCAAGCATCCGCGGCGCAGAACCATCGGCGTTCGCGTGCCGAACCATGCAGTCGTGCAAGCGCTGCTCGCCGACCTCAATGAGCCGCTGCTTTCATCGACGCTGATTCCGCCTGGAGCCGCGCAACCGCTAAATAATCCCAACGAGATCCGCTCACGTTATGAGCACGTCATCGAATTGATCATCGACAGCGGCCCCTGCCACCTGGAACCGACGACAGTAGTGGATCTCGCGGTGTCGCCGCCGGCGCTGGTGCGCGTGGGCAGGGGCGATCCAGCGCATCTCGGGCTCGCCGCAGCAGCATGATCTTCTTGGCGTCAACCCTCGAACCGGGCTCAACACGACAAACTGGTAGAATAGCGAGTCAATGGATTTGTCACTCGCGACCATCGTGCTATGGGCGGTGCCGGTGGTCTTCGCGATCACGTTGCACGAGGCGGCGCACGGCTATGTCGCCCGGCAATTCGGCGATCAGACCGCCTGGATGCTGGGCCGAGTCACACTGAATCCGCTCAAGCACATCGATCCGATCGGAACGATCGCTGTGCCTGGATTTTTGATCGCGATAGCGAAGCTGACCGGTGCGCCGCTGTTCATCTTTGGATGGGCGAAGCCGGTCCCGATCAACTTCGGCAACCTGCGAAACCCAAAGCGGGACATGTTCTGGGTCGCAGGAGCAGGGCCCTTTGCCAACTTCATTATGGCTCTCGGCTGGGCGTTTCTGCTGCGTGGCGCGATTTCCGGCGGTGCTTTGAACAGTGATGGTGTATATGAGATGTCACGCGCAGGCGTGCAGGTGAATCTGATGCTGATGGCGCTCAACTTGCTGCCGATTCTTCCGCTCGACGGTGGAAGGATTGCGGTAAGCCTCCTGCCGCATTCGATAGGGACGACCTATGCCCGTATGGAGCCTTACGGTTTCATGATCGTGATTCTGCTGCTCGCCACCGGCATCCTTGGCGACCTGATGATGCCGCTGCTGCGGGCCGGCGAATATCTGATCGACCTGTTTGTCGGTCTTTAACTTTTATCTCTAATCTACGTGATCTTTTCTGACCGCGTGTTGTCGGGCATGCGGCCTACCGGCCGGATGCATATCGGGCACTACCACGGTGCTCTGAAAAACTGGGTGCGGCTGCAGGAGGAATACGAGTGCCTGTATTTCGCCGCCGACTGGCACGCGCTCACCACGCATTACGACACACCGGAGAACATCGAAGAGAGCGTGTGGGAGATGTTCATCGACTGGCTGGCGGTTGGCATCAATCCGGCGCGCTCGACTATTTTCATCCAGTCGCGGATCCTCGAGCACGCCGAGCTCACGCTGCTGCTGGGCATGATCGCTCCTGTGGGATGGCTCGAGCGCGTGCCGACGTACAAGGATCAGCAGGAAAAGCTCTCCGATCGCGACCTCGCGAACTATGGCTTTCTCGGCTACCCGGTGATGCAGGCGGCCGACATCCTGATCTACCGAGCGAACATGGTTCCCGTGGGCGAAGACCAGGTGTCGCATCTGGAGCTCGTGCGCGAGCTCGCCCGTCGCTTCAACCACATCTACGGCCGCGAGCCGGGCTTCGAGGAAAAGGCCAAGGCAGCAATAAAAAAACTAGGGTCGCGCCGGTCCAAGCGCTACGAGAGCCTGCGCACCGCCTTCCAGGAGCAGGGCGATGAAGCCGCGCTGCAGGCGGCGCGCGACATGCTGGACGAAGCGCAGAACCTCGCCCTCGGAGATCGCGAGCGCCTCTTCGGCTATCTCGAGGGCTCGCGGCGGGTGATCCTTCCGGAGCCCCAGCCGCTGCTCACTGAAAACCCGCGCGTGCCCGGGATCGACGGCCAGAAGATGTCGAAGTCCTACGGCAACGCCATTTTTTTGCGCGAAGATCCGGCGTCGGTGACCAAGAAGATCCGCACCATGCAGACCGACCCTGCACGGGTTCACCGCTCCGACCCGGGGACTCCGGAAAAATGCCCGGTGTGGCCGTTGCACCAGATCTACTCCGACAAGGAGCGCCAGGCGTGGGTGCAGAGAGGATGCACCACCGCCGGGATCGGATGCCTCGAGTGCAAGCAACCGGTGATCGACGCCATCATCGCCGAGCAGCAGCCGATGAACGAGCGCGCACAAAAATACCTGGACGATCCGACGCTGGTGCGTGCGATCGTCGCCGACGGCTGCGAGCGGGCACGCAAGCTCGCCGAGGAAACCATGCGCGACGTGCGCGAAGCGATGGGGATCGACTACTCGTGAGCACTGGCGACGGCGCAGAGCATGCGGTCGACTTGGCGCAGGCGGCAGGTGCGCCGGTCGCCAAGGTCTATGGTGAGCCGCTGCTCGAGCTTCCCGCCGACCTTTACATCCCTCCCGAGGCGCTAGAAGTCTTTCTGGAGAGCTTCGAAGGACCGCTCGATCTGCTGCTTTATCTCATCCGCAAGCAAAACATCAACGTCCTCGACATCCCGATGGCCGAGCTTACTCGCCAGTATCTGGGCTATGTCGAGATGATGCGGCGTACTCAGCTCGAGCTGGCGGCCGAGTACTTGCTCATGGCCGCAGTGCTGATCGAGATCAAGTCGCGCCTGTTGCTGCCCAAGCCTCCGGCGCTTCCCGGCGAAGAGATGGAGGATCCCCGGGCCGAGCTGGTGCGGCGGCTCCTGGAGTACGAGCGCATGAAGGCGGCCGCCCAGCAGCTCGACGCCCTACCCCTTGCCGAGCGCGATTTCGCCCTGGTACGGGTGTGGTTCGACCGGGTCGCCTCGGCACGGCTACCGGACGTGCGTCCGGACGACTTGAGGGTGGCCTGGGCCGGCCTGGTTGCAAGAGCGCGCGCGAACCGCCATCATCTCGTTACGCGTGAGCAGTTGTCGGTCCGCAGTCAGATGATCCGGCTGCTCAAGCTGCTGGAACCGGGACGGTTTTTCGAGTTCACAACCCTGTTCGAGCCTCGCGCGGACGTCCCACGACTGGTGGTGACGTTCCTCGCCATACTGGAGCTCGCCCGCGAGCAGTTGCTGGACATCGCGCAGGCGGAGCCTTACGCGCCGATATACGTGCAACGCAAAGGCGACCCGGCGTTCGCGCTGGAAGCCGATGCCTGAATCAGGGCCCGTTAATGGGTCCCAAACCAAAGGAAGAATGGGCCGGTGACGCTGCAACCCTCGCCCCGCTCCCCAAGCCTTATGGCGAGGGGAGGCATCTCTAGTCTCTGCGCGACTTTGCAATGAGCGAAGATTTGAGCCGGATCACCGGCATCCTGGAGGCCGCTTTGCTCACCGCGGGTGAGCCGCTGTCGCTCACTCAGCTCTCCAGGCTGTTCGACCCGCCACTGGAGACTGATACTCTGCGCAACCTTCTGGACGAGCTGCGCAAGGCCTGGGCTGGGCGTAGCGTCGAGCTCGCCCAGGTCGCAAGCGGCTGGCGCTTCCAGGCAAGGCCGGAAATTCAGCCCTTCCTGGATCGTCTGTCGCCCGAAAAGCCGCCGCGCTACTCGCGCGCGGTGATGGAGACACTCGCCATCATCGCCTATCGCCAGCCGGTGACACGCGGCGACATCGAAGCGATCCGCGGAGTCGCGGTATCGACCAACATCGTCAAGACCCTTGAAGACCGTCAATGGATCGAAATCGTCGGCCACCGCGAGACACCGGGCCGGCCTGCGTTGTTTGCCACCACCAAGCAGTTCCTCGATGACTTAGGTCTTACTTCCCTGGCGGAATTACCGCCGCTTTCTGAGCTTGACACTTCCCACCTCCTGGAGCCACCCGATGCCCCCGCAAAGGCCGCCGAGGCCGAACTCGCGCTCGCGAGCCCGCTCCTCGGCACACCGGCAAGCGCACCCGTCGACCTCGGCGCACCCGACGCACCGGACGGACGACCGCAGCCGTCAGAACCCCCACCGACGCTACACTGAGCCCGTTTTCACCGAGCCTCAGCGCCTGCATAAAGTGCTGGCGCAATGTGGCTACGGTTCGTTGCGCGGTCTGGAAGAAATGATCATCGCCGGCCGTATCACGGTGAACCGGCAACCGGCGGAGGTCGGCCAGAAAGTCGGCCCCAACGACCAGATACGAATCAACGGCGAGCTGGTACGACTGCGATTCGCCGCGCCGCGGGTCCGTGTGCTGCTGTATCACAAACCCGCCGGAGAGATCGTCAGTCGCAGCGATCCCGAAAACAGGCCGACCGTGTTCGAAAAGCTGCCGAGGCTCGGCCATGCGCGCTGGATATCGGTGGGACGGCTCGATTTCAACAGCGAGGGGTTGCTGCTGTTCACGACTTCCGGAGAGCTCGCCAACCGCCTGATGCATCCGCGCTACGGGGTAGAACGCGAGTACGCCGTGCGTATCGTCGGCACACTCACGCCGGAGCAGGAGCGCGCCCTGCTCGAAGGCGTGCCGCTGGAAGACGGGTCCGCCAAGGTACTGACGCTCGCCGACGGTGGCGGGGAGGGTACAAATCACTGGTACAAACTCACACTACCTGAAGGACGCAATCGCGAAGTGCGGCGGTTGTTCGAGGCGCTGGGTGTCATGGTGAGCCGGCTCATCCGCACCCGTTATGGAGTCGTCGCCATGCCTCCGGAACTCAAGCGCGGACAAACCCAGGAGCTCGAGCGGGAAGGTCTGGACGAACTACTCAAAGCAGCCGGGATGCAGTTTGGCGCGCGGGTTAATCGTTCGGCCGAAGCGGGGTCGCGGGATCAACCCGGCGAGAGTCGCGATGCGCAGCCCGAGATCGATGGCAATCGCAACGATCACGTGCAAGATTCCGACGAAGAAATCGACGAAGTCGACGGCAACCGCGCCTCGCCGGAGCAGCCGGTTCGTGAAATGCGCTTTGGCAATCCGGGCGGGCGTCACAACCATCGGGGGCGGCGCGGGCGCCGCGGTCGTGGTGGACGCGGCGGGCGTGGCCCGGGCGGACAGCCGGGTGGCCGCAACGGCCCTAGCGGGCACAACGGCCCTAGCGGGCGCAACGGCCCGGGTCAGTCGCAATAGGCGGCCTCAAAGCGCCATCAGGTATGCTTTGTCGAGTGTCGGCCGCTGCCGCGACTCGCAATTCCCCGTCGATCCCCGCGCTATGCGCAGGGCGACTGGCGACGCCGGGCCCTCGCGCGGCTAGTCTATGAATATGTCGGGGATCAGGGGCGTCCCCGGCGTCACTTCATAGCGCGAGATATCGGTGACACCGGCCTCAGCCAGCACATCATCGTCGATGTAGAAGTTGCCGGTCGCCCGGCGCGCGTCACGCAGCAAAATGGCATGCGCGGCGTTAGCCAGGATCTCGGGCTTGCGAGATCCGTCGACGCGCCCGCCCATCGAAGGCACCATCTTGAGCGCCGCTGTCGCGATCAACGTGCGAGGCCACAGTGCGTTCACCGCGATTCCCTCCGCACGGAACTCCTCCGCCATGCCCAGCACGCACATGCTCATCCCGTACTTGGCCATGGTGTAGGCGACGTGGTCCTTGAACCAGCGTGGTCGCATGTTGAGGGGCGGAGAAAGCATCAGCACGTGCGGGTTGCGTCCCGCAGCCGCGGCCGCCTGCAGATGTGGCAGACAGGCCTGCGTGCAAAGAAACGTCCCGCGCACATTGACGGCAAACATCAGGTCGAATCGCTTCATCGGCGTGGCGAGCGTCCCGCTCAGGCTGATGGCGCTCGCGTTGTTGACCAGGATGTCGATGCCGCCGAATTTCGCGACGGCCTGCTCAACGGCGCTGCGCACCGCATTCTCGTCGCGGATGTCCACGGCCAGCGGCAGGGCGCGACCTCCCGCCTTTTCGATCTCCTCGGCCGCCGAATAGATCGTGCCGATGAGCGTCGGATGCTTTTCGGTGGTCTTCGCCGCGATGACTATGTTTGCGCCGTCGAGCGCGGCGCGCATGGCGATGGCGAAGCCGACGCCGCGTGATGCGCCGGTGATGAACAGCGTCCGCCCTTGGAGCGAATCCATCGTCTTATGAGTTGCGCTTGCCCACCCCGAGCCACACTTTTCCCGGCGCTTGCGACTGTAACGTGGCGAGCCGTCAGTCTAGCACGCGTTGAGCGGCGCTCTGCTCCTTGCGAAACGGGCTTGCGCGCTCGAGCTCGTCCACGCTCTGCGCCACGTCGTCGCGCTCACGCGATACGAAGCGGGAGATCGCTCGTGCGAAATCGGGATCGGCGATCGCGTGCGCTGATTGGGTGGTGACCGGAAGGAAGCCGCGCGCGAGCTTGTGCACGCCTTGTGCTCCACCTTCGAACAGGGCAATGCGCCGCTCGATGCAGAATTCTATCGCCTGGTAGTAGCACGCCTCGAAATGCAGTCCGGGTACGTATTCGGTGGCGCCCCAGTAGCGGCCCCACAGCGTGTCAGCGTTGAAGATGTCCAGTGCGGCGCACAGCGGTTCTCCCGACTTCAGCCCGAGCACGAGTAAAACGTTGTCGGGCATGTCGTGGCCCAGCCGCTGAAAGAATTCCAGTGACAGGTACGGCGTCGAGTGGTGCTCGCGGTAGGTTTTGGTGTAGCAACGGAAAAAGAAACGCCACTGCGCCGGATCGATCTCGCGACCGGTGAGACGCAGGAAGGAGGTACCCGTCGCGGCCAGCTTGCGCCGTTCCTGACGGATTTTTGCACGCTTGGAATGATTGAGCGTCGATGTGAAATCTGCGAAATCGCGATAGCCGGGATTCACCCAGTGAAACTGCACGCTGTTGCGCAACAGCATGCCGGCGGCAGCGCACTCGTCGGCTTCGCCGCTGCCCAAGAAAAGGATGTGCAGCGACGAGAGTCCCTCCTGTGCGAGCAAAGCGAGGGAGGTGTCCAGCAGCAGCCGCCGCGTCGGCCGATCCGCGGCAATCAAGCGCGGGCCCGTGGCCGGTGTGAACGGCACTGCGGCGAGCAGCTTGGGGTAGTAGCGTTTTCCGTGGCGATGGTAAGCGTCGGCCCACGACCAGTCGAATACGTACTCGCCGTACGAATGCGATTTCAGATATAACGGGACGGCGCCGACGAGTTGGCCGGCGCGGTGTGCAATCAGATAGCGCGGTGCCCATCCGGTGCGCTCAGATGCGCAGCCGGTTTCGTGCAGCGCGTGCAGAAACGCGTGCGATAGCAGCGGCCGCGATCCCGCGAGCACGTTCCACTCATCCGGGGGAATCGGCGAGAGAGAATCGACGACCGACAGCGAAGGCGATGACATTGCTCTGCCGCGATTGTCGCGTGAGCAAGCGCGATTCCGCAAGCGACGGAAATGCGGCGCTGCGCGTGATAAAATTCAAGTTGATGCGCATCGCGATCGCTCAGCTCAATCAGGTGGTCGGCGATCTCGCCGGCAACGCGGCGCGCATCGCCGATGCCGCTGCCGCCGCCGAGCGCGCCGGCGCCGATCTGGTGGTTACTCCGGAGCTTTCCCTCTGCGGATATCCTCCCGAGGATCTGCTGCTTCGGCCGGCGTTTCTGGCCGCATGCCATCGCGAAATCGAGCGCCTTGCCGCGACCGCTGCCAAGCCGACGCTGCTGGTCGGCTTTCCACAAGTGGCGTCGGGGAGGTGCTACAACGCCGTCGCCGCGCTGCGAGGCGGCCAAATCGTTGCGGTGTGTCGCAAGCAGCAGCTGCCCAACTACACGGTATTCGACGAGGAGCGCTATTTCCAGCCGGGAGACGAGCCATGCGTGATCGACGTTGCCGGAGTGCGCGTCGGCGTAATCATCTGCGAAGACGTGTGGTTTCCCGGGCCGGCGCTCGCGGCGCGAAACGCAGGCGCGCAGCTCCTGGTGGTGCCCAACGGCTCGCCCTACCATACTCGGCAGCAGGTTCTTCGGCGCGAGATCGTCAGCGCGCGCACTCGGGAATGCGCTTTGCCGGTGGTCTACGTCAACCGCGTCGGCGGTCAGGACGAACTGGTGTTCGATGGCGCATCGTTCGTGCTCGATGGCCGCGGTGCGCTCGTGCAACAGCTGCCCGCGTGGCACGAGGCGGTGGCGCTGGTCGAATTCGAAGGGGCAGTTCCCAAAGCGGTGCGAGGCGACATCGATTCGCGGCTCGAGCCGCATGTCTACTCGGCGCTGACCATGGGCGTGCGCGATTACGTCGACAAGAATCGTTTTCCAGGGGTGCTGCTCGGGTTATCCGGCGGCATCGATTCGGCACTGACGCTCGCCGTCGCCGTCGATGCACTGGGCGCGTCTCGCGTCCGCGCGCTGATGCTGCCGTCGATCTACAACGCCTCGATCAGCCTGGAAGACGCGCGCGCGATGGCGGCGGGCTTAAGCGTGCGCTATGACGAAATCCCGATCGATCCAGTGTTCGCGGCCTTCAAGAAGACGCTGTCCGAAGAGTTTCGCGGTCGTCCCGAAGATGCTACCGAAGAAAACATCCAGGCACGCATTCGCGGAACGCTGTTGATGGCGCTGTCCAATAAATACGGCTCGATCGTGCTGACCACGGGTAACAAGTCGGAGATGGCTGTGGGTTATGCAACGCTCTACGGCGATATGGCCGGTGGGTTCGCCGTGCTCAAGGACATCAGTAAGACCCTGGTCTACCGGCTTGCCCACTACCGCAACACCCTCGGTCGCGTGATCCCGGAACGGATCATCACCCGCGCACCATCGGCGGAGCTGCGGGCTAATCAAACCGACCAGGACAGTCTGCCGCCTTACGACGTGCTCGACGCCATACTCGAAGCCTATGTCGAGCAGGACTTGAGCCCGGACGAGATCGTGGCGCGCGGCTTGCCGCGGCAGGATGTAGCGAAGGTAGTGCGGTTGATCAAGCTCAACGAATACAAGCGTCGTCAGGCCGCCGTGGGTATCCGCATTACTCCGCGCGGCTTCGGCAAGGACTGGCGCTATCCCATCACCTCGGCGTGGGCCGAATGGGAGGGGCCTACGCCACGCTGAAGCTGATGCGATTCCCAGCAGCTGATACGCGACGGGGCGGCGTCTCTCGATTGGTTTAAGCGGGAGCTCTGGTGTAACCTTCCCTGTCGGAAGCGACGGAGGCCAAGCGCATGAAAAAAATCGAAGCGATCATCAAGCCGTTCAAGCTGGACGAAGCCCGCGAAGCATTGTCCGAGATTGGCGTAACAGGTCTCACCGTGACCGAGGTCAAAGGCTTCGGACGCCAGAAGGGTCATACCGAGTTGTATCGAGGCGCGGAGTACGTCGTCGACTTCCTGCCCAAGGTCAAGATCGAAGTGATCGTCGCCGACTCGCTGGTCGAACGCGCCATCGAAGCGATCATCAAGGCAGCGCGCACCGGCAAGATCGGGGACGGCAAGATCTTCGTCACCACGGTCGAGCAGGTGGTGCGCATCCGTACCGGCGAATCCGGCGAGGCGGCCGTGTAGCGTGTACGGTCACCGCAAGACCAAGGCGCGAATGCGGCACATTGCCATAAAGTTGGGTTCACGCGGGTCGCGGTCCCTCGGATATAGCGCTCGCGACCAGCAAGCTTGAGAGGAGAACAAATGTCATTCGCCAGTGAGTTCCGCGAGTTCGCAGTCAAGGGTAGCGTCGTCGATCTGGCGGTTGGCGTGATCATCGGAGCGGCCTTCGGCAAGATCGTTGATTCACTGGTCAAAGACATTATCATGCCGATCGTCGGTCGCGCCGTCGGAGGGCTGGATTTCACGAATTGGTTCATCATGCTGGCGCCGCCGCCTGCCGGATATACCGGCCCGATCACCTACGACGCTCTCACCAAAGCTGGAGTGCCACTGTTTGCGTACGGCAATTTCATTACTGTGGCCATCAACTTTGTGATCCTGGCGTTCATCATTTTCCTCATGGTGAAGCAGATCAACCGGCTCCGGAATGCCAAGCCGCCGGCACCGCCGGCGCCGCCGGAAGAGGTCCTCCTGCTGAAGGAGATACGCGACGAGCTGAAGCGCGCTCGCTGAAACGCTGATCATCTCCGCGAAGCCATTGCGCCAGAAGCGCGGCTTCTGTGGGACTTGTTCAGAGGTTCCTTAGGTGCCAGAATCGCTCAAGCCCGCGTCGCCTATGACGCGAGAGCGCCGTTGAAGACGGTTGCTTGAGGCTCGCCAGGGAGAGGTCAATGAAATCGTTATTGCGTTACGCAGCCGCCGCTGCGTTTTTTTTGTGCGCGCTCGCTAGCGCGGACATCAACGTCGGCGTGACGTTGTCGGCGACGGGGCCTGCGGCATCGCTCGGTATCCCGGAGAAAAACACCTTCGAGTTGATCGGCTCGCCGATGATCGGCGGACAGAAGGTCAACTTCATCGTGATCGACGACAAGTCCGACACCACCGAGGCCGTGAAGAACACGCGCAAGCTTATCTCCGAGGACAAGGTCGACGTGATCATAGGCTCGACCGTGACGCCGAATTCGCTGGCGATGCGCGACGTCGTTGCCGAGGCGGAAGTGCCCATGATCTCGCTCGCCGCGTCGGCGCAGATCATCAATCCTGCCGATCCCAAGACCAAGTGGGTGTTCAAGACGCCGCAGAACGACTCATTGATGGCCGACGCAGTGGCGATCAGCATGCGCGCCAACGGCGTGAACACCATGGGTTACATCGGGTTTGCCGACGCCTACGGCGAGAGCTGGCTAGGAGAAATCAAGCGCTCGGCGCAGACCGCGGGGATCAAGGTCGTGGCCGAGGAGAAATACAACCGCAACGATCCCAGCGTCACCGGGCAGGTGCTCAAGCTGCTGGCGGCCAAGCCGGATGCGATCCTGATCGGCGGTTCCGGCACGCCTGCAGCAACTCCGGAAAAAGAGCTTGTCGCGCGTGGCTACAAGGGCAAGATCTATCAGACGCACGGCGTGGCGAACTCCGATTTTCTGCGCGTCGTCGGCGCCGACGGCAATGGAACGCTGCTGCCGGCGGGACCGATGCTCGTTTACGAACAGCTGCCCGAAGGCAACGCGGTGAAAAAGTCGGCGGCGGAATACGTGACTATCTATGAAGGCAAATACGGTCCGGGAAGCCGTACCACCTTTGGCGGCCACGCGTGGGACGCATACAAACTCCTTCAGCTGGCGATTCCGGAAGCGCTCAAGAAGGGGCAGCCGGGGACGAAGGCGTTTCGCGCGGCGCTGCGCGACGCGCTGGAAAACTCGAAGGAAGTGGCAGGCGCCAACGGGGTGTTCAACATGAACGCAGGTGACCATAACGGTTTCGACAACCGTGCACGTGTGATGGTGAAGATCGAAAACGGCAAGTGGGTCCTTCTGAAGTAGCGCAAGGTCGACAGAAGCCGGCTGCGGCGTCGCCACAGCCGGCTTTTTGTTGCATCGACCTTCGTTCGATCGGCAAGCCGCCATGGATTTCTCGATCGCCGCGCTGCTGACGCAGGATGGCATCACCAACGGAGCGATCTATGCGCTGCTCGCGCTGGCGTTGGTGCTGGTATTCGCGGTCACCCGCGTCATCTTTGTGCCCTCGGGAGAGTTCGTTACCTACGGAACACTGACGCTTGCGGCATTGCAGCTGGGCAAGCCACCTGGAACGGTGGGACTGCTTACCGGGCTAGCGCTTCTTGCGGGAGCCATCGAGCTATACGCGGCGTTGCGGCAGCGCGAATGGAGGCGGTTGCCGACGCGCCTGGCTCTGTACGTCGTCGCCCCGCTGTTGATCGCGGGGGCGGTACGCTGGCTCGCCCCCCTGTCGCTCGCGTTCCCGGTGCAGATCCTGCTGACCATAGCCATCGTTACCGCGCTGGGACCGCTCTTATATCGCATCGTCTACCAGCCGCTGGCCGAAGCATCCGTGCTGGTGCTGTTGATCGTTTCGGTCGCCGTGCATTTCGCCATGCTCGGTCTCGGGCTGTGGTTTTTCGGCGCCGAAGGCTCGCGTACCCCGGCGTTCACCGATGCGTCGTTTCGCATTGGGGACATGACCATCAGCGGACAGAGCGCGCTGGTAGTGCTGTTTTCGCTAGCGCTGATCGGCGCGCTGTATCTGTTCTTCGGACGCACGCTCTACGGCAAGGCGTTGCGCGCCACCGCGCTCAACCGCGTCGGAGCGCGCCTGGTAGGCGTGAGCCCGATACTCGCGGGAAGCCTGACCTTCACTCTGGCGGCCATGCTCTGCGCCGTCTCCGGCGTGCTCATCGGTCCCATCACTACCGTTTACTACGACTCCGGTTTTCTGGTGAGCCTGAAAGGCTTTGTCGGAGCCATCATCGGCGGTCTGGTGAGTTATCCCGCAGCCGCCGCCGGCTCGCTGCTGGTCGGATTGCTCGAATCCTTCTCCTCGTTCTGGGCGAGCGCCTTCAAGGAGGTGATCGTCTTCACCCTGATCATCCCCGTGCTGCTCTGGCGCTCACTGACCACTCATCATCATGAGGAGGAGGAGTGAGCGCGCCACGCGAGGCGAAGCCGAGCGAGGCCCGAAGGGCGCTTTGGCGCGCGATCGACTGGAGGCCGACGCTGTGCAGGAACATGTTGCCCGCGCAGTTGAAGGAGGCCGACCGGTGAGCAAAAGCAGCCTGCTGGTCGTTATGACGGTTGTGGCGCTGGTGGTCGCCGCGCTGATCGCGCCGCCGTTCTGGGTGACGCTGGGCAACTACATCGGCTTGTACAGCATCGTTTCGCTGGGGCTGGTTCTGCTCACCGGCGTCGCCGGGCAGACCTCCTTTGGACAGGCGGCATTCGTCGGCATCGGCGCATACACCACGGCGTACCTGTCGCTCAACTTTCCGGTGATCTCGCCTTGGCTCAACGTGCTCGCGGGTGTCGCCCTGACCGTCCTCATCGCCCTTTTCCTGGGATTTATCACGCTGCGCATGAAAGGGCACTACCTGCCCCTGGCGACCATCGCCTGGGGAACGAGTCTCTACTACGTCTTCGGCAACATGGATTTCCTAGGCGGCTACACCGGGCTTACCAGCATTCCGCCGCTCAATCTTTTCGGGATCGAGCTGCGTAGCGAACGGTATTTCTTCTACCTCATCTGGTCGATCACGCTGGGCAGTCTGTGGATGACGCGCAACATTCTGGACTCGCGGCCTGGACGTGCCGTGCGAGCACTCAAGGGCGGACTGGAGATGGCGGAGGCCTTCGGCGTCGACGGCAGCAAGCTGAAGACCATTGTTTTCGTCTATGCCGCTGCGCTGGCGTGCGTTTCAGGCTGGCTCTACGCTCACCTGCAGCGATTCGTCAATCCGACGCCCTTCGGCATCAACCAGGGCATCGAGTATTTGTTCATGGCCGTCGTCGGAGGCGCGGGCAACGTCTGGGGAGCAGTGGTAGGAGCGACGCTCATCACCTTGCTCAAGCAGCTTCTGCAGGACTTCTTGCCGCGCGTGCTCGGCCGCGCCGGAAATTTCGAGCTGGTCGTGCTGGCGATTCTGATGATCCTGCTGTTGCAGCGCGCGCGCGAGGGCGTCTGGCCCTGGCTCGCAAGGGCTCTTCCGCAGCGAACGCCGCCGCCGGTCGCTGCTGCTCCGCCGCTTAAGAAGCGTTCCCGTCTCGCCACAGACGGCCCCTTGCTTGTCGTCGACAAGGCGCGCAAGCAATTCGGCGGTCTGGTAGCCGTGAACGATCTGTCCTTCGAGCTTCGCGCCAGCGAGATCCTGGGCTTGATCGGCCCCAACGGCGCCGGAAAAAGCACCATGTTCAACCTGATCAGCGGAGCGCTGCCCTTGACCGCCGGTGCGATCACTTTCGCCGGCGAGTCCATAGGCAGCCGGCCGCCTTACGAAATCGCGCGCCTCGGGATCGGGCGCACGTTTCAGCACGTAAAACTGATCCCGTCGATGTCGGTCCTCGACAATGTCGCGCTGGGCGCCTACTTGCGTGGGACGTCGGGAATTGCACGCGCGGCCTTGCGTCTGGATCGCGACGAGGAAGCACGCACGCGAGCCGACGCGGCGGCGCAGATTGCTCGCGTCGGACTTTCCGCGGACATTCATTCTCCGGCAGGTTCACTGGCGCTCGGCCGCCAACGCATCGTGGAAATCGCCCGCGCGCTTGCGTCCGATCCGCACCTGCTATTGCTCGACGAGCCGGCGGCGGGGCTGCGTTACCACGAAAAGCAGGAGCTTGCGCAATTGCTGCGCGGGCTTCGTCAGGAAGGCCTGACCATTCTTCTGGTCGAGCACGACATGGATTTTGTCATGGGGCTCACCGACCGGCTGGTCGTCATGGACTTCGGCGAGAAGCTGGCCGAAGGACTTCCAGCCGAAATCCAGCGCAACCCCGTCGTACTCGAAGCGTATCTGGGGGGCGTATGAAGCCGCGGCCCGAAGGGCGCGCGACCGCGGGCAAATACGGCGCGAGGACGATGCGCGTCGCAGCTTTTTCACAGTGCGCGTGCAAGGAAGTCGAGGTACGAGTGTGACCACATCTTTGCTCGAGGTGCGCGATCTGCGTGTCGCCTACGGCAAGGTCGAGGCTCTGCACGGCGTTTCGCTCAAGGTCGACGAGGGACGCATCGTCACGGTCATCGGCCCCAACGGCGCCGGCAAGACGACATTGCTCGCAGCTGTCATGGGACTGCTCCCGGCACGCGGCGCCATTGCTTACGCCGGTGCGCCGCTGGGGAAGGTCTCGGTCGAGCAGCGCGTCGCGCGAGGACTGTGCCTGGTGCCGGAGACACGCGAGCTGTTCGCCGCGATGAGTGTGGCCGACAACCTGCAGCTTGGAGCGTTCCAGCGCTATCGGCTGGGCGACAAGGCGATTTTACAAACGCGCGATGAGGTCTATCAGCGCTTTCCGCGGCTCGCCGAGCGCCGCACCCAGCTCGCCGCAACGCTGTCCGGCGGCGAGCGGCAGATGCTCGCGCTCGGTCGCGCGTTGATGGGGCGGCCGCGGCTGCTGATGCTCGACGAGCCGTCGCTCGGGCTCGCTCCGCTCATCGTCAAGGAGATATTCAGCATCATCGCCACGCTCAAGGCGAGCGGGGTGTCGATTCTGCTGATAGAACAGAACGCGCGCGCGGCGCTGCAGGTCGCCGATGCCGGATATGTCCTCGAAACCGGTGAGGTCGCGACCGAAGGGGCCAGCGCCGACCTCGCCGAAAATCCGCGCGTGGCCGCAACCTACCTCGGGCAAAGCCGGGAAGCGGGCGAGAAGGGGTCCACCGGACTTATGCGACAATGAGGGTGGCAGCCGAGCAACAGCCCCCTATGACCGACCTCGCTCTTCCCGCCGTGAATCCGCGCCTGCTCGAACAGGCGACCCAGTTGCTGCTGGCGCCGGCCGCGCTCGAATTCCGCAACCTGGCCGACGTCCTTGCCGGCATTCACATCCATCGGGTGGACTACGCCGATCTCTATTTTCAGTACACACGGCTGGAGAGCTGGAGCCTCGAAGAGGGCATCGTCAAGTCGGGCGCGTTTTCCATCGATCGCGGCGTCGGCGTGCGCGCCGTCTCGGGGGAGAAGACTGCGTTTGCTTACTCCGATGACATCAGCCTCGCTGCGCTCGAGCAGGCAGCCACCGTGACGCGTGCCATCGCCAGGCAAGGCCAAAGCAAGGCCGCTGCGCTCGATCGAGTGGGCGGCGCGCGCGCCCTCTATGTGGCGAGCGACCCGGTGGCGGCCCTGTCCGATGCAGAGAAGGTGGCGGTCCTGCAGCGGCTCGAACGCATGGCCCGCAGCCGTGATCCGCGCGTGACCCAGGTCATGGCCTCGCTCGCCGGAGAGTTCGAGGCCATCCTCATCGCGCGCGGCGACGGCCTGATCGCTGCCGATGTGCGGCCGCTGGTGCGCGTGTCGCTCAGCGTCATCGTTGAAGATAGCGGTCGCCGCGAGCAGGGGATGTCGGGCGGTGGGGGACGCGTTGACTACACCTATTTCACCGATGCGCTGCTCGAAGATTACGCGGCGAGAGCGGTCGATCAGGCGCTGCTCAACTTGAACGCACGCGAAGCGCCCGCAGGAACGATGGTCGTCGTGCTCGGCCCCGGATGGCCGGGAATTCTATTGCATGAAGCTATTGGCCACGGGCTCGAGGGCGACTTCAATCGCAAGGGGACTTCAGCCTTCGCGGGCCGCATTGGCCAGCGGGTCGCGGCGAAGGGCGTCACGGTGGTCGACGATGGAACCATCGCCAACCGCCGCGGGTCACTGAACGTTGACGACGAAGGGAATCCAACCCAGCGCACGGTGCTCATCGAGGACGGCATTCTGAAGGGATACATGCAGGACACGCTTAACGCACGCCTGATGGGCGTAGCTCCGACCGGCAACGGACGCCGCGAATCCTTCGCCCACATGCCCATGCCACGGATGACCAACACAGTGATGGAAAACGGAGATCGCGATCCGGCCGAGATCATCGCCTCGGTCGACGACGGCCTTTACGCGGTCAACTTCGGAGGCGGGCAGGTCGATATCACCAATGGAAAATTTGTCTTTTCCGCCGCCGAAGCCTGGAAGATCGAGAACGGCAAGCTTACCTATCCGGTCAAAGGTGCAACCCTTATCGGCAACGGTCCGGACGCGTTGACGCGGGTATCGATGATCGGCAACGACATGGCGCTGGACTCAGGCATCGGCACCTGCGGTAAGGATGGTCAAAGCGTACCGGTCGGCGTCGGCCAGCCCACGCTGCGGATCGACGGCTTGACGGTCGGGGGAACCGTTTAGGGCTCCCTGCAGGAGGCGGCAAATGAAGAGAACGTCGCTCTACAGCAGTTCGCGCGATCCCGCCCGGGCAGGTCGCGGCGCGCCGACCGTGGCCGGCGTTCGGCCCGTTCCAGGCACGCCGGCGCCTGTACAAGTGCCGGCTTCCGTTAAGTCGCTGCGCGCACGCTGGCAGGGGTTTTACGGGAGGCACGCTTCGCTGCTCTGGCTCATCACCATCGGCTTGTTCGCGCTGGTGGTCGGCATCGGTTATTCGACACACAAGCCGCCGCCGCGAGTCCTCACGCAAGAGGACATCGACAACGCGGTTTTGCACACCTTCGAAACGGTCCAGATCCCGTCGCAGGCCGCCAAGGCCTACGAGGCGATCCGTCCGTCGGTGGTGCGCGTGGTCGGACTTGGACCCGAGCGTCCGCCCGCGTCGACCGGCGATCCTTTCGAGCGCACGGGAATGAGTGTGGGTAGCGGCGTGGTGATCGTCGACAAGGGCATGATTCTCACCAGTCTGCACGTTGTCGCTGAAGCTAAAGACATCAAGGTGCAGTTCTTCGACGGAATGGAGTCCGATGCGATCATCGTCGGCGCACGGCCCGAGCATGATCTCGCGGTGTTGCAGGCCAAACAGCTGCCGGACGATCTTCAGCCCGCAACCCTGCGGTCGACCGCCGACCTCGCGGTCGGAGACGATGTCGTCGCGGTGGGTTTTCCCTTCGGCATCGGTCCGTCGGCGACCGCTGGCATAGTGTCGGGCCTGCGGCGCGAGTATCAGTCCCCCGAAGGCAAGCGTCTGCTGACTAATCTCATCCAGTTCGACGCGGCGGTGAATCCGGGAAGCTCCGGGGGACCGCTGGTGACAGCCGACGGTGAGGTCGTCGGCATCGTCACGGCAATTTTGAATCCTTCCGAGCAGCGGGTGTTCATCGGTATCGGCTTCGCCGTTCCCATCGAAAACGCCGCCGCCGCGGTGGGCATATCGCCATTCTGAGGAGAGAGGCGCCTGCCCGTCGGGAGCCGATCGCGAAAAAGCAGTTCAGTACGACAGGAGATTCATGAACGATACCGAAACCGGCCGCAACGAGGTCTCCTCGTTGATGGAGCGCATTCTCTACGAGGTGAAGAAAATCGTCGTCGGCCAGGACCACTTTCTCGAGCGCGTGCTGGTCGCCATGCTGGCGCAGGGACATCTGCTGGTCGAGGGCGTTCCAGGACTCGCCAAGACGCTGACGGTGAAGACCATCGCCCGCACCGTTCGCGGCACCTTCCGGCGCATCCAGTTCACGCCGGATCTGGTACCCGCCGACCTGGTCGGAACTCGAATCTACAACCAGAAGACCGGGGAGTTCGCAACTTCGCTGGGGCCAGTGTTCACACATCTTCTCCTCGCCGACGAAATCAATCGCGCCCCGGCGAAGGTTCAGAGCGCACTGCTCGAGGTGATGCAGGAATACCAGGTGACCATCGCCGGCACCAGTCACCGCGTGCCCGAGCCGTTCCTGGTGATGGCCACGCAGAATCCGATCGAGACTGAAGGCACGTATCCATTGCCCGAGGCGCAAGTGGATCGCTTCATGATGAAGGTGCTGGTCGGTTATCCGAGCGAGGAAGAGGAGTTCGTGATCGTCGACCGCGTCACCGGCATGGCCACCGAAGTTGCTGCGGTCGCCACCACGGATCAGCTTGCCGCGATCCAGCGCGAATGCCGCACCGGCTACGTCGATCCCCATCTGATGCAATACGCGGTGCGGCTGGTGTCGGCCACGCGGCACCCCGATCGCTTCGGCGTGGCGGATCTGCAGAAATACATCTCGTTCGGGGCCAGTCCCCGGGCAACCATCCATCTCGTCGAAGCGGCCCGCGCGCTCGCGTACCTGCGCGGACGCAGCTATGCGCTGCCGGAGGATGTGACCGACCTCGTACCCGATGTGCTGCGACACCGGCTGGTGCTCACCTACGAAGCGCTGGCCGAAGGTCTGACTGCAGACCAGCTGATCCATCGCATCATGCAGCGCGTCCCCGCGCCGGAAAAACCGCTCGAAGCGCATGTCCGAGTCGGCGCGGGCGCCTGAGCACATCCTGCGGCGGCTGGAATGGACGGTCATTCGCCGCCTGGATGGCTTGCTACACGGGGACTACCGTACGCTGTTTCGCGGCTACGGGCTGGATCTCGCCGATCTGCGGGAATACCAGTACCACGACGACGTCCGCCATATCGACTGGAATGTCACCGCCCGCCTGCAGACACCCTACGTTCGGGAGTACAACGAGGAGCGCGAAGTCGCAGGGTGGTTGCTGCTTGACTTAAGCCCGTCGGTCGATTTCGGCTCGCGCGACGTCAAAAAGCGCAACGTATCTGCCGAGTTCATGGCGCTGCTGGCGCGGCTGCTTACGCGTCATGGCAACCGGGTCGGCGCGCTGCTCTATAGCGACAGTGTCGATACGGTCATCCCAGCGCGCAGCGGCCGTCGGCATGTGCTGCACATTCTTCACGCCATTCTCTCGCGGCCGGAGCGCGCGCAGTCGGCGGCGACGAGGCTTGCCGATCTGCTCGGGACCGCGTCGCAGATGATCGTCAGGCGATCGCTCGTGTTCGTCGTTTCCGATTTCATCAGCACTCCGGGCTGGGAAAAGCCGCTGGCACGCCTGGCGCAACGCCACGAGGTGATTGCGGTGCGCCTGTACGATCCACTGGAAATGACGCTCCCCGACCTGGGCCTCCTGGTGATGCAGGATGCGGAGACGGGCGAGCAGGTTTTCGTCGACACCCACGACCGCGGCTTCAGGAAGCGGTTCGCCGCGGTCGCCGAAAAGCGCGAAGCGGCTCTGCGTCAAGCGTTCCGCAACGCCGGGGTCGACACGCTCGAGCTTTCGACCGAAGGGGATCTGGTCGACGCGGTTCTGCGCTTCGCCGATCTGCGCAAGCGCCGCAGTCAGCTTGCCGCCGGAGGCATGCCGATGCATCTGAGCCTCTAGCATGACTTTCGTCTGGCCTGACCTGCTCTGGCTCTTGCTCGCGCTGCCGCTGCTGGTCGTCGCGTATCTGCTGGTCCTGCGCCGCAAGCAGCGCAACGCCCTGCGTTACGCGAGCCTTACCGTCGTCAAGGGCGCGATCGGCTCCGGCTATCGTATCCGACGCCATCTGCCACCGCTGCTCTTCCTGACTGCGCTGGCGCTGATGATCGTCGCCATCGCGCGTCCGAGCGCGGTGGTGCTGCTTCCTTCGCAGCATCAGACCGTGATCCTCGCCATGGACGTCTCCGGCAGCATGCGGGCGAAGGACGTTGAGCCGAGCCGGCTTGAGGCGGCGCAGAACGCTGCGCGCGCTTTCGTGGCGGACCTGCCGAGCAGCACCAAGATCGGCGTGGTGTCGTTCGCCGCGACCGCACAGGTGGTCCAAGCACCCACGGAAAATCGCGAAGACATTCTCGCTGCGATCGAACGCTTTCAGCTCCAGCGCGGCACTGCGGTCGGCAGCGGGCTGCTGGTGTCACTGAAAATGATTTTCCCGGAGGTCGAGTTCGACCTGCGCGCGTCCGATCCGCGACCGTCGGCGGAGCGCGAACGCCGGGGCGTTTCTCTCGATCAGGTACCGAAGTCGGAAAAGCCTGCGTTCAAACCAGAGCCGCCGGGCTCGTATGACGCCGCAGTCATCATCCTTCTCACCGATGGTCAGACCAACACCGGGCCCGATCCGATCGAATCCGCGCGCATGGTGGCCGACCGTGGAGTTCGCGTCTACACCGTCGGGATAGGCACGACCAAGGGCGAGCTCCTCGG
Organism: Casimicrobiaceae bacterium; assembly: GCA_035262745.1. Taxonomy (GTDB): domain Bacteria; phylum Pseudomonadota; class Gammaproteobacteria; order Burkholderiales; family Casimicrobiaceae; genus PALSA-1003. Next base: position 34,738 of record DATFSE010000079.1, on the reverse strand, counting down.
TGCCGAGGGCTGGTCGATGCGCGTGCGTCTGGACGAGCCTTCGCTCAAGCAGATCGCCAACCTGACCCAGGGCGAATACTTCTACGCTGGCACCGCGAACGATCTCAAGAAGGTGTATGAGACGCTCAACGCCAAGGTTGTCCTCGAGAAAAAGGAGACCGAGATCACCGCGTTTTTTGCTGCGGCCGCGGCGGTGATCGCGCTGCTTGCGGCGGCGTTGTCGTTGATGTGGTTCAGCCGGATACTGTAGACGACCGCTGGCTCGGAGTCACTCGCGGCTTCAGCATGAGGCGATGTGCCGCTATGCAGCGGGTCTAGTGCAAAGGGCCCGATGGGCTGCCCGAAGGCGTAGCCGCTGCCGGCGAGGCGTGGTGCATGACCATCCGCCATCCTGACGGCGTTCGCAGAAAGACGTTGGTTGCTATCGCTGTGCCGCGCGGCTTGGGGTCGTCTCCTGCGCTCACGTGCTCGTGTGCACTTTGCAGCGCCATTCCCACGGTTTCGACGACGACGATGTCTTCAACCTGGAACGAGAGGCGCGCCTCGCTCGCGAATATCTGTTCCCACCCGGCACGAACCGCGTCGTAGCCGACCAGCCTGGGCCCACCCGGATGGACGCACACGATATCCTCGTCTTCCGCCCAGGTAGCCATCATCGCGTCGATGTCCTTGGCTTCGAACGCCTGATAGAAGGCGAGCGCCGCGTCCTGCGGCGAGGTGAAGATGGTCGGGGTGCGAGCCTTGGGCATCGAGTTTCAGCGAAGCTGACTAGCGGATAGCGCGCGCCAGATCATACACAACATTGGGCGAGAGTTCGCGCATGCATTTGAAATGTCCCAGCGGACATTCGCGCTGAAAACACGGGCTGCATTCGATATCGATTCTGGCGACGCGGGCGAGCGGCGAGAGCGGAGGCGTGAACGCCGGGCTCGACGAGCCGAACAAGGCTACCAGCGGTCGGCCCACGGCCGCTGCCGCGTGCATGAGCCCTGAATCGTTGCTGACGACGACATTCGCCTGCGCCAGAAGGTCGATTGCCGTTCCCAGGTCCGTCCTGCCGCAGGCATTCCTCGCGTCGGGGACCGCCTCCGCGATGGGATCTGCAGCGACGCGATCCTTTTCCGAGCCGATGAGCCACACGGTGTACCCCGAATCGATGAATCGGCGCGCGAGGGAGACGAAATGCTCAGTCGGCCAGCGTTTGGCCGGACCGAATTCGGCGCCGGGACAAAACGCCACGATGGGGCGGCGGGTGGCAAGCCCGAGCGTCCGCATCGCTTCGGCAGCGTGGGTAGCGTCGGGTACCAGCACGGGGATGGGCGAAATCGGCGGCAGTTCGTCGGGGGCGGCTGCGAGCGCGACAAAGCGGTCGACCATGCGAGGAATCGCTCGCGCGTTCAACCGGCGAGCATCGGTGAGCAGCAGTCCGCGCGCCTCCCCGATGTATCCGATCCGGCGTGGGATGCGCGCGAGCCACGGTATCAGGGCCGACTTGAACGAATTCGGCAGCACGTACGCGCGGGTGTAGCCGTTGGCGCGCAATGAACGGGCAAGCGCGCGACGGGCGGCGAGCTTGAGCTCACCATGCCCGATCGGATTGTCGACGATGCTGCGCACACCGCGCATTCGCGCGTACACCGGCGCGCACCATGTGGGCGCCAGCACGTCGACGATCGGCGGCTCGAGTGGCTCGCGCAGCAAAGCGAGCAGCGGCTCGGAAAGGATCGCGTCGCCGACCCATGACGGCGCCACGATCAAAATGCGCTCAACCATCGTTTAGCTGATGACGCCGTGAGCGCCCTCACGCTTCGCGCGGAGCGATCGGCGAGGCGGAGCAGGACTCAAGCGAGCGGAGGCCACCTGCGCCGGGCGCTCGCGCCGCGGCCTCCTGAAAGGGTTCATGTCGGGCCGGCCGGCACAGCGTCGGCCGCCCGCGGCGACTCGCAATTCCCCGTCGATCCCCCCGCTTCGCGTGGGGCCCCGCGCCGGGCTCTCGCGCCGCTATCAGTGGCCGCGCGGCGCTTCTCCCTTGAGGCGGTAGCGCGTGCCGCAATAGGGACACATCGCTTCGCCGGTGGCGGCGACGTCAAGGAAAACCCGCGGATGGCTCGACCACAAGGGCATCGCCGGATTAGGGCAATGCAACGGCAGATCTCGCGCGGTCACTTCAACGACTGGCAGCTCTTTGGCTTCGGGTTGCGGCATAAGCAATGGAACCTGCTTCGGAACCTACTGGAGTGAGCCAGGACATGTGCTTTGGATTCCGGCCATTGACGGCATCGAAGAACATCGCCTGCAGCTTCTGGGTGATCGGCCCGCGTCGGCCGCTGCCGATCGGCCTGTTGTCCAGCTCGCGAATCGGCGTGACCTCCGCCGCGGTGCCGGTGAAAAACGCTTCGTCGGCGATGTAGAACTCATCGCGCGTGATCCGGCGCTCGATCACGGGAATCTTGAGTTCTTCGGCGAAGGTCAGAATCGTCCCGCGGGTGATTCCGTTCAGCGCCCCACCGGACAGATCGGGCGTGTGCAGCTTGCCGTCGCGCACCAGAAACACGTTTTCCCCCGAGCCTTGGCAGATGAAGCCCTGCGGGTCGAGCAACATCGCTTCTTCATAGCCGTCGTGCGTGGCTTCCTGGTTGGCGAGGATCGACACCGCATAGTTGCAAACCGCCTTGGCGTTGCACATCGTGATGTTCGGATGATGATGCGTGAACGACGAGGTCTTCACGCGAATGCCTTTTTCCAGTCCGTCGGCACCGAGATAAGCGCCCCAAGGCCACGCGGCGATCGCAACGCGCACGGGGTTGGATTTGGCGGCCACGCCCATAGCCTCGGAGCCGTAGAATGCGATCGGACGGATGTAACACGACTGCAGGTTGTTCCTGGTCACGCACTGCTTCTGCGCGTCGTCGAGCTCATCCTTCTCATACGGAATCTTCATGCCGAAGATCTGGGCCGAGCGGTACAGCCGGTCGGTGTGGTCGCGCAGCCGGAAAATCGCCGGCCCGCTCGCAGTCTGGTAGCAGCGTACGCCTTCGAATACGCCCAGACCGTAGTGCAGCGTATGCGTCAGCACGTGGGTGTTGGCCTCGCGCCAAGGTACGAGTTTGCCGTCGTACCAGATGAAGCCGTCGCGGTCTGCCATCGACATGATGGTTCTCCGATGCGTCGCCGAAACCACTTATTTTAGCGTATTTCCGGCGTCGACCTCCGACCAGGCTTGTCCGAACACCGCCGTCCAAAGCTCTGCGACAGCCCGGCGTCGCTCGACCTGCGCCTGCGGATCGACCCGTGCTTCATGGGCGCCCTGCAGCCGCAGCTGGTGCTGCAGGCGCCGGTACGCGCGATACGCATCGGCGGCGGCAGAGGCGACGCTTCGCTCGAGCAGCCCCACCTCCGCTGACATCGACAGCAAAGCGATGTTGCCTGCGTTGCGCGTAAGCGCAGGATGGGCGTAACTGAAGGCGAGAACGAGATACTGGACGCTGAATTCGACGTCGACCATCCCGCCCGGATCGTGCTTCAAGTCGAACTGCGCGGTCCGGTTCGGATGCCCCAAGTGCATGCGCCGCCGCATGCTGACAACATCGGCGCGCAACTTTGCGGGATCTCGAGCGAGCCTCAAGATCGCCTCGCGCAGCGCCTCGAATGCCGCGCCGATGGAGCGGTCTCCCGCCACGAAGCGGGCTCGTGTCAGCGCTTGATGCTCCCAGGTCCATGCATGCTCGACCTGGTAGGAGTGAAAGCCGGCGAAGCTCGACACCATCAGTCCGCTGACGCCGTCGGGACGAAGCCGCAGATCCGTGTCGTACAAACGGCCCGCCGGAGTGATGCTGGTGAGCCAAGTATTCATGCGCGTCGCGAGGCGGGCGTAGCGTTGCGATCCGACTTCGTCCTCGTCGTCATACAGAAAAACCAGATCGAGGTCGGACGCGTAACCGAGCTCCTTGCCGCCGAGCTTGCCGTAACCGATGATCGCGAACTTTGGCGGCGGCGCCTTCGGTCCCTGCATCTGCGTCCAGCAACAGGAAAGCGTGGCTTCGAGCACGACGTCGGCCAGTGCCGAAAGGTGATCGGCGAGGCGTTCAACAGTGAGCCTGCCGGTCAAGTCCTGAGCCAGCAGGCGAAAACTTTGAGCGTGCTGGAAGTGACGAAGGTCGTCCATCTGCCGCTCGACATCGCCGTCATGCGCCGAAAGCGGAGTTGCGAGCTCTGTTCGCCAGGCGTTCCAGTCGGGCTCGGCGAACAGGGTCCTGCTGTCCAGCAGTTCGTCGAGCAGAATCGGATGCTGTGTGAGGTGTTCTGCCGCCCACGCGCTCGCGCCCATCAGCTCGGCGAGCCGAGGCAGCACCGGTGGATGCTCGATCAGCAGCGCGAGGTAGGCACTGCGACCACTGATGGCTTCGAGCAGGCCAAGCAGCCGCTCGAGCACGGTCCGCGGTTCATTGGTCATCGCTGCCGCGCGCAGCAGCTGCGGCACCAATGCATCGAAGCGCTGGCGCGACAGCGGTGGAAGCTGAAGATAGCGCGCGCTGGCGCGAAGACGTGCCAGCGACGCGATTACTGCTTCCGGATCGGAGTAGCCCGCCGCGGCGAGGGAGGCGGTGCGCTCTTCACTCGGCGCGGGATCGAGCCATACCGCCGACAGCGAATCTTCCGCTTCGGCGTCGGCCTCGCTGAACAAAGCATCGAAATGGCGCTCGACGATGGCGCGCTGACGCACCAGCGCGCGCTCGAACGCCGCCGCGTGATCGAAGCCGCTGGCAAGCGCCAGCGCTTCGCGCTCCGACGTATCGGCAGGCACGTCCTGCGTTTGTGCGTCATCGCGGTATTGAAGGCGGTGCTCGGTATTGCGCAGGAACACGTACGCTTCCGCGATCTCGGCAACTGCGGCGGCCGGCAGCAAGCTTCGATCGCCGAGGGCGGCAAGCGCCGCGAGCGTTTCGCGCTGGCGAAGGGCGCTCTCGCGTCCGCCGCGCACGAGTTGCAGCGCCTGGACAATGAATTCGATTTCGCGAATTCCACCGGGACCGAGCTTGAGGTTGGCGGCATAGTCCAGGCGGCGTCCCTGCTCGCGGATCTGCCGGTGAACATCGCGCAAACCCGCGTACGCGTCGTAGTCGAGATACTTGCGAAAGACGAACGGCGTGATGAGGCGCACCAGGTCGTCGCCGCGATCTCCGGTCAGTGGCCGCGCCTTGAGCCAGGCGTAACGCTCCCAGGTCCGCCCCTGGGTGACGAGGTAATGCTCGAGCGCGGCGAACGACGATGAAAGCGCCCCCGATTCCCCGTAAGGCCGCAATCGCATGTCGACGCGGAACACGTAGCCTTCGGGGGTGGGCTCGCTTAGAGAAGCGATGATGCGGCGGCCGAGCCGATCGAAAAACTCCTGATTCGACACTGGCCGGGGACCGCTGGTGACACCGTCCTCCGGGTAGACAAAAACCAGATCGATATCCGACGAGACATTGAGCTCGCCGCCTCCCAGCTTGCCCATGGCGACAACGATCAGTTTTTGCACTGCGCCGCTCTCGGCTCCCACGGGATCGCCGTGAATGTCGGCAAGCCAGCGAGCGTGGGACGAAGCGGCGATGGCGACCGCGATTTCGGCGAGGCGGGTGACTGTGGTGCAGACTTCGCCGAGATCTGCGCGCCGGGTCAAGTCGCGCAAGAGCACGGTCAGGAAGACTCGGCGTCGCAAGTCGCGCAGGCCGGTTGCAAGCACGCCGGCATCCAAAGCGTCGGCAAGCTGCTGCTGCGTGTGTTCATTCCAGCGCCACGGATGCTCGATCGCGGCGAGCACGTCGCCAACAAGCACCGGCTCTGCGCTGCGGAGCCGATCGGCGTAGCGGCTGAACTGGAAGGCCGCGGCGAGGTCTCTCGGGAGATCCGCCGCGGCGGCCATCCCGTTCCGGGGTAACATTGGGCGAACGCCGCCTATTATGCCTGTCGCCTCTGCCTCCCCAAGCCCAATCGCGGCGTTGCGTTCCGGGCTTCTAGCTCTCTGGCGGGTTGCCCGCGTAGTGTTCCTGGGCGCCGTCATCGCCTTCTGCGTTTCGCTGCTGCTGCTTCGCTATGTGGGACTTCCGTGGATCGAGTCGAACCGCGACCAGCTTGCGCGCCTCTTATCCAGCAAAATCGGCCATCCCGTAGAGATCTCCACCCTGACCACGGGCTGGGATGGCTGGAATCCGACCCTCGACCTGCGTGGATTCCGTCTGATCGACCCGGACAACGGCGCGGAGCTGATCAGCTTGCCCGCGGTGCGCCTGGTCATCGCCTGGACATCTCTCCTGTTTGTCGATCTGCGCATGAAAGAGTTGGCCATCGAAGGTCCACAGCTCATCGTCCGGCGCGACGCTGACGGTGTCCTGCATGTCGCCGGTGCGACGTTCGATCCTGCGTTGCGCACCAGCGACAGACCGCTCGCGCAATGGGTCCTGCGGCAGCCGCGCATCCTGATCCACGACGCGACCATCGTCTGGCGCGACGAGCTGGCCAACAGCTCCGAGCTCGTCGTCGAAAGAGTCGAGCTGCGCCTCGAAGATCGCTTCGGCCATCATCGGTTCGGGCTCAAGGGTATCCCGCCACCGCAACTCGCCGCGCCGGTCGATTTCCGCGGCGATGTCAGCGACCTCTCTCTGGGCGATTGGCACATGATGAAGGCACGCTTTTATGCGCGTGTCGATTACGCCGACATCGCCGCGTGGCGGGAATGGCTGCCTATGGACATTCCCATGCGCAGCGGCAAGGGAGCGCTGCGCGTATGGTCCGACTTCGAAGGCGGGCGAGCGCGGGAGATCGTCGCCGATGTGGTCCTTGCGGATGTTCAGACCCGGCTCGCATCGGACTTGCCCGAGCTCGAGCTTTCGGGTCTGCAAGGGCGTCTGGGCTGGAGCGACGATGGCAAGCGCCGCGAGTTCTACACGCAACACCTCACCTTCGCCGGGCCGTCAGGCGCGTCCTTTGCGCCGACCGACTTCAGATTGACCATGCTGTCCGGCGCAGGAGGCACGAACGCAGGCAAGATCGAATTCACTCGCCTCGAGCTCACGCCGCTGCGGCAGATGGCCGCGTTTTTGCCGCTGCCGGCGAAATGGCGCGAAGACCTGGCCCGCGTTGCGCCTCGCGGAACACTCGAGCGAGGCACCCTTGAGTGGCGAGGCGAGCCTCAAGCGCCGCAAGCGATCAGTGGATCCGGACGCTTTGTCGACCTGGGGTATAGCTCGCAGGGAGATGTGCCGGGGTTGAGCGGGCTCACCGGCAGCTTCGACGCAACGCCGCAAGGCGGCACGCTCAAACTCGACAGCAAGGCTTTGAACTTCGAGTATCCGCGCATTTTTGCGGAGCGCCTCGCGTTCGATACCATGCAGGGACAGGTGCGCTGGCACCGCGACCACGATTCGATGGTGTTCGAATTCGATCAGGTTGCGTTCGCCAATCAGGACTTGGCCGGCACTGCCAAAGGCGAGTACGTCGCCGAAGCGCAAGGCCCGGGCAAGATCGACATGACCGCGCAGCTCAGTCGCGGCGGCGCGCAGCAGGTCTATCGCTATGTGCCCATCATCATCAATGCCGATGTGCGCGAATGGCTGCGCCGCGCGCTTGTCGCAGGCACGACCAGCGACACACGCTTGAAACTAAGCGGAAAGCTCACCGACTTCCCCTTTGTCGACGGCAAAACCGGCCAGTTTCAGGTGCTGATCAAGGCGCAGGGGGCAACCCTCGATTACCTCGAGCGCTGGCCAGCGATAACCGGCATCGACGCCGAGGTGCGCTTCGAGGGCGCGCGCATGGTGGTGGACGCCAAACACGGCAAAGTCGCGGGTTTTGATCTCGCGCATTGCAAAGCGGACATCGCCGACATGCGTCTCCCGCACCCCGTGTTGCACATCGACGGAGAGGGTTCGGGGTCGACCGCCGAGGCGTTGCGGTTCATCAATGAGACTCCGGTCGCGGACTGGATCGACCACGCGAGCGACGGCGCGAGCGCGATCGGAAGCGGAAAGCTCACGCTCAAACTTGGTCTTCCCCTCGGCAAGCCCGAGAACAACACGGTGGCGGGCGAGTACACCTTCGACAACAATCGGATGGTGGTAGTCGGAGGAGCGCCGGCGGTGAGCCAGTTGAATGGCAAGCTCGCATTCACCGAGCGCAGCGTCGATTCGTCGGGATTGACAGGCGATATTCTCGGTGGACCGGCGCGCTTCTCGGTGGCGACTGGCGAAGGTCGTGTGCGCGTCGAGGGCCAGGGCTCGTTGAACCTCGGCTTGTTGCGCACTGAGTTTCCGCAGCACATGCTGCTCGCCCGGCTGTCCGGCATCACCGACTGGCGCCTGGGGGCGAATATCTTGCATACGGGCTCGAACCTCGAGCTCGAATCCAGCTTGAAGGGCGCCGTTATCGATCTTCCCATGCCGGCTCGCAAAGCTGCTCAAGATGTGGTTGCATTCAAGATCGAGCGCCGCCTTACCGCACCCGGCCGCGACATGATCGCTGCAAGCTACGGGCGCCTCGGGAGGCTGGTCATCGATCGCAAGCTCACCGAGAGCGGAGCGGTCGCCGAGCGTGCGCTGCTCTCGTTGGGATCGACCTCTGGCGAGCCGGAGCGCCGTGGGTTGTGGGTGCGCGGCGAAGTCGATGCTGTCGACTTCGACGGCTGGTTGCTGGTTAAGGATCAACTGGGCTCGGGAGACGCGGAAGAGCTGCCGCTCTCAGGGGTCGAAGCGTCTGTGCGCGCGCTCGATGTCTTCGGTCGCAGCTTCAACGATCTGCACATCGGCGCCTCCCGTGCCGGGAACGACTGGCAGTTCGACCTGCGCGGCCGCGAAGTGCAGGGGAGCGGGCGCTGGCAGGCATCTGCACCTGGGCGGCTGGGCGGGCGACTCACTGCCCGCTTGCAACGGTTCATGACGCCGGGCCCGGCGGCGATTGCAAGCGCGGCGCCTCCTTCCAAAGCAGACGGCGCGACCAGTCCGTGGCCTGCCATCGACATCGTCGCCGACTCGTTCACCGCCAAAGGTCACGAGCTCGGCAAGCTGCAGCTGCTCGCGCAGCCGACCGACACAGACTGGCGCATCGAGCGGGTCACACTGACCAACGACGAGGGCACACTCGAGGCAAGTGGCTGGTGGCACAGCGGCCGCCGCTCGCAGCAGACCGAATTGGATGCCAAGCTGGACGTGCGCGATGCGGGAGGCTATCTCGCCCTCTTCGGTCTGCCCGATGCCGTTCGTGGTGCGCCGACCAAGCTGCAAGGACAAGTGAGCTGGGCCGGCAGCCCTCAGGACTTCGACTATCCATCGCTCAATGGCAGCTTTCGCATCGACACCGGACCCGGCCAGTTCATCAAGCTCGATCCGGGCGTGGGCAAGCTGCTCGGCGTACTGTCGCTTCAGTCGCTCAAGAGGCGGCTCGCCTTCGACTACAAGGACGTATTCGGCGAAGGCTTTGCATTCGACGAGTTGACCGGCGACGTGAAAATCCAGGACGGCGTGATGAAGAGCAGCAACCTGCAGATCATCGGTCCTGCGGCGCGCATTTTCATATCTGGCGAAGCGGATATCGCGCACGAAACCCAGAATCTGCAGGTGCACGTGCAACCCACGCTATCCTCAGGCGTCTCGCTGGGTGCTGCAGCGCTGATGTTCGCAAACCCCATCGTAGGGGCGGCCATAGGTGCCGGTTCGTTGCTCGCTCAAAAAGCGTTCTCCGACCCGATCGAGAAGATGTTCGCGTCGGACTACGTGGTGAGTGGCGGGTGGTCCGACCCCCAGGTCGAGCGACCCAAGAGTCGCGTCCCGACTGCGGAGCGCGTCGACGGCCTGCCGCGATGAGCGCCGCGAAGTTTCGCGTTGCGGCTGTGCAGACGGTATCCGGAAGCGATGTCGCGGCCAACCTCGCTGCGATCGAACCCCTCGTTGTCGATGCGGCAAGGCAGGGCGCAGAGCTCGTGCTGCTGCCGGAATATTTCGGAGTGTTCGGACAGACGGCGCAGGACAAAGTCGCCGTGCGCGAGAGCGACGGCGCCGGACCGCAACAAGATTTCCTCTCGCGCCTCGCGCGTGAGCATGGAATATTCCTCGTCGGCGGGACGGTTCCTCTGGCAAGCGACGATGCGACCCGGGTGCGCAGCGCGCTTCTGGTCTACGGCCGCGACGGCAGGCGCGTTGCCCGCTACGACAAGATCCATTTGTTCGCTTTCAGCCGCGGAGACGATCAATACGATGAAGCACGCACCATCGAGGCCGGCAGCGAGCCGGCCGCATTCGATGCACCGTGCGGCAAAGTCGGACTCTCAGTCTGTTACGACCTGCGCTTCCCCGAGTTGTATCGCGCTTATGGCGACGTTACGCTGTTGCTGGTGCCTTCGGCGTTCACTGCCGTGACGGGCGAAGCGCATTGGCATTTGCTGTTGCGAGCGCGGGCGGTGGAGAACCAGTGCTACGTGCTCGCAGCGGCGCAGGGCGGACTACATCCGAATCGACGGCGCACTTACGGTCACAGCGTGCTCATCGATCCCTGGGGGATTGTGCTCGCCGAGCTGGCGGAAGGCCCCGGAGTAATCGTCGGCGACATCGATCCGGAACGTATTGCGGTTGTGCGCGCCGAATTGCCGGCGCTCAAGCACCGCTGTCTTTAAGGTGTTTCGGTCGCCGGTTACGTCGCCGCTTTGAGCAGCGCGATCACCGCGCCGGCACCGCCGGCGTGGCGTGGAGCTTCGCAATACGCGAGCACCTCGTCCCATTGCGACAGCCACTTGCGGGTCTTGCCCTTGAGCACGGGTTCTCGGCCAGGTGAAGTCAGACCCTTGCCGTGAATGACGCGCACGCAGCGCCACCCCCGCGCGCGGGCTGAGCCAAGAAACTCGGCGAGGGCGTCGCGTGCTTCACTCGCCGTCAGACGATGCAGATCGATCTCCCCCTGGACCACCCAGTGGCCGCGACGCAACCTGGCGAGCACATCGTGGCCGATGCCGGGACGGACGAAGGTCTGACTGCCTTCGTACTCTTGCCCGATCTCCCACGACGCAGGTGACGGCTCGGTTCCGTGCCAGCTCTCAGCGAGTGCCGCGCTTTCGTCGGCGAGCCGTTGTGCAGCGGCCGGCGGCGGCTTGTGCGGCGCGCGCACGGCGCGGTTGCGCGGCGGTAATGGCGTGACGTCGGAAAAAATCTGATGAAGGCTCACGTCGGGCGCTGCTGAACGCTCACGCACCTTGGTTTCCGCGTTTTTCTTCAGCGCGTGGTCCTTCACCGGCGCCTTCGCTTTAGCCTGCGCCAACAGTGCTTTCAAGTCCGAGAGCTTGGCCATGCTCGGAGCTCGCTCGAGAAGTCGATCGGGCACGAACGCCCGCGCGTACCTTAGTCAGGACAGCGATTCCAGGTACGCTTCGGCATCGAGCGCTGCCATGCAGCCGGTTCCGGCGCTGGTCACAGCCTGACGGTAGACGTGATCGGCAACGTCGCCGGCAGCAAACACGCCTGGGACGCTGGTCGCGGTCGCGTCGCCCTCGCTTCCGCCGAGCACTTTGATGTAGCCGTTGTTCATCTTGAGCTGCCCTTCAAACAGCTGCGTGTTCGGCGTGTGGCCGATTGCGATGAACACGCCCTGCACGTCGACTTCCTGCATCGCCCCCGTCTCGGTGTGCTTCAAGCGTACGCCGGTCACCCCGGAGCCGTTGCCGTGTACGCTGTCGAGCGTATGGTTCCACAGGATGTGCACATTGCCCTTGTCGCCCGTCTTGGCGAGAAGGCGATCGACCAGAATCGCTTCGGCGCGGAACTTGTCGCGTCGATGCACGACCGTTACGTGCTTCGCGATATTCGAGAGATACAGTGCTTCCTCGACCGCGGTGTTTCCGCCGCCGACCACAGCGACATCCTGTCCCTTGTAGAAAAAGCCGTCGCAGGTCGCGCACGCTGACACACCTTTGCCCATGAAGGCCTGCTCCGAGGGTAGGCCCAAATAGCGGGCAGAGGCACCAGTGGCGATGATCAGGGCGTCGCAGGTGTATTCGCCCATGTCGCCGATCAGGCGGAACGGTTTCTCGCCGAGCCTGACGGTGTGGATCTGATCAAAGATGACTTCGGTTTCGAACCGCTCGGCGTGCTTCTGGAAGCGCTCCATCAGTTGGGGGCCTTGAACACCGTCGGCGTCGGCAGGCCAATTGTCGACGTCGGTGGTGGTCATCAGCTGCCCGCCTTGTGCAAGACCGGTGATCAGCACCGGATTTAGGTTGGCCCGCGCGGCGTATACTGCCGCGGTGAACCCGGCCGGGCCGGAGCCTAGAATCAGCAGGCGTGCGTGTTTGGCGGGCATCGCGATGGAACTCGGAAATGATTCAGGAGCAAAGCGGTCCGATTCTATCCGATGTTGGGTTTTCCCCTCGAAGCGCAAGCAGGCCCCGAACAGGGACACACGGTGTTATAATGTGTCGCACGAGGTATAACCCGCAACACAATGATTTTCAAGGGTAATAGAAAACGATCAATCCAGCGCTCGGCGACCGGCTCGCATCGCCTCTCGCCGCGGCTGACCGCGCTCCTGCGAGAGTCGTGGTGGCTGCTTATCGTCGCCGGTTTTGCCTATCTCGCCTTGATCCTAGCGAGCTACCAGAAAACCGATCCGGGTTGGTCGTTCTCGGGCACCGGAGGCGCCATTCACAACCGGGGCGGTGTGGTCGGCGCCTGGACTGCCGATTTGTTGCTCTACCTGTTCGGTGCATCGGCCTGGTGGCTGGCGTTCGCCGGCATCGTCCTCGTGGTCACCGGCTACAGACACCTGACACGTGACGACAGCGAACGACATCATCCCTGGCTTGCCGTGCCGGGATTTGTCCTGCTCCTGCTTTCCAGCGCGGCGCTGGAATCGCTGCGGCTGTACAACCTTTCCATCACGCTGCCTGGTGTTCCAGGTGGAGCGCTCGGCGATTTCGTCGGCCAGGCATTGGCGCGTGCCCTGGGCTTTAACGGCGCCACGTTGGTGCTGATTGCGTTCTTCGCTGCGGGTTGGTCGCTGTTCACCCGAATGTCCTGGTTGAAGCTGATGGAGCGTATCGGTGGCGGCATCGAAGGAGTGTTTGCGTGGTCGCGGCGCCGGCGCCACGAGCGGCGAGACCGGCAGATCGGAGAAGCGGCCACCGAAGAACGCGAGCAATTCGTCGAGGCTGCACGCGAGATTGAGGACGAGCGCGAGCCGGTGGTCGTGGTCACACCGCAATTGGACGTCCCCAGGTCGGAACGCGTCGTCAAGGAAAAGCAGAAGCCGCTTTTCCAGGATCTTCCAGACTCCCCGCTGCCGCCTTTGGCGTTGCTCGAGGATGCACCCTCGGCACAGGAACAAGTGAGTGCCGAGACGCTCGAATTCACATCAAGGCTTATCGAACGCAAGCTGGCCGACTTTGGTGTTGCCGTGAAAGTACTCGCCGCCTATCCCGGGCCGGTGATCACCCGCTTCGAAATCGAGCCGGCGATCGGCGTCAAGGGTGCGCAGATCGTCAACCTAATGAAGGATCTCGCCCGCGCGCTGTCGGTGGTCAGTATCCGCGTGGTGGAGACCATTCCAGGCAAGTCGTGCATGGGATTGGAATTGCCCAATACCCGGCGACAGATCGTGCGGCTGGTGGAGCTTCTATCGTCGGCAACTTACAACGACACTCCCAGTCCGTTGTCGCTGGCATTGGGCAAGGACATCGCCGGCAAGCCGGTGATCGCTGATCTTGCACGCATGCCGCACCTGCTGGTTGCGGGAACAACGGGATCCGGCAAGTCGGTCGCGCTCAACGCGATGATTCTGTCGCTGCTCTACAAAGCGGAGCCGCGCCAGGTGCGCCTCATTCTGATCGACCCCAAGATGCTCGAGCTCTCAGTGTACGAGGGTATCCCGCATCTGCTCTCTCCGGTCGTCACCGACGTCAAGCTCGCCGCTAACGCGCTGCACTGGGGCGTGGGCGAGATGGAGCGGCGTTATCGCCTCATGTCAACGCTGGGTGTGCGCAATCTTGCTGGTTACAACGCGCGGGTGGCCGAGGCGAGAAAGGCGGGTAAGCCGTTGACCAACCCGTTCTCGGCCACGCCGGACACGCCCGAGCCGATCGAGGAAATGCCGCTGATCGTAATCGTCATCGACGAGCTTGCCGACCTGATGATGGTCACCGGCAAGAAGATCGAGGAGTTGATCGCTCGCATCGCGCAGAAGGCGCGCGCTTCCGGCATCCACCTGATCCTCGCCACGCAGCGACCGTCGGTGGACGTGATCACCGGCCTGATCAAGGCCAACATTCCGGCGCGCATCGCCTTCCAGGTTGCGAGCAAGGTCGATTCGCGCACGATTCTCGACCAGATGGGCGCCGAGACGTTGCTGGGACAGGGCGACATGCTGTGGATGCCGCCGGGGATCGGGCACCCGCTGCGGGTTCACGGAGCGTTCGTCTCGGACGCGGAAGTGCATCGCGTGGTCGAGCACCTCAAGGCGCAGGGCGGTCCCCAGTATCTCGACGGCATCCTCGAGGCCGGTGCCGACGGCAATGGCGATGAAAGCCTCGCCATTGACGGCGTGGGTGGCGAAGCCGATCCGATGTACGACCAGGCAGTCGCGATCGTGCTCAAGACGCGGCGTCCGTCGATATCGCTGGTGCAGCGCCATTTGCGCATCGGTTACAACCGCGCTGCGCGACTGATCGAGCAGATGGAGCGCGCCGGCTTGGTCTCGGCCATGCAGACCAATGGAAACCGGGAAGTGCTGGTGCCGGCGGGGAAGGACTAGGCCCTAGCGTGTCACGCCTTTCATTATTGCTCGGTGCCTTCCTGCTTGTGACAGGCGGGGCCGAGGCGGCGACGCTCGAGCAGCTGCGGAGCTTTGTGCGCGACACCCAGACCATGCGTGCCACGTTCACGCAAGTGGTGTCCGACGCATCGGGACGCCGCGTCGCGCAGGCAAGCGGAGAGTTCGAGATCTCACGCCCCGGCCGCTTCCGCTGGGCGGTAGACAAGCCGTACAAGCAGCTTCTTGTGGGCGACGGCCAGCGTGTGTGGATCTACGACGAGGATCTAAACCAGGTGGTGGTGCGCAACAACGATCGCGCGTTGGGAACGACGCCTGCGGCACTGCTCGCGGGCAAGGAGGAAGTCGAGCGCGCTTTCGATTGGAAGCCGTTGCCTGCTGCAGACGGCTTGGAGTGGCTCGGCGCCACGCCCAAGGACAAGGACTCGGCATTCAGCGAGCTCAAGCTCGGATTTGACGCAAGCGGCCTCGCGGCGTTGGAAGTCATCGACAACTTCGGACAGCACACTTCGATTCGCTTGGCCAAGCTCGAGCGCAACCCCAAGCTCAGCTCCGATCTCTTCCGCTTTACGCCTCCGGCGGGCGCCGATGTCGTCGGCGGCTGATCTGTTCGCGGTCGAGAATCCGGCCGCTCCGCTCGCCGAGCGCCTGCGTCCAAAGACTTTTCGCGAGGTCGTCGGCCAAAGGCATCTGCTCGATCCGGGCAAGCCCCTGGCCGTCGCGTTCGCCGCCAAAAAGCCGCATTCGATGATCCTGTGGGGGCCACCCGGGTCGGGCAAGACCACGCTGGCGCGGTTGATGGCCGACGCCTTCAACGCCGAGTTCATCGCCATCTCGGCGGTGCTGGCCGGAGTGAAGGACATCCGCGATGCCGTCGCGCGCGCGGAGGCCGCGCTCGCTCAGTCGGGCCGTCAAACCATTCTGTTCGTCGACGAGGTGCATCGCTTCAACAAGGCACAACAGGATGCGTTCCTGCCCTTTGTCGAGCGCGGCCTTCTCACCTTCATCGGCGCCACAACCGAGAACCCATCGTTCGAGGTGAACAGCGCGCTGCTGTCGCGCGCCGCGGTCTACGTGCTCCATCCCCTCGAGCCGGAGGAGCTCGGAGTGCTGCTCGACCGCGCGCTCGAAGTCGCGATGCCCGACGCGACGCTGGCCGTTGCGGCTCGCGAAGCGATCATTTCCTACGCCGACGGCGACGGGCGTCGGCTCATCAACCTGGTGGAGCAGCTCGGAATCGCCGTGTCGGAGGCGAAGCTTCATGAAGTCGATCTCACCTTTGTCGAAGCGACCATCGCGCGTTCGCTGCGCCTGTTCGACAAGGGCGGCGAGCAGTTCTACGACCAGATCTCGGCCTTGCACAAGGCGGTGCGCGGCAGCGATCCCGATGCCTCGCTCTACTGGATGTGCCGCATGCTCGACGGGGGAGCCGATCCGCTGTATGTCGGGCGGCGGATGATCCGCATGGCGACCGAGGACGTCGGACTCGCCGATCCGCGCGCGCTACAGCTCACCCTCGACGCGGTGCACACCTACGAGCGACTCGGCACGCCGGAGGGCGAGCTCGCCCTCGCACAAGCCGTGATCTATCTCGCCTGTGCTGCCAAGAGCAACGCCGTGTACATGGCCTACAGCGAGGCGCGGTCGTTCATTGCCGAGGACGGATCTCGCCCTGTGCCGATGCGTTTGCGCAACGCTCCGACGCGTTTGATGAAGGGCTTGGGTTACGGCAAGGGCTATCGCTATGCGCATGACGAGCCCGACGCGTACGCGGCAGGAGAGCGGTACTTTCCGGACGGCATGCCCGACACGACGTTCTACACGCCCACCGATCGCGGGCTCGAAGCGAAGATACGCGAAAGGCTTCGAGACCTTCACAATCGCACCGCGTCGGCGCGCGGAGAAAAAGACGAGAAGTCCTGAGCGACCAGCACGTTCGCCGTGCCCGCGAACGCGGGAACCCAGAATCGTAATCGACAGATGTCCGTCGTCCCCGCGAACGCGGGGACCCAGGGTCGTTCTACAAAAGACGCCGGATTCCCGCTTACGCGGGAATGACGGCCTTATGCGATCCAACGGGTTGCCGAGGTCGCTCTGGTAAACTCGCGCGCATGCTCGATATCCAATTGCTGCGCAACGATCCCGCCAGCGTTGCAACGCGTCTGGCGACGCGTGGGTTTGCGTTTGACGTGGCCGCATTCGAGCGTATCGAAGCGGAACGCAAAGAAATCCAGACTCGCACCCAGGACCTGCAGGCGAGACGCAACACCGCATCCAAGCAGATCGGCTTGGCCAAAGCGAAAGGCGAGAGCGCCGATGCGCTGATGCGGCAAGTCGCGAGCCTCGCGGAAGAGCTCGCATCGCTCGAGCAGCGTCTGACGGACGTGCAGGAGCGCATGCGCGCGATTGTTCTGGCGATGCCCAACCTGCCGCATTCGAGCGTTCCCGTGGGGCGTTCCGACGCCGACAATGTCGAGGTGCGCCGGTGGGGCACACCGCGGAAGTTCGACTTCAAGGCCAAGGATCACGTTGACATCGGGGCTGCGGTCGGCGGGCTGGAGTTCGAAATCTCCGCCAAGCTGTCAGGCGCGCGCTTCTACACCCTGCGCGGTGCGGTTGCGCATCTCCATCGAGCACTGGCGCAATTCATGCTCGACACCCATGTGGCCCAGCACGGCTATACCGAAGTCTACGTTCCGTACATCGTCAACGCAGCGACGCTTACCGGCACGGGACAGCTCCCCAAGTTCGAGGACGACCTGTTCTGGGTGACCAAGGGCGACGCACCCGAAGATGCGCGCATGTATCTGATTCCGACCGCCGAGGTCTCGATCACCAATTTCGTTCGCGACCAGATCGTCGCCGGTGGCGAGTTGCCGATGCGGCTTACCGCGCACACGCCGAGCTTTCGCTCCGAGGCAGGGAGCTACGGCAAGGACACGCGCGGCATGATCCGCGTGCATCAGTTCGATAAGGTGGAGCTGGTGCAGATTGTCCATCCGGACAAATCCTATGAAGCGCTCGAAGAGCTGGTCGGTCACGCCGAGACGATCTTGAAGAAGCTCGAGCTGCCTTACCGGGTGATGACGCTGTGCACGTCGGACACGAGCTTTGCCTCGGCCAAGACTTACGATCTCGAGGTGTGGCTTCCCGGCCAGGAAAAATACCGCGAGATTTCCTCGTGCTCGAACTGCGAGGCGTTCCAGGCGCGACGGATGCAGGCGAGGTTCCGCAATGCTCAGGGCAAGCCGGAACTCGTGCACACCCTCAATGGATCGGGATTGGCGGTCGGCCGGACGCTGGTCGCGGTGCTGGAAAATTACCAGCGCGCCGACGGCGGCGTCGACGTTCCCGCGGTGTTGCATCCGTACATGCGCGGCGCGACCACGATCCTGCCGCTTGAAGACTAGCGCATGTTTCCGGTGTGCCCCAGGGAATAGCGTCCCGGTTGCGGCCAGACTGCGAGCCCGTGCGGCTCGGCGCCCACCTTAATAGCCTTGACTTCGCCACTCGTGGTATCGAAAGCATAGACCACGTCATCGTAGCGTCCCGACAGCCACAGCGTCTTGCCGTCGGCGCTCACGTTGCCCATGTCGGGGCTGCCGCCGCCGGCGATGGACCATGTCGCGACGACCTTGCGCGTCGCGAAGTCGATTACCGAGACACTACCCTTGCCGTGCGGCGGTCCGTGGATCTTGTTCGATCCCCGGTTGGCGACGTAGAGCTTGGTCGCATCGCGGCTGGGGTAGAGGCCATGTGTGCCGACGCCAGTCGGAATGAACTCGATCTGGCGAAGGCTCTCGCCGTCGACGACGAACACGCCGTCGGACATCATGTCGGCAACGTAGAAGAGCTTGCCGTCGGGCGAGATGCGAATGTCCTGCGGCATGCCTTTCCATACCGTGCAAATGATCTCGTCACGTCCGTCGGGGCCTTTCACGAGCTGGGTAGGCTTCCCCGGCTTGATGAGCTGCAGGTAGCCAAGCACCTTGCGCTCGACCAGATCGATCTTGGCCACCGTGCCGTTGAACTCGCAGGTGAAAATGGCGAAACGGCCGTCGATTGAGAAATCAGCGTGGTTGATCCCGCCACAGCGAGGGACTGCGATCGAGTACTGCAGCTCCATGGTGTGCGGATCGCGGAAGTCAAGCCGCTTAAGCGCCTCGGCAACGACGATCGCCGACTTGCCGTCGGGCGAGAAGTACATGTTGTACGGATCGTCGACTGCGATCGGCGCGCCGGGCTTGCCCGTCGTCGGATCGATCGGGGTAAGGCTGCCGTCGGTTCGGCGCTCCGCATTGTTGGCGACGTAGAGCGTCTTGAGATCCCACGACGGCACGACGTGCTGGGGATTGATCCCGACCTTGAAACGATCGACGACTTTGAAGGTGGCCGGATCAATCACGGAAACGTCGTTCGAGCGCAGGTTGGGCACATAGATTCGCTCGAGCGCGCCGGCAACCGCGGGGCTCATGTGACCCGTAGCCGTTTCGCTGTAAAGGTTCGACGGATCGGGCACCGGAGGCATGCGCGGGATTGTCGTCACCGCGCTTGACGCAGGACCGGCGCTCGGCGGCGACTGCGCATCGCACGGTACCCCGAGCAGGAGGCAGGCACTGACCAGCAGCAAGAACATACGATGATGCACACGCGGATTCACGAACGTTCCTTGCGAGGAGTCGGAGAAGTTTTAGTGTCGAGCGGTGGCGGCGTTGATCGCAGCGACCGTCTTGGCAACAATGAGATCCACGCCGATTTGCCCGAGCGCAGCGCTCGAGCGGCGGGGATCGCCATGCACGCCTGCGTTGGTTTCCGGCGGCGCCTGCATCGCGTCGGAGCGAACCAGAGAGGGATCGACGGCGAGCGCGAGTGAGGTGTCGCCAAGCCCCGCATGCGTGCCGATTTCCTGCTCGCTGTACCCGCGACTTTTCAGTGCTTGCGCATAGTCCGTTTCGGTCACTCGATAGTATTCGATGATCGCATGTGCGCGCACCGGAGTGGCTGCCCATTCGCGGTCCAATTTGTCGGCAGCAACCTTCTCCAGGGCCTGATATCCACCGTGATCGCCTAGGAAAACGATGTCACGGAAACCATGCGCTTTGAAACTGCGCGCGGCCGACTCGAGCATCTGCGTGAAAGTCGCGTCGGACACGGTGATGGTTCCTGCAAACCGCATATGTCCCGACGGTGGGGTCGTCGAGCCTTCGGGTACGTAAGCGATTACCGGCGCCACGAGCGCGTTGCCCAGTGCGCGCGCAATCCTGGCCGACAGCGCCTTTACCCGGGCGTTGTGCTTGCCCAGCGCCATGTGAGGTCCGTTCTGCTCGGTTCCGCCGATGGGAACGATGACCGTGGTCTTGCCTGAGCGAATCTGATCGCGCACTTCGGTCCAGGTGAGGTCTTCGAGAAAAACCGTGTCCGGCGGCTGAGCGCATGCCGGAAGGGTAGGATGCAATAGCAGGAATGCGACCAGCAGTGAAGCGAGCAGCCTCGATGACATGCCGCATTTTATTCGATTCGCGATCGTGCCGCTTGAGCCCCAGCGCGTGACGAGCCACAAAACAGGCGTTGATCAGCGACTGCCGAGCGTGGGTTCGCCGGTTGGCGGGGGACGTGCTTCGCTAGCTCCGGCGAACATGCGCAGTCGCGGCTGCAACGGAGGCTGCTGTGCGAGCAAAATGTCGTAGTAGGCGCGCACACGATCGACAAATGCGACCGGCATTCCGCCACGCGCGTATCCATACTTGGCGGATTCGTAATATTCGGGGAACGCGAGCAGTGGCAGCGCCTGCTTGACCGCGATCCAGGAATCGGGGTTGAGCTTCTGCTTCTGAGCCAGGATGCGTGCATCTTCAAGATGGGCAATGCCGATGTTATAAGCGGCCAGCGCGAGCCAGGTGCGGTCGGGCTCGGCGATGCGCTGCGGCAGCTTGTCCTTCAAGTCGCGGAAATAACGCGCAGCGGCCAGCACGCTCGCTTCGGAATCGAGTCGATCGATCGCGCCGAGCTGTTTTGCGGTGTCTTCGGTAATCTGCATCAATCCTCGCACGCCCGTCTCGCTGGTAGCCTGGTTGTCCCACTGCGACTCCTGGTAGGCCATCGCAGCCAAAAGTCGCCATTCGACGCCGGTGGCCTGTTGCGCACGCTGAAACAGCATCTTGTACTGCGGCAGTAATGATTTGACGCGGTCCTGGAACACGCCCGCGTCGGGCCGAGGCACCTGACCGAATGTGAAGTAGCGATCGGTCAAACGCTGCAGCGAGCCGTCCCGTCGCAGCCGCGTGAAAAACGCGTCGACCTCATCGCGCAAGCCCGCCTGTGCGGGAAGGAAGGCCCACACCAGGTCCTGTTTCTTGGCCACCGCGAACGCGCGATCGAAGTTGAGATAGACGTTGCGCAACGCTTCCGCCTCGTTGGAAGCTACGATCGCGTAATCGACAACTCCGTCGGAGACTTGACTGATGAGCGCTTCGGTCGACGGTAGCGCAAGCGTTTGCCACTTGATTTCAGGGTGCTCCGAGCGCACGTTCGCGAGTGCCACGTCGAGGCCGGAACCTTCGAGCAGCGCGACCGTCTCGCCCGCAAGGTCGCTCCAGGCGAGAGGCTTGAAGCCGTCGAGGTTGTAAATGAGCACCGGCTCCACGGCGTAGTAAGCCGAGGAGTAGAGCATTCGCGACTGCGGCGACTGCGCTGCGTCGCCTGCAGGGCGATAGATGCCACCGGCGCCGATGACCGCACCATTGGCTCCTTCGAAGAGCTTGACAAGCGGATCGCTCGAAGGGGCGATCTTGAGCGTGAGGCCGTGAATCCGGGCGAACTTCTGCGCGAGCTCGTAATCGAATCCGCTCTGCGCATCCGGACCGGAGACCCACGTCGCCGGACCGGGTCGCAACAGCACGAGCAGCTCGTTGACCGGCGCTGGCGGCGGAGCCGGAGATGGCTCACACGCGGTCAGCGCGGCCGACGCAGCAATGCAGCTCCAGAGGACGCGTCGCATAAGCAATCCGATCCTTCGGCCATGCCTCTGCCCCCCGCGCTTGCAGTATAGCAACACCGTGAAAGCGACGATCGCCGCCGGGTACGCTGCAGTGCATCGCTTGTCGCGCGGCAGCGCTTCATCGATAATGAGGGTTGGTGCGCCGCGAGCGACAACGTTCAACGGCGGGCCGCCTCGCATTGCACGGTGGTGAACCTGGTCAGGTCCGGAAGGAAGCAGCCATAGCCGACCTACGCAAGTGCCGGGGGTACGGCTCGCCACCTTCACCTGTATGAGTTACCAAGCCCTGGCCCGTAAGTGGCGGCCGAAGACATTCTCCGAGCTTTCGGGACAGGAGCACGTCGTGCAGGCGCTGACCAATGCGCTGGCGCGCGGGCGGCTGCACCACGCGTACCTTCTCACCGGCACGCGCGGCGTAGGCAAGACGACGATCGCGCGGATTCTGGCGAAGAGCCTCAATTGCGTGAACGGCGTCACGCCGACTCCCTGCGGCGTATGCCCGGCGTGCACCGACATCGACGCCGGGCGCTTCGTCGACTTGCTCGAGCTCGATGCGGCGTCGAACACCGGCATCGATAACATGCGCGAGATACTCGACAACGCGCGCTATGCGCCGACAGTCGGACGCTACAAGGTCTACTTGATCGACGAAGTGCACATGTTATCCCGCGCGGCGTTCAATTCGATGCTGAAGACACTCGAGGAACCGCCCGAGCACGTGAAATTCGTGCTGGCAACCACCGATCCACAGAAGATCCCGGTCACCGTGCTGTCGCGTTGCCTGCAATTCAATCTGAAAGTGCTGCCGCCCGATTTGATCACCCAGCGTCTTGGCGCGATCTTGAGCGCGGAGAAGATCGCCTTTGACCAGGACGCGGTGGCGCAGATTGCGCGCGTGGCGCACGGCTCGATGCGCGATGCGCTGTCTGTGCTCGATCAGGCGATCGCCCACGGCGGCGGCGAGGTGCACTCCGATACGGTACGAACCATGCTCGGGTCGGTCGAAACCGAGCACATCCATCGCATCGTTGATGCGCTGATCGCGTCAGACGGTCCCGAGCTGCTGGGGGAGGCTCGGCTGCTCGGCGAGCGAGGGCTCTCGCTGCCCTCTGCGCTGGACGAGCTTGCGTCGCTGTTCCATCGCATTGCGATCGCGCAGACGGTGCCGGAAAGCGCGCAAGCCTTCGGCGATGCCCAGCGCATTGCGCGCTATGCGGCTGCGTTTTCACCCGAAGCGGTGCAGCTTGCCTACCAGATCTGTATCCAGGGTCGCGCCGACATGGCGCTCGCGCCCGACGAGTCCACGGGTTTTGTCATGACGTTGCTGCGCCTGCTCGCCTTCGAGCCGGCGACGCGGAGCGAAGGCGAGCTGGAATCCGCGCCGAAGGCGCAGCGCGCCAAGGCTCCATCCAGAGCGACGGAGAGCCAGGCTCCTCAATCCGCCCAAACTGCGACTGCAAGCTCATCGCTCGAGATCGCCGACTGGCCCGCATTCATTGCGAGCATGAAGCTCTCCGGCATCGCGCTGCAGCTCGCTGCGCAGACTGAGCTCAAGGCCATCACCGGCAACGAGATCGTGCTCGCCGTGGCGGAGGCCTCGCGCCATCTCACCGACAAGGCGTACGCGGACAAGCTCAAGGCGGCGCTCGACCAGGCGCTCGGACGAAAGGTCCGGTTACGCTTCGAGGTGGTCGACGATGCATCGGCGTCGCTTGCTGCGCAGGAGAAGCGGGCGCGCGCCGACGCGCATGCCCGCGCCGAAAACGCATTCCGGGGTGACCCTTTTGTGCAAGATCTGCTCGCGCGTTTCGATGCCAAGGTCAAACCCAATTCGATCAAGCCTGCGGACTAGGGCCTGTCGGCAGCACTAAAGGAGCGATGATGAAGAACCAGCTCGGCGAACTGATGAAGCAGGCGCAGGCCATGCAGGAGAACATGAAAAAGGCGCAGGCTGCGATCGCTGCGCTCGAGGTGGAAGGCGAAGCCGGCGCCGGCATGGTCAAGGTCGTGATGACCGGCCGCCATGACGTCAAGCGCGTGAGCCTCGATGCATCGCTGCTATCCGAGGACAAGGACGTGCTCGAAGACCTGATCGCGGCGGCCGTCAACGATGCAGTGCGCAAAGTCGAGGCCGCCACCCAGGAGAAGATGAGCGGCTTGAGCGCGGGACTCGCGCTGCCTGCAGGCTTGAAGCTGCCGTTCTAGTGTTGCCTGGTCGCTCGCCGCCGCGACCGCGCAAGGCATATCCGACAAAGATCGAAGTGGAACCACTGGGAAGCCTGGAGGAACTGATCCAGGCGCTGCGCTGTCTGCCCGGAGTGGGGCCGAAAGCAGCGCAACGCATGGCGCTGCACCTTCTGCAACATGACCGCCAAGGCGCATTGCGCCTGGCAAGCGCGCTCGAAGCGGCGACGCAGATCGTGCGCCACTGTCAGCGCTGCAACACGTTTACTGAGGAGGAAGTCTGCGCGCTGTGCCGGTCGAGCAAGCGCGATTCCACTCTGCTGTGCGTTGTCGAAACGCCCGCGGATCTGCTCATGATCGAGCACACCCAGGCTTATACCGGCCTTTACTTCGTGCTCATGGGCCGGTTGTCGCCGCTCGACGGCGTCGGGCCCAGAGAGATCCGCCTGGATCTTCTGCTCAAGCGTGCGCTCGACGGACAGGTGCGCGAAGTCGTGCTCGCGACCAACTTCACCAACGAAGGCGAGGCAACCGCGCATTACATTGGCGAGATGCTTGGTGCACGGGGTCTCAAGGTGACGCGGCTTGCTCGCGGCGTTCCGGTCGGCGGCGAGCTGGAATACGTCGACAGTGGCACGCTGGCGCAGGCGCTCAGAGAGCGGAGGACGATTGCCGACACTGGGTGAGGTGCGGTTGCAATCGCGGCGACTCCGGGAGTAACCTCAAGTCGACTTCGCGCAACGACAGGCTCTAGGCAAAGGAGGGGATATGCTCGTCAGCGAAATCCTGCGCATCAAAGGCAACGCGCTGTTCACGACGCCCCCGAACGGCACCGTCCTCGACGCGGTCAAGGTCATGGCGCAGCATGACATCGGATCGCTGGTGGTGATGGACCACGGCCACATGATCGGCATGCTGACCTTCGCCGAGGTTCTCGAAGCGCTGGCGAAGCGGCAGGGACAGCTCGGCGAACTCAAGGTCAGCGAGATCTATGTTCGCGATCCGCTGACTGCGACCACCGGCCTTGACGTCATGGAGCTGCGACGCATCATGCTCGAGCGGCACGCACGCTATGTGCCCGTCATCGACGGGCCGACGCTGCTCGGCGTCATCTCCTTTCACGACGTCGCCAAGGCGGTGTACGACGAGCAGACCTTCGAAAACCGGATGCTCAAGAGCTACATCAAGAGCTGGCCGGACGAGTAAGCTCTACGGCCTCCCGAGCAGAAACACCGCGGGTCGCTTTGCCAGAGCCGGTCGCGTCGCGTCGCGCCACGCCGCGATCGTCCTGCTGATCACTTGCTCCGATGCGAGGGTGAGGTCGACCGCGACGCAAAATTGCGTTGAACCGCGACACGTTGCCACGACGGCTTTCACGATCGCGTCGTTGCGATAAGGCGTCTCGATAAAGATCTGGGTTGCGCCGCTGCGCGTCAGTGTGTCGTCGAGCGTCTTGATGGCATTTGCACGCGCTCCAGGCTTCACCGGCAGGTAACCGTGGAAGGCAAACGCCTGCCCGTTGAGGCCGGATGCCATCAACGCCAGCATGATCGCGGAAGATCCGGGCAGAGGCACGACCTCGATGCCCGCACGATGAGCGGCGGCGACCAGCAGTGCTCCGGGGTCGGCAATGCCCGGACAGCCCGCGTCGGAGATGAGGCCCAGATCCGCTCCAGAGAGTGCCGGCTGGAGAAGCTGCGCGACTCGTTCGCGCGGCGTGTGCTCCGATAGCTCGGCGATGTCGACACTCCGCAAGGGGCTGCCGCCATCGATCTCCTTGAAGAATCGTCGTGTCGTCTTCGGCGTTTCTGCCACGAAGTGAGTGAGCCCGCGCGCGACATCCAGCGTGCGGCGGGGAAGCACCGCGTCGGGAGGCACGAGCCCAAGCGTGCTCGGAATTACGAACAAACGACCTTTCACGGACGTAAGAGCGGGTTCACGCCTTCCGCGCGGAGCATGTCGGTGAGTCGGATCAGCGGCAGACCGATGAGCGCCGTCGGATCATCGCTCGCAACGCGCGTGAACAAGGCGATGCCGAGAGATTCCACGCGCACGGCTCCGGCGCAGTCGTAGGGTTGGTCATGGTCGAGGTAGGCTTCGAGCTCGCGCTGATCGAGCGCCCTGAATGTGCTTGCCACGTCGACCAGCGCGGTCTGGAGGCGCCCGCTGTGAGCATTGAGCACGGCAAGCGCGGTGTGAAAAACGATGGTGCGGCCGGACATGTTGGCGAGCATCTGCAACCCATGCGCCCGGTCGCGTGGTTTGCCAATGGCCTCGCCTGAAAACTCGGCCACCTGGTCGGAACCGACGATCAGCGCGGAAGGATACGCGGGGGCAACAGCGCGCGCCTTTGCTTCGGCCAATCGCAATGCAAGGGCCGCAGGGGCCTCTCCCAGCCGAGGGCTCTCGTCGATTCCAGGCGGCGCCACCGCAAAGGCAAGACTCAAGCGCTCCAGAAGCTCCTTGCGGTAGGGCGAAGCCGACGCGAGCACCAAGTGAGCCTGACCGGCGGGATGCGGCGAAGTCATTGTTTTTGACCGTTTTCTTTGACAGTGCAGACGAGACTCGCTATTATGCAATGTTTGCTTCGCCGCGGCCCAAAACGCCGTCGGAGAGAGCGCCCAGGGCTTGCAATTGGTGGCCATGGCGAGGAGGCGGTTGTGAAGCGGGACACGGGGGTGCGGGCGCCGGGCCGGTTCGACGCGCTCGAGCTGGCCCGAACGGGCGGCAACATCGCCGGGGAGCTCGATTCCGCCAAATTGCCGCGGCTGGCTGATCGGTTAGCTCCCGACCAAGCCTCTTGCTCTCACATATCCTGGCGCATCGAGGGCGGGCACGATACGCTGGGGCGGCCTGCGTTGACGCTCACGCTAGACGGCACGGTGTTTTTAGTCTGCCAACGTTGCCTGAATCCGTTTGCTGTGCCGGTCGCGCAGGAAACCATGCTGTTGCTGGCAGGCGATGAGTCTGAGCTGGCCTTGCTCGATGGCGCGGAGCCCGAAGTAGTTCTTGCCAATGCGCCGGTTGATCCGGTTGCGCTGGTGGAAGACGAGCTTTTGCTGTCGCTGCCGTTTTCGCCGCGTCACGAGGAGTGCGCGACTGCGGGCGCTGCGCCGACCGGTGCGCATGCCGTCGAGTCGCCGTTTGCGGGACTTGCGCGGCTCAAAACGGGACGCGGCTCGGGCAAGTAAAATTTTATTAAACGTTTGAGGAGCACCCAACATGGCTGTACAGCAGAACAGGAAGTCGGCATCCAAGCGCGGCATGCATCGCGCCCACGACTTCCTTGCCAAGCCCGCGCTCGCAGTCGAGCCGGTTAGCGGTGAAGTGCACCTTCGCCATCACATCAGCCCGAGCGGCTACTACCGCGGCAAAAAAGTCGTCAAGACCAAGTCCGACGAATAAAAGGCCCCTCTCGGGTCGCAAGAGCCTGCTCCCAAGCCGCACCGTTGCTCGGGCGCCCGGCGGGTACATCGCTACTGGCTGCATGGCGAAGAACTTTGAGGCGCACGTCTTCCTTGTGCGATGCCGATAACGATCGCGGTTGATGCCATGGGCGGCGATCACGGGCCGCCAGTGACGGTGGTGGCCTCGTTGCGCTTCCTGGAGGAGACACCCGACGCAGCGGTCATCCTCGTCGGGCTGGAACCGGCCGTGCGCGCCGCGCTTGCGTCATCGCATTCACCGGCCGCCGCGCGTATCAGCGTTCATGCCGCGAGCGAAGTCATCGAAATGCACGAGCCTCCAGCGGACGCGCTTCGCCGCAAGAAGGACTCCTCGATGCGAGTTGCGGTCAACCTGGTGAAGGAAGGCACCGCACAGGCATGCGTCTCTGCCGGCAACACCGGGGCGTTGATGGCGATATCGCGCTTCGTGCTCAAGACCCTGCCTGGAATCGACCGGCCGGCGATCGCCTCGCAGCTTCCCACGCGTAGCGGCGTCACCACGGCCCTCGATTTGGGTGCAAATGTCAATTGCACACCGGAACAGCTGGTGCAGTTTGCAGTGATGGGCAGCGCGCTTGCGGCGGCCATCGACGGCATCGAGCGTCCCAGCGTCGGACTGCTCAACATCGGGGAGGAGGACATCAAGGGCAATGACGTGGTCAAGCAGGCCGGAGAGCTGCTCAAGGCGTCGGAGCTCAATTTCCGGGGCAACGTCGAAGGGGACGACATCTACAAGGGAACGACCGACGTCATCGTTTGCGACGGCTTCGTCGGCAATGTGGCCCTCAAGACTTCCGAAGGCCTCGCCAAGATGCTGGCCGATTTTCTGCGTGAAGAGTTCACCCGCAATCCGCTGCGCAAACTCACCGCGCTGCTGGCGCTTCCCACGCTTCAGGCCTTCCGCCGGCGCGTCGATCCGCGGCGCTACAACGGCGCCACGCTGATCGGCCTCAAGGGTATCGTCGTCAAGAGCCATGGCGGCGCCGACGCGCTGGCCTTCCGCTACGCGCTCAAGAAAGCCTACGCCGAAATCACTCAGCGCGTGCTCGAGCGAATCGAGCAGCGCATCGCGGCGATGCCCGTCCCGGTCACCGCGTCGAGTCCGGCCGGTATCGCCGATGCATAGCCGAATCGTCGGCACCGGCGGCTATCTGCCGCAGCGCGTGTTGACCAACGCCGAGCTCGCGCGCCGCATCGACACCAGCGACGAATGGGTCCGTACGCGCACCGGGATTTGCGAGCGGCGCATCGCTGCACCCGAGGAACAGACCAGCGATCTCGCGCTGGCGGCATCGAAATCCGCACTCGCCGCCGCGAGCATCGAAGCGGAAGCGGTCGATTTGATCGTGGTCGCTACGACAACGCCGGACATGATCTTCCCCTCGACCGCATGCATCCTGCAATCGAAGCTCGGCGTACGCAACGGCCCCGCATTCGACGTGCAGGCGGTGTGCAGCGGTTTTGTCTATGCCTTGGCGCTCGCCGATCTGATGATCAAGAGCGGCGCCGTTAGGAACGCACTGGTGGTCGGCGCTGAGATCTATTCGCGCATCCTCGACTGGAACGACCGCGGTACCTGCGTTCTGTTCGGCGACGGTGCGGGCGCGGTCGTGCTCACGCCGGCCCAAACGCCCGGGATTCTGTCGGCGCACTTGCATGCCGACGGACACTATCGCGACATCCTGTGCGTGCCGGGAACGGTCGCGAACGGCGCAGTCAGCGGCAAACCCTTTGTCCACATGGACGGCAGCTCGGTGTTCAAGTTTGCAGTTAGGGTCTTGGCCGAAGTGGCGCACGAGGCGCTCGAGGCGAATCGGCTTCCCCCGAGCGCGATCGACTGGCTGATCCCGCACCAGGCAAACATCCGAATCATGCATGCCACCATGAAGAAGCTCGGGCTTCCCGATGAGCGCATGGTGACGACGGTTGACAAGCACGCCAACACCTCGGCTGCGTCGATTCCGCTGGCGCTCGACGTCGCGGTTCGCGATGGACGGATCCGTCCGGGCCAGCACGTGATGCTGGTCGGCGTCGGCGGCGGATTCACCTGGGGCTCGGTGCTGATACGATGGTAGGCGCGCGCGCAGACCGGTCTGCGTGTCGCTTGGCAAACCAGGCTGCGCGTTCAACTCATGGAGCTCGAGCTCGATGGCTATGAAGCTCGCTATGGTGTTCCCGGGACAGGGTTCCCAATCGGTGGGGATGCTCGCCGGGTACGATGCTCAACCGGTCGTTCGAGAAACGCTGGTGGAGGCGGGCGCCATGCTCGGCCAGGACCTGTGGGCACTGGCGAGCGATGGACCGGCAGAGGAGATCAACCGCACGGTGAACACGCAGCCGTTGATGCTCGCAGCCGACATCGCGGTATACCGCGCGTGGCGCGCGGCAGGGGGACCCAAGCCGGCAGTTGTCGCCGGACACAGTCTCGGCGAGTACGCCGCGCTCGTCGCCGCTGGAGCGCTCGAGCTCAACGATGCGCTTCCACTGGTGCGCCTTCGCGCTCAGGCCATGCAGGAAGCGGTCCCTGCGGGAGTCGGCGCAATGGCCGCAATAATGGGGCTCGACGACGGCGGCGTTGCCGCCGCGTGCCAAGAAGCTGCGCAGGGACAGGTCGTCGAGCCGGTCAATTTCAACGCGCCCGGACAGATCGTCATCGCCGGTCACCGCGAGGCGGTTGAGCGCGCCATCGCCGCGGCCAAAGGTAAGGGCGCCAAGCGGGGCGTGCTACTTCCCGTGAGCGCTCCGTTCCACAGCTCGCTGCTCAAGCCGGCGGCGGATCGACTCGCTGCCTATCTGGTCGACGTACCGGTCACCAACCCCGTACTTCGCGTGCTGCACAATGTCGATGCGCGAGTCGCGCAAACCCCGGACGCCATCCGTAATGCTCTCGCCCGGCAAGCCGCGAGTCCAGTGCGCTGGGTCGAGACGGTTCGCGCTTTTGTCGGCGATGGCGTCACCCACATTGTCGAATGCGGCCCTGGACAGGTGTTGGCGGGATTGTGCAAACGCATTGCGCCCGATGTCGCGGTCATGCCAATGAATGACGGCGCGGCGATCGAGGCCGCATTGAGTGCCCTGCGATGAATGCACCCGATGCCCGGGTTGCGCTAGTCACGGGCGCCACGCGTGGAATAGGCAAGGCGATCGCCGAAGCATTGGCTCGACAGGGCCTGAGAGTTGTCGGGACGGCGACCACCGACGCTGGGGCTGCGGCAATCGGCGAACACCTCGCGCAATTCACTCCGACGGGCGAAGGGATCCGCCTCGACGTGAACGATCAAGAGGGAGTCGACGCCGCAGTCGCTGGAATCGCGTCGCGCCATGGCGACGTGGCGGTGCTGGTGAACAATGCAGGAATTACTCGCGACAACCTGCTGCTGCGCATGAAGGAAGAAGAGTGGGACGCCATCATGGATACGAACCTTAAGTCGGCGTACAGATTGTCCAAGGCGGTCTTGCGGGGAATGATGAAGGGGCGTTACGGCCGCATCGTCAACGTCGGCTCCGTGGTCGGCGTCAGCGGCAACGCGGGACAGACGAATTACGCCGCCGCCAAGGCTGCGCTCATCGGCTTCACCAAATCGCTGGCGCAGGAGGTCGGCAGCCGCAACATCACCGTCAACTGCGTCGCGCCCGGATTCATCGACACCGAAATGACGCGCGCACTTGCCGACGCGCAGCGCGAGCGGCTGCTCGAGCGCATTCCACTGGGTCGCCTGGGTGCGGTGGAGGATGTGGCGTCCGCAGTTGTATTTCTTGCATCGCCTGCGGCCGGTTACATCACGGGCTCGACGCTGCACGTCAACGGCGGCATGTACATGCAATAGGGCAATTGGCTGCCCGAATCTGGTAAAATCGCGCGGTTTCGAACGAACAACCCCTCGGGGGAGGAAACGCATGGAAAACGTAGAGCAGCGAGTCAAGAAAATCGTCGCCGAGCAGCTCGGCGTCAACGAGGCCGAGATCAAAAACGAGTCGTCGTTCGTCGACGACCTCGGCGCCGACTCGCTGGACACGGTTGAGCTGGTCATGGCCCTCGAAGAGGAATTCGAAACGGAAATTCCGGACGAGGACGCCGAGAAGATCACCACGGTGCAGCAGGCGGTCGACTACGTCAGCGCACACCTGAAAAAGTAGCCAGCGGCGCCGGGCTTGGATACGCCCGGAGCAACCCCAGCGAGCGGCGCTGGCCCGCATCCCGTTCGCCACTGATCGATTGCCATGTCAAGACGCCGCGTCGTTGTCACCGGAATGGGCATTGTTTCGCCGGTCGGCATCGGCGTCAGTGCTGCATGGGCGAACATCCTCGCTGCACATTCCGGGATCACTGCCATCACTCGATTCGACGCGAGCGCGTTTCCGTCGCGCATCGCCGGTGAGGTCAAGGGTTTCGACGTAACCAAGTACCTGTCGGGCAAGGAGGCGCGCCGCTACGACACCTTCATTCATTACGGGCTGGTCGCGACCATGGAGGCGGTCAAGGACGCGGCGCTCGAGGGCTACGCTGGCGACCTCGAGCGCGTCGGCGTGTGCATCGGTTCGGGAATCGGCGGCCTGCCGATGATCGAAGAGGTCCACCGACACTATGTCGATGGCGGCCTGCGCAAGATCTCTCCTTTCTTCGTCCCCGGTACGATCATCAACATGATCTCCGGCCTGGTATCGATTCACTACGGCTATAAGGGACCGAACCTTGCCACGGTTACCGCGTGTTCGACGGCGAATCACAGCTTGGGAGAAGCGGCCCGGCTGATCGAATACGGCGATGCCGACATCATGTTGGCGGGGGGCTCCGAGGCGACGATCAGTCCGTTGGGCGTTGGCGGATTCTGCGCCGCGCGTGCTCTCTCTCATCGGAACGATGATCCCGCGACCGCCAGCCGCCCCTGGGACATCGACCGCGACGGTTTTGTGCTCGGAGAAGGCGCGGGCATCCTGGTGCTCGAGGAGATGGAGCACGCAAAAAAGCGCAGCGTCCACGTCTACGCCGAGCTTGCCGGCTATGGCATGTCCGCGGATGCGCATCACATCACGGCGCCGCCCGAAGACGGCGCAGGCGCCGCGCGCAGCATGGCCAACGCGCTCAAGAACGCGGGGCTCAACGGCAGCGATATCGATTACATCAACGCACACGGGACGTCGACCCCGCTAGGGGACATTGCCGAGTGCACCGCCGTCAAGAGATGCTTCCGCGACCACGCCTCGAAGCTCGCGGTGTCCTCGACCAAGTCGATGACCGGACACCTGCTTGGCGCCGCCGGCGGCATCGAAGCGGTGTTCACCGCACTGGCGCTGCGCGACCAGGTCGCGCCACCGACGGCGAACCTTTTCCATCGCGACCCAAAATGCGACCTGGATTTTGTTCCCAACACTGCGCGCAAAATGCGAATCCGCGCCGCGCTTTCCAACTCCTTCGGCTTCGGCGGGACCAACGCAACACTCGCCTTTCGCGCGATCTGATGAGCACCGGTTTGGTGAGCATCGTGTTCCGCCAATCACCATGGCGCTGATCGTCCAGAAATACGGCGGAACTTCGGTAGGAAGCACCGAACGCATCCGGAGCGTGGCACGGCGCATCGCTCGCCATCACCACGACGGACACCAGCTTGTCGTCGTCGTGTCCGCCATGAGCGGCGAGACCAATCGCTTGCTTGCTCTGGCCAAGGAGATCTCGGCGAATCCCGATCCGCGTGAGCTCGATGTCGTCGCCGCAACTGGCGAGCAAGTCAGCATAGGGCTGCTCGCGATCGCCCTGCACGAGCTGGGACTCAAGGCCAAGAGCTACACCGGTGCGCAGGTACGCGTACTCACCGACAACGCTTTCACCAAGGCGCGCATCCTCAAGATCGACGAGGAGCCGATCCGCCGTGACCTGGCCGCAGGTGTCATCGTTATCGTCGCCGGCTTCCAGGGCGTGGACGCCGACGGTAACATCACCACTCTCGGGCGCGGAGGCTCCGACACCTCGGGCGTCGCCTTGGCGGCGGCGCTCACGGCGGACGAATGTCAGATCTACACCGATGTCGACGGCGTCTATACCACCGACCCACGCATTGTTCCCGAAGCGCGTCGCCTCGAACGCATCACCTTCGAGGAAATGCTCGAGCTGGCGAGCCTCGGGTCCAAGGTGCTACAGATCCGCTCGGTCGAGTTCGCGGGGAAGTACAAGGTACGCTTGCGTGTGCTTTCATCATTCGACGATCCGGAGAGCATCGCGACCGGCACGCTGATCACTTTCGAGGAAGACGAGACCATGGAACAGGCGATCATTTCCGGC
The DNA here is from genome assembly GCA_035262745.1 of Casimicrobiaceae bacterium. Classification (GTDB taxonomy): domain Bacteria; phylum Pseudomonadota; class Gammaproteobacteria; order Burkholderiales; family Casimicrobiaceae; genus PALSA-1003. The sequence continues at coordinate 1,053 of DATFSE010000079.1, read as the reverse complement.
ATCGCGTTCAACCGCGACGAAGCCAAGATCTCGCTCATGGGCGTGGAAGACCGGCCAGGTGTGGCCTACGCCATCCTGGGTCCCATCGCCGCGGCGAACATCGACGTCGACATGATCGTGCAGAACATCGGCGCCTCGGGCCATACCGATTTCTCATTCACCGTCAACCGCGGCGAGTACCAGAAGGCACTCGACGTCCTCTCGGGCGACAAGGGCAGGGAGTTCAGCGCGCGCGAGATCATCGGCGACAACCGGATCTGCAAAGTGTCGCTGGTCGGCATCGGCATGCGCTCGCACGTGGGCATCGCCGCGAAAATGTTCAAGACGCTGGCCGACGAGCAGATCAACATCCAGATGATCTCGACCTCGGAGATCAAGACTTCGGTGGTGATCGACGAGAAGTATCTCGAGCTGGCGGTTCGCGTGTTGCACCGCGCGTTCGAGCTGGAGGAGCCGCCGAGGCAGGAACGCATGCATTCTTAGGCGGCGCATCCTTCTTTGACCCGGTTCGCTCGCGGCGAGTAAAATCACACGCTTTAAGCGCTGCCGCAAATGCACTGTCGGCGCGAGATGACAACGCACATTTCGCAAACGACGGTGCGAAGCAAGTAGCATAGTGGCGACAAACGGAGAGATGGCCGAGAGGTCGAAGGCACTCCCCTGCTAAGGGAGCATACGGGCCAAAACCTGTATCGAGGGTTCGAATCCCTCTCTCTCCGCCAGGTAGTCCTTGTTTGCCAGCAGAAGTTGACTGTTTGGGTCTGAAACCGGGTTTTGCCCCCGGAGCGGGCCGTATTAGCTGTGTCTCTGTCGGCAGAAAATTCGGCCCGAACCGCGTTTTCTCCTCCACATCGGTGGGCATTTCTCTCCATGAGCTTTCCAGGGTACCGGTTTGCCGCGGGGCACTGCTTCCTATTACGTGACGAGTTCGTCCAGCTTAAGACGCAGTTAGCGTTAAGCTCCGCTGAAAGACTCTATGATTCATGTCAAGGAACGTGTGACGCGCAGGGTCGAATTCGGTCTTGTAGGTGTAGATCGACCAGGCAGTGCGAG
>DATFSE010000078.1:0-2277 GCA_035262745.1 Casimicrobiaceae bacterium | reverse complement strand
TGGGTCTTGTGGCTGCATCTGCCCGCCGTCGCCTGGGCGGCATTCGTCGAGTTCAGCGGCCGCGTCTGCCCGCTGACGCCGCTTGAAGTCGAACTGCGCCGCCTCGCCGGTCAATCCGGCTACAGCGGCGATTTCATCGAGTACTACGTCGGCTCTTTGCTCTACCCAACCGGTCTCACGCGACAAACTCAGATCGTGCTCGGCGCTGCGGTCGTGCTGATCAATGTCGCGATTTACGCGGCGATTGCCCGCCGATACTTACGAAAGCCCAAGCCCTGAAGGGGCGAATGTTCCCTCTCGAACGCGAGCGCAGACCTTCGCAGCGGTAGGATTCGTTCAATCGAGTCGCTCACGACGGCCAGGCGAGTCGCAGATCATCTACCAGCTTGAGCGCGCTCGCCGGCGCCTTGACCTTGTCGGTGTTGTCGAAATATCAATAGACGTCGCGTGCCGCCGCGACACCGGCGCGCACGGACGAAACGAAGCGGGCATCACGGGGTTCAAGTGTTCGGTGCGGAGTGAAATGCTCGAAGCGCGGCGGAAGCGTCCGCTAAGGTTGCGTTGGCGGCGTAGGCTGGCTGGGTGGCATCGGCCGCCCGCGCCGTTCCGGAATCTGCGGGCTGCGCGCGATGAGCATGAGCACACCCAGCACGATCAAGAGCAACGAGATGAGCAGCCACCAGCGCAGCCGATAGGTGTCGTGCAGCCAAATCGCGCCCCCGACCGCGATCAGCATCGGACCCAGCACGATCGAACTCTTGGTGATGCCGTCGGTGACGAGAATCAGGACACCGGCTCCAGCTAGAGCCAGCGCAGTGATGGACTGAACGTCCGGCAGCCAGCCGAAGTACCAGACGACGCCGATGACACCGACTACGATGAGCGTGATAGGAAGACCGGCGTCGCGCATGAGCTAGGTGTCGAAACGAAACGTCAGGCCTTGGAATAGATCTCCGCGCCTTTGTTGACGAACTCGACGGCCTTCGCCTCCATGCCTTTGCGCAGGGCAACCGACTCGTCCACCCCAAGCGTCGCCGCGTAATCGCGCACGTCCTGGGTGATTTTCATGGAGCAGAAATGCGGTCCGCACATGGAGCAGAAGTGCGCCAGCTTCGCCCCTTCCTGCGGCAGCGTCTCGTCGTGGAACTCGCGCGCCTTGTCGGGATCGAGCCCCAGATTGAACTGGTCCTCCCAGCGGAATTCGAAGCGCGCCTTGGATAGCGCGTTGTCGCGGATCTGCGCACCAGGATGGCCTTTGGCGAGGTCGGCAGCATGAGCGGCGATTTTGTACGCCATGATGCCGTCCTTGACGTCGGTCTTGTTGGGAAGCCCGAGATGTTCCTTGGGCGTGACGTAGCAAAGCATCGCAGTGCCGTACCAGCCGATCATCGCCGCGCCGATGGCGGAAGTAATGTGATCGTAGCCGGGCGCGATATCGGTGGTGAGCGGTCCCAGCGTGTAGAACGGCGCTTCGCCGCACAGTCGAAGCTGCTCGTCCATGTTGTGCTTGATCAAGTGCATCGGCACATGTCCCGGCCCCTCGATCATGGTCTGCACGTCGTGCTTCCAGGCGATCTGTGTGAGTTCTCCCAGCGTGGCCAGCTCGGCCATCTGCGCCTCGTCATTGGCGTCATACCCGGAACCGGGCCTCAAGCCGTCGCCCAGGCTGAACGCGACATCGTAGGCCTTCACGATTTCGCAGATGTCTTCGAAACGCGTATAGAGGAACGATTCCTTGTGATGTGCGAGGCACCACTTGGCCATGATCGAGCCGCCGCGCGAGACGATGCCGGTCATGCGCTTGGCGGTGAGAGGGATGTAGCGCAACAACACGCCGGCATGAATGGTGAAATAGTCCACGCCCTGCTCGGCTTGCTCGATCAACGTGTCGCGGTAGATCTCCCAGGTAAGCTCCTCGGCCTTGCCGTCGACCTTCTCCAGCGCCTGATAGATAGGCACCGTGCCGATCGGCACCGGCGAATTGCGAATGATCCACTCGCGCGTCTCGTGGATGTTCTTGCCGGTGGAAAGGTCCATCACCGTGTCGGCGCCCCAGCGCGTTGCCCAGGTCATTTTTTCCACCTCCTCGCCGATCGACGAGGAGACCGCCGAGTTGCCGATGTTGGCATTGATCTTTACCAGGAAGTTGCGGCCGATGATCATCGGCTCCGATTCCGGGTGATTGATGTTCGACGGGATGATCGCCCGGCCTCGAGCGACCTCGGCGCGGACGAACTCCGGAGTAACCCAGGGCGGGATTGCGGCGCCGAAGCTCTG
>DATFSE010000077.1:0-4959 GCA_035262745.1 Casimicrobiaceae bacterium | reverse complement strand
CCGTGCGGTCCGCCATCGGGGCGGACTTCGGTCGCCATCATGCCCTTGGGCCCTGGCCCGAACCGCACCAGCACGCTCTGGCCGGGGCGCAGTTCGGTGATGCCGTAGCGGCGCAGCGTCTCCATGTGGACGAAGATGTCGGGCGTGCCTTCGCCGCGCGTGAGAAATCCGAATCCGCGGAGCCGGTTGAACCACTTGACGATGGCGCGCTCGAGGCCGCTGGTCGGCGCCACCGTGACATGCGTGCGCGGCGGCGGCATCTGCGAGGGATGCACGGCCGTCGACTCGTCCATCGACAAGATGCGGAAGGCCTGCAGCCCCTTCGGCCGCGCCAGCGCCTCGCACACCACGCGCGCGCCCTCATAAGCAGTCTGGAAGCCATCGCGACGCAGACACGTGACGTGCAGCAGAACGTCCGCCATCCCGTTGTCGGGAACGATGAACCCGTAACCCTTCGAGACGTCGAACCACTTGATGATGCCCGTCACCTCGATGACAGACGCACCTGCTTCGTGGACGAGATCGCCAAGCGCGTCCGGTCCGGACTCGAAGCTCATGACTGGGCCCTTCGGCCGCATTTCGTCGGACGCCATGACGACGACGGCTTTCTCTTCACTTGCGCCTTGTGAAAGGGGCGCTTCACCGAATCTCTGGGCACGAGGATAACACCGCGCTGGAAATGAGAAAGTATATTTCTTCTTTGCGCAATCCTCCTGATGCCGCCCTGTGAACATCCTGGATTGGCGGGGTCGCTCGGACACCACCGACCGACAAGGAATCAGTTCCTCGAGAAGTGCGAGAGTACGGTACCGATATCCTCATGGATCACCAGGTCAGCAACATTGTCGAACTCGGTCGCATCGCGGTTGAGGATCACCAGCCGAGCGCCGTTGCGCTTGGCCATCAGGGGGAAGCCGGCGGCCGGCCACACCACCAGCGAGGAGCCGATGGCGAGGAAAACGTCGCACGCGAGTGTTAGTTCCTCGGCGCGACGCATCGGCGCCACAGGCATTGCTTGGCCAAAGGAAATTGTCGCCGTCTTGATGTAGCCGCCGCATTCGGCGCAGTCCGGCGAGCGTCCCGCCGCCTGGAACTGCTGCCGCACCCAGGCGAGCTCGTAGCGCCGAGCGCAGTCCAGGCAGGTCGCGTAGGTAGTGTTACCATGCAGCTCGATCACCCGATCGGAGGGGATCCCTGACGCCTGATGCAGGTTGTCAATGTTCTGGGTGATCACCGCCGGCACCTTGCCGGCGGTGTAAAGGTCCGCGAGTGCACGGTGTCCGCGTCCGGGTCGCACTGTGGAAAACTTTTCGTCCATGGCAAAACGGCGCCGCCAGGACTCGTCACGCATCTCCGCGCTGGCCAGGAATTCGTCGAACCCGATCGGGCTGAGCTTGGTCCAGATGCCCCCCGGCGAGCGGAAGTCGGGAATGCCACACTCGGTCGAGATACCGGCGCCGGTGAATGGCAGCACCGACCGCGCGTCCTCGATCAGCGCGCGCAGCCGGTCGATGGCGGTGGGTGTCGGAGCGGTCCTGTTGCTCATATAATGCTGTGATCCCTGTCGACCAACTCGGCCGCGTCGGCGCGGCCTGCCAGCGAGGCTCTGATGAGATATCTTCATACCATGCTGCGCGTCCGCGATCTCGATGCCGCGCTCGACTTCTATTGCAACAAGCTCGGCTTGACCGAGGTGCGCCGCCGCGTCGACGAGAAGAACCGCTACACGCTCGTCTTTCTCGCCGGGCCTGCCGACGCCAGCCTCGTCGCCGACAGCAAGCGCAACGGTCGCGACGCACCGCTGATCGAGCTCACCCACAACTGGGACAGCGAGGACTACGGCGAGGCGCGCTATTTCGGCCACCTCGCCTTCGAGGTCGACGACATCTACGCGCTGTGCGATCGGCTGATGAAAGCGGGCGTCACCATCAATCGCCCGCCGCGCGACGGCACCATGGCGTTCGTGCGCTCGCCCGACAAGCACTCGATCGAGCTGCTGCAGAAGGGAGCGGGCCTGCCGCCGCAGGAGCCGTGGAAATCGATGCCCAACACCGGCAAGTGGTGAGCGCGCCGGCCGCGCCGAGGGACGCCATCGGCGCGGCTTGCCGGCGCCGGTAAAGCTCTCTATACGTCGCGGCGCTTCGGCGCATCCATTGGGCGACTGCCCCCGACCTGATCCGGGCGAGCGGCTCGCCCACACGGGCATGCGCCGCAGACACCGCGCCCTTCGTCTAGCGGTCCAGGACGCCGCCCTTTCACGGCGGAAACACGGGTTCGATTCCCGTAGGGCGCGCCAGATAAATCAATAACTTAATCCAAACTCCGCCTCTACATGTCCAAGATGCGTGTGGCGATGGCAGGTCCTTTTGCGTGGTCGCTTTGAGCCTGACCTCAGATCGGCACTAGCTACCTCTGGACCTCGCAATCGGCCGCAGTACGGGATAGCGTAAGAGCCCACAAGAAAGACTCGGCCAGTGGACACCACACGACCCGGTACCGTTGCCTTGGGCCTCGGCTCTTATGGCTCGACAGAGGCGCTGCGGCTCATCAACTACCAACGCGCCGACATCGCGCGCGCGACGGACACTGAGCGGCGCAACGTGACCCGCATCACGGTCGCGCGCTGGCTTTATGGCTACAAGCATCGTGGCTCGTTTTCAAAACCGCTGTGGCAGCCTGACTACACGCCAACTGAGGATGAGCCAGGCTTGGAGGTGAGCTTCCGCGATCTTATCGAGTTGCGCTTCGTGAAGACCTTCCGCGATCTTCACCTGAGTCTGCAGACGATCCGGCAATGTTTTGAGCGAGCGGCCGAGATGGTCGACGATCAGCGACCGTTTTCTACGCAAAAATTTCGGACCGACGGCAGGACGCTGTTTTTCGAAATCATCGACGGCATTCAAGAAGGTCAGCTCGTCGACCTGAAGCGGCGCCAGAACGTGTTCCACCGTATGGTCGGGCCGAGTCTTCTCGATCTCGAATTCGATGCCGCAGTCCTCGCCCGTTGGTTTCCACTCGGCAAGTTACATAGGTCGGTGGTAGTCGATCCGGCGCGCGCGTTCGGGCGTCCCATCGTTAGTGACGGCGGCGTGCCGACCGAGACGATTACACAAGCCGTCAAAAACGAGGGATCCGCCGAGCGCGTTGCTAGGCTCTATGAGCTGCCACTCGCGGCGGTTCGCGACGCCATCGCGTTCCAAAGGCAACTCGCGGCTTGAAGCTGCTACTCGACAACAATCTTGCTCCGCGCATCGCAAAAGCGCTGAATGCCCTGTACGCCGGCCAACACGATATCGTGGCGTTGCGCGACAAATTCGCGGCCGATACTCCGGACGTCGAATGGATTATGGCTCTCAGTCACGAGCGAGGTTGGGCGGTACTGACTTTTGATTTGCACATTCGAACGCGGCCGCACGAACGGGCGGCGCTTGATAGTGCGCGCATCGTGTTTTTCTTTCTCGCAGGCGCCTGGACCAGCTTCGGAGTCGAAGAAACGGCGGCGCGGCTCATCCGTTTGATGCCGAAGATGGCGGCGCAGACGGATCTGGTTGAGAGCGGCCGGTTCGAATTGCCGATTAATGCAGGATCGCGGCTGAGGCCTCATCGCAAGTGAGTCGTCCGGCAGCCCTTTTCGTTTGATCACGTGAGAAGCGGGAGCAAGCGAGCAGTATTGCCGGTGTGAAGCGTGAGTTGCCGATGACTGAGGATGAGCCCTGCATTTGAACATCCACCCTGAGAATTGCTTTCTATCGGACGATCTGCGGTCGCGGATTGATGATATCCGCGAAGTCGCGAGCCAGTGGCCACACTCCTTGGCACGGTGCTCGCCGCCGACGCTGACGCCGCGATCGAGGTCGCAAATCAAAGAACTCGGATCACAGATCCGCACCGGCAGCGGCCGCTTACAGCGCAGCCGATCGAGTGGACGACTGCGATCGAAGCCGATCCCCGATCCCTACCAAACGTTAATTTCGCTTCCATACTCACGTAATGATCGCGGCGTTATCGGTACGCGTCTGTCGTCGCTTGTGCCCCCCGTCACTGCGACGATCGCCCCGGCAGCCCTCCCCATCACCTCCTGCTGCCGGGGCCCCCTCAGCCTGATCGCCAGCGCGACATCCGCCGCAGCGACGAGGCGAAAGACCATGCCCCCCTACTTTGACACCCGAGATTTCTGTTCGCCTCTATTCCACAGATGACGTCTGCAAACCGATATTTCGTGGCCGCGAACTGTCCGACGATGAACTCGAGCGCATCCGCGCCGAGCTTGAATCCTTCGACACGATCAAGCAATTCGTGATCACAGATCCGCACCAGCAGCGGCGGCTTGCAGCGGCAGCCGATCGACTGAGCACGTCAGCGCATCTGGCATGCGCGACCCGGACGGAAGCGACCTAGGCGATTGGCATTCCAACGCCGCCGCCACCCTTGTGGGGGCGCGCGAAGAAACCGGCCGGCGCCGATGGGACCGAGTCGATGCAGGCACTCGAGCAACCGTGAATCAGGAGAGGAACGCAATCCGTGCCGACCCGCTGCGTTGTCCAGAAAGGCTGAGGGGTTCTTTCACCGAATGGCTGATCGCAAACGCTGCAGGTCGCAGGGAGCAGACGCTCGATCGGGCGTGAAAGGCGCGGGAATGGCAGTCGCGTCTTCCTGTTCCCATAGAGCGCGCGAGTGCTCATCCTGCTGGCGCTCAGGTTCGCGCAGCGTGTGACTTCGTAAGGGAGCCAGTGCAGCGAATAAGACGTGTAGATGTCCAACTCTCGGAGCAACGTCATTCGCCCGATCTCTGGGGGAAGTCTCCGCAGGTGACTGCCGTAAAGACGTATTTCCACCACATGCGTCAGGGACGCCACCTGAGGCGGGAGCGTGATGACGCGCATCCAGTCTTCCCAGGGGATTTGCGCCGATGGCTCAAGGATCGGAGCACTCGTTTGTGCAAGCCGCTCGATCAAATCC
>DATFSE010000076.1:0-104204 GCA_035262745.1 Casimicrobiaceae bacterium | reverse complement strand
TTGGTTCGTTAGGCAGCAGTAAACCCACCGGGGCGCACTGTGCCATTTGACCAGAAGGTCGCCGACCGAGTGCGTCTGTTTCTTCGGTCCAAAGGTGAGGTAACCGAGCGCAAAATGTTCGGTGGGGTCGCGTTCATGGTGCGTGGGAATATGATTTGTGCGGTTGGCAAAGAGCATCTCATGGTGCGGGTTGGCCCTTCTGAGTACGAGGCTGCGCTCCGAGCGCCGCACGCGCACCCGATGCGCTTCACCGGAAAGCCCATGCGTGGCTATATCACCGTCGATCCCGCTGGTTACGAAACAAGCAGCGGGCTTGGCTTTTGGCTCCAGAAGGCTCTCGCGTTTGTTGGCACCCTTCCGCTCAAGTAAATTTCCGCCGCCAGAGTGTTTGCAATGCCAAACGATCTGCCGCCTAACGTCTCGCTCAAGCGGACCGTTCCTCGGCGGCGCTTCGCGCCGTCCTTCGTCGCGCCGGTTACCTTCGTTCGCTGGGCGTCGACAATTGTCCGCACCCGCGACTGGGAGGTCACATGAAGACCGTCCTGTGCTACGGGGATTCGATCACGTGGGGATACAACCCCATCGATGGAAGCCGATTCCGCTTCGAGGGGCGTTGGCCTGGCGTACTTCAAGCCGCGCTCGGCAGCGGCTATCGCATCATCGAAGAAGGTCTCAGCGGCCGCACCGTCGCCACCGATTCCTGGATCCTGCCGCATCGCGACGGCCGCTCGATGCTTGGCCCGCTCCGCCCAACCCGTCGATGCACCCGACTCGCTACAGCACGCTTCGCCCGCTTTCGCGGGCCGGTGATCTGTGGCATTGGGTGTCAAGGCGGTGCGATGTATTCTCTGCTCGCACCGGTCTCCTTAGTTTGGCAATGGTCGCGACCGGACTGACGGTCTAACAATCGGTGCTGCTGCGCGGATGAGGTAACCCGGTGATGAATAGGCGCACGTTCATGGGCACAGTCGCCGGCGCGCTTGTCGCCGCGCGGTCACCGGCACGTGCGCAGCAACCAGCGAAGGTGTGGCGCATTGGAATACTTGCCGGCGCCGCAAGCGGCAGCCCAGGGAGCACTGTGGGTGCCGTGCTGAAGCAATCACTGGAGGAACTCGGCTACGTGGAAGGAAAGAATGTCGCCTATGTCGATCGGGCGGCCGGCGGCAGGATCGAACGCCTGCCGCAGGGGGCAGCCGAGCTGGTCGGACTCGGAGTCGACGTGATCGTAACGCAAGGCTCCGAGGCAACGCGGGCGGCGAAGCAGGCAACCGCGTCGATACCGATCGTGTTCGTTGGTCCCAGTTATCCGGTCGAGGAAGGGCTGGTGGCGAGCTTTGCGCGCCCGGGGGGAAATATAACGGGAATCACTCTGGCGCAGTCGGACCATGTTGCGAAGCAGTTGCAGCTGCTGCGCGACGTGGTACCGACGCTGGTGGACGTGGCGGTCATCTGGAGTCCCGCCAATCCGGGCACGGCGTTCGTGCTTCGGGACACGGAAAGCGATGCCGGTCCGTTGCGGATAAAGGTTCAGTCGGTGCCCATCGGGAGTGCGGATGACGTGGAGCCCGCCCTCGCCACGATCGCGCGCGTGCGGCCGGCCGCGCTCCTCCTGCTCGGGGGTGTGCTCGTCAACGCCCATGTGCAGCGTTTCAGCGACCTCGCCCTGAAGATGCGCGTGCCGTCGATCAGCAACACAAGGGCATTAACGGAACGAGGGCTGCTACTGTCCTATGGCGCGGACATCCGCGACCTCCAGCGCCGAGTCGCCGGTTACGTGGATCGGATTCTCAAGGGTGCCAAGCCCGCGGACCTTGCCGTCGAGCGGCCGACGAAGTTCGAGCTGGCGGTCAACATGAAAACCGCGAAGGCGCTCGGCATCAAGATCCCGCAAGCACTGCTGCTCCGCGCCAACGAGGTGATTCAGTGACCGAATTCGTGCCTTTGCACGTAAGGAATGACGCCAACCCTGCCCTTAACTGGACGGGCCGGCACACGGTTCGTCGTTGGTCCGCATCGGCGCGGCCCGCCGGTTTGCCTGATACGTTAGGCATCATTTCGTGGCTATGACGCACGCATTCGACCACCTTCACGAACTCGTGCGACTTGGCGACGCCGCACTTCTCCGCCGCTTCGGTCCACAGGCGATTGGCGTCTTGGTGGTGTGCTCCCGTTTGTTGCGACCCCAACCCATCGCCGGCGAGGCCCTGACCCCCGAGTCGTTCGCGGCTGAGACGAGGCAACTTTACGCTGAGTATGTCGCTGGTTCCCGCGCGCTGGGTGAGGCCATGGGTCAGTCCGCTGATGCGGCTCACCGTAGCGACCTAGTGGCGGCTCGAAGCGTGTTGCAGAGCTTTCTTGCTTCCTGTAGCGCACCGTTCTATCGCGGTATAGCAACGGCTCGGCTTGAGTCCCTGGGTAGCAAGTGATGCCAAATCTCTCACTCAACTGGACCGCTCGCCGGCAGCGCTTCCTGGTCGCGCCGTCGGCGGGCGCGCCGGTTGGGGTGGTTCGTTAGCCCGCATTGACTAAGCAGATGCCGAGCATCGGAGCCTTTGCGACCACGCGTCTCCCAGCTGAGCCTAACGAAATCGCACCGGATGGTTCCGCAGTGCGCATTTTGTTGGGATTGTCTGGCGGCACCATGGCGCATTTCGAGTTGCGTGCTGGCGAAACATCTCGCGCCGTGACGCATCGGACCGTCGAAGAAGTTTGGTTCGTTCTCTCGGGCCGCGGAGAATTGTGGCGCAAACAAACCTCGCACGAAGAAGTTGTCGCGCTTGAACCGGGCATCTGCGTCACCCTCCCTCAAGGCACACATTTTCAGTTTCGTGCCGCAGCAACCGATGCCGTGACGCTAGTCGCGGTCACTATCCCGCGCTGGCCCGGCGACGGAGAGGTTGAGTTTGTGCGTGGACCGTGGTCACCGTCGGCGACATAGCGACAACCACGATGATCCGCTACAGGTTCACCCTAAGAGGCGACAAGATCGCGGCGCTAGCCATCGGAACCTGAACCGAATGATCACAACGCGTGACCCCGCATTCGAGCGGATGCGCCGAGACGGAGCGTCGTCATGGCATACGCCAGTGATGGCGGGCCGCGCAACTTGGCGCCGTTAGACCTCGGACAGGCCCACACACCTCAGGAGAATTCATGTTTGACCACGTCAAATTCGGAGTCAGCGACTATGCAGCGAGCAAAGCGTTCTTTCTCAAGGCACTCGAACCGCTCGGCGTAGCTGTTGTATCGGAGGGGTCGCCGACGTACGGTGTCGAGCTTAGCCCAAAGGGTAAGGCTTCATTGTGCCTGTACCAAACCGAGGAGAAGCCGGCGCATCTTCACTTGGCGTTCACGGCCGAGAATCGCCAGCAAGTCGAAGCTTTCTATCGCGCGGCTCTGGACGCGGGTGGCAAAGACAATGGTGCGCCTGGTCTGCGCCCGCACTATCACGCGAGCTACTATGCAGCTTTCGTCATTGGCCCGGACGGGCACAACGTCGAAGTTGTTTGCCACGAACCCGACGCCTAACCCTTCCATTGAGGGGACATCCACAAGCGGGCTTCGCTCCTGCAGCCGCCTCTTATGTCAAACGTTAGGGGCACGATCGCATCATTAACCGTCCGTTTGCGTATTTTGGGAGATTGCTATGCCGCTCGTCGTTCGCGCATTCCCGCTTCGAGGTTCCATCGCCGAGTTGAAGACGTTTGCCTCCGAGCTAATCGGCGTCCGTGCTGCTGACGCCGAACAGTTCTATCGGCACTACGGCGTCGATCACGAGTCGTGGCACGTTCAACAAACGCCCAACGGCCCATGGGTCATCGCCGTTACGTCGCTCGCCGATCCAGCTGAAGCAGCGCCTCGCTACGCTGACGCAAGGGAAGAGTTTCACGCCTGGTTCAAGGGTCAGGTCTTATCCCTCACGGGAGTCGATCCGAACAAAACGCCTCTGGGCCCTCCGACCACGCAGGTCTTTTCCTGGTCGAGCCATGCACCCGAGCAGCATGATCTCGGTCGTGCCCCCAAACCGTGAAGATATGGCGGTGCGAGCCTTGTGCTTCCAGCTGCCGCGTGCGAAGTTATTGATCGAGTGATGAACCGGCGAACATTCATTCGTACTTGTGCGGTTAGCCTCGTCACTGTTCGTACGGGCGCCGAGGCGCAGTCAGCAGCAAAGGTCTACCGGGTTGGGTATCTCACGTACGCGACTCCGGAGCAGGTCGCACCGCTCCTCCGCGAATTTACCGAGGGCTTGCGTGAACTCGGCTATGTCGAGGGGCGCAGCATCATCATCGAGCGCCACCACGGTGATGGAACGCTGATTCGTCTGCCGGATCTCGCCGCCGACGTGGTCCGATCGGGCGTAGACGTCATAGTCACCGGCACCAATCCGATCGCCGCCGCCGCGAAACGTGCAACGGCCACGATTCCAATCGTGATGGTCGGCACATTCGACCCAGTCGGGACCGGGCTCATCACCAATTTGGCACGCCCTGGCGGAAACGTCACTGGCCTCTGCGTCGACGGTAGTTCCGAAATGTCCGGCAAGAACCTCGGCCTGTTGGCCGAGATCATCCCGGGACTGTCACGTGTCGGGGTTCTTCGGCAGGCGGGCTATCAAGGTGCTGACCTCGAGGCGGCAGCGCAAAAACTGAACGTGGAACTCTACGTCCTAGACGTAGGCGCGATCGACGAACTGGAGAACGCCTTCCAGACGATGCGCCGGAAACAGGTCGGCGCCATCCTAATCCGCGGCTCATTGTTCTACGTGAGCCGGCAGCAGGTAGCCGACCTGGCACTGAAGTATCGTCTGCCTGCCACTCACGGGCTTAAGGAATACGCGCAAGCGGGGCTGCTGTTGACCTACGGGGCGAATTTGCCGAATCTCTTTCGGCGCGCCGCTGGCTACGTTGATAGGATCGTCAAGGGCGCCAAGCCGGGCGATCTCCCCGTCGAGCAGCCGACGAAGTTTGAACTCGTGATCAACCTCAATACCGCAAAGGCGCTCGGGCTGACGATTTCTCAGCCGTTGCTACTGCGTGCGGACGAGGTTATTCGCTGATTCAGCCACAATCTTGACTGAGGAACCCGCATGTCCAACTATCAACTGGCCCAACTCAACATTGCCCTAATGAAAGAGCCGCTCGATTCGCCCAGGATGGCGGACTTCGTAGCCAATCTCGATCGGATCAACGCACTCGCCGAGAGCTCGCCTGGTTTCGTCTGGCGCCTGCAAACGGAGGAAGGCAACGCCACCGCATTGCGCCCGTTGGGCGAAGAGACGTTGGTCAACGTTTCCGTCTGGCGCGATGTCGAGTCTCTGAACAGGTATGTCTACAGGTCGGCGCACGTCGAGGTCATGCGCCGACGCAAGGAGTGGTTTGAGCAGGTCCGAGAAGCGTATGTCGTTCTGTGGTGGGTCCCAAGGGGACATCGGCCAAACGTATCCGAGGCGAGCGCCAAGCTCGAGCTTCTGCGCGCCAAAGGACCGACCAAGGACGCCTTCACGTTTCGCCATGCGTTCCTGGCCCCCGATGCAGTGCAACCGGGCGCGCCGTTCGAGTTCGGCGATGAGTGCCCGGCGACCTAACCTCTCGCTCGAGCAGACCGCTCGCCGGCGGCGCTTATGCGACGTCGGCATGCGACCGCTTAACTCTGTCCGTTAGGCCGCCTTGAGTTGAAGGCATGAGCACTGCTCCGCCCGCATCAGAAGTTGTGATTCGGCCAGCTAGCGCGGCGGATGTGGCCCCAATCACACGCTGCGTTTGCGCCGCTTATTTGCATCACATCGAGCGTGTCGGTAAACAGCCTTGGCCGATGCTGCAAGACTATTCGAGCGTCATTCGCACAAGTCTGGTCCATGTCGCCGAGCGCCACGGCCGCATTCTCGGTGTGTTGGAATTGCTCGTGACCGACGAAGGCTTTCTTCTGGACAGCATAGCCGTCGACCCCTCGGCTCAAGGCACAGGCATCGGACGGCAACTGCTTGTCTTCGCGGAGGATGAAGCAAAGCGCCAAGGATTTGAATCGATTTACCTGATGACTAATGAGAAGATGACCGAGAACCAAGAACTCTACGCGCGCATTGGTTATGTTCTATTCGACCGGCAAACGGTGCATGGCTACTCACGCGTGCTCATGCGCAAGCCGCTTACGTAATGTGGCTGAAAGTTCACCCGCTAATTGCGAACGTTTTCGTTGGCCTTGGCGCAACGCTCGTGTTGGACCTCTGGATCGTGTTTTTGAATCGCGTGTTCGCTACTCCATTGCCGAATTATTGCTTCATTGGCCGTTGGCTACGTCACATGGCCAATGGAGTTTTCACCCATCCAAGCATTGCGGCTGCGACTCAGCAGCCTGCCGAGTGTTCAATTGGGTGGATTGCTCACTACACAATAGGAGCGCTGTTCGCACTTGCCCTTGTGGCATTGGTCACACCTCAATGGCTACAGTCGCCAACCCTCACGCCCGCTCTAATCTTCGGCATCGTTACCGTTGGCTTTCCCCTCTTCGTCATGCACCCTGCGTTCGGGCTTGGTCTTGCCGCTTCGAAGGCCCCCAATCCCATGCAGGCACGCTTGCGTAGCCTGATCAATCATGTCGTGTTTGGGTTTGGCTTGTACCTGTCGGCTCTGGCCCTAAATTCTTTTGACTAGTGTGCTCACGCTCGAACACTCGAAAGGAGTACGGTAATGATCGGCGTATTTGTAACGTTCCGCTACGTAGGCAATTTCGATGAGCAAGCCGTGCGAAAGATCGCGGAGACAGCACGCGCGAGTTTTGTTGGAATGCCTGGATTACGCTCCAAGGCCTTCACGGTCAACTCCGGAAAGCGCGAGGCCACGAACTTTTACGTTTGGGACTCAGAGGACGCCGCCAAAGCCTTTTTTACCGATGCGCTTTTGGAGCGCGTGACAGGTCTCTACGGCGTTCCCCCTATCGTCGAGTTCGTGCAGATTGCCGCGCTAGTGCAGAACGCTCGTGCGTGACGCCGCCAGGGCGCGCTCTGCGATTCTCGCGAGCCCGCCTTGCCGCTGTGCCGGTTAGCTTCGTTCGTTAGGCTGGAGGAACGACAATGAGGCGCACGTGGACGATCATCGGGGTAGGTGATGTGGCTGGCAGCTTCAAGTGGTACCAGTCGCTGTTCGGTCAACCGGAGACGTCGCCTGCCCATGACGATTTCGGGCAAATCCTCGACTCGGACGGAACGGTCTTGCTCTGCCTTCACGAGTGGGGCGCCCACGAACATCCTTCTTTGATGAGCCCCGCTCACGGAAAGCCTGGCAACGGCCTCCTATTGTTCTTCCGTGTGGACGATTTCGATGCGGCCCTGCCAAGGGCACGAACTCTCGTCCCTCGGCTCGAAGAAGAGCCCCACGCGAACCCGAACACAGAAACTATGGAGTTCTCGCTCCGCGACCCGGACGGGTATTACGTCACGATCAGTGCGCTCTCTGCGGCCTAACCATCCGCTCAACCGGGCCGCCCGCCGGTTGCCCTGGTGGCACTTGGTCCGTTCTGCGGCACGGAGCTCCGCGCCCGAAGCGCGCGTGTAATTGGAGACCTACCAAATGACTGAAGTCAGCACGCTTCGTCTGTACTTGCTCCGCGGCATGTATCTTCTGATTGCGGTGGGGTTGGCATTAACCGTTTGGCCCTACATCCTCTCACCGCCTGACCTTATCGCCGGGCCAAAGTCGGTCGCTCGAGCACTCCTTGGGGCATTGGCGGTCATGTCACTACTGGGGCTGCGGTATCCGCTGCAGATGCTTCCGCTTCTCTTATTCGAACTGCTCTGGAAAGTGATTTGGGTCGTCGCGTCCGCGATACCCATGTGGCTGGGCCCAGGCCTCGACGAATACGCGTCGGAGTCGCTGTTTGCATGTTTAATGGGCGTCGTTATCGTGCCGCTTGTCATCCCGTGGGGCTACGTAGTGCGACATTACGTGCAAGCGCCGGGCGAACCTTGGCGCTCCCGGCCAGATGCGCAGTCCGCAACGGCGTCACAGAGAACATGAGCGCATCGCCGCAAGTGCGCCGCACCGACAAGCTGATGTCGCAGCACGAGATGGACGCGTTCCTGTCGCACGGCTATTGTGGCCACCTGTCAACTGTTGGCGCTGACGAGTGGCCGTACGTCTGTCCAATGCTTTACGTTTGGCGCGACCGGCAGGTCTGGCTGCACAACACGAGCGCAACCGGCCATCTGCGCAGCAATGTCGTGCATGATTCACGGGCATGCTTCGAGGTAGCTTCCGCAGGCACGGTCTTCGCCTATGGTCGGTACGAGTGCGACACCGGCATCGAGTATCAGAGCGTCATTACGTTCGGCCGCATCGCTATTGCTAATGATCGCGGGCAGAAGGCGCAATTCTTCGATGCTCTCATGGCCAAGTATTACCCCAATGACTCGACCCGTCCTCGCGGCTTCTATCCACGCCTGGACGACGTCACGGTTTATGCGCTTGCGGTGGAGCGAATGACAGGCAAGAAGACGGCGTTGCCTGCCGAACAGGCGCGCTGGCCGGCCGTGGACAACACCAAGTCGCCGCACGCCAAACCGCCGCTGTAGCATCACCCCCTTGACGCCACGACCTTGTGGATTGAGGACAATGCAATTCGGTTGCGATTGAATTTTATGACCGCCCTTGAAACCTTCATCTCTCAAGCTGCTGCGCGGAGCCGTGAGCGAACTGAACCCGCGGATTGTGTCCTGGTTCTCGCGCCATTGATGCTGGATCTGATTGAGCGCGCCGATACCTTCCTCCAGCCGCAGCACTACCGAAGCGACGCCGGCAGCTACACGAGAAACCTGATCTACAAGGCGCCGGATGAGAGCCTTTCCCTCTATGCGCTAGTCTGGCTCCCTGGTCAATGGACTCCCATACACGACCACGGGAGTTGGGGTGTCGTCGGCATCGTTGAAGGAGTGCTCGAGGAGCGCAGCTATGTGCGCTTGTCGCCGGACCGAGGTGCGGATTCAGGTATTGAGCTTGCGCGTGGCGGCATCGTCTTGCTGAGGTCTGGGGCCGTGACCAGCTTTGTTCCGAATCCCGATCATATTCACGTCACTGGTGTTCCGTCCGAACGGTCTCGGGCCGTCAGCCTCCATTTGTACGGCCGGACGATGAGCAGTTTCAACGTATACGACATCGGAACCGGTACTCGCAGGTTCGTAGATGTCGCGCACAACGAGAGCTAGCCTGCATAAGGTCCTTGTTTGCACAGGCTCCCTTGATCGTCTAGCCCGTGATAAGGGCCGTCTTCTTCGACCGCACAGCGGCGCTCCAGGATGAACGTATCTAAATTGAAGCAGTTTTGTCGGGAGTTTCCTCATGCGACGGAGGCGTTGTACGGCGAACCCTACAATTTTCTTGTTTACTCCGTCGGTGGCAAGAAGTTTGCCTATTTCAAGACCAGCCAACCCGAACGGTGGCGCTTCAGCACGCGCGTTACATCTGACCGCTTCGTTGAGTTGACAGACGTTCCGGGGGTAAAGCCCGCGAGATACCGTGGACGTTTTGGTTGGATTACCATCGTCAACGTATCCACCTTTCCTGCGGGCTATCTAAAGGAGCTGGTCGAATGGTCATACCAACGAGCGTTCACTTCATTGAGTAAGGCCAAGCAGCATGCATTTCGCGCCGCCTAACGTCTCGCTTAACCGGATCGCGCGCCGGCGGCGCATATCCGCCGTCCGCTCGCCGCTGCTTAGCTTTTTTCTTGGGCGTCACTATCCAATTGGACATGAGCACGGTTCGTATTAAGCGGGTTCCTCGCAAGACCCTTCTGATTCCTTCGGCAGTCGGCCTCTTCGCCCTGCTTGCGGTGACGATCAAGGGGCGCGCCTTGACGCAGCTCGCTCTGTGGTTGCTAGTCATTTGTTTTGTCCTGGCAGTAGCTATCGAACTGATCGCCATCCCGCTAGCGCTTTGGCGGATTGTATCCAGGCCCACCCTCCGAACCAGAGCGAATGCCCTCTGTGTCGTAGTCGCAGCGATCTTTCTGCTGTCGGTAGTGCTTGAAATCGCGGTTTAGGCACCGTGCAAATCGAAGTTGCCGGCTTATGCGCGGTCCGCTCGCGACCGGTTCGCGGTTCAGTGGTCGCAGCTACATCCATTCGAACCAATAATCCAGCGTGGCGTTGGATCCTTTTCCAAAATCGCCCGCAAAGCCGCCCTCGCCGCGCAGCCCGGCAAGATCGTCCGTGCCCGATCCGGGAACGACAAACCATGTCGCCTTGATCTTGCCGTTCTCGACGATTTCGGAACCTTGAAGCACGAAGGTTCCACGGCGTCCACCCAGTTTTCCGCGGAATCGTTGCACGCTGACTAAGCTGGCAGAGTGGTCGTCGCGCAAAACCTGTAAAGCCCGAACCTCTGAGCCGCCATCGAGATCTCCTGTGAACGTTTCGGCTAAACGGATCTCCATTAATGTCGGGCCCGTGGTATGGTCGTAGGGCCTGGCTTCAGAACTCTGAACGCTAATCTTTGTTTTAGCACGTGTGTGCGTACGCGACTTCGTCGGAGGGTGTCCGATCGCATCAGCATATTTATGATCGTTCATGGGCGCGACCTCCGATGTGGCGACCAAAAGCAACAAGCCCGCATAACTGCTTCACAGGACCTCGTTTTCTTTTCTCGGGCTCTCATAGATTTTCGATGCTGAAGTGTGTAAAGAGTTTCGGCCCGAAGTTTTCATTTGAACTTGGGTGGAATCTCACCTTCTAGAACATCGCAAGACACACGCACGGAGATGACTATGGCTCCCGATCCCACTCCCGCCGCAGCAGCGGGTCCGCGCTCAGAGTCGCTGCTTCGCCGCCTTCTGGGAGGCATGTCGATCTTCACGTTGTTGATGACCGTCCCACAGGTTTTCACTATATGGGTCGGTCAACAGGCAGCTGGGGTGTCGGTATTGTCCTGGAGTGCGTACCTTCTTTCCGCAGTTCTCTGGTTTTGGTTCGGGATCCAGAAACGTGACAAAAATATTTACTTGCCGTGCGTGGGCTGGATTGCACTTGACTGTGCTGTCATCGCAGGTTCGGTCATCTATGGATAGCCAGGCTACGGCCGGTCATATTGTTCTGTGAGCACCTCAGTCAGCCCGTGATGAGTATGCAAATCCGCCGTTAGGCGGCGGTCTTGATCATGTCGCGTCTCCAACTCGCCTTCGGCGCGCTGATCGTTGTGCAGGCGGCTCATTCCATCGAGGAGTATTTCGGCCATCTCTGGGAGTCGTTTCCACCAGCGCGCTTTCTCACCGGCTTGGTATCTTCCAATCTCGAGCGCGGGTTCGTTCTACTCAATGTGGCACTGCTCTCCTTTGGTTTGTGGTGCTTCATCTGGCCGGTGCGACGTAATTGGCCCGTCGCGGTTCCACTGGCATGGTCCTGGGTCGTGATCGAAGTCATCAACGGCATCGGCCACCCCCTGTGGTCGCTTCGCGAGGGCGGTTACACTCCGGGTCTCGCCACTGCCCCGATTCTGCTGGTATTGGCCCTCTATCTCGCCTACCAGCTGCGTCGCGCGACCCGAGAGGAGTCCAGTGCCGCCTAACCGCTCGCTTATCAAAAGAAGACGTTGAAATGATCCAGGGGTCCTGCCACTGCGGCGCAGTTCGATGGCAGTTCGAAGGGCAGCCCGACGGCGCAACAGCCTGCAACTGCACCATATGTCGGCGCTACGGCGTACTCTGGGCGTATGACTACGAAGATGAAGGAATTCAGGTCTCGGGCACCACCCAACCGTATGTCCGAGGTGAAGCAATCGAGTTCCACTTCTGTCCCGTTTGCGGATGCGTAGCCTTCTGGCGCGCGCAGAAGAAGAATCAAACAGGCCGCCGCCGCATCGCAGTTAACCTGCGGCTCGCCGAGCCGGAGGCCGTCGCACAGATACCTATCGACCATTTTGACGGTCTGAACACATTCGAAGACTTGCCAAGAGACGGTCGCTGTGTTGCTGACTACTGGTTCTGACGCTGCGGCTGGCAGGTAACGCACTCGGCGTCAGGGTCGACCTTAGCTTAATCGGAGATAAGAAATGGTCTACAAAGGAAGCTGCCATTGCGGCCGCATCGCGTTCCAGGTCGAAGGAACGCTCAACTCTGCGACATCCTGCAACTGCTCCATCTGCCAGCGAAAAGGCACTCTCATGTGGTTCGTCCCGAGGGAGCAGTTGAAGCTCCTGACACCCGACGAGAATGCGAGCACCTACACGTTCAACAAGCACGTCATCAAGCATCGGTTCTGCCCCAATTGCGGGATGCACCCTTACGGCGAAGGCGTCGATCGAAAGGGCAACGCCATGGCCGCGATCAACATCCGCTGCCTCGAAGGAATCGAGTTGGGAAACGTTCCAGTTACACAGTTCGACGGGCGCTCGCTCTGAGCAACATGTTTGCGTTTGGCCGCCGCTCGCCGCGCAACGTTCAGTCCGCCCTATGCGAACTTGGTCGCCAGGTGCTCGGAGAACTTGGCGAGATCGATGACGACGCGCCCGTGTGTGCCGTGGCCAATTTCCTCGGATCCATCCACTGCATGGACACGAAATTCGATATGACGGCCGGTGACGCTGGTCACTTCGGCAAAGGCGACAACGCGACGGCCCACGGGGGTCGCCGCAACATGGCTCACATCGACGCGTGTGCCCACCGCGCTCTCTCCTGCTTCGAAATAAGGCTTGATCGCATTGAGCGCCGCATTCTCCATGGCCATGATCATGACTGGAGTTGCGAGTACGGCGGGAAGTGTCGCGTCCTTGAATCGGTTGGCCAGGTGCTCAGGTGATACAACCATGGCGAAGGAACCTTGTGCCCCAGTGGGTATCGTGCGCATGAGATATCCTTTTCCGATAGTGGATGCAGATGGCCGCAGCAGAAGTATAGGCCGCCGGAGCGAGCGTTTCGATTCGAGGGCGCCAGTGCGCCCCGTCGGTTACCTTCAACGCTGTTCAACGCCATGCGATCCGCGCTCCTAATCATCGACGTCCAGCAAGTGCTTTGCTCAGGCGACTACCCCGCGCATGAGCAGATCTCGGCTCATCACAATGAAACGCTCGCGAACATCCAGAGCTTTGGACCGAGGGTACGGGCCGTGCCGGCCAATGAAATACGAATTGACAGCTAGCGCCACCCATTACTTTCGCAGTGCCACCCATTATGCAGTTCAGGGCGATCGCCCTGACAGACATTCCAGCGCTGTTCTATGTCCGCACCAGAACGCGAGAGAATCGGTATACGCTGGAAGAGCTCGAACGGCTCGGCATCACAGAAGAAAGTGTCTCTGAAAAACTCTCGACTTCCTACAAGGGTTGGCTCTGCACTGAAAATGGCGCGGTCGTCGGCTTTTGCATAGGTGATCGTGCCACCGGGGAGCTCTGGGTCATTGCGGTGCTTCCGGAATTTGAAGGAAATGGCATCGGTGCGAAGCTGATGAGCTTCGCCGAAGAATGGCTCTGGTCGAATGGGTGGACCCGTGCCTGGCTCACCACAGATATCGATGTCTCCCTGCGTGCCTACGGCTTCTATCGCAAGCGCGGCTGGCTCGACTGGAAGGTCGAAGATGGAGTTCGATGGATGGAGTTCTTCGCCCCGAATGTACAAACCGACTCCAGTCCGCAATCTGATTGATCAGGTCCTTCACCAACTGCTACCGTTGCATGCATTGGCTTGGGAGAACCGATGAACAGACGTGAAGCGACACTTCTGCTCGTTGCGCTTGCGGCGGTGCCGTGTGCCGCCAGGGCGCAGCAAGCGGCCAAAATCCCACGGGTAGGCTACCTGGCGAGCAATCTGGCCGGTAGCGGGCCAACACACCTCCAGGAGGCTTTTCTCCAGGGATTGCGTGACCTCGATTACATCGACGGCCGCAACATCGTGATCGAATATCGAGATGCGCAGGGGAAGCTCGAAACGCTGCCAACCCGAGCGGCCGAGCTGGTGGCGCTCAAGGTTGATGTCATTTTCGCTCCAGGCACGCAACATGCGCTGGCCGCCCAGCAAGCAACCAAGACTATTCCGATTGTTTTCGCCGACATTGCCGACCCGATGGCACGCGGACTCGTCACCAGCCTTGCACGACCCGGCGGCAATATCACAGGGTTGGCCAACCTCCAGACCGAACTCGTCGGCAAGTGGCTGGAATTGCTCAAGCAGGCCCTTCCGCGGCTCAATCACGTTGCCTTCCTCTGGGAGCCAACTTACCTCCCGGAACGCGCGCAACGCGACCTGAAAGAGCGCGCGGAGGCCGCTGCCAAGGCTACGGGCGTACGGCTGGAATTCGTCGCCGTGCGGACACCGGACGATTTTGATCGAGCGTTCTCAGACATGATGCGGACGCGGGCCGATGCTGTGATTGTCTGGGGAGGCGTCATGTTCATTTACGAGAGAAGACGCATCGCGGAGCTCGCGGCTAAGAATCAGCTGCCCGGTGCGTACACGATGAGTGAGTTTGTCGATGCGGGAGGGCTTATGTCGTATTCGCCCAACATAGCTGATAATTTTCGACGCGCCGCGGGTTACGTGGACAAGATATTGAAAGGCGCTAAGCCGGCCGATCTGCCGGTAGAGCAGCCGACCAAGTTCGAGCTGGTTATCAACCTCAGGACCGCCAAGACGCTTGGGCTAACGATCCCGCCGTCGGTGCTACACCGCGCGGACCGGTTGATCGAGTAGCATCTGCGAATGAATCGGTTTTAGCGAATTCGGTTCGAGAGACTCATGTCAACCTTCGGTAGGAACCCACGATGATGAGAGGATCATGCCTTTGCGGTGCTGTCAGCTTCGATGTCGCAGGCACCCTGAAGCTTCAGCCCGAAGCCTGTCACTGCTCGCAATGTAGAAAGCAGACGAGTCATGTCTTCGTAGGTGTCAATGTGCGGCGCAAGGATCTGACCGTTCATGGCGGCGAACAGGTCACCTGGTATCGGTCGTCGGAGAAAGTCCAGCGCGGGTTCTGCTCGGTGTGCGGGTCGGCGCTGTTCTGGAATCCGAATATCGAGGGGTACGAATTTATCTCAATTGGAATGGGCGCCTTCGAGCCGCCAACCGGTGTCCGATTGGCGAAGCATACCTTTGTGGGTGACAAGGGCGACTACTACGATATCGAAGATGGGTTGCCGCAAAGCCAGAGTTACTGAACAGACGTGATCAAGATATGCCTGGCAGGCGCAACAGGTTGGGCCGGTTCTGAGCTTGCGCGCTCCATTGCGAAGACGACCGACCTCAAGCTCGTCGCCGCTGTTTCACGCACCCATGCGGGTCGCAGCCTGGGCGAGGTGCTTGCCGAGCCGCGCCTCGCGTGCCCAATTTTCAGATCGGCCGGCGAAGGTCTCGCCGATGGTTGCGATGTCTTCGTCGAATATACGAAGCCGGACAGCGCCAAGGCAAACATTCTCGCCGCGCTCGACCGTGGCGCCCATGTTGTCGTCGGCACTTCCGGCCTCACCGAAAGCGATTTCTCGGAGATTGACGCGGTCGCACGCGAGCGGCGGCGTGGGGTCCTTGCCTGCGGCAACTTCGCCTTGACAGTCGTATTGCTGCAGAAGTTCGCCGAAGCTGCTGCGAAGCTCATACCGCAGTGGGAGATCATCGACTACGCGCACGATGATAAGATCGACGCACCGAGCGGCACAGCGCGTGAGCTCGCGGCGCGCCTGTTGAAGGTGCGCCGTCCCGAGCCTACGGTTCCGGTGGATCGAACAGTCGGCGCAAGAGAAGCTCGCGGCGTGACCTTGTCGGGGTCTCAAGTTCACTCCATTCGCCTCCCAGGTTACGTGATCAGCGCAGAAATCGTCTTCGGAATGCCAGATCAAAAGCTGACCATACGTCACGACGCGGGGAACAGTGCCCGGCCCTATGTCGATGGGGCTCTGCTGGCGATTCGCCGCGTATCGACGTTGCTCGGCGTCCACCGCGGTCTGGACTCGGTTCTCGATCTTTGAAACGATGCGCTGTTGATTGAGCCATGGACCGAAGAACATTCATTGCCGCCAGCGTAGGGCTTCTTGTTGTGCCGACGTCGGCGCGTTCGCAGGGACGAAAGGCGGCGCGAGTCGGCTGGGTCGGCGGCTGGTACACGCTCTCCGCAGCGAATGGCCTCTTCGAGGCCTTCCGTCAAGGCATGCGCGAGCTTGGTTACGTCGAAGGACAAAACATCATCATCGATGCCCGCTGGATGGAAGGAACTGCGCCAGAGGAGGCTGGCCGGCTGAGCGCAGTGCTCGTTCAATCGAAGGTCGACGTCCTCGTGGCGCAAGGTCACGCCGTCCTCGGCGCGAGGAGCGAGGCGAGGTCGGTGCCGATCGTGTTCATATTCAGTGGCGACCCGGTCGGAGCGAAGATTGTGCCGAATCTTGCAAGGCCGGGTGGCAACCTGACGGGGATCACGCTGCAAGCCGTTGACCTGGCCGGAAAGCGAATCGAGTTGCTCAAGGAAGCGGCTCCGCGGGTGTCGCGTCTCGCTGCTTTCGTAAATCCCCTCCATCCAGGAGAGGACGACGAATTCGGGGCATCGCAGGTGGCTGCGCAACGCTTGGGGTTGACGCTTCATCAGTTCCCGGTGCGAACCGTTGCCGACGTAAACGCTGCGCTGGACGCGATGGCGCGAGACCATGTCGACGGCGTCGTCGCCTTTTCCAACGCGCTCATCATGAGTCAGCGCAACGCTATCGCCGAATTCGCGGTCAAGCATCGGATTCCCACGGTTTCTAGTTGGGAAGACTTTGCAGTCGACGGCAACCTCATGACCTACGGTCCCAATCTTGAGGACTCCGGACGGAACGTCGCGGCGTACGTCGACAAGATTCTGAAGGGCGCGAAGCCTGCCGATCTTCCGGTGGAACAGCCAAAGAAGCCTCAGCTGGTCATCAACCTCAAAACAGCAAAGGCGCTCGGCCTCAACATTCCGCCTTCGCTGCTGCTGCGCGCGGACCGAGTCGTGGAGTGATCGGAAAAAGACGATTATGGTTCTTGCCGAAGATGCGAAAGTGCGAGCTGTCGCCGCCTACAACGCGGCCGCTGACAATTACGATGATGAGGGCCGATGAAAGCCGTTGCGCAGCTTCGTGCTGAGCTGTCTGCCTTGCCCGGCGTCGTTGAGGCGTCGTCGCGTTTCGGTCGCAACCCGGCCTGGCGCATCGATGGTCGCGAGTTCGCGCATCTGCACTCCGATTCCCTGATTGACCTGCGGCTTCCTCGCCTCGCACAAGCGCGCCTGCGCAAGGACCCACGCGCTCACTTTCGCAGACATCCCTCGGCATGGGTGGAGCTCGAGTTTCATACCGCCCAGGACGTTCTCGATCTGCTTGTGCTCGCGCAGCAGGCCGCTAAGGCAGCGAAGCGCCGGGCCACAAGATCGGCCGCATCGCATGACGAGTCGACCCAGAAGCGCTAGCACGTACCCGGAGATTTGGTATGGCCGTCATCCGTTACATAGTTGCTGACGTCGACGACGCCGTGGCGTTTTACACCAAGGCTCTTGAATTCGAGCTGAGCGAACGCTGGGGCCCGCCCTTTGCGATGGTGAAGCGCGGCGATCTCACGCTCTGGCTGAGCGGTCCCGGAAGCTCCGCATCACGGCCTCTCGGCAACGGGGCCACGCCGGTTTCCGGTGGCTCGAACCGGCTGGTGTTGGAAACGGGCAAGCTCGACGTGTTGATCGAAAAGCTCAAGCTTTCCGGCGCGCGCTTTCGCAGCAACGTGGTTTCGGGTCCAAGCGGAAGACAAATCCTTGTCGACGATCCCTCCGGCAACCCGATTGAATTGTTCGAGTCCGCGTAAGTCCGGCAAGCCCTCGCACAACCGCAACCGATACTACTTGTCGCCATATGGGCGGGCTCGCGACGGTCAAGGAGGCGCTGGCATTCGTCGAGGAGCATGGCGTGGCATTGGCGTCGGCAAAGGGACCTGCGCCGCGCCTCACGGAAGCGATTGCCGGCGAACCCATCCGAGGCAACTGGTGGACGCATCCGCAGAGCCGTCGCATTTATGCGATCCTTGCCGGCGTCTCAGAGTTGGATCAGATCCTCGTCTGCCGCTTGATCAACGCGAAGATCACCTTGGTACACCGCCGGCTATGGCCTTCGCCAGTGCGGCTCGACCAGCGCTTCGCACCCGAGCAGCTTGCGCAAGTCAAGGAGGAGCACACCGCTTCGGGTCGTCACATCAGCCGCGCAATTCCCTATCCCGATTGGGTGCCGTCCGAGGTTATCAAGGAAGCGCGTAAAGCTGACGAGCAGGAAGCCCTTCGGGTCCTTGGACGCTTCCTTGTTCACTCGCAAGTCACAATGGAGCAACCCGGCGCCAGGAGCCTCGATGGCAAATGACCAGAATGTCGATGCTGAAGCGTTCCATGAGTTCGAAAAATCCGGCTGGGAATCGAATGTCTCGGAATACGATGCCGCATTCGCACGCCTGACGACCCAGGTCGCCGCAGCCTTGCTCGATGCAGTCAGAACGCGCAGCGGTGTGCGTTTGCTCGACGTCGCGACCGGGCCGGGCTATGTGGCGGCCGCGGCGGCTGCCCGGGGAGCGTCTGTCACCGGCATCGACTTTTCCGCGCCGATGATCGCTCACGCGCGCAGGATCAATCCGGCGATCGAATTTCGGGAAGGCGATGCCGAAGCGCTGTCCTTTCCGGACAATGTCTTTGACGCCATGGTCATGAACTTCGGAATGCTTCACCTGGCGCGTCCCGAATTGGCGATGGCCGAGGCCGCCCGGGTACTCAAGCCCGGAGGGCGCTTTGCGTTCACCGTGTGGGACAAGCCGGAACAAGCGATGGGATTCGGAATCATGCTCAACGCGATCCAGTTGCACGGGAATCCGCAGGTCAACATACCCGGCGGGCCGCCCTTCTTCCGTTTCAGCGATTCGGCCGAATGCGAGCGGACGCTGCGTGAAGCGGGCCTCGCTGAGATCAGAGTTCAACAGCTGCCGCTGCGCTGGCGGTTCAATCGTCCGGACGAATTGTTCGATGCCATTTTCAAAGGCGGGGTCCGAATCCGCGCGATCCTCCGGGCTCAATCCGGCGACGCATTCGAAGCGATACGCCTCGCTGCACGGGAGGCGACGAGTAAGTTCACACGCGATGGAGTGATCGAGCTGCCGATGGCGGCGATCCTGGCCTCGGCCGCGAAGCCTGACTGACCGGTAGACGTGAGGTAATCTCTATCGCTACGCCGTGGTCCACTCGAGAGGTTCTATGGCCCGTTCTACAGCATCTTCGGAGCTCAGCCCGTTCGAGGTGTATGCGATCAAATATGCTACGGTGGAACGCCGGGCGTCGGAGAACTTCATCTCAGGCGATCCCCATGAAGTCGGCGCGAGGCTTGACTACTTCGTCTGGCTGGCCCGCAACAAGTGGCAAACATTCGTCATCGATACCGGCTTCAACGAGGCTGCGGCGCGGCGCCGTCAACGCGAATTCTTGCGCTCTCCAGTCGACGGCCTGAGGCTGTTCGGGGTCGATGCAGCAGCGGTCGAGGACGTGGTCATAACGCATCTGCACTACGATCATGTCGGCAACTTCGATCTGTTTCCCAAGGCTCGATTCCATCTGCAAGACAGCGAGATGGCGTATGCGACCGGACGTTACATGGCGATCGAGCACTTTGCGCAGGCCTACGAGCTCGACGAAGTCGTTGCCATGGTCCGCAACGCTTACGCCGGACGCGTGGAGTTCCACGACGGCGAATCGCAACTGGCGCCAGGACTCTCGCTGCATCACATCGGCGGACATACCAAAGGCCTGCAGGCGGTACGCGTGTGGACTCGCGTCGGTTGGATCGTTCTGGCGTCCGACGCTAGCCACTACTACGCGAACATGGATCAACGCAGGCCCTTCCCCATCGTGGCCGATGTCACCAAAATGGCGGACGGTTGGCGAAAGCTGCGCGCGCTCGTCGATTCCTCGGAGCATATCGTGCCCGGGCACGATCCGCTGGTAATGCAGCGCTACCGTGCACCAGAACCAAGGCTCGAAGGGATCGCGGTACGGCTGGATGCCGAGCCGGCCGCCTCGCCAAGCGGCTGAGCGGCGAGAGACAGTGATCGACGATGGTGCATGAAACCATCAGCTGCCAAGGGACGACGCTCGTCAGGCGGCTGGTTCTCGAACCGGGAGAGGCCACAGACTGGCACGTTGATCCCTTTCATCGTGTCACGGTCATCGTACGCGGTGATGCCTTGGCGATCGAGTACCGCGATGGCGAACAATCCCACAGCCTCGCCGTCTCTCCCGGTCAGGTGGACTGGGACGCACCGACGGAGCGCGGACACCGTGCCGTAAACGTCGGCAGAACGACCTATGAGGAAGTGGCGATCTTCTTTCTGGACCACGCCGACGCCGTCCCTCAGCCATCGGTTGGAGGGTTATGATCGGAAATATCAGCGTTCCATTCTTTGGTGGATGCGCATGCGGTGCCATCCGTTACGAGCGCCCAGCGGCGCCCGTTGGAATGATCAATTGACCCGATGGGCCAAGCTTCGATAGTCCGAGGCGTTTTGAGAGGCGATCATGTGTAGGAACATCAAGATCCTGTTCAATTTCGAACCGCCTGTGACGGAAGAGGAGATTCGTGATGCTTCGCTGCAGTTCGTAAGAAAGGTCAGCGGCTTCAACAAGCCGTCGAAGGCCAACGAAGCCGCGTTCCATGCCGCGGTCGATGAGATCGCGGCCGTCTCCGGCAAGCTTTTGCGGTCGCTCCAAACCAGCGCCCCGCCAAGGAATCGAGTCGAAGAGGCCGCGAAGGCCCACGCCCGCGCCGCATTGAGGTTTTCCAGATGAACGCTTGGGCTTCAAGATGAGCGCTTCGGCGCGCTCAAAGCGAGGAAAAGCATGAAGACGTTCGATGAGGAGATTGCGCGCCGGATCAAGGAGGCCGCGGATTCGGGCGAGCTCAGAACCGCAGAGAGCTATGGTAAGCCACTGCCCGAAGACCCGGGATGGGAAGCGACGCCCGAAGCGCTGCGCCTGCCCATGAAGATCCTCAAGGATGCCGGGGCTACTCCTCCGGAGATCGAGTGGTTCCACGAGCGGGCACGCCTGAAAGCATCGATCGAGCGCGAGCAGGACGCGGACGAGCGCCGGAAGCTGCAGCTCAAGCTCATCGAGATCGAACAGAAGATCGCGCTGCGTCTCGAGGCGCTGCGCATCCACGCGCAACTATAGGCTGCGCGCGCTTCGCGTGTCTGGCTCGCGATCGGTTCGTCATCGATGGCGTGCCTCTCGCAGCCGTCTGGTCGTTGACGCCCGCCGACGAGTAGCAGACGAGGTACTAATGGTGGCTGAAGAGAAAAGACGCTGGCCGCTGCGTCTCGCTCGAGAGAGTGATGCTCCCGCGCTCGAAGAGCTCATCGCCTTGTCGGCGCGAGTGCTGCAGGCGCCGCACTACTCCCCGGCCCTCATCGCTGCAGCCTTGGGCGGGACCTATGGCGTCGATCGCCAGTTGATCCGTGACGGCACCTACTTCGTCGCCGAGGATGGCGGTGTGCTGGTGGGCTGCGGAGGATGGAGCAAGCGTCGCTCGCTCTACGGCAGTGACGGCGGTCGGACGGGCGATGACCCGCTTCTCGATCCCGCACGCGATGCGGCACGCATCCGGGCGTTTTTCGTTCATCCCTCCTGGGCGCGGCGCGGGATCGGGCGCAGCATTATGACAGCCTGCGAGCAAGCGATTCGGCAGTCACGCTTCGGGACTGTCGATATCGTAGCGACACTGGCGGGAGAGCCTCTTTACGCGTCTTTTGGCTATAGCGTGGTCGAACGCTTCGACATTGCAATGAGCGGCGGTTTGAAGTTGCCCGCGGTGCGCATGAACAAGAAAATCTCGGGCGAGGAATCACTGTCGGCGTGAAGCCGGCGTCAACTTGGCTCGATCCACAGCCACCGATCGTTTGCCATCAGGAGCACAATCAATGATTCGAGGTAGCTGTCTATGCGGCGTCGTGTGCTACGAAGTCCGCGGTCCGTTATCGCCCGCTGTGAATTGCCATTGCTCGATGTGCCGCAAAGTGCACGGTGCCGCGTTCGGCACTTATGCGCGCGTCGAACGGAGTGATTTCGCCATCCTTTCCGGCACCGACGAGGTAGCGTCATACCAGTCGTCCCCGGAAGTGACGCGGACGTTCTGCCGGCGTTGCGGCTCGACGCTGCAGTTCATCAGCTCCCGAAGACCGGGAAGCTTTGCTCTGGCGCTGGGCACGGTCGATGACGACCCCGGCGTTCGGCCTGAGAGGCACATCTTCGTCGGGTCCAAAGCAGCCTGGTTTGACATCACTGACCAGCTGCCTCGATACGATGCGCGGCCCTAGCGTTGAGTCGACTGCTGTCTCGCATCGAGGCTCGTGCCATAATCGGATTGCCGATCATCTGCTTTGAGGAGCCTGACGCTCCCGTGACACCGTTTCCGGACAAACGCGATGGCCTGGAGCGATCTGAAAAAGGTGGACAGATGGTTGGCTGCCATCAGCGCCGCCCTGCTCGCGGTTTATTTTGCGATAGGTGTTTACGCCCTGGTTTCGGCGTCGAGTGATCCACAGCGGGGCATGGCCAATGGCTTCATCATGTTCGTGGAGGTGATCCTCCTTTCGCTGGGCGGGCTCCTCTGGCTCGCTGTCGCACGGTCGCGGCCCTGGTTGATACGCACGATATCCGTGCTCGCCATCTACCCCGCGCTCGCCGAGATCGCTCAGGAACTTTACCTGTTGGTCCATCGTTCGGCTTAGTCTGATTCTAGCGCCCTGCGCACGGTGTTCGGTGGCCATCGTCCTGCCCTCATACCTGGAAGTCGTGAACGCGCTCACGCCGATGATGGACGGCTTGCCCGGCATCATCGTCACCATCGACGGTCGAGACGGCGTTGGCAAGACCACGCTCGGGCGTTACCTGGCGTGGACTTTCAACGTCACCCTGATTGAGACTGATCTTTTCCTGATTCCAGCCAAGGATTATCTGCTCCACCTCGATGACCAGATCAACCGCATCATCGAGCGCCGGATCACCACGCCGCTGCCGGTGATCGTCGAAGGCGTCTCCATATTGCAACTGATGAAGCGCATCAGCCGCGTTCCAGCGTTCAGAATCTACGTGAGCAATCCGCAGCGATGGAGCAGCCCCATCATGGCCCGTAAATTGGCTGCCTACGAAGCTGCGTTCTCTCCTTCGCCTAGCGCAGACATCGTGGTCAAGGTCGAATATTGACGGTTCGAGGCTGAATGGACACTGATGTATTGATCGTCGGAGCAGGCCCGACCGGTCTCATGCTGGCAAATCAGCTCGCCCGGCGCGGCGTGCGCTGCCAGATCATCGATCGCCATGCGGGGCCGGCGCTCCAGACCAGGGCGCTAGGCGTGCAGGCGCGCACCCTGGAAATCTACTCGCACTTAGGGCTCGCCGATCGCGCGCTCGAGCTAGGCAAGCGCGGCACCGGCGCCAACCTGTGGGCTCAGGGCCGCAAGATGGCTCGTGTCCCGCTCGGCGAAGCGGGTGTCGGCGTGACTCCCTACCCGTTCATCCTGATCCTTGGGCAGGACGACAACGAGCGAATCATGGGCGAGCGGCTTCGCGACTGGCCGATGTCCGTGCAATGGAACACCGAGCTGGTCGAGCTAAAGCAAATGACGGATCACGTCGCGGCGACGCTCAAGCTTCCCGGGGGGGCGACGAGAACAGTCACGGCGGCGTGGATCGCCGGATGCGACGGCGCACACAGCGCGGTGCGCGAATTGAACGGGATCGGTTTCCCGGGCGCCCCGTACGAGCACGTGTTCTTCGTCGCCGACACCGAAGCCACCGGCACCATGGTTCCCGATGAAGTCAACGTCTACCTGTGGCAGGAAGGTTTTCATCTGCTGTTCCCGATGCGCGGCAAGGATCACTGGCGCATCGTCGGCATCGTTCCCCCGGACCTGCGCAATACCGACGGCCTCGAATTCCCCGCAGTGATGCCTTCCTTACGCAAGGAAGCAGGCACCTCGTTGTCTATCAAGAGCTGTTCCTGGTTCTCGACCTATCGCATCCATCATCGTCGAGCAGCGCGCTTTCGCGACAGGCGTTGCTTCCTCCTTGGCGATGCCGCGCACATCCACAGCCCGGTCGGTGCACAAGGCATGAACACGGGATTGCAGGATGCCTACAACCTGGCGTGGAAGCTCACACTAGTGGTGCAAGGCAATGCCGACGTGGCACTGCTCGATTCCTACGAACAAGAGCGCGTGCCAATTGCGCAACGATTGCTGAACACCACCGACCGGGGGTTCAGGCTTGCGGTCTCCGACAGCCCGATTGCGGGCCTGTTCCGCACCAAGATCCTGGCGCGCATCGGCGCCTTCGCCATGAGCATCAAGCGCGTCCAGGCCTGGGCGTTCCGGATCGTGTCGCAGACCGGCATTCACTACCGGTGGAGCTCCTTGTCTCGGTCGCTCGGTCGGATGCCGGAAGACGCACCGCGCGGAGGCGATCGCTTTCCGTGGCTAAAGTTGAAGCTCGCCGCGGGCGGTCCGGTGGAAGATCTGTACCAGAAGATCGACGACATTCGACTGCACTTGATCGTCATCGGGCAGTCCGCTCCGGCGACGGTCGGAGGAGCCGGCTTCATCGATGTGCACGCAATCCCTGCCGATCCGGTCAACGACGCCGAGCTCGCGAGCGCGAGGATTCCCGGGACGTCCTACTATCTCTTGCGCCCCGATGGTCACATCGGCCTTTGCGGGATTCACCTCGAACCGGGCGACGTAGAGAAGTATCTGTCGGAGCGGCTGCGTCTTGGGACGGCGCCGAAAGCACGCGCATAATGCGGCCAGTCCCTTAAGCAACGAGACCACTCATGAGCGACGAGATTGCGTCGGGCGCAACCTTCCAGCTTCCGATTGCAGATGCGGCCTCCCGTATCGACGATCGTGCCTCCGTTCGCTCGGTCGCGCTTTTCCGGCACGGAACGCTGCTGGTGAAGTATTACGCGCCGCGCGGAACCGACCAGCAGACGCCGCACACTCGCGATGAGATCTATGTGGTCGCCCGGGGTCGCGGCGTTTTTTTTAACGGAACGTCGAGAAGGCCATTCGCGCCTGGAGATCTGCTCTTTGCCGAGGCGGGCGTGCCGCATAGATTCGAGGATTTCTCGGACGATTTCGGGGTCTGGGTGATGTTCTATGGGCCAGAGGGCGGTGAGGGCGTGTAACATCGCGGCGGCGGGCAACTGCTGAGCCACGAATCTCTCACCCGGTTTTGTCGTTTCAGGTGCGCGCTCAGGAGCGCCAAATGCTGCATCATCTCTCTCTAGGCACGGTCGATCTTGCGCGCTCGACCGCGTTCTACGATGCAGCGCTATCAGCACTCGGCTACGTGCGGGTTTGGACCGATCGTACCGCGGTCGGTTATGGCTATCCCGGCGGGGGAGACAAGCTGGCGATCAAACTGCGCGACAAAGACGACGTCGGCACAGGCTCAGGCTTCCACCTCGCACTCGCCGCGTCGACTCGGGAGGCGGTCAGCGAGTTCCATCGCGCTGCGTTGTCTCACGGCGGGCGCGACAACGGCGCCCCGGGTCTTCGGCCCGCCTACGGCCCGAATTACTTCGCCGCGTTTGTCCTCGATCCCGATGGCCATCGCCTCGAAGCGGTCATTGATGAGGCGCCATAGCCGGGGCTTTCGAGGCGCGACGGCAATGCGTACCATACGCGCGGCGGCAGATTCCGACCGCGAGTCAATTTGGGGAATCTTCCATGCAGTCGTCGCTCGCGGCGATACCTACGTGTTTGATCCGGGCATCTCGCGCAACGACGCGCTACTCTACTGGCTTAATCCCTCGCACCACTGCTTCGTCGTGGAGACAGACGGCGCGGTCGCCGGGACCTACATCCTCAAGGCCAATCAGCCAGGACTCGGATCGCATGTAGCTAACGCGGCGTTCATGGTTGCCCCAAGCTCTCAGGGCTCCGGCGTGGGGCGTGCGATGGCCGAGCATTGTCTCGCGGAAGCGCGTCGACTCGGTTTTCGGGCGATGCAGTTCAACTTCGTGGTGTCGACCAACATGTTCGCCATCCGGCTGTGGCAGAAGCTCGGCTTCGAGATCGTAGGCACTCTGCCACGAGCGTTCCGCCACGCGGACAAGGGATTTGTCGATGCGTACGTCATGTTCCGATCGCTCGACGATGGGGATCAACGCGCCCATGCTGATGCAGGCGATCGTGCCGCCGCCACGAGTCCGATCGAATCGGCGACCATGCGCCTCGAGCCGCTGGCTGCTGTGCACGCAGAGGAAATGTTCTTGCCCATGTCCGCCGTTGCGATTTACGACTACATTCCCGGCGGGCCTCCGGCTTCCCTAGCTGCGTTGCGAGAACGCTACACCCGGCTGGAGAAAGGTCGTTCGGCAGACGGAGTCGAGCGCTGGTTGAATTGGATTGTTCGCCTGCGCTCCGGCGCTTGCGCAGGTTTCGTGCAAGCCACCATTCACCCGTCGGCGACGGCGGATTTCGCTTTCGTCTTCGCCCCTGAGCACTGGGGCCATGGAGTCGCCTTCGAAGCGTGCAGCGCGGTGCTGCCGCATCTCGCGCAGGACTTCTGCGTCCGGGCGCTGTTCGCAACCGTCGATCCGAGAAACGCGCGCTCGATCCGTCTGCTGCAACGATTGGGCTTCGGCGAAGTCCCACCAGAGAGCCATCCTCACGGATCGGTCGAGCCCAATGACCGCGTGTTTGCACTTGATCTATGATGACCGGCACGGTCTCGGAACATGACGGCGCGCTGCGTCGGCGCCGCATATTGATGCGTCTCCCGATCCAGCTTCTACGGAGGCAGCGTGAGCATCCCACAATGGAACGTCACCGGCGATTGGTTCGATACCTGCAAGTGCTCGATCCCCTGCCCCTGCTATTTCGCACAGCCGCCCACCACAGGAGACTGCGAAGGCGTCCTCGCCTGGCATGTCCGCGTGGGCAAATACGGCGACGTTGGCCTTGACGGCTTGAACGTCATCGCCCTGGGCTCCTTCGTTGGAAACATCTGGGCTGGCGCCAAGGCAACCATGGGAATCTTTATCGATGAGCGCGGCGATGAACGGCAGCGAGACGCGTTGCGAATGATCTTCGGCGGTCGCGCGGGCGGCTGGCCGGGGTTGTTCGCTCAAACCATTGCCGAGGTGCGCGGCCTAGAGTTTGCTCCGATAACGTTCGAAGTCGCCGACGATCTCGCGTACTGGCGAGCAGCGATCCCCGGAAAGGTCCTCGCCAGCGCCGAGGCGCTGACCGGTCCGACCAGCCTGCCCGGCACGCGGGTGCAGGTGCATAATCCCCCGGGTGCGGAAGTCGGTCCAGGCACGATCGCGACCCAGGGTACGGCGACCGCGGACAAAGCTTCCGCGTTCGGGTTTAATTGGGAGCGGGTCGGTCGATCGAGCAAGCATATGCGATTCGACTGGTCGGGACCGGAAGGTCTCTGAACAGAGGTTGTACAACGCGCGCTGGAGCAAGCGATGGCGCCTTTCGTGGTCTTGTTTGTTCTGCCGGTGCTGATCGGCATCGCATCGGCGCTTCTGTTTCGCAAAATAAGAGGGGCGTCGTTCGCCGCCGCCGTCGGCTCCCCGCTGATCGTCTATCTCTGCGTCAAGTGGGTCGATCCCGCCGATACCTGGAGCCCTCTGGCAACGCTGCTGGTGTCCCCGCTGGTCATCGCTGTGGCGGTAACCACTGTGCTGCTGTGCGCCGGGCGATCTCATCTGCGCAGGCACCGAGCATTGGACGACGCCTGACCGCGAGGTTCCTTGTGGTCACCGCGAGCAAGTAACCATGAGCTGCCGGGATGGCGGCTCGAACGCGGAACCCGCCCCGACCGCTGGGAATGCGCTACTTTGCGCCAAGAACGGATGATCCAATGCTGGCGCCGAGTCAGTTCACCATCGTCGGCGATGTGTGCAAATTTTTCCCTAGCGGAGCGGTTTCGCTTGTCAGCATCGTCGACATGATCACCGCCGCAATCCTGCTCTGTCGGGACAAAAAAGTGTCCA
The DNA here is from genome assembly GCA_035262745.1 of Casimicrobiaceae bacterium. Lineage (GTDB taxonomy): Bacteria > Pseudomonadota > Gammaproteobacteria > Burkholderiales > Casimicrobiaceae > PALSA-1003. Next base: position 76,203 of record DATFSE010000076.1, on the reverse strand, counting down.
AGCTTCTGGTCGACTTGCGCGCAGTCGAAGGTGTCCAAAACCCCACCCTTGAGGAGCGATTCTGGATGGCGCAGGACTGGGCCGAGGCTGCGCAGGGCACGGTTATGGTTGCGGTTGTGGCTCGCGCGGAGCACATCGATCCGGGTAGGTTTGGCGCGAAAGCCGCGGCAGACATGGGTCTGAAGGGCGACGTTTTTACCTCTGAAGCAGCGGCTTTGCGCTGGCTGACCGGGGAGATCGATGCCGATGGCGGTTGATCGCGCGTTCGCCGCTTTCCGCGTCACCGCGATCCGGCTGGACGTGGTCTTTGGCTGAACGTCCCTCGTCATGAACTTCGATCCGCTGCTGATAAGCATGATCTCCGCTGGCACCGCGCTGGTAGCGTCGATTGTGGGACCGCTTGTCACCCTTTTTGTGGCGAGGCGGCAGTTCAGTGCGACCGTTCTTTCGACCAATCGGCAGAAATGGATCGAAGAACTGCGAGATATGCTGGCCGAGCTCATCTCGTTGATGGTTTCCGCAATGGTGGTCAAGGAGAAATGGAAAGACAAGTGGGATCACGGACGGAACGCACTCATGGCCGAGCCCGGTCTGCTCGATAAGCTCCAGCGCATGGTGCTGGTGCGATCTAAGATCCAACTGCTCATCAATCCGACCGAGAGCGATCATCAGCATCTGTACAAGGCCATCGACGCCGCAATCGGCCGACTGCAGCACGAGGAGTCGCTGGAATCGGAGTCGCAGGCCGACATCGAGACCATCACCGGGCTGGCGCAGCGGATCCTGAAGCGGGAGTGGCAGCGCGTTAAACTAGGGACCTAGGGCCTGCTAACACTATGGACACAGACGCGTTGCGTTGCCGAAAACGCCTAGCGCAAGGCCGGTGAGAGCCATCATCGGCGTCGCGGGGGGATTGGTTGCGTGGATTGTCGCTGCCACGATCGGCAACCTTATCCTTCGCGCTGCGTGGCCTGGCTATTCGCAAGTGGAACCCTCGATGAACTTCACGGTGGGCATGATGATCGCTCGACTGCTGGTCGGGGCCGTAGCCTCTCTGTTCGCTGGACTCAGTGCCGCATGGATCACCAAGCGAAGGGGCCGTGCCGTCACGGTGCTGGCTATCCTGCTCCCGGTCCTGTTCATTCCCGTGCACTACCAGCTGTGGCAGAGCTTTCCGGTGTGGTACCACCTGGTGTTTTTCGCTTCGTTGATTGTGCTTACACTGCTTGGGTCTCTCGCCTTTCCACGCGGCGTCGATCGTGCCGCTGCGGCAGGCTAGGGCCTGGATTCGGAAGAAGCAGATGAATCTCGCCAATGCAGTCGTTTCACAATTGATGATTCCCGTTGACGATTTCGACCGCGGGGTGTCGTTCTACCGCGATGTGCTCGGCATTCCGTTTCTTTTCGCGGCACCTCCCCAGATGGCTTTTTTCATGTGCGGCGCGGTGCGTCTGCTCGTGGGTGTTGTGCCCGCGGGCGAGAAGGCGCAGCGAGGCTCCGCCATCTACTTCGGAGTGAGCGACATCCAGGCAGTCTTCAAGTCGCTCAAGGACAAGGGAGTCGTATTCGTGGCCGAGCCGCACTCGGTGAATCGAAGTCCTAAGTCGGAGCTTTGGCTTGCAGAGTTCAAGGATCCGGATGGAAATCAACTGGCGCTGATGGCCGAGCTGCCTGTCGGCAATGCCTGAGCGCTTGAACGATCTTCCGCGCTTCATGTCGTAGCCGTGGAGAAATAATGAACGAACGCTGCGAGCACTTCTCTCAGCTCAGCCAAGTCGCACCGAAAACGAGCGGGTGCGAAGAATGCATGGCGCTAGGAGACAGCTGGAACGAGCTACGCGTCTGCCTCACCTGCGGCCACGTCGGGTGCTGCGAGGATTCCCAGCATGCTCACGCGCTCAACCACTTCAAGGCGACCGGGCATCCGATCATCGCTCCGCTCGAGCGCGGCGAGACCTGGAGCTGGTGCTACATCGATCGCCGCTACTTCGAGCTCGATCCCAAACTCAAGCCTAAGCGCCGTTCCGCTCTCGCAGAGTTCTTCGGCCGATTGATCCCCAAATGACGTCCCAACGCCGCGCCATGCGCGGCACTCTCCTGGAGGTGGCGCATGTCTGATGGAAAGAGTCACGCAGGTTCGTGCTTCTGTGGCGCAGTCCAGTTCACCGTGAGCGGCGAGCCGGCGGCGATGGGCTATTGTCATTGTGCGTCGTGCCGGCACTGGTCCGCCGGCCCGGTCAACGCATTCACGCTGTGGAAGCCGGACGCAGTCAAAGTCACTCGCGGGGCGGAGCACATCGGCACTTACAACAAAAGCTCCGGCAGCTCGCGGAAATGGTGCAAGCTCTGCGGTGGACACATCTTTACCGACCATCCGGGCATGGGCCTGATCGACGTTTATGCCGCCGTGCTGCCCAGTCTTGCGTTCAAGCCCGGCGTGCACGTCCATTATCAGGAGAGCGTTCTGCCCATCAGGGACGGAGTGCCGAAGCTCAAGGACGTGCCCAAGGAGATGGGCGGGTCGGGCGCGTCGATGCCCGAATGAGCGTCGCCATGCCGATCGGCCTGAGCATCGATCGTCTCGATCACCTCGTTCTTACCGTCGCTAACATCGAGGCGAGCTGCGAGTTCTACAAGCGCGTGCTGGGCATGCAAGCCGTGACTTTCGGCGAGGGGCGGAAGGCGCTCGCCTTCGGCAGGCAGAAGATCAACTTGCATCTCGCGGGTCGGGAGTTCGAGCCACACGCCGAGCGACCTCTGCCGGGCTCGGCGGACCTGTGTTTCATCACGCTCACGCCGCTGGCGGAAGCCATGGCCCACGTTCGTGCGCAGGGGGTCGAGATCATCCTCGGGCCGGTCGATCGCACGGGCGCAACCGGTCCGATGCGCTCGTTCTACTTTCGCGACCCGGACGCGAATCTCATCGAGGTGTCCAACTACATCGCAGCGTGAAGCGTTTTGCGCTGACTACGCACTGGCATGTCGACGCGTCCATCGACCGGGTGTGGGACGCCCTGGCTGCGAGCTCGGAATGGCCGTCTTGGTGGCGATACGTCCTTTCCGTCGAGGAGATGGAACCCGGTGACGAAGACGGACTCGGGGCACTGCGACGCTATACCTGGTCGAGTCGGCTACCGTATCGCCTGTCGTTTCTGATGCGTGTGTCGGCAATCCGCCGTCCCGCTTTTCTGGAAGGGACCGCTGAAGGCGACTTGAGCGGGGTCGGGCGCTGGCACCTTGCTGCCGCCGAATCGACGACGCACGTGCGCTACGAGTGGACCGTCGATACAAAAAAACGTTGGATGGATCTATTGAGCCCGATGCTCGCACCGATCTTTCGCTGGAATCACGATCAGGTCATGGCCGAGGGCGGGCGCGGCCTTGCACGGCATCTCGGCGTGCGGCTGCTCTCACTGCGCGCGCCAGGCAATGAATAGCAGTCACCACCGACGCAAGCGACACCCCTTGACTCCGGGCCGCACCGGTTCCACAGTTCGATGAGGAACCTCTGAACAAACTCGCTTGAGGCCGCTGAGCCACAAACGCGCCTCACGTGTGATTTGATCAGTGGTCGTACATCCAGACCGCAAAGGAGAACATCATGAGCAACACTCTGCGCAAGGTCGACTACTACTATGTGATGATTTCGAACACTGCCGGCCAAGGCGCGAAAGTGCTAGCGGGGCTTGCTGGCGAGGGAGTGAATCTGCTCGCGTTCTCCGGATTTCCCAGCGGAGGCAAAGGCCAGCTCGATCTTATTCCCGACAACGGCGCTAAGTTCCGCCGCGCGGCGAAGAAGCTCAAGCTGAAGGTCTCCAAGAGGAAGACGGGGTTCCTGGTCCACGGCGACGATCGCGTCGGAGCACTGGGCAAGCTGTTGGACACGCTCGCCAAAGCGCGGATCAACATCACCGCCATGGACGCGGTAACCGCAGGCAAAGGCCGTTTCGGCGCAATCTTCTGGGTGAAGCCGAAGGCGGTCGCCAAGACGGCCAAGCTGCTGGGTGCGCGGTGAGCAACGCCTCGGCCGCGATGCGGGCCGCCGCGACCGTCTCGCGTCGTCGGAAATTCCACGGTGCATACGATCAAGGAGTATCGCCATGACCCTTTGCCCTGTTGCCATCGCCGTCGGCTGCAAGAAGTGTCCGGCGTTTGCGGTGTGTCCGCTGAAGACTGTCATCGGTGACTATCGTCCGACCCACGACTCGCCTTCGAAACCGCATACCAAGGTCGAGCCACGCAAGACTCGCAAATGACGAAGGGCCGCCATCTGAAGGCTCATACGACGCATCGGACGCCGCGCGCAGTACCCCCGCCTCGCGCGTGGCTGCCCTCCGATACGGCAGAGTGTTGAACGGTTTTTTCCCTGCGCTCGCATGACAGTTCTGTCGCCGCCGCAACGGCGCGCGCTGCGCGCAAGAGCGCATCACCTGCAACCGGTCGTCACAGTCGGACAGCACGGGCTTACTCCGGGCGTCCTGCACGAAATCGACGTCAATCTGCGCGCGCACGAGCTCATCAAGATCCGCGTGTTCAACGACGATCGCGTTCGGCGCGAAGCCATGCTGGAGCGCATCTGCTCCGAGCTGGACGCCGCGCCGGTGCAGCACCTTGGCAAGCTTTTGATCGTCTGGCGGCCGAAGCCCGAGGAGGCCGTGCCGAAGCCCGCGTCGAGTTCGCCGCGATCGCCGCATGCTCCGGCTGACTCTGAGCGGCATTCGGATCGGCGCGGCGCACCGAGAACGGTGCGATCAGCAAAAGGGGACGCACGAGTGGTCCGCGAGTGGGGATCGAGCGTCGCCCACCGATCCAAGCGGCGGCCGTCGCGTGGTCCGCTCGAACCGTCACAGAAGACCGCAAGGGCAACCATGGCCAAGTCGACACCTCAGGTCCGGCGCCCGCGAACGCCCATGGCACGAGGGCCTGCGCGCCCACCTCGAACGGGTCCGCGCGCTGCCGTCGTCGCGGGAAAGCCGATAGAGGGCAACAGCCGGCGGCGCCGCCGAACCGGTTAGACGCCGCCTCCTCCTTCGGCCGTTCACCAAAAGCTAGCGTTGCGTCGGGCTCTCGCGCGGCTAGAGGTATCGCACCGCGAGCACCTCGTACTCGCGCACGCCGGCCGGAGCCTGGACCTCGGCGATGTCGCCGGCGCTCTTGCCGATCAGCGCACGCGCGATCGGTGACTCGACGGAGATTTTGCCGTGCTTGATGTCGGACTCGTCGTTGCCGACGATCTGGTAGCACACTTCGTCGCCGGTCTCGAGATCCTCGAGATCGACGGTTGCGCCGAACACGATTCGTCCCCCTGCGTCGATCGCAGCCGGGTCGACGATGTGCGCATGAGCGAGCTTGGTCTCAATGCGCGCGATGCGTCCCTCGAGGAAGCCCTGCCTTTCCTTCGCTGCGTCGTATTCCGCGTTCTCTGCTAAGTCGCCGTGAGAGCGAGCCTCGGCGATTGCGGTGATAGCGGCAGGTCGATCCACGGTTTTCAGCCGATGCAGCTCGGCGCGGAGCTTCTCCGCTCCGGCGACAGTCAAAGGGACTCGGTCTTTGCTCATGGAAGAAAAAGACCGGAGGCGGCGGCGCCGCACCCGGCCATCAAGTCAATGTTAGCGCAAACCTGCGGTTAATGCAGCCGCTCGTGCAGCGCCTGAGTCGAGTAGGGAACCAGCTCACGCATCCCCTGCATTCCCAGCGCGGCGGCCCGCGCGCCGTCGATGGTCGTGTAGGTCGGGACGTGATCGTTGAGCGCCGCACGACGGATCGCGTAGCTATCCTGGATCGCGCTGCGCTTCTCCTCGACCGTGTTGATCACCAGCGCAATCTCGTCGTTGAGCAGCATGTCGACGATGTGCGGCCGGCCTTCGGCGACCTTGTTGACTGCCGTGACAGGGAGCCCGGCGTTAGCCAGCGCCGCGGCCGTACCACGCGTCGCAACCAGCGTGAAGCCGAGTTCGTTTAAAGTTCGCGCGACTTCGATGACCCGGGCCTTATCCGGATTCTTGACGCTGACGAACACCCTCCCGGTCTTGGGCAGCCGTACGCCCGCCGCGATCTGCGACTTCAAGAACGCCTCGGCGAAGCTCTCGCCCACGCCCATTACCTCGCCGGTCGATTTCATCTCGGGACCCAGGATGGTGTCGACGCCCGGAAACTTGATAAAGGGGAACACCGCTTCCTTGACAGAAAAATACGGAGGCACTACTTCGCCCGAGATTCCCTGACTCTTAAGCGCCTGACCCACCATGCAGCGCGCAGCAATCTTGGCCAGCGGACGGCCAGTCGCCTTGGACACGTAGGGCACTGTGCGCGACGCGCGCGGGTTGACCTCAAGCACGTAAACCACGCCTTTGCCACCGTTATCTTTTGGGAACTGGATGGCGAACTGCACGTTCATCAGCCCGACCACGTTCAGCCCGTCGGCCATGGCAACGGTCTGTCGCCGCAGCTCGTTTTGCAGATCAGTTGACAGCGAAAATGGAGGCAGCGAGCAAGCCGAATCGCCGGAGTGCACCCCCGCCTGCTCGATGTGCTCCATTATTCCGCCGATGATCACCTGCTTGCCGTCGCACAAGGCGTCGACGTCGACCTCGATAGCGTCGTTCAGAAATCGATCGAGCAGCACCGGCGAATCGTTGGACACCTTGACCGCCTCGCGCATGTAGCGTTCGAGGTCGCGCTGCTCGTGCACGATCTCCATCGCCCGCCCGCCGAGCACATACGAGGGACGTACGACTAGTGGATAGCCGATGTCATCCGCCGCCTTCATCGCCTCGGCCTCGGTGCGCGCGGTGCGGTTGGGCGGTTGCCGCAGGTTGAGCCGATGCAGCATCTGCTGGAAGCGCTCGCGGTCCTCGGCCATGTCGATCATGTCCGGCGACGTGCCGATGATGGGCACACCGTTTCCTTCCAGGTCGCGCGCGAGCTTGAGCGGCGTCTGCCCTCCGTACTGGACGATCACGCCGAAGGGCCTCTCGACATGAACGATCTCCAGCACATCCTCAAGCGTCAGCGGCTCGAAGTACAGCCGGTCCGAGATGTCGTAGTCGGTCGACACCGTTTCCGGATTGCAGTTGACCATGATCGTCTCGTAACCGTCGTCGCGCAGGGCGAGCGCCGCGTGCACGCAGCAATAGTCGAACTCGATGCCCTGGCCGATGCGGTTGGGCCCGCCGCCGAGCACGATTACCTTCTTGCGATCGCTCGGCAGCGCCTCGCACTCCTCCTCGTAGGTCGAGTACATGTACGCGGTGCGCGTCGAGAATTCCGCAGCGCAGGTGTCGACCCGCTTGTAAACCGGCCTGATCCCGAGAGCGTGACGCCTGGCGCGAACCTCGCTCTCGTTCGACTTGAGAAGATGTGCAAGCCGCCGGTCGGAGAAACCCATGCGCTTGAGCGCGCTGAGCTCTTCGCTCGACAGCTCACCAAGCGTCCGCTTTTCGATGGCGACCTCGGTGTCGACGATCTCCTTGATCTGGGCGAGGAACCAGCGGTCGATCTTGGTGTGCTCGTACACTTGGTCGAGAGGCATGCCGATGGCGAGCGCGTCGGCGACATACCACAGACGCTCGGCCCGAGGGTACGCCAGCTCGTCGGCGATGGTGTCGGGATCGACCGTCTTCAAATTGAATCCGTCGACGCCCGTTTCCAGGCCGCGCAGCGCCTTCTGCAGCGACTCCTGGAAGGTGCGCCCGATGGCCATTACCTCGCCCACCGATTTCATCTGCGTCGTGAGGCGATCGTCGGCCTGTTGGAACTTTTCAAACGCGAAGCGCGGTACCTTGGTGACGACGTAGTCGATGGTCGGCTCAAAGGATGCTGGAGTTTGCCCGCCGGTGATTTCGTTTTTCAATTCGTCGAGGGTGTAGCCGACCGCCAGCTTGGCGGCGATCCGTGCAATGGGAAATCCGGTTGCTTTCGACGCGAGAGCGGAAGAGCGCGACACGCGCGGGTTCATCTCGATGACGATCATGCGTCCATCGTCGGGATTGACCGCGAACTGCACGTTCGACCCGCCGGTGTCGACGCCGATCTCGCGCAGGATCGCGATCGACGCGTCGCGCATCAACTGCAGCTCCTTGTCTGTGAGCGTCTGCGCCGGAGCGACGGTGATCGAGTCGCCGGTGTGCACGCCCATCGGGTCGAGATTCTCGATCGAGCAGACGATGATGCAGTTGTCCTTGCGGTCGCGCACCACCTCCATTTCGAACTCTTTCCAGCCGAGCAGCGACTCCTCGATCAGCAGCTCGTGCGTCGGCGACAGGTCGAGGCCCCTCTTGCACAGCTCGACGAACTCGTCCTTGTTGTAGGCGATGCCGCCGCCGGTGCCACCGAGCGTGAAGGACGGCCGGATGACCGCCGGAAAGCCAATCGACGATTGCACCTCGTGCGCCTGCTCGAGGTTGTGCGCGATTCCGGAACGCGCAGAGGCGAGCCCGATTCGAGTCATGGCCGCCTTGAACTTTTCACGGTCCTCGGCTTTGTCTATCGCTTTCTTCGACGCACCGATCAGCTCGACATCGAAGCGCGTCAACACCCCTTCACGCGCCAGATCGAGCGCGCAGTTGAGCGCAGTCTGGCCGCCCATAGTCGGCAGCAGCGCATCGGGCCGTTCTTTCTCGATGATCTTGGCGATCATCTGCCAGGTGATGGGCTCGATGTAAGTAACATCGGCCATCTCCGGATCGGTCATGATGGTCGCTGGATTGGAATTGACCAGGATGACCTTGTAGCCCTCCTCGCGCAGCGCTTTGCACGCCTGCGCACCCGAATAATCGAACTCGCACGCCTGGCCGATGATGATCGGGCCGGGGCCGATGATGAGGATGCTCTCGATGTCGCTGCGCTTAGGCATGTTCGTAAAGCTGCTGCGCGAGCCGGCTGGGTTGTTGTTTCCTCGCTCGGCCCTCCCTGTACTTCATGGGTACTATCTCGGGCCTTGCTGCGAGCCGCCTAGCAGCCGGCTCGCTCGCGACGCTTTCCGAATCTCTGCTCGATGCGCTATTCGGGCGGTCCATCATTCGGCGGCGGCCTGCATTCCCCGGCGCTCCAGCATGCGAACGAAGCGGTCGAACAGGTATCCAAGATCGTGCGGACCGGGGCTCGCTTCGGGGTGTCCCTGGAAGCTGAACGCGGGCTTGTCGGTGAGCGCGATCCCCTGAAGGCTTCCATCGAACAGCGATACGTGAGTTACGCGCGCGTTCGGTGGCAACGTCGCCGCGTCGACGGCAAAGCCGTGATTCTGGCTGGTAATCAGCACGTGGCCCGTTCCGGTGTCGAGCACCGGGTGATTGGCGCCGTGGTGGCCGAATTTCATCTTAAGTGTCCGCGCTCCAACCGCAAGGCCAAGCAGCTGATGCCCAAGGCAGATGCCGAAAGTCGGAATGCCGATGCGCAGGAATTCGCGGATGGACTCGACGGCGTAGCCGCACGGCTCCGGATCTCCGGGACCGTTGGAGAGGAAGACGCCGTGTGGCGCGAGCGCCAGCGCCTCCTTCGCGCTCGTCTGCGCCGGGACCACCGTGAGACGGCAGCCGCGACTCGCCAGCATGCGAAGAATGTTGTGCTTGATACCGAAATCATAAGCGACGACATGAAAGCGCGGCTTGGGCGGGTTCTGATATCCGCCACGCAGCGCCCATGTTCCGGATGACCAGTCGTAGGGCGCTGTGCAGCTCACCACTTTGGCGAGATCGAGCCCGGTCATCGACGGCGCGGCACGCGCCCGTGAAAGCGCTTCGTGCTCGTCGACATCGCCTCGTTTGGCGCCGGCCATGATGCAGCCGTTTTGTGCACCCTTTTCTCGCAGAATGCGCGTGAGCTTGCGCGTATCGATGTCGGCGATGCCGGCAATGCCCGCGTCGCACAAGTACGCCCCGAGATCGCCTTCTCGTCGCCAGCTCGACGCGAGGCGCGGCAGGTCGCGGATGATTAGGCCGGCGGCGAAGACGCGCCTGGATTCCACGTCTTGCGCGTTGGTGCCCGTGTTGCCGACATGCGGATACGTGAGCGTGACGATCTGCCCCGCGTACGATGGGTCGGTGAGTATCTCCTGGTAGCCGGTCATCGCCGTGTTGAACACAACTTCGCCGGCGCAGGCGGCGTGAGCGCCGATTGCGCGGCCGCGAAACACCGTCCCGTCGGCGAGCGCTAGGATCGCTGGAACGGGCGCGGTCAACACGACAAAACTCCTATAGGCTGCGACAGACGTGCGAAGCGGGGAAGGCTGGCTGACCTTCCCCGCTCCGAAGGCTTTGAATTATACCGCACAGAGCAGCGTGCTTCAATTGCGGCACACTGCCGCGCTCGCATCGACCACGCTCAACGTGTGGTAATCGTCGCGCGAATTCATGTGCGTTCCGCTGTCGAGAAGCGGCGAAAGCGCGGGCGGCGCCCGTGCGCCGCGCTGACCGTGACGGGTGGCGCCGCAAACGAAGTCGTGGGTTGACGAGCGACGCCGCGCCGGGTACCCGTAGGTCGGCGACTGCGGTGCCCGAGCGTCCGCGGCGACTTCGCCGCTTGCTCGTAGCGAGAAAATCAATACGCCGCGCTGAAGCCTCCGTCGACCGCGAGCAGGTGACCCGTCACGTAGTCGGCTGCGCTCGAAGCGAGAAACACCGCCGCGCCCGCGATCTCCGGCGGATCACCCCAGCGGGCTGCAGGCGTGCGGCGCTCGACCCACGCCGAGAACTCGGCATCGGCCACCAGCGCGGCATTCATCTCGGTGCGAAAAAATCCCGGCGTGATCCCATTGACCTGGATGTTGTATGGGGCCAGCTCGACCGCGAGTGCTCGCGTGAACATTTTCAATCCGCCTTTGCTCGCTGCGTAGGGGACGATGTTCGGACGGCCAAGGTCGCTCGCGAGCGAGCAGATGTTGATGATCTTGCCGTAGCGGCGAGACTTCATCGCTGGGATTACCGCGCGCGCAACCAGGAACGGCCCATCGAGATTCGCGGACATGAGCTTGTGCCAGTCGCTGTCGGAAAAACTGTCCAGCGGTGCGCGCTGATTGACTCCGGCATTGTTGACGAGGATGTCGATCGGGAGTTTGCATTCGATACTCGCGATCGCCTCGGCAACTGCGGCGGCTTGCGTGACATCGAAGACTGCGGCTTCAACTCTCGCGCCAGCGGTGGCCAACCCGTCGACGGCTTTGCGCAGCTTGTCGGCGTTGCGCCCGTTGACGACCACGCTCGCGCCGGCGCTCGCAAGCCCCTGCGCTATCGCAAGCCCCAGGCCGGACCCGGCTCCAGTGACCAGTGCGCGCCGACCGGTCAGATCGAAGGAATGCACGGACATCGCGAAAGCCGATCAGCGCAGACCGAGCACGTCCTGCATGTCATACAGCCCTGTGGCATGCTGCGCTCGCTTGACGGCGACAAAGCGCATGGCGCGCAACGCGCCCTGGGCGAAGGTCATGCGCGAGGAAGCACGGTGAGTCAACTCGATGCGCTCTCCGGGTCCGGCAAAGATCACTGTGTGATCGCCGACGACGTCGCCGCCGCGCAAGGCAGCGAAGCCGATCGTCTTGGCCTTTCGCTCGCCGGTCACCCCATGCCGCACGTAGACGGCGTCGCTCTCCAGGTTGCGATGCAGCGCGGCTGCGACCGTTTCGCCGAGGCCGAGCGCCGTTCCCGATGGCGCATCGATCTTGTGACGATGGTGCATCTCGAGAATTTCGACGTCATAGCCCTCGCCGAGATGCTGCGCGGCGATGTCTACCAGCTTGGTCAGGATGGTTACGCCCACGCTCATGTTGGGTGCGAACACGATGGGCACCGTGCGCGCCGCATCTGCGAGGGCCCGGCGATCCGCTTCGGACAATCCGGTCGTCCCGACCACCGCTGCAACGCCAGCCTTGGCGCACGCCGCGACATGCGTGAGAGCACCGGCAGGTCGGGTGAAATCAACCAGCACGTCAGCGCCGGCCAGGACAGACGCGACATCCGTGGAGACGAGCACGCCGGTTGCTCGCCCGAAGCGCTCTCCCGCGTCGCGTCCGATCATCGCACTCGCCGGCACTTCCAGCGCGCCTGCCAACACGAGATCGTCCGTGCCGAGCAACGCCTCGACCAGGGTCTGTCCCATGCGGCCACCGCTGCCGGTGATGACGACTCGAGCTGCAGGCTTGCTCAATCCCACCAGCCGAGCTTCTTCAGCAGTTGCAGGAGCCAGTTCTCCTCGCCTGTTTTTGGCGCCGTAGACAGCGACTTGTCCATCATCGCATCGCCGCCGCCAGCGCGTGCGACCTCAGAGGGCGGTGGCGGCATCTCGTCACCTTCCCAGCGTGCGACCCTGTCGTCGACGAAATAAACCGCGAGCCGACGTTGCTCCAGCACCTTCGCCTGGCGCTCGAAGATATAGACGTAGTCCCAGCGGTTGGCGTGGAATGGATCGGCGAGCAACGGGGTGCCCAACACGGTCTTGACCTGCTGGCGGGAGAGACCAACTTTGAGCCGGTCGACCTGGTCCTGAGTGACGTAGTTGCCCTGATTGATGTCCAGTTTGTAGACACCCAAGGTCTGCCACGAGCAACCGCACGTCGCGAGGGCGATGCCGACAGCGCAGAGCACTGCTCGCATGACGGGAATGTCGCACTACCAAAAGGGGTTGAACACTATATCATAGGCAAACGCCCAAGGGCGTCGCCGCCACGCGCTCATGACCACTCCTCACGATCTCAAAACCGCCGGGCTCAAGGCAACGCTGCCGCGGCTCAAGATCATCAACCTGTTCGAGCAGAGCAAGGTCAGGCATCTCACTGCCGAAGACGTGTACAAGAAACTTCTGGCCGAGGGCCTCGACGTGGGATTGGCGACGGTGTATCGCGTGCTCACCCAGTTCGAACAGGCGGGGCTGCTGGTGCGTCATCATTTCGAGACAGGCAAAGCGGTGTTCGAGCTCAATGAGGGCGGGCACCACGATCACCTGGTTTGCGTGCAGTGCGGGCGGGTCGAGGAGTTCTTCGATCCCGAGATCGAGAAGCGCCAGTTGAAGATCGCGCGCGAGCGCGGATTCAACATCGCCGAGCACGCGCTCTATCTATACGCCGAGTGCGTCAAGACCAACTGCCCTTATCGCAAGGAAGCCGAGCAGCTTTAGTAGGTTGGGCGATTCCCGGTCAAGGCGGCTCGCGCCGGTTGAAGTCCGCCAACCGGAACCCGAGCAGCCACAGCGCCGCGAAGTATGTAGCCGCCCCGGCGCTCATCACCAGCAACAAGCGCCAGACCTTCGGCCACAGGCCTGCGTTGATCCAGAAGTCGTCGGGACCTGCCGCGAACCATAGGACCCCTGCGAGTACGCACAAGGCGATGATGACGCGCGCGAGAAACGATCTCCATCCCGGCAACGGTGCGTAAATGGCCCCGCGACGCATCATGTAGTACAACAGCGCCGCATTTAGGCACGCGCCGAGCGAAGTCGACAAGGTCAAGCCTGCGTGGCCGATCTGAAACATCAGAATGACCGCGAGCGTCTGCGTGAACAGCACGGCGAGGAAAGCGATTCTCACCGGTGTCTTCATGTCCTGGCGCGCGTAAAACCCGGGCGCGAGGATCTTCACCGCGATCAGACCTAAGAGACCAACGCTGTAGCCGAGTAGCGCCGCGCGCGTCTGCCACACGTCGTTGACGGTGAAACGTCCGTACTGATAGAGCGTCGTTATCAGCGGCACAGCCAGCAGCGCCAGCGCGAGCGCCGCCGGCAGCGCAAGCAGAAAGGCTAGGCGCAATCCCCAGTCGAGGAGCTCCTGATATTGCCCGTGGTTGGCATCGTGATGGTGCTTCGCGAGGCTCGGAAGCAGCACGGTACCGAGCGCTACGCCGAGAAGTGCGCTGGGAAACTCCATCAGCCGGTCCGCGTAGCTGATCCACGAAATCCTTCCGTCTCCCAGATACGCAGCGAGCTGGGTGTTGATGAGCGCTGAAATCTGTGCCGCCGACACTCCGAGTATCGCCGGTCCCATTGCGCGCAGCACGCGGCGAACGCCCTCGTCGCGCCAGTCGAGCCGCATCGGCGGCAGCATATGAAGACGCTTGAGCGGCCAGATCTGCAGCGCGAGCTGCGCCACGCCGCCGATGGCGACGCCCCAGGCAAGCGCGACGATCGGCGGATCGACATGAGGCGCGACGAAGATCGCCGCGCCGATGATCGACAGATTGAGCAGCACCGGTGTGAACGCCGGAATCCCGAATCGTCGATTGACGTTGAGCACGCCGCCGGCCAGCGCGATCAGCGAGACGAAAAGGATGTACGGGAACATGATCCGGATGAGCTCGGCCGTCAGCTCGACCTTGCCGGGTGTCTTTGCGAACCCGCTCGCGAGCGCGTAGACAAGCCACGGAGCGGCAAAGATGCCGAGCACGGAGAGACCGACTAATACAACCGCCAGAAGCGTCGCGACGCGGCCCACGAGCTCGCGCGTCGCGTCGTGACCGCGCGAGCGCTGGTACTCGGCAAGGATCGGTACGAAGGCCTGCGAAAACGCGCCTTCCGCAAAGAGCCGGCGCAGGATGTTCGGAAGCCTGAACGCCGCTTCAAACGCGTCCATCTGCAGACCGGCGCCGAATGCCACGGCTTTGAGGCTCTCGCGCGCGAGTCCGGTGATTCGCGAAAGCAGCGTGAGCGCGCTGACGGTGGAAAGCGTCTTGAGCAGATTCATCGGCGCGATGCGACGCGCGCGGAAGAGCGCGCAAGCGATGAAATTTGATCCGACGACACGAGCGAAACGAAGTGAACTTGGCTTGCGCGGATCACAAAAAGTGGCTATTATGCGCGGTCTTTTTGACCGACTCCAAGCAAGCGAAGGATTTTTCATGGCGAATACTGCCCAAGCGAGGAAGCGTGCGCGCCAAACGGAGAAAAAACGGCAGCACAACGCGAGCCTCAAGTCGCAGTTGCGCAGTGCTATCCGCAAGGTGAAAAGAGCGGTCGCAGCCGGCGACAAGGCCGCAGCGACGCGTGAGTTCCAAGTGCAGCAGTCAGTGATCGACCGCGTCGCCGACAAGAAGGTCGTGCATAAGAACACCGCTTCGCGCAGCAAGACGCGTCTCGCGCAGGCGATCAAGGCGATGCCCTGATTTAAGCGGAATCGATCGATGCGGAAGAAGGCGCCCTTGGGCGCCTTTTTTGCGCTCGTTCGCCGCGTTCAGGCAGCACGGCCCCTGCCCGAATTCGCGTGCCACCGTGCTAAAATATTGTTTTTCCAGTAGTTAGATGCCAGGCTCCTCGGGCCTTCGGCGCCATGACCCCGAAACACTTCCTTCAGCTTTCGGACTTCGACCGAGGCGAGCTCGATTATTTGTTCGAGCGGACGCGTTGGATCAAGGACCGGTTCAAGCGCTACGAGATCTACCAGCCGCTGCGCGACCGCACGCTGGCGATGGTGTTCGAAAAGGCTTCGACCCGAACGCGCGTGTCCTTCGAAGCTGGGATGAATCAGCTGGGCGGAATTGCGATCAATCTGAACCGCGGCGACACCCAGCTATCACGCGGCGAGCCGATCGAGGACGTCGCGCGCGTCATATCGCGCATGGTCGACGTGGTGATGATCCGTACCTTCGAGCAGGCAATCATCGAGCGCTTCGCGGCGCATTCGCGCGTGCCCGTGATCAACGGGCTCACCAATGAATTTCACCCATGCCAGATACTGGCCGATATCTACACCTATATCGAATATCGTGGCTCGCTCGAAGGCAAGACGGTGGCGTGGATCGGAGATTCGAACAACGTCTGCAACACCTGGCTGCAGGCGGCCGCGATTTTCGGCTTCAACGTGCATGTTTCGACTCCGCCTGGCTACGAGGTCGATCCGAAGTGCGCTGGATTGCGCGACAGCCGTCATTTCCGTTCTTTTGCCGACCCGCTGGCAGCCTGCCGCGGAGCACATCTCGTCACCACCGACGTGTGGACCAGCATGGGGTTCGAGGCGGAGAACGACGAGCGTAAGCGTGCGTTCGCCGACTGGATGGTCGACGGGGAGATGATGGCTCAGGCGGCATCGGATGCGTTGTTCATGCATTGCCTGCCGGCGCATCGCGGAGAAGAGGTTGCCGCGGAAGTGATCGATGGGCCACAGAGCGTAGTGTGGGACGAGGCGGAGAATCGTCTGCACGCGCAGAAAGCCTTGCTCGAATATCTTGTGTGCGGCCGAGTCAATGTATAGAGGACGACGATGATTGATCACACCGGCGTGACCGTTTCCAACATGGTGAGGAGCAAGGCGTTCTATCGCGCGGCGCTCGCTCCGCTCGGCTACGCCGTCATCATGGAGTTCGACGACGCGACCGGCCTGGGCGTGCCGCCCAAGCCCGACTTCTGGCTCGGTCAGTCCAAGCCCGGCATGCCGTCCATTCATGTGGCGTTCCGCGCCGAGACGCGCGCACAAGTCGACGCCTTCTACAAGGCGGCGATGGCTGCGGGCGGCCGCGACAATGGGGCACCCGGTCTGCGTCCCCATTACCACGCGAATTACTACGGCGCCTTCGTGCTCGACCCGGACGGGCACAACATCGAAGCCGTCTGTCACAGTCCAGGCTGAAGGGTCGCTCAATGCGCATGCTGGTCAACTTCGTATTGCTGGTCGTCGCTGCCGCGACGCTGGCTGCCGCCGAGCCCTCGTCTGCGCAAACATGGCCTGCGCACCCGATCAAGTTCGTTGTCGCCGCGCCCGCAGGCAGCTCCATCGACGTTCTTGCGCGCACCATCGGCGACAAACTCAAGGACCGGCTGGGACAACCGGTCGTCGTCGAAAATCGTCCGGCCGCAGGCGGCACTGCCGCCACCGATTTTGTAGCCAAGTCCGCTTCCGATGGCTACACGATGTTGATGTCCTTCAACGGTCCGCTCGCGTTCGGGCCGCATCTGTATTCGAAGCTGCCCTACGATCCGCAGAGAGATCTCGCGGCGGTGGTCATCACATCGAGCCAGCCCAATGTGCTGGCCGTCACCGCTTCGTTGCCGGTCAAGTCGGTGAAAGAGCTCGTCGACTATGCCAAAGCGAATCCAGGCAAGCTTTCGTACGGGTCGGTCGGCAATGGCAGCTCGTCGCATCTGACGATGGAGCTGTTGAAATCGACCGCCGGCGTCGACATCGTTCATGTTCCATTCAACGGCTCGCCTCCCGCAGTCACGGCGACGATCCAGGGCGAGACGCAGCTGATGTTTGCCGTGATGCAGCCGCTGCAGGCGCAGATCCAGGCGGGCAAGCTGCGCGCGCTCGCGGTCACCACCTCGAAGCGCTTTGCACTGCTGCCCGACCTGCCCACCATCGCCGAGTCGGGTTATCCAGGCTTCGAGGCACTCGCGTGGAACGGCGTGCTGGTGGCAGCGGGCACACCGCGACCCATCATCGAACGCCTGAATGTCGAGATCAACGCGATATTGAAGGATCCTGCAGTCAAGAGCACGCTCAATGCGCAAGGTTTCGAGCTGATCGGCGGCTCGCCTGAGGAGTTCGCGGCGCTTATCAAGAGCGAATCGGCAAAATGGGCGCCGGTGATCGTCAAGACCGGCGCCAAGGTCGACTGAAACTGGCAGATATTGAAGCTGGCTACTTTTTGCCGCCTGTCAGCCGCGACAGCGCAGATTCACCCGGAGCGCTTAACAGCCCGGTTTTTGCATAGAGCTCGAGCTTGTCGCGAGTGTCTTCGATGTCGAGATTGCGCATCGTCAGCTGGCCGATGCGATCCTCCGGTGAGAATGCGCCTTCACCTTTTTCCATGGTCAGCCGTTCGGGCCTGTAGCTCAAGTTCGGACTCGTCGTGTCGAGAATGGTGTAGTCGTTGCCGCGGCGAAGCTCGAGCGTCACCTCGCCGATAACGGCGCGCGCGACCCAACGCTGCGCTGTCTCGCGCAGCATCATCGCCTGCGGATCGAACCATCGTCCCTGGTAGAGCAAGCGTCCCAGCCGGCGTCCCTGGTTGCGATACTGCTCGATGGTGTCCTCGTTGTGGATTCCGGTCACCAGCCGCTCGTAGGCGATGTGCAGCAATGCAAGCCCCGGCGCCTCGTAGACGCCACGGCTTTTCGCTTCGATGATGCGATTCTCGATCTGATCGCTCATGCCCAGGCCGTGGCGACCGCCGATCGCGTTCGCTTCGAGCATCAGCGCGACGTCGTCGGAGAAGCTCTTGCCGTTGAGCGCGACCGGCCGGCCCTCTTCGAAGCGCAGCGAAACCGTCTCCGGTGCGATTTCGACTTCCTTACGCCAGAAGGCCACGCCCATGATCGGCTCGACGATTTTCATCCCCTTGTCCAGGAACTCCAGATCCTTGGCCTCGTGCGTCGCACCGAGCAGGTTCGAATCCGTGGAGTAAGCCTTTTCCGCGCTCATCCGATAGCCGAAGCCCGCGCGCTCCAGGTACGCAGACATTTCCTTGCGCCCGCCCAACTCATCGATGAACGCCGAGTCCAGCCATGGCTTGTAGATGCGCAGTGCCGGATTGGCGAGCAGCCCGTAACGATAGAAACGCTCGATGTCATTGCCCTTGAAGGTGCTGCCGTCGCCCCAGATGTGGACGTCGTCATCGCGCATCGCGACGACGAGCAAGGTCCCGGTCACCGCGCGCCCGATGGGAGTGGTGTTGAAGTAGGTCAGGCCCGCCGTTGAAATGTGGAATGCACCGGACTGCATTGCGGCGAGTCCTTCCGCGACCAGAGCCGCTCTACAGTCGACCAGCTTCGCTAGTTCGGCGCCGTACTGGCGAGCGCGGCGCGGGATGTCATCGTAGTCGGGCTCGTCAGGCTGGCCGAGGTTGGCGGTGTAAGCGTAGGGAATCGCGCCTTTGGCGCGCATCCAGTGCAGCGCCGCGCTGGTGTCGAGGCCGCCCGAAAATGCGATGCCTACTCTCTGCCCCACGGGGACGCTCTGCAGGATATGCGACATGGATCAAGCGGCGGCAGTAAAATTGTCAGATTCTAGCGTGTCGCCCCTAAAGAGCGAAGCGAACCAGGCGCGGCCACGGCAACGGAATCCTGGCGCAATCTCGCAAGAGTGCACCGAGAGTGCGTCGAATCACCGACAACGACTCCCATGCCATCTTTCGACATCGTCTCCGAAGTCAACCAGGTTGAGGTCCGTAATGCGGTCGAGCAGGCGAACCGGGAGATTTCCACGCGCTTCGATTTCAAGGGCTCTGACGCGCGGGTTGAGCACAAGGACAAGGAGCTCACGCTCTACGCCGACGATGAGTTTAAGCTGAAGCAGGTTACCGACGTCCTCATTGCCAAGCTCACCCGACGCAACGTCGACGTGCGCTCGCTCAAATACGGCAACATCGAAAAGATGAGCGGCGACAAGGTGAAGCAGGTTGTGACCATCCGCGTCGGCGTGGAACAGGATCTCGCGAAGAAGATTGTCAAGCAGCTCAAGGACAGCAAGCTTAAGGTGCAAAGCAGCATCCAAGGCGATGCAGTCCGCGTCTCGGGCGCCAAAAGGGACGAGCTGCAAAGCGCCATCGCGCTGGTGAAGAAATCCGTGACTGACTTTCCGCTGCAGTTCGGAAATTTCCGCGATTGACGCTCAAAACCTTCCGCAGCTCGTTGCTCCCGGAACGAATCACCTCCAGCCCGGTCGTCCTGCGTCCGTTCGCGCTCGCGGATGCGTCGCGCGTGCAGCTCCTCGTCGGTGACCGGCTTGTCGCAGAAACCACCGCCTTGATCCCGCATCCCTACGAGGACGGCACGGCACAGGCGTGGATCGTCGACCAGGCGGATGCGCTTGAACGGGGCCGCGAGTACACCTACGCGATCACTCGCGCCGAGGACGGCTTGCTGGTCGGCGCGATTTCACTTCGCCCGGTGGCAGGCGAGCGCGAGAACCTCGGCTACTGGATCGGCCGCGACTATTGGGGACAGGGCTATGCGACTGCGGCTGCCCGCGCGATCATCGCGGTGACTTTCAGATGCCTCGACTGCAACCAGCTCACCGCTGCGCACCTTGCGCGCAACCCGGCGTCGGGACGTGTGCTGGAGAAATGCGGCCTCACGCTGGTAGGTCGCGTGACACGCGACCACCGCGGACGTCAGGAGGAGTTCTGCGTGCGCGGCATAACGCGCGACGCGTGGGAGGCGCACATTGCAGCGACTTAAGCGCTGCCAATAGGCCCTAGGCGAGGTCGGTAACCAGCGCCTGGCGCGTCGCGTCGGGTACTTGCGCGAGCGTGAATTGGTAGGCGGGGTGATCGGCACCCATGCCCAGCGTCGCGCCCTGCTTGAGCGCTGAGATCATTTCCGGAGTGAGCTCGAAACGCAGGAAATGCACCGAGGACGTTTTCTCTTCGTTCTCGCGATCCAGATCTTCGTCGGCAATGGCAAAAACGCGCGAATGCCCTTCCGCGGCGACCCACACCCGCTCCTCGATCCGCTTCAGGCGCGCAAGCGCGCCCCTGCGCTCATCGATATCTTCGTACTCGATGAGCATCGTTGCCTTCCAGTTAGCGCCGTCCGGCACCATGGGATTGTACGCATCGAGCTCGTCCTGGATGCCTTCTTCCTCGAAGGTCTTTTCGATGCGCAGCATTTCCTGAATCTGATAGCGTATGGTCAACTCGTCCTCGAACAGAAGCGTCACGTGCTCGCCGAGATGCACGGTGCGTGGCTTCTTGTGGGCAAGGACGCGTGAGCGAAAGAGCTTGCGCTCCCTGGCGTAGGTCTCCAGCGACATCAAGCTGTCGCGGCTGATCCGCGGTGTGCCGTAGGCGGTGGTCGTCGATGGTTTCATGTTTCACTCCAATCCATAAGCGATGCGCAGCAAGGTAAGCGGATGCGCCCTGGTGGCGCCCGCCGTGCCCTGCGCCTGTTCGATGCCCTGCTCGATGGCCAGGCCGGCGATGGGACAGTCGGAGCTGATGAAATCAGGTTCGTTTTCGCCCATCTGCCGAAACACCGGCCGCCCTATCTTCATCGAAGTGTCGAAGAACTCGGTCTTCACTCCCCACGTTCCGTCATGGCCGGTGCAACGCTCAACGGTGGAAACCGCCGTCCCCGGAATCGACTCCAGGATCTCGCGCGTCTTCTGGCCGCTCTTCTGCACCCGCGAGTGGCAAGGAATGTGGTAGTTCACCTTCCCCAATGGATGCTTGAAATCACGCTTGAGCATGCCGTCCTTGTCGCGCAGCATCAGGTACTCGAACGGATCGAACATCGCATCGGCAATGGCCATGATGTCGGCGTCGTCGTGAAACAGCATCGGCAGTTCGCTCTTGAACATCAGCACGCACGAGGGAACGGGTGCCATGATCGCAAAGCCGTCTTTGGCGTACCCGGCAAGCCGGGGGGCATTGACCTTCTTGAGCTTTTCCACGCTTTCCAGGTCGCCCAGTTCAAGCTTGGGCATACCGCAGCACACGTCTTGTTCGACAACGGTGTAGGGAATTTCGTTGTGATCGAGGATGCGCAGGAGATCCAGCCCAATACCCGGTTCGTTGTAGTTGATATAGCAGGTGGAGAAGATCGCCACCTTTCCAAGGGTGCGCTCGCCGTCCTTCACCGGCCACGCCACCGACGCCGGAGCCTGTCTCGAGAAGCACTTGGCTGCATAGGGAGGCAGCTTGCGGTCGCGATGTACGCCAATCACCCGTTCCATCGCCCGGCGGGCGACCGGTGTCCGGTTCGCCTTGTTGACCATCTGCACGACCACAGGAATTGTGGCGAGCTTGCCGACGCGGTCGGTGCTGGTCAGAAGACGGTCGCGGAAAATCGTTTCGCCGCGCTCGAACTTCTGCGCCTTGGCACGCAGCATCAGATGGGGGAAGTCGACATTCCAGGGATGGGGAGGAACGTACGGACACTTCACCAGGTAGCAGATGTCGCAGAGGTAGCACTGATCGACCACCTTGGCGAAGTCGGACTTGTTGACACCATCCAACTCGCCGGTCTTTCCCTCGTCGATCAGGTCGAACAACGTAGGAAATGCATTGCACAGGCTCACGCAGCGCCGACAGCCGTGGCAGATATCGAACACGCGCTCGAGCTCGCGTTCGAGCGAGGCCGGGTCATAGTACTCAGCGTCGCGCCATTTGATTGGATGGCGCGTCGGCGCGTCTAGACTGCCTTCGCGGGTAGCCATATGAGTTTGAAAACCGGCAGCGGTGATCTGCGGTCGCTTCACGCCGCGTGGGACGAGGCGAGAGATGCGACCGCAACGAAGCGGACGCCTGACGACGCCGCTTCTGTGTCAACGCTCAGTCAGCGAGAGCGTCGAGCGCCTTCTGGAAGCGATTGGCGTGCGAGCGTTCGGCTTTGGCCAGCGTCTCGAACCAGTCGGCGATTTCATCGAAGCCTTCTCCGCGAGCTGCCTTGGCCATGCCAGGATACATATCGGTGTACTCATGCGTCTCGCCCGCGATGGCAGCCTTGAGGTTGTCGCGGCTCTTGCCGATCGGCAGTTCCGTCGCCGGATCCCCGACAATCGCCAGGTAGTCGAGGTGCCCGTGCGCATGGCCGGTTTCGCCTTCTGCGGTCGAACGAAACACAGCCGCGACGTCGTTCTGCCCTTCGACGTCCGCCTTGTTGGCGAAGTAAAGGTAGCGCCGGTTGGCTTGCGACTCGCCGGCGAACGCCGCCTTCAGATTCTCGTGTGTCTTGGTGCCCTTCAGGTTCATGTGCGACTCCTTCTTTGGTTTTGCCTCGCTGCGCCAAGCCTGGCGCAGCACAAGTCACGGCGGTCCCGAGATCATTCGCAGGAACCCCGGCTGCAATGGTGCGCTTCGGGGCTTGATTCGTCTAATTGATTGTTCGAATGCTTATGATAGATTTCGTATATTCATGAGGTCAGCGGAGCCTGGCTTGCTGTTCGGTACGCGCGGGGACCTGGCTCGCCGCGGCCTCCTTGGCTGGTCCAGCGTGATGCCGGGTTGCTCGTCGTCCGCCAGCCGCGACTCACGGTCGTTCGCATCCCCGTGCTACGCGCGGGGGCCCCTGCTCACTGTTCGCGCGGCTAATCGATCCGCTCGTAGGCGGGCAAGGTCAGGAATTCGACAAATGTGTCGCTGTCGACCAGATTGGCGAATATACCGGCCGCTTCGTCGTAGCGGCCTTCGGCATAAGCGCCGCCGAGAAGAGTCCGGATCTTTTGCATTTCCTCCGGAATCATCGCGGTGACCATGTCCTTGGTCACCTTGCGACCGTCGGAGAGTTTGCCCTTGGGAGAACGGATCCACTGCCAGACCTGCGAGCGCGATATCTCGGCCGTGGCCGCATCTTCCATCAGGTTGAAAATCGGAACGGCGCCCTGCCCTGCCAGCCACGCGCCGATATATTGAATGGCGACGCTGATGTTGAGTCGCACCCCGGCCTCGGTGATCGGCGCCTCGGGCTCGAAGCGAAGCAGGTCCGCGGCTGCAACCCTTACGTCGTCGCGCTTTTTGCTCGCGATCTGGTTGGGCTCAGGCATCAGGCGATCGAAGGCCTCTTTCGCTACGGGAACGAGTCCCGGGTGCGCCACCCACGTCCCATCGTGACCGTAAGTCGCCTCGCGCTCCTTGTCGGCCTTGACCTTGGCGAACGCTTCCGCATTGGCCTTTTCGTCGTTTTTTACGGGGATCTGCGCCGCCATGCCGCCCATGGCGTGGATGTTGCGCCGATGGCAGGTCTTGATCAGCAGTTCGGCATAGCTCTTCATGAAATGCGTGGTCATGGTGACCAGAACGCGATCGGCGAGACAGAAGTCGTGGTTGCTTCTGAATTTCTTGATGCAAGAGAAGATGTAGTCCCAGCGTCCTGCGTTGAGCCCGGCCGAATGCTCGCGCAGCTCGTACAGGATCTCTTCCATCTCGAAGGCGGCCAGGATCGTCTCGATCAGCACCGTCGCTCTGATCGTGCCGCGCGGCAGGCCCAGATTGTCCTGTGCCATGACGAAAATATCGTTCCACAACCTCGCTTCTAGATGGCTCTCGAGCTTCGGCAGGTAGAAATACGGTCCGCTGCCTCGCGAGACAAGCTCCCTGGCGTTGTGGAAGAAGTAGAGCGCAAAGTCGAAAATACCGCCGGAAATCGGCGTCCCGTCGATGCGGACGTGTTTCTCCGGCAGATGCCATCCACGCGGCCGCACGAAAAGCGTTGCGACCGTCTGCTCGAGCTTGTACGCCTTGCCCTCGGGACTCAAATAGTCGATCCGGCGGCGAATGGCGTCGCGAAGGTTGATGTGCCCCTGGATGTTGTTGTCCCACTTCGGCGTGTTCGCGTCTTCGAAGTCGGCCATGAAAACGCTCGCGCCCGAATTGAGCGCGTTGATGATCATCTTGCGGTCGACCGGCCCCGTGATCTCGACCCGGCGATCCTGAATGTCGGACGGGATCGCTGCGCAGGTCCAGGCGGCCTCCCGGATCGCCCTAGTTTCAGGAAGAAAGTCCGGCAGCTTTCCGGCGTCGAAGTCCGTTTGTCTCGCTGCGCGTTTGGCGAGCAGCTCGCTCCTGCGGCCGCCAAATGCGCGCTGCAGGCGTGCCGCGAAAGCGACCGCGTCGGGGGTCAGGATCTCGGCGTATTCCGGCGTGATGCGGCCGGAAATCTCGATGCCGGGCGGGTACCCCGGCTTTTTCAAGGTTGTGGCAGGGGTTGCGAGCTCGCTCATTTGAGATCCAGAGGCATAGGTAAGGGCGCGCTTCAGGCTCTATGTTGCAGTGCGGAATCATAGCAGAATGGCCGTGGCAACGGGCCATCCAGAAGGGCCTCGAAGGCGCGGCCAACGCGTCCGCAGGAATCTCTGGAAGCTCAGGCGCGGACGCTCGAGGTTACATCCAGCCTTCGCCGGCCCGACCCGGCAGCCGCTCCAGCGTGATGTTCCACGACAGCGTAATCCGGGGCCTCCGACCACGATAAGGATTGACGTTGTGCAGGTAGTCGCTGGCGAAGATAAGCATCGTGCCCGGGGTCATCTCCGGCATAAGGTGTTGCGTCACGCGACCGGGCTCATCGGGACAACAGGCTTCGATGCGCGGATCGGCGAAGCAGAGCCGCCCAGCCAGAGGCTCATCGGGGTCGCTGTCGCCGGGATCGAGCATGTAAACAATGCTGGCATTGGAGCGCAGGTGGCTGTGTGGCATGCAATAGTCACCGGCGCGATACACGCTCGCCCAGCTATCGTCCGCGAACACCGGCCGCCTCGAGAGCGTATGGTGTGCGAGCATCAGCGCTCGCGCGTGGATGAGCTTCGTCGCCGGAGAATCCCACGCATCGATCTTTCGCACCTTGACGCCGCATCCTCCCTTGAACAGTGAGTCGCGGAAGCGCGGGTCCCGCTCCGCCGCAAGCGTCGCGTCGATCAAAGCGGGATGATACGCCTCGTGATCGGCGAAGACCGTGATGCCCATCAGCCGTGCCGACATGGGCGATACGATCTGGGTCGAAGGCCAGGTCGCCAGGGTCGCACCGCCGATCGCCAGCGACGCCGGCAGAGACGCCTGTTCTCCGGGATCGGCTACAGGCGCTGACGCAGCCATGAACGCCGGCGATTACGCGGCCAGTTGCGGATTCAGCCGCTGTTGCTTGCTGTGCAGCTTGTTCAAGGCGTTGACATAGGCCTTTGCCGACGCGACCAGGATATCGGTGTCGGCGCCCAGGCCATTGACAATCCGCCCTTCGCTCTCGAGCCGCACGGTCACCTCGCCCTGAGCGTCGGTCCCGGTGGTGATCGCATTGACCGAGTAGAGCAGCATTTTCGCTTTGGAGTGGACCATCAGCTCGATCGCCCGGAACGTCGCATCGATGGGACCGTCACCGCGTGTCTGCACCGTCTGCTCCGTCTCGCCCGAGGCGAGCGTCACCCGCGCGCTCGGTACCTCGCCCGTTTCAGACACCACCTTGAGCGCGATCAGCCGATAGTGCTCGCGCTCCGGCGTTACCTGCTCGTCTGATGCGAGCGCGTGCAGATCTTCGTCGAAGATCTCGCCCTTTTTGTCAGCGAGCTCCTTGAACCGCGCGAAAGCGTGATTGATCGCGTCTTCGCTGCCCAGGTCGATGCCCAGCTCGCCGAGCCGCGTCTTGAACGCGTTGCGACCCGAAAGCTTGCCCAGCACCAGTTTGTTGGCGCCCCAGCCCACGTCCTCGGCGCGCATGATCTCGTAGGTCTCGCGATGCTTGAGCACGCCATCCTGATGGATTCCCGACTCGTGCGCGAATGCGTTGGCGCCGACGATCGCCTTGTTCGGCTGCACCGGGAAACCTGTGATGCCGGAGACGAGTTTCGAAGCAGGGACGATTTGCGTGGTGTCGATACGCGTGGTGCAGGGAAACACGTCCTTGCGCGTCTTAACCGCCATGACGATTTCCTCGAGCGAGGCGTTGCCAGCGCGCTCTCCCAAGCCATTGACGGTGCATTCGACCTGCCGTGCGCCATGCATCACGGCGGATAGCGAATTGGCCACCGCCATGCCCAAGTCGTTGTGGCAGTGCACCGACCACACCGCCCTGCTCGAGTTGGGAACGCGCGTACGCAGGGTCGCGATGAGCGATCCGAACTGCCACGGCGTGGTGTATCCGACCGTGTCCGGGATGTTGATCGTGTTCGCCCCGGCGTTGATCGCCGCCTCGATCAGCCGGCAGAGAAAATCGGGGTCGGAGCGCCCTGCGTCCTCGGGCGAGAATTCGACGTCGGCGGTGTACTCGCGTGCCCATTTTACCGACTTGACCGCCTGCTCCAGGACCTGATCCGGAGTCATGCGCAGCTTCATCTGCATGTGGATGGGAGAGCTGGCGATAAACGTGTGAACACGCCCCGATTTGGCGCCTTTCAGGGCGTCGCCTGCACGCCGGATGTCGCTCTCGTTTGCCCGGGCCAGCGCGCACACGGTACTGTCCTTGATTGCGTTGGCGATTGCCTTCACCGCCGCAAAGTCGCCGTTCGATGATGCGGGAAAGCCGGCTTCGATGACGTCGACTTTCAGGCGCTCGAGTTGCTTGGCAATGCGCATCTTTTCTTCGTTGGTCATCGACGCGCCGGGGCTCTGTTCGCCGTCGCGCAAGGTGGTATCGAATATGATCAGATGGTCTGACATCGTCGGCTCCTGCAAGCTGTGCTTATGGTAAGACACTCCTGCCGCGGACTCAGGCAGGGAAGGATACTGCGAAAAGGGGAGTAAGTTATCTGCGCGCGAGGCGCAGCAGCAGACCGCCGAGAAGGGCGATCAAGGAAAGACACGACAAGGCATGCCGGCCGCTCATGACGAAAACTATAGCGGCATTTTTCTCCTTGTGCAATAACGCCCGGCCCGTCTCCTGTTACCCTCGCCGGTCGTGGCGTTGCAAACGTCCCTATTGTGCCTGACTCCGATCTTGGCAAAGCTGCGCCCCGACGCGAGGCTGTCGCCCCCCTGACCATGCGCACCGCCCCCATAGAGGCCGAAGAAGCCAGAGTTGCACCTCCGTCGCGAACTCAGTGGATGCTTCTGAGCGCTGCGCTTGCGGCGAACGCGGTCATTCTCGTGCATGTCGCGTTCGATCTGCTCAATGCCGAGGCTCCAATAACCTACCGCCCCCGGGACTTCCTCGTTGCCACCCTTGTCTGCATCGCGATCTTCTGGACGCTACTCACCCTGCGTCGGCGTCATGCGAAGCAGCTGCTTGCTCTCACCGGGCCCCTCGTGGCAACCGCGCTGCTCACCCCCGCGGTCGTGCTGACCGTGGGTTTCATAACGCTCAGCGCGTTCGTTCTGGGCGAGGCGTTGCTGCTTGGCAGCGATTCGCGGCGATCCGAGGAGACGCCGCGCCTTCCGGCTACGATATGCATCCTCGCCGGGTTAGGCGTGTGGATCGGGCTCATGGCCGCGACGGCCTCTATGAAGATCCACTATGCAGCTGTTTATGCGATCGCGGCACTCGCTCCCCTCCTGGTCTTCCCGAATCGAACGGCCACAGCGCTCCGTCGAGTCGGCTCGATCTTGACCGAGCCTGGCGAGCCGTCGCGAACGACCGAGCGGGCGTGGTTAACGCTCCTGCTGACGCTGCTCGTGCTGCATTTGCTGGTCGTCGCCAAGCCGGAGGTCGGTTATGACGCGGGAACCATGCATTTGCAGTTCGGGTTGCTTCTGGCAAAACACCATCGCTGGTCGTTCGAAGTGTCACGCTATGTTTGGGCGGTCATGCCGCTCGGCGCTGACTGGAGCTTCGCCGGCGCATATATGCTCGGAGGAGAAGGTGCCGCCAGGCTGGTCAATCTCGTTTTTGCGGCGATCGCGGGATGCCTTGTCTACGAACTCGTCCGTCGTCATGCCGGCCGCGAGCCAGCCCTGGCGATCGTCTGCCTGATCGCATCGATGCCGCTAGCGTTTCTAGTCACCGCGTCATTACTGGTTGAACCTCTGTGGATTGCGTTCCTGCTCGGCACGCTTTTGCTGACGATGAACTACATCCGCAAACCGTCTCCGGGAACCTTGTGCGGCATCGCGTTGCTCGCCGGGGGAGCCATGCAGTGCAAGGCGCTGACCCTGTTCTGGCTCGTGCCGGTGCTGGTGCCGACCGTATTCGTTTTCTGCCGCGAGCGGGGCTGGCGCAGCGTCGACTTCCGCGCTTGGATGTTGATTCTCGCCGGAACCATTATCGGCGCCTGGCCCTACGCCAACGCCTGGGTACGCACCGGCAACCCGATATTCCCTTACATGAACCAGGTGTTCCGTTCGCCGTACTTCGATTCCGCCACGCCGTTCTACAACCCGCTGTACAACGAGTCACTCGTGCCGTGGAGCTTCTACGACATGGTCCTCGCGAGCAATCGCTTTATCGAAGGCTACGACGGCGCTATCGGCCTGCACTGGTTGCTGGTGCTGCCCATCATCGTAATCGCATTTGTGCGACGGCGTCCGTTCGAGCAATGGTTGTGTCTGGCTCTGGCAGTCGTCTTCCTTGTGGGTGTGTATACGCAACAGTCGTATTTGCGCTATGTGTTTCCCGCCATGGTCCTCGGCATGATCGTTGGCGGATGGGCATTGAACGATTTCGTTGCGAGCAGCGGCGGCCGCATCGTGCTGTTCGTCGCTGCCGGCGCCTTGTGCCTCTTCGATATCCGGTTTATGTACGCCGCGCACGTACCAAATTCGATGCTCTGTCCAGAGTGCGCGTTCGACCCTGCTGCACGAGAAACCTACGTCGCTACCTTTGCTCCCGACAGAACGGTCGCCAAATATCTAAGCGCGAATTTCCCAGATGCGCGGATCGGATTCTTCGTGCTCAACGGGTCAAGCCCGAGTGGTTACGTCGGGTATTCGCGCGCCTCGAACTGGCACGATCTGCGGTTCTACCCGGCGGTAAGCTCCGCCACCTCTACGGACGATTTGCTGGCCCTTGCCCGGCGCTATCGGCTGACGCATGCGGTCTTCGACACGGCCGATACTCCCGGGGCATCCATCATTGGTGCCTTCCGCGAGTGCTGCACCGTGCCGATCTGGCAGAGCGCTGCGCGCACCGTGGCTGTCATCCGGACGGCGCAGTGAAACCTGCGGCTCGCGCGCAATAGGTCAGCGCTCGTCGCTTAAGTCTCCAGCACGACCCTGCAGCGGCTCTCGCGGGATGCTTCCGATGTCGTAGTGCAAGGCTCCGATCAGGAACTGAAGTCCCGCCAGCACAGGCAGGGCGGCAAGCATCACGGTTCCGGCCGTCGCCGGGATTCCAGTGATCGCGGAATGAACCCAGCTGGCGATCCCGAAGACCGCTCCCGCTCCCCCGATGAGCAATCCCAGAGTTAACTGGAGCGTGCCGGCGTTGAAGTCGCGCAAGAAGTACGCGTAGAACAGCCGCTTGATCAGCGCGCGGAGATACTTGAGCGGGAAAATGGCCGCGACGCGGCCGACGCGCAGGCTGCTGGTCTCATCGCCGTATCGCGAAGGCAGCGGCACATCACGAACAACCGCGCGGATCGTGTAGAGCCTGAACAGCATGTCGGACTCGAAAAAATAGCCCCGATCCAGCTTGGCCAGTGGAATCGCCATAAGTGCGGCTCGATGGATTGCCGTAAAGCCGTTGGTAGGATCCATCACGTTCCAGTAGCCGCTGACCACTTTGTTGATAAGCGAAAGGACGGCGTTGCCGAAAAGGCGCAGGCGTGGCATTGCCCGTACGTGTTCGAGGTCGTAGAAGCGATTGCCTTTGGCGTAGTCTGCGGCACCGGACGCAATGGACCGCGTCAGACGCGAGATCATCGCGGGATCCATTTGTCCATCGCCATCGACCTTGACCACGATGTCTGCGCCGTCGGCCAGGGCCTCCCGGTAGCCGGTAACCGTGGCACCGCCCACGCCCTGGTTTTCCGCGTGACGAAGCACTCGCACTCGGGGATCGGTGCATTGTTGCTCGATCAACGCTCCACTTTGCTCCGGACAGAAGTCATCCACAGCGTAGATGCGCTCGACATCAATGCCAATGCTCCCGATCACCTGCAGGACCTGGCGGCGCACCCGAAAACAAGGCACCACCACTGCGATGCGTGGCGCGCCGGCGGTCATCTCACCGCACCGCGATGGCGACGCCCAGCACGATGATCGCGCCCCCGATGAACGTGTTCCACGAGACCGCTTCTCCCAAGGAGAAATGAGCTGCGAGCGGCACTACGATGAACACCAGCGCGTAAAGCGGAAAGGCGGCGGTCAAAGGGACACTGCGCAGAATGAAAACCCAAAGCACCGTGGCGAGCGCGTACACGACCAGCGCCAGAAGCAGCGACGGGGAAAGGAACGTGCGCAGGGTCACCCAGGACCAGCCGTCGATACGCCACTGCATCGCCGCCACCTTGAACAGCATCTGGCCGACTGTCAAAAGTGCGACGCACAGCAGAGTCAGCAGCAACAAGCGAGGCGACATCGATGATCTACTTGGACAACGAATCGTGCGGCGCAGAGGCGTTGCGGCGCTTGAGCGCGAGCCACGCCGACCAGACGTAGCCCGAGACCGCATAGGCGACGAAAGCGGCGAATAGAACGATCGACGGCTGATACGAAAGCAGGGCGAAAAACAGCAGGACGAGCAGTGGAACGACAAAAGGGACGCTGCGCCGGAGATTGATCGTCTTGAAGCTATAGTACTTGAGGTTGCTGACCATCGTGACTCCGGCGAAAACCGTGACTACCCAGGCGCTCCAGCGGATTGTTTCCGGATCGATAGCGTAATCGTCGATGATCCAGACGAACCCTGCCACCAGCGCCGCTGCAGCCGGACTCGGCAGTCCCTGGAAATAGCGCTTGTCGGCAACTTCGAGCATGGTATTGAAGCGTGCCAACCTAAGCGCCGCACCGGCGACGTATACGAACGCTGCGATCCAACCTGGCTTTCCCAAGCTGCGCAGCGCCCACTCGTAGACGACCAGCGCCGGTGCCGCGCCGAAGGACACCATGTCGGCCAGGCTGTCGTATTCGGCGCCGAACGCGCTCTGGGTTTTGGTCAGGCGCGCGACGCGACCATCCAGACCGTCGAGCACCATGGCGACGAAAATGGCGATCGCCGCCTGGTCGAAGCGACCATTCATCGCCTGAACGATGGCGTAGAAGCCCGCGAACAACGCCGCGGTCGTGAACAGATTGGGAAGCAGGAAGATGCCGCGCCGGCGGATGCGGTTCTTGGCGAGCGCCCGCTCCTGCTGATAGTCCTGCATGCTTCAAGCGTAGCAGGGCAGCAAGGCCAGCACAACGCAGCAGGCTGTGGCGCTCAAGCGAGCTCGGCCAGTATCGTCGTGGTGGCGTGGACAATATCGCCGATCGCGACTCTCGAGGTCGAGTTCGGAGGAAGATAGACGTCCACGCGCGAACCGAAGCGGATGAATCCGTAACGCTGCCCGCGCGAGAGCGAATCGCCCGGCTGCACGTAGCAGAGAACGCGTCGAGCGACGAGGCCCGCGACCTGCACGCAAACGACATCGACTCCGCGGACGGTTGCGAGATGCAACGCGCAGCGCTCGTTCTCAAGAGAAGCCTTGTCGAGTGCAGCGTTCAGGAAGGATCCGGCGTGATACCACTTTTCCTGTACTTTCCCGTCGACCGGGCTCCTGTTCGAGTGCACGTTGAAGACGTTCATGAAGACGCTGATCTTCAGCGCCTCGCGATCGAGATAGGGATCGCGCGCCTTGCCGACCGAGACGACCTTGCCGTCGGCCGGGGACAAGACCGCGTTGGGTTGCGACGGGGCGATACGGCCCGGGTCGCGAAAGAACTGCGCGATAAACAGCACCGCCAGCCACGCCAGCACCGCGAGCAGCCACCAACCTGCGTAGGTCGCCGCGACCGCGATGGCGATGGCTAGGGCAAGGAAGAGCCACCCTTCACGAGCGATGACCGGATGCGGGTAGTTGCTCACGGCGCCGCTACTTGGTCTGGGCGTCGATGCGTTGGCCCATCTCCTGCGTCTGCTGCTCCAAAGTGCTCTCCACGCCGCGCGCACGCTCGATGGCGTTGCCGGGCACGAAGGTTGTGGTGGTCGGATCGGGGCTGACCGGCGTCGTCGGGCCAACGCCGCGGGGTCCAGCCTTGGCGGTCACCCGGTCGCTCGGAAGGAGCCCGTATTGCTTGAGTATGGTCTGCGCAAGCAACCCGACGACTACCAGCGCGACCAGCAGCACCACGAGCCCGACCCAACCTCGTTGATATCGCATGTCAGTCCTCGGAAGCCGACTCCGCGCTGACCGAGCAGGACGGCCGCTGGCGAGGCGCCGCGCAGCGAGCGACCGGAGTGTACGTGTGTGGTACATGAGGATCGCGAGCGAGCAGCAACAAAGCCAGCGGCCGTTATGCGACGGTCAGTTGCGGCTTTGATCGACCAGCTTGTTCTTCCTGATCCAAGGCATCATTTCACGCAACTTCGCACCCACGACCTCGATGGGGTGCTGCGCCGTCATCCGCCGCCTGGAGAGCAGCGTAGGCGCTCCGGCGCGATTCTCCAGGATGAACTCCTTGGCGTATTCTCCCGATTGAATCCGCGCCAGCGCCTCTCGCATCGCGTTGCGGGTCTCGGCGGTGATGATTTTTGGACCCGTGACGTACTCTCCGTATTCGGCGTTGTTGGAAATCGAATAATTCATCGTGCCGATCCCGCCCTCGTACATGAGATCGACGATGAGCTTCAATTCGTGCAGACATTCGAAGTATGCCATCTCGGGCGCGTAGCCTGCCTCGACCAGTACTTCGAAGCCCGCCTTGACCATCTCCACGCAACCGCCGCAGAGCACGGTTTGCTCGCCGAAGAGATCGGTCTCGGTCTCCTCCTTGAATGAGGTCTCGATGACGCCGGCTCGCGCGCCGCCGATTGCTGCGGCGTAGGAAAGCGCCAGGTCGCGCGCCTTGCGGCTGACATCGCGGTGGATCGCGATCAGCATCGGCGTTCCGCCGCCGGCAACGTAGGTCGAGCGGACGGTGTGGCCGGGCGCCTTGGGCGCGATCATGACCACGTCGAGGTCGGCTCGCGGAACGACTTGCCCGTAGTGAATGTTGAAGCCGTGAGCGAATGCGAGCGTCGCGCCTTTGCGAATGTTGGCCTCGACTTCGTCGCGATAGACCGCGGCGATGTGCTCGTCGGGCATGAGCATCATCACCAGGTCCGCACCTTTGACGGCATCGGTGATCTCGGCGACCTTGAGGCCCGCACCTTTGGCCTTGTCCCAGGAAGCACCGCCCTTGCGCAATCCCACCGTCACCTTGACGCCGGAGTCGTTGAGGTTCTGTGCGTGCGCGTGTCCCTGCGAGCCGTAGCCGACGATAGTCACTTTCTTGCCCTTGACCAGCGACAGGTCGGCGTCCTTGTCGTAGTAGACCTTCATCATGCCTCCCTCTGGTGTACTGTTCCGCAAGATACGGGTCACACCCTTAGAATGCGCTCGCCGCGCCCGATGCCCGATGCTCCGGTGCGAACCGTTTCCAGGATCACGCCCGGTTCGAGCGCCAGGAGAAAAGCATCGAGCTTCTCGCCTGGACCGGTCAGCTCGATGGTGTAGCTCTTGTCGGTGACGTCGAGGATGCGTCCGCGGAAGATGTCCGCCAGACGCTTCATCTCGTCGCGATCCTTGCCCGCGGCACGCACTTTGACCAGCATCAGCTCACGCTCGATGTGATTGCCGTCGGTCAGATCGACGACCTTGACGATCTCGACCAGCTTGTTGAGTTGCTTGGTAATCTGCTCGATCACGTCGTCGGATCCGGCGGTGACAATGGTCATGCGCGACAGTGTCGAGTCTTCCGTCGGCGCGACGGTGAGCGACTCGATGTTGTAGCCGCGCGCGGAGAATAGTCCCGAGATCCTCGAGAGCGCTCCCGCTTCGTTCTCGACCAGGATGGACAGGATGTGCCTCATAAGAGTCCCTAGCGGGTTACAGCTCCTCGGCGAGGATCATTTCAGTGAGGCCCTTGCCGCCGGGAATCATGGGGAAGACATTCTCGGCCTGGTCGGTGACGAAATCGAGAAAGATGAGACGGTTCTTCTGCTTGAACGCCTCCTTGAGTGCTCCCTCGACATCGCCCGGCTTTTCGACCTGCATTCCGACGTGCCCGTACGCTTCGGCGAGCTTTACGAAATCCGGGAGCGCGTCCATGTACGACTCGGCGTAGCGATTGCCGTAGAAAAACTCCTGCCACTGGCGGACCATGCCCATATAGCGGTTGTTCAAGTTCACGACCTTGATGGGCAGGTGGTATTGCTTGCAGGTGGAGAGCTCCTGAATGCACATCTGGATCGACGCCTCTCCCGTCACACAGGCCACCGTCGCACCGGGATTGGCGAGCTGGACACCCATCGCTGCGGGAAGACCAAAGCCCATGGTGCCCAATCCGCCGGAATTGATCCAACGTCGCGGCTTGTCGAACTTGTAGTACTGCGCCGCCCACATCTGATGTTGGCCGACGTCAGAGGTAACGAACGCATCGCCCTTGGTGATCTCGTAGAGCTTCTCGATGACGAGTTGCGGCTTGATGAGCTCGCTTCTGCGGTCGAACTTGAGACAGTCCTTGCGCTGCCACTCCTTGACTTCCGCCCACCACGATTTGAGCGCGGCCGGATCCGGCCGCTGGTTCGACGACTCGATCAGCTTGAGCATCTCGTCGAGCACGTCCGCAACATAGCCGACGATTGGCACGTCGACCTTGACGCGCTTGGATATCGACGACGGATCAATGTCAATGTGAATGATGCGGCGGTCGGCGCGGAAATAGCTTGCCGGGTTGCCGATGACGCGGTCGTCGAAACGTGCGCCCACGGCAAGCAGTACATCGCAGTGCTGCATGGCCATGTTCGATTCGTATGTGCCATGCATGCCGAGCATGCCTGTGAACTGCGGGTCCGTTCCGGGGAAACCACCCAGCCCCATGAGCGTGTTCGTGCACGGGAAACCTAGGAGCCGCACCAGGCGCGTCAGTTGTGACGACGCATTATTGAGAATCACGCCGCCGCCGGAATACACCATGGGACGCTTGGCGTCGAGAAGCAGCTGCACCGCCTTTTTGATCTGGCCGGCATGGCCGCGCGTCACTGGGTTGTAGGAACGCAGTGCAATTGTCTTGGGGTAGCTGAACTCCGCCTTAGCCTGTGTCACATCCTTCGGGATATCCACCAGCACCGGCCCGGGCCGGCCTGTGACCGCAAGATAAAACGCCTTTTTGATGGTTAGCGCGAGCAGGTTCACGTCCTTCACCAGGAAGTTGTGCTTGACGCAAGGCCGGGTAATGCCGACGGTGTCGCACTCCTGGAACGCGTCCTGCCCGATGGCATGTGTCGGGACCTGACCAGTGATGATCACCAGCGGCACTGAATCCATGTACGCGGTCGCGATGCCGGTTACAGCATTGGTCACGCCGGGCCCGGAGGTGACCAGCGCCACTCCTACCTTGTGCGAAGAGCGTGAATAGCCATCGGCCGCGTGCACGGCGCCCTGCTCGTGGCGCACGAGCACGTGCTTGAACTTGTCCTGCTTGAAAAGCTCGTCGTAGATGTTGAGCACGGCACCGCCCGGATAACCGAAGACGTACTCGACGCCTTCTTCCTGCAGGCAGCGGACGACGATCTCTGCACCGGTCAATTGCATAGTGCACCCCAGTGAAAAAATGACTCAGCCCGGCAACGCCAAAGGCGTGCCGGTACTGCAAACTCCAGGGACGCGATCGGGGTTCACGCGTCCGACCAAGCTTTGAATCGGGTAGAAAGCCCGGACCGCTGCGTTCCACAGGGTATTCCGGAAGAGCTTGTGGCCCCGCCGGACGGAACGCGAACGACCGATTTTGCAGTGCTCTAATCAGGCGGAATCCCGCCGTGCCTTTAACACTAACCACTTGCGGGGTTTTGGTCAAGGTTTTGTTGCGGCACACAAAAGCGCCCATCGAGGGAACGGAGGGGCTTGCCGCTTGTTGCTTATAATCGCTGCACTCCACCATCGCGCAGGAATTCGAACTGGCCTCGTACCAAGAACTTTCGGCATTCTTTGCAGAGGTCGAGCGCAGGGCGTTCAAGCAGGCGATGTTTGCGGTTCGCGACGAGGATGCAGCACTCGATGTGGTCCAGGAGGCCATGCTCAAACTGACCGAGAAATACGCCGGCAAGCCCGTTGCGGAGTTGCCGATGCTGTTTCAGCGCATTCTGCAAAATGCCATCCATGATTATTTCCGCCGGCAGAAGGTGCGTTCGACCTGGACGACCTTGCTATCGGCGCTCGGACAGAAGGATGAAAAGGAGGATGATTTCGATCCTTTGGAGACGCTGCCGGCGAAATCGGACGCGAGCCATGCCGCCGACCCCGCGCAGCAACTGGAACAAAGTCAGATCATCGGACTTTTGGAAAACGCACTGTCGCGGCTACCGGCGCGTCAACGGGAAGCATTTCTGTTGCGTTACTGGGAAGAACTCGACGTGGCGGAAGCCGCCGCGGCCATGGGCTGCTCAGAGGGCAGTGTAAAGACACACTGCTCAAGGGCGGTTCGTGCATTGGCTGATTTGCTCAAGGCCAAGGGAGTAAGGCTATGAATGAACACGAAATCGCAAAGAAAATAACGGGTTATCTCGATCAGGGCGCAGCGGCCCTTAGGTCGGGAACGCTCTATCGCCTGCAGCAAGGTCGTCAGGACGCGCTGGCGCGCTTTGCCGATCCTAGGCGCGCCGCCGAGCTAGCGGTCGCCGGCGCCGGCGGCGGTACTATGGCCGGGCGGCCGGTTCTGGCCGACGTCCGTCTCTGGATCGGCGTCTTGCTCATTGTTGGCGGCGTTCTTTATTATCAGTATTGGCAATCCGCACAGCAGGCTCGTGACATCGAGGAAACCGATGCTGCGATCCTGACTTCCGAACTGCCGATCGAAGCCTACCTCGACCGGGGATTCCAGAATTGGCTCAAGCACTCCGAGCCCTGATATGCGTGGCCGCCCTTGGGGCGACCTTTGTCAGCGCGCCCGGAGTTGCCGGCCCCCTTACACCGCGGGCTCCGACGTGGTCTGAGTTGTCGCCGGCCGATAAGCAAACGCTCGCGCCGCTCGCGTCTGAATGGGATAGCTTGGACGCCCAGCGCAAGCAAAAATGGCTGGGCATTGCCAAGCGTTACCCCAGCCTGGGGCCCACGGAGCAGCAACGCGTTCAGCAGCAGATGCGGGCATGGTCCGAACTGACGCCGGCCCAGCGCCAGGCTGCACGCGAGCAGTACAAGACGCTCAAGAAGCTCCCGCCCGACCAACGCCAGGATGTCGTCCAGAAGTGGCAGGAGTACCAGCAGCTTCCCCCAGAGACTCGGCGCGAGCTTGGCGCGCGCAACCCTGCGCCGGCTGGAAACGCCAAGCCTCCGGCCTCACAGCAGTCGCGTTGACGACGCCTCAGGTTCGACCGCGGCCGCCATGACCTCGTCGGCGCCCGCGAGCATCATTCGACGTCTCGCCGCGGTCGCTTACGAGTCCATGCTCGTAGCTGCGTTAGCAGTTGCGCTCGGTTTCGCGCTCGTCCCGCTCACCGGCATCCCTGACCCAGGTTCTGGCTACCTCAACCGTCTCTCGCCCCTCGCACGAGCGGGGTCCTTCGCTTGCCTGTTCACCTTTTTCGCAGCCTATTGCCTATGGCTATGGACCGGAGGCCGGCGCACTCTGGCGATGAAGGCGTGGCGTCTTGCCTTAAAGGGTGCGGGCGGCGTATCACCCACGGTGTCGCAGGCGCTTCTGCGCTACCTTGCGTGGTGGATCGGGCCGATCCTCGCTATCGGTGCCTGGATGGCGCTCAAACCCTACGGACAAGAGCGCTGGGCGGTCGCTCTGGTTGCTTTCAACTACGTCTGGGCGCT
This sequence comes from Casimicrobiaceae bacterium, assembly GCA_035262745.1. Classification (GTDB taxonomy): domain Bacteria; phylum Pseudomonadota; class Gammaproteobacteria; order Burkholderiales; family Casimicrobiaceae; genus PALSA-1003. Next base: position 38,000 of record DATFSE010000076.1, on the reverse strand, counting down.
GCTCGATTCCGATCGGCGATTTCTGCACGACAGAATTGCGGGAACCCGAATCGTGCAGACCTAGGAATTCCCTGCTCGATAACGCGAGATCGAAGCCATGATCTCCGCCTTGGCTTCTTCAGCGCCCACCCAGGTTGAAACGCGCACCCACTTGCCCGGCTCCAGGTCCTTGTAATGCTCGAAAAAGTGAGCGATCTGGCGAGTCGTGATCTCTGGCAGGTCACGAGGGGATTGAATGGACCTGTAGAGCCCGGACAGCTTGTCGATCGGCACGGCGAGAATCTTGGCGTCGCCCCCGGCTTCGTCGTCCATTTTCAGCATGCCAATCGGACGGCAGCGGACCACGACTCCGGTGATCAGCGGCACTGGCGAGAGCACCAGCACGTCACAGGGGTCCCCGTCGTCGGAGAGAGTCTTCGGGATGTATCCGTAATTGCATGGATAGTGCATCGCCGTCGACATGAAGCGGTCGACGAAAACCGCGCCGGTCTCCTTGTCGACTTCGTACTTGATAGGATCGCCATGCATCGGGATCTCGATGATCACGTTGCAATCGTTCGGGACGTCGCTTCCGGCGGGAACGCGGTCGAGGCTCATGGTCTTCAGTGCAACGCGGGGCGCGAGCCATTATAGCCGGGGCACCGGCGGCGATTGCCTTTGTCGTATGATGAGGGAGCTCATTCGTCATGCGATACGACCTCGGTTCGCGCAAGGTGCAGCTCCGCGGCGATCATCATTACGTCGCGCCCAACGCCACGCTCGTCGGCGATGTCATCCTCGAGGACTGTGCCTCGGTGTGGTTCAACGTCATCATCCGGGCGGACAACGAGCCGATCACGGTAGGAGCACGCTCCAACATTCAGGACGGCTCCGTGCTGCATACCGACGAAGGCGTCCCCATGATCATCGGGCCGTCGGTAAGCGTTGGGCATTTGGCCATGCTGCACGGCTGCACCATCGGTGAGGGTTCGCTCGTCGGCATCAAGTCGGTCATCCTCAATCACGCGGTGATCGGGCGGGAGTGCCTGATCGGCGCCAGTGCGCTCATTCCCGAGGGCAAGGTCATCCCGGACCGGTCGCTGGTTATCGGTTCTCCGGGCAAGGTCGTGCGCACTCTATCCGACGAGGAAGTCGCGGGCCTCTACCGGAGTGCCACCCAATACGTCGACAACGCGCAGCGCTACTTGCGCGATCTGCGCCCCGCGTGAGCTGAGCAGGCAAATCCACGGCGGCTTACCAAAGCATCCAAGCAGAGCAACCACCGTTGGCGAACCTCATGGTCAAAGCATTCGTTATCGTCGGATTGGCAGCCGTGATCGCGGCAACGGCCTCCGTGGAAGCTGCGGAGCCGCAGCGCGAGACGCGCAGCCTCCCCGCTTTCTCCCGGATCGATATCGACGGTCAGGCTGACGTGACCCTGCGGCAGGGGTCGAAGGAGGCGGTCACCATTGAGGCATCCTCTCAAGCGATGCCGCGCATCCATACAGAAGTTCATGACAACACCCTGGTCATTACGCCCGAAGGGCAGCAGCACTGGTGGGACTGGGTGCTTGGCGGCGGAAGGACGCGCACACCTCGGATCACCATCGACTTCACCCGCATCGAGCGCATCGATGCGGCGGGCGCGGTCAAGGTGAGCGCCGACTCGCTCAAGGCTGACGATCTCCGGCTTGACCTGGCGGGTGCCTGCAACCTCCGGGTGGCCGAGTTGCAGGCCACTCGCCTGCGCCTGGACGGTTCCGGAGCAGTGAAGGCCGAAATGGGAGGCAAGGTCGGGACTCAGTTCGTCGATCTCTCGGGCGCTGGCTCGTACCAGGCGGCGGACCTCGCCAGCGAAACAGCGGTGCTACGCGTCAGTGGAGCGGGCAAGGCCGTTGTCAACGTTTCGTCCAAGCTCAAGGTCGAGGTTTCCGGCGCTGGTGCTGTCGAATACATCGGCGACCCCAAGGTCGAGCAACAGGTGAGCGGCGTCGCCAAGATCAGGCGTCGGGAGTAGGTGCGAGCTCTCGGGAGAATCCCTCCCACGAGACTTGTTCCTCGGCCGAAGATCGCTTCAGTGGAGCCGCGTCTGCGGCGGCGCTCCTGGTAAGGCATCGGCCTTGAACAGCAGCATAAGACCCGTTGTCGGATCACGGTCGCCGTGCACCCCCGGTAGCACCCGGACGTCGCTAACCCGGCAATCGTGCAGCAGGTCGACGAGCATTGCCGCAACATCGGCGACGGAGTCGGTGGGAAACAGCGGACAGCGGAATCCCTGCGCCTCTCGTGGGTCGAGCACACTCGAAAGCGACAGCCGGAGCTCGCCGCCACCAGGCGCACTCGAGCACCGATGTGCGCTGATGACGGCCGCGGGCTCGCCCACGCTGCCTCGCAGACGGCGAATGGCATTGCCGGCGAAGAGCTGCGCTCCGACCGCACGTTGGGCAGCACGCCCATGCATCAACGCCGCGGGCGGCGCTTGCGGGGCACCCGGCAGCGCCAGGAGCGAAACGCCAGGGATGCTGAGCTGACGGCCAAGCTCGCCCGCGAAAGGGAGTCCCCATCCGGACGTATCCGAGCTGGCGAGCACGTCGAGCTCCGCCGCGGTAAGGGCGTGACCCATGACAAACCGAAGATGAACGCCCTCCTGGCCAGCCTGGATGGCGATTGGCGTAGGGGGCAGATCCAAGTTTGCGCCATCGCCGGCGAGCACGCGGCGTTGACTGTCGAGCAGCAGCGGGAGGTGTGCGACATCGATCGAGTCGGCCGCCACGATCGCCCCGGAAAGAACAAAGTTCTGGTTGCCGCCGAGCGCCTGGTGTTCGCGCAGAAGCGCGGCAACCTGCTCGGGGTCTTTCAAGATGCCGTCGACCAGGGGAATTTCGTCGTTCGACGTGGCCGCAGCGACGATCACGGTCGGCATGGCAAACAGGGTCGCCGTCAGCTGTTCGCTCCCGACGCTGCGCGACGCCTCCTTCCAGGCTTCGATCAGGCGCCGCCAAAGGTGTCGCGCCACCGCGAAAGAGGGTGCGCTCGCCAACAACTCAGACAAAAGCAGTCCATCCCCGGACTTCAAAAGGGACGCAAGCGCAGCAACTAGAGCACGGTCGATATCCGACGCGCGCACAGTACTCGATGCGGCCAGACTCGCGGCGGCGAGATCGAGCAACGGCGCGTGCACCGGATCGGTGGTCTCCGGGAACGTGCGCGGGTCGGCGATATCCGTTGGCGGGAGCGCTGGGTTCATGACTGCGATGTGTCGCCGCGGATTCTCGCACGCTCGCGCCGGAGGGTCAGCTCAGAGGACCAGCCAAAGGGGGCACCCGGGTCAAGGCGCGAGGTACCCCACGGCGCAACAACCACCGAGCATGGCAAAGACGGGGATCAAAGACGGGGATACCCGACCCCGCCGCGCACAACCGCTCAAACGAGCATACACTCGGGGCGGCGCTGACCCATGTGCCCGCCGCGCAGGATGTCCATACCTCCACATTCCAGAGCAGCAGCGAGCGCCCCGGCCTCGGTAGTCTCCCTTCATGATCTTCGTGCGCGCTGCAGTAATTGCAGCATGCGCGAACTCTGCCTGCCTTACAGCCTCGACCCTCACGACCTGCATCAACTCGATCAGCTAGTGGTTACACGTCGACGGCTGAAAAAGGGCGACATTCTGTATCGCGCTGGCGATTCCTTTACCGCGCTTCACGCTGTCAAGCTCGGGTCGACTATGACCACGGTACTCGCTGAAGACGGGCGCGAGCAGGTCTGCGGCTACCACCTCGCCGGCGATCTCTTTGGCCTCGACGGCATCGACGACGGACATCACAAGGGCCAGTCGATCGCGCTCGAGGATAGCGAGGTTTGCTCGGTTCCGCTCGATCGCCTTGAGGAGTTGTCGCGTCACGTCCCGGCGCTGCAACACAACCTGCATCGCTTTCTTTCGCGCGAGATCGATCGCGATCACAACATCATGCTTCTGCTAGGCAGCATGCGTGCCGAGGAACGATTGGCGGCGTTCCTGCTCAATCTGGCGCATCGCTATCGGCAACGTGGCTATTCCTCCACCGAATTCGTGCTGCGGATGACGCGCGAGGAGATAGGCAGCTTCCTCGGACTCAAACTCGAGACCGTGAGCCGGTTGTTCTCGCGCTTTCAACAGGAAGGGCTGATCCAGGCTCAGGGTCGAGCCGTCAAGCTGCTCGACATCAGAGCGCTTAAGCAACTTGCCGGCCAGCGCGCGTAGCTAGCTGCGCGAATTGCGGCTAGACGCCGTCGAGCGTGACACACGCGGCACAGCGATCGCCTACGGACGCGGCATAATATCGTTTCCCGCACAACGAATTTTTCGTGGAGGTTAGGGTGTACAAGCACATCCTCGTCGCAACCGACGGCTCCAAGCTATCGAGCAAGGCCGTTGCACACGCCATCGACCTGGCCCAGGCGCTGGGCGCAAAGCTCACTGCTTTCTACGCCTCTCCAGACTATCCCATGCCGGCGTACGCCGACGGCGTTGTCTACGAGCCGGTCTCGCGCAAGGAATACGCCGCGCTTTGCAAAAAAGAAGCTGACAAGATCTTGAATCCCGTCAGGATGAAAGCGGAATCGGCTGGGCTCGAGTTCACCGCGATGCAGGCGATCTCGCCGTCGCCGTGGGAAGCGATTCTCGCCGCCGCGCGAAGGCAGAAGTGCGAAGCAATCGTCATGGCCTCGCATGGCCGTCGCGGCGTCTCAGCGCTTTTGCTGGGCAGCGAGACGCAGAAGGTACTGACACACTCGAAGCTGCCGGTCATCGTCGTGCGCTGATTTCGCGGGGTTGCGCTATCGCGGCTGCAGCGCCGGGGCGGAAGAAACGTCGTCGCGCGGGTACCCGGCTCGCGGCGGCGCAACCCGCTTCTTCTGGGCTTGCGCGAACCAAGCAGCGGGCCTTTCCCGTAAAATACGCGCTTTGTCGAAAAAGCACGTCGATTCATGCGCGTATCTCGGTTTTTTCTCTCGACGCTGAAGGAAGCGCCGGCCGAAGCCGAGCTCATCAGCCACAACCTGATGCTGCGTGCCGGCATGATCCGCCGGCTCGCTGCGGGCATCTACACGTGGATGCCACTCGGATTGCGCGTGCTGCGGAAGGTGGAGGCGATCGTGCGCGAGGAGATGAACCGCGCCGGCGCGATCGAACTGCTGATGCCGGTGATCCAGCCGGCCGAGTTGTGGCAGGAATCCAAGCGGTGGGACAAGTACGGCCCCGACCTCTTGCGCATCAAGGACCGGCATGAGCGCGATTTCGTCATCCAGCCGACGTCCGAAGAGGTGATCACCGATATCGCGCGCCGTGAGCTCAAGAGCTACAAGCAGCTCCCGATCAACTTCTATCACATCCAGACCAAGTTCCGCGATGAAGTCCGTCCGCGCTTCGGAGTGATGCGCTCGCGTGAATTCATCATGAAGGATGCCTACTCGTTCGACGTCGGCAAGGACGAGATGCTCAAGTCGTACCAGGCAATGTACGACGCGTACGTGCGTATCTTCTCGCGCCTCGGGCTCAAGTTTCGCGCGGTGCGCGCCGACACCGGGCAGATCGGCGGCTCTGCATCGCACGAATTCCAAGTGCTCGCCGATTCAGGAGAGGACGCGATTGCGTATTGCCCGAATTCCGACTATGCCGCCAATGTGGAGCTCGCTGAAGCGGCTGCGCCGGGTCCGCGTCCCGAGCCGAGGGAAAGGATGGAGAAAGTGCCCACACCGGGCAAGTCGACCTGCGAAGAGGTGGCGGAGTTGCTGCACCTGCCTCTTTCGCGCACAGTGAAATGCATCATGCTCCACGCCGAAGGCAAGGTGCAGATGCTGCTGATCCGCGGCGATCATACTCTGAACGAGATCAAGGCGGGCAAGGTCGCAGGGCTCGCCGGCTTCCGATGGGCCAACGAGGTCGAAATCGAGGCGGCGCTGCATTGTTCGGCGGGGTATCTCGGGCCGGTGGGCATCCCTCAAGACATGCCGCTGGTCGCCGATCGCGAAGTCGCCGCAATGGCCGATTTCGTTTGCGGCGCCAACGAAGTCGATTACCACCTGCGAGGAGTGAACTTCGGGCGTGATTGCCGCGAGCCCGATCGCATCGCCGATATCCGCCGTGTGGTCGAAGGCGATCCGTCACCCGATGGCAAGGGTCCTCTCGTCATCGTTCGCGGCATCGAAGTCGGTCATGTGTTCGCGCTGGGCGACCTGTACTCGCGCGCGCTGGGCGCAACATTTCTCGATGCGGCGGGCGAGCCGCAGGTGATGGAGATGGGCTGTTACGGCATCGGCATCACGCGCATTGTCGCGGCTTCAATCGAGCAGAATCACGACGAACGGGGGATCAACTGGCCTGAACCACTTGCACCCTACAGCGTCGCGATCGCACCGATCGGTTACGATCGCACGGAATCCGTCCGGGCCGCAGCTGATCGCTTGCACGATGAATTGGAATCATCCGGCGTCGAAGTGCTTCTCGACGATCGCGGTGAGCGGCCCGGGGTAATGTTCGCCGATCTGGAGTTGATCGGTATTCCTCATCGTATTACAGTGGGCGACCGCGGACTGAAGAGCGGCGAGATCGAATATCAGGGAAGGCGCGATTCCGAGCCGATTCGGGTGCCGCTTGAAGAGGCCGGGAAGTTTGTTCGCGGGCGTCTCGTCAAAGGGAGTTGAAACACTGCCGATGATCAAACGGGAGGTACTGATCCAGACCGTGTTCGCAGCGAGCCTCGCCGTGCTCGCGCCGGCTGCGTTCGCTGGTGCTCAGGTCGAGGAGATGCTTGCCGCCAACGTACAGAATTCGCTGCATCGGTCGGTGAGCGACTATCCCGCACCGCGCCTGGTCTTCGGTACCGACGTCGAAGGCTGGGCCTGGCTCGCCGACATGTCGTCACGGCTCGCACCAAAAATTCCCGACTGGCCGACCCGGCGCGATTTCCTGGTGAGCGTGCAATACGAAGCGACGCGCGCAGGCCTCGATCCGCAACTGGTACTCGGATTGATCCAGTACGAGAGCAACTTCCGCAAGTATGCCGTGTCCACTGCCGGTGCGCGCGGCTATATGCAAGTGATGCCATTCTGGGTCCGCCTCATCGGTAATGAAGGACACGACCTGTTCACCCTGCGCACGAATTTGCGCTACGGTTGCACCATCCTTCGCTACTATCTGGACATGGAAAAGGGCGATTTGTATCGCGCCCTCGGTCGCTATAACGGCAGCTTGGGCAGAAGCGAATATCCCACCGGCGTGCTCGCCACCATGCAGCGCCACTGGCAGTGGAAGCCCTCCGCCACGACGGCGGCCTCGGGCTCGCTCGAGTACGTCGGCGCGTCCGCGCCCAGGTGACTTCGGCACGGCCTTACCGCGGCCGCTTCGCTCCCTCTCCTACCGGTCCGCTGCATTTCGGCTCGCTGATCGCGGCAGTTGCCAGCTTCTGCGACGCGCGCTCACATGGCGGAGAGTGGCTGCTGCGCATCGAAGACGTGGACGCCCCGCGCACGCGTAGCGGTGCGATTGGAGACATCGTCACTGCTCTGACGGAGTACGGATTCGAATGGGATCAAGCCGTGCAGCGCCAGAGTAGCCGCCTCGCGCTGTATGAGCGCGCGCTCGACGATCTTCGCGCCGGTGGCATTGCCTACGCCTGCGCATGCACGCGCAAGGATCTGGAGCATGCCCCATTGGGCGCCGGCGGTGAGCGCATTTATCCCGGCACTTGTCGCGGCGGTATCGCCACCGGCCGCGAGACCCGCGCCTGGCGAGTGTGCGTTGACGCCGAACGTATCGGCTTTCGCGACCGGTTGCAGGGCTGGCAGGAGCAGGACCTTGCGCTCGACGTCGGAGATTTCATCGTCAAGCGCGCCGACGGTTTGTTCGCATATCAGCTTGCCGTCGTAGTCGACGACGCCGAGCAGCGAATCACGCATGTGGTTCGCGGCGCAGATCTGCTCGCATCGACCGCTCGCCAGATCTGGCTGCAGCGCAAATTGGGGCTGACCACGCCAGCGTATCTGCATCACCCGATCGTCATCGACGCACATGGGGAGAAACTTTCCAAGCAGACCCGGGCACCGCCACTGCCTCGTGATCCGTTGCCTGCGCTGCTCGCGGCTTGGCGCTTTCTCGACCAGCCGATGCCTCCATCGCCGCCGGTCACGGTCGGGGAATTCTGGCGGTGGGCGCATGGCGCGTGGAACGCGCGCAAGCTGCCACCGGTCGCGATGCTGCCATCGCCACGCATCGCCGGCAGCGTCGCGGTATAATCGTTTACTTCCAGCGCTCGAGCGCCCCGCTCCGGGGCGTGTTCTCGCGTAAGCGGGTTCCATGACCACACTCGTCGTAGTCCGGAAGAACGGCGAAGTCTCCATCGGCGCCGACTCGCTGACGACGTTTGGCGACACGCGCTTGTCCGCACAATTCGATCGCGCGTACGACAAGATCGTGCATCACAAGGGCACATATATCGGCCTGTGCGGCAGCGCCGCGCATCAACTGGTCTTCGAAAGTCTTTTGGCCAAGCACGATGATCTGGATTTCTCGACCAAGCGCTCGATCTTCGAAACCTTCCGGAAGCTGCATCCCATCCTCAAGGAGCAGCATTTTCTGAATCCAAAGGAGGAGGAAGACGATCCTTACGAGTCCACGCAGATCACCGCGCTTATCGCCAACACCAATGGTATTTTCGGGGTGTATTCCATGCGCGAAGTCTTCGAGTACACCCAGTTCTGGGCAGTCGGCACCGGACGCGAATTCGCGCTGGGCGCCATGCACAGCCTCTACGGCCGGCTCGACAGCGCGGCCGCAGTGGCCGAGGCAGGGATCGAAGCCGGTGCCACCTTCGACAAGAACTCCGGGTTGCCACTGACGCTCTTCACCCTCAAACTGAGGGACCGCTGAGCAAGTCCCACATGAGCGGCGGGGCTCGCTCAGAGGTCCCAAAGCAAGACAAGCCTTCGCCCCACGGCTCCCTCATCAAACTGGATGCGCTGCTGGGCGCGATCGTCGCCTTTCGCATGATCATCGAGCGGATTGATCCCAAGTTCAAGCTCTCGCAGAACCGCAGCGCCGAAGACGAGCACCGCGTCATCGGCGAGTTGCGCGTGGAGGGCTTCAGCGACGCGGAAGCGAGGGCCCACTGGATGGCGAGCCATGCGGGCGAGCGCTGACGGCGAGTTGGCGCATCAGCGCGCGCGCTTCGACAAATGGTTGTGGGCGGCGCGTTTCTACAAGACGCGCAGTCTCGCCGCTCAAGCCATTACCACCGGACAGGCGCGAGTCGACGGCGAGCGCGTCAAACCGGCGCACGATGTGAAGCCTGGGCAGCGTGTGATAGTGCGCCGCGGCGGGCTCGTGTGGGATGTTCTGGTCACCGCCATCTCGGATCGGCGTGGAAATGCCGCAGCCGCTGCACTCTTGTACGCGGAGCCTCCGGAAAGCACAGCGGCGCGCGAAGAAGAGCTGTTGCGCCGACGAGCGGCGGCGGCAACTGCGCCCAAATGGCCAGGTCGACCAACCAAGCGCGATCGGCGAAAGTTGCGTGAACTGCTGGAAGATTAGAAGCTGGATCAAGCATCGACCAGTGATGGGTTCCTGGGGCGAGACCCGCGAAACGGCACCTGGAAAGCAATGACCGCGCCTTGAAGCGCGGTCACTGTGAGGAGTGCATTGCCGACGCGTTTAAGCGCGCTGCTGCAGCTCCTGCGGCGGAGTGCTTTCGACCCCAAGCTCGCGCACGGCAGACATTACCGAGCTGAAATCCGCGGCCGTACGTACATTGGCGATCGGCTTCGCCAGCAGATTTACCGCGCGCCCGCTGACGATGAGCGGCAGACCTTCAGGAAGCGCGGCGCGTAGCGAACGGATTTCCTGTCCGGCAATCTTTCCCGATATGCCGCGATCGAACAGCAGAATGGCCATGGCCACCTTGTACGCGTGAGCCGCTCCGGCAACCTCCTGGGCAGGAACGCCGCTGCCAAGCGTCAGGCAATTGATGCCCTCGGTGAACAACAGCAACTCGAGAATCGCCAGGCCGAGCTGATTGGGATCGTTCGGCGGCGTCGCGACAAGAATCTGCCGTGCGTCCCGGGTGGGCCGCACCAGCCGCGTCACGTCGCGCAGCAAGCGCTGCGCGAGGTCGGCAAAGCGCAGCTCCTGGAAATTCTGCATGTCGCCGCGCACGACGTGCTCGTGCACTGCTTCGTTGAGCGGGATGAGCGTCTGCTCTAGAAAACGGCGCAGCCCCTGACCCACCAGCAGTTTGGACAGGTGGTTCTGTAGTTCGCCGACGCGATGCTCGCCGAGGAGCTTGACAGCGGTTTCGATTTCGCTCGGCAGCGGCGCCGGATCCTCGACGGCAATGCCGAGCATCGATTGCAGAGCCGACTCAGCCAGCGGAACCACTGCGCCTGCTCGCCAACCTTCAGAGAGCAACTGCTTGATGACCTTGAGCCGTGCGACCTGGTCCGGTGGGTAGACGCGATCGCCGAATGAGTCGCGAGCGGGATTAGGAAATCCGTAGCGTCGCTGCCACATATAGAGCTGCTCGCGTCGCAAACCGGTGATTCGCACAACCTCTCGGATGTGCAGTGCATTTCTTGTTTCGCCGCCGCCGGTCGCAGCCATGCTCAAATGCGGTGCCGGATCGCTGCGGCGCGTAGGCGCCTTGATCAAGATTCCCATGACAATTCCTTTGGCCTGTGTGCCACAAGTATATGAGAAATCAGTTGTCGCCTTCAGCTTGGCGCGCAACGGCATAAGCCGCCGCAGCACGTCATGCCCCTGGGCAAAAACCGCAACCTGTCTATGTCGAAGGGATACCCATGTCGCGCTCGTGCTTGCGGAACAAGGGCTTCCGTCGATTTCCGCCGCCTGGACTCCTTCCAGCTGCTGACCACAAAAGGCACTGTGCAAGGATCGTACCCGCCCCGCATCGGTTAGGATGGCTGGGCTCCTGGAGGCGGGCCGGGCGGGCCGAAGGACGGGCGTTGCCAAAGCGCGCTCGGACGCCTACGCTTCTCTGCCGTTCCGGAAGCTGGTTCGTTTTATGCTGGCTGCCGGACCGGGCAGGGCCATATCCTCCCTTGCCATTCGATTACACTGGAAGCGTATGTTCGGATTCGGAAAATCGACCAAGGACCCCTTAGCGGATAAGAAAGCCGTTGAACGGTGGCTCGCCAATTTCCCCGCCAACGATCCGCTAGGAACCCATGCTGCGGTTCTGACCGAGCTTGGCGCGTTGGCGGAGCGTCACGCCATCCGAACGCCCTCGCGGCTCGAAGCCGTGTTTCATCTCGATCACCTAAGTGACCCTCTGCGGCGAAGTTTGACCGCACAGTATCTCGAGCACGGGACGCGTTCATCCAAGGTCGAAGGCCAGATCTGGCAGGCGCTGTTCGATCTGACCCAAGGGTTCCTGCTCTGCTACCAGGCCTTTGGACGCGATATCGCAGGCAACGCACAGAGCAACAAGTGGGAGAACCTGCGTCCCGAGCTGATCGCCCGCCAGATCATGCATCAGGGACTCGACGCCAAAATCCGTCTGTACCGCTACGAGCAGTGGATCCCGGCGCGTTGGGCGGATCTGCACGCGCTGTTCCAGACAGCGTGCAGCGCGCAGATCGAGCGCGTGCCGATCGGCGCGTTGCCGGAAGGCGTGCTGACCACCATCGAGCAGGAGTACCTGAGAGTTCTGCTGCTGCACCTTATGCACGCAGGCAACATGTCGCCCCGACATGTCGAGTGGGTGGCATCTCAACTCTCCGAATGGTGCGCGCCGCTTCGGCTCAACCTCGAACCGCAGGCGGTGTCGAGCTTCTACGTCGACTTGGGCGAACGCACGGGCTTGCGGCGCCGTACCCCGCAGCCGCTGGAAGGTCGCGTATTGTTTCTCGACACCCGACCGCTGCACGCGATGCTCATGCAGAACGTGGTCATGCTGGAGCAGAAGGTCCGCAACGACCCTCTGTCGGACAAGGCGTCACGCCGCGCTGACCAGCTCAATCTGCTGACCAAGCTTGCGGCACAGGTCGACCCTGAATTTCGGCCGGTAATCCGCCGTGGCGAGCGCCAGAGCGCATCGGGCCACGTTGACGCGATCGTCGGCTTCGCCAAGATCTCCGGCTTCCTGCGGGAAGAGGAGAGCGGTCCTGCGGTCGAACCGAGGTCACGCATGGGAAGTTTCGGCGAAACGCTGGAAATCGCGACCTTCGGGCGCATGCGCAACGAGAATGCACGCTCGGCCGAGATCGCGCGCAGGCGGCTCGCTACTTATGCCGCCGCGGGCGGCACCTGGGATGTTCGCGATGTCTCACAAACCGGCTATCGCCTTGTTGCGCCAATGACGGTGATCAACGCCATAACCCTGGGAACTCTGGTTGCAATTCGCGCCCAAGGAGAATCGCTGTGGGCGCTGGGCATCGTGCGCCGCATGAAGCGGCTCACCAGCGAACGGGCGGAGATCGGCCTGCAGATAATCGCCAACAACCTGGTCGGAGTCGAGTTGTCGATGCCCAAGAAAGGCGATGCCGACTATTTTGTCGACGGCGAGGCGACGACAGTCCACAACCGCATTTTCCAGGGCCTGTTCCTTTCGCTAAAGAAGCGCAGCACTGATACCCCGATCCAGACGCTGATCGTGCCTGCCGGCGAGTATCAGCCGGGCAAGCGGCTCAACATGAGTGTCGCCCGGTCATCGCAGCGCATCACCTTCGGCCGGCTGCTCGAACAGCAGCCCGACTGGATCTGGGCGACTGTCGAACCACTGGATCAGGCGTCGCAGAGCAACTCCAGCAGTAGTCGCTAACCGCCGATGGCCGTCGATCGTTACCGCGAGATCTGCGCGCGGCACCGATGGAACGTTCCGCCCGATTTCAATATCGGCGCCGCCGTCTGCCGCGAACACGCGTCAGACTCTGACCGCGTCGCGCTGTGCTGGGAGGACGAAGGCGGGGCGACGTCGCGCCTGACGTTCAGAGATCTGCTCGAGCAGGCTAATCGCATCTCCAACGCGCTTGCGGCGCTGTCGATCGGTCGCGGCGACAAGGTTGCGATCATCCTGCCGCAGCGCCCGGAGACTGCGATTGCGCACATCGCTTGCTATCAACTTGGTGCGGTCGCGGTTCCGCTTTCGTTTCTGTTCGGGCCCGAGGCCCTGGAATACCGTCTCAACGATTCGGAAACCAAAGTTGCCGTCGTGGATCCAGCCTCGCTGCCCAACTTGGTCCCCATTCGCGATCGGCTGCCGCTTCTTCGCCACGTGATCGCGGTCGCGGGCGCACGGGAAGCGTGGACTCTCGACTGGGACTCGCTTGCCGGGCGGGCCGCCTCCGAGTTCGCGCCGCTCGTCACGCGCGCGACCGATCCTGCGCTGCTCGTCTACACCAGCGGCACGACGGGCCCACCCAAAGGCGCATTGATGCCGCAGCAATGCCTGCTCGGCAACCTTCCAGGGTTCATGCATTCACATAACGGCTTCCCGCAGCAAGGCGATCTGTTCTGGTCGCCCGCGGATTGGGCTTGGACCGGCGGACTGATGGACGCGCTCCTGCCCACGCTGTACTTCGGATGTACGATCCTCGGCTATCGCGGGCGTTTCGAGCCGGAGCGCGCCCTAGGCCTGTTGGCGAAGTACGGAGTGAGAAACAGCTTTCTGTTCCCGACGGCGCTCAAGATGATGATGAAAGCGGTACCTGAGCCTCGGACTCGCTACGACCTGAGGCTGCGCAGCATCATGAGCGCGGGCGAGGCCGTCGGCACGACCGTGTTCGCATGGGCTGAGCAGGCACTGGGCGTCACGATCAACGAGATGTTCGGTCAGACCGAGATGAATTACATCGTCGGAAACTCGCATTCGTTGTGGCCTGCGAAGCCTGGTTCGATGGGAAGGCCTTATCCCGGCCATCGCATTGCGGTGATCGACGACGACGGTAACGAAGTCGCCGTGGGCGAGATGGGGGAAGTCGCGGTCAACCGCATCGCGCCCGACGGGACGCGCGACCCCGTTTTCTTTCTCGAGTACTTCAAGAATCCAGAAGCGACTTCGAGAAAATTCACCGGCGACTGGTGCCGCACAGGCGATCTCGCCAAGCGAGATGCCGACGGCGACCTCTGGTATCAGGGCAGAGCCGACGACATGTTCAAGGCAGCCGGCTATCGCATCGGACCTTCGGAAATAGAGAACTGTCTGGTGCGGCATCCGGCTGTGGCCAACGCCGCCGTCGTACCCAGTCCGGATGAGACGCGCGGCAACGTCGTCAAGGCGTTCATCGTTCTGGCGGCGGGACACGCGCCGTCACAGGCGCTGCAAGAGGAAATTCAGCGTCACGTGCGACAATTCCTCGCGCCCTACGAATATCCAAAAGCGATCGAGTTTATTGACGCGCTGCCGATGACAACCACCGGCAAGGTGCAACGACGCGTGTTGCGTCAGCTGGAAGCTGATCGCCAGTCGGAACGCAAGCCGGCGGCTTCCGGCCTCTAGCGCGAGTGTTCCGCGCCGGTCGCCGATGGTGTCTGCGCCGTCCCGCCGCGTGCCTGCGTCGCGAAATTCTCGAGAAAGCGCCGGTGCATGAGCACCCACACGATCGCCGGAGCGACGGTCGGCAGGATTAAGCTACCGAACTGATAGGCGAACACGATCACCTCGCGTTGCCAGCTGTCGAAGCCGGTTTGCGCTGAAATCGCCGGCGGCGCCAGGATGACGACGTTTTTCAGCACATCCACGACCACCCCCCAGGTCTGAAACGGCAGCAGAACAAAGTAACCGACCAGGAGGTGGCGCACGAGATGCGGCTCGCGCGCCGCAAGAATAAGCGCGGCGAGCATCGGGAACCCGAAGGAAAAGAGCAAGACGTTGCTCTCCGCGGACACCACTGCTCTCGCGGCTCCGGGGAGCGTGCCCTGCGCCGGTTTCAGCGAGGTTATGAAAGTCAGCAGCGCTCCGCTTTGCTCGACTCCCCGTATGAGGTCGCCAAATGCGCTTTTCATGAACAGCTCGGCGAGCAATGCAACCGGCCAGGCGAGCAATGGAGCCGCAAGATACCAAATCGCGAATGTGAGCGGGAGCCATGCAGCCACCCGCAGAATAAAGCGCGCGAGAGAGGCCCGCATCTAGGGAACCTCTAAGCCGAAACAGCCGGTGCGGCGCGCGGCAGGGTGCGCACCCACAGCAGCCAGACGATCAGCACATCTAGCATGATCAGGGCCTGCCAGACGTACAGATGCGCCCACTCAAACACATTGAAATTCCATTGTCCGAGATAGAAAAGGCTGATCACCCGCACAATGTTGAGGCCCTGCACCGCGACGACTCCCGCGGCGAGGCCGATCAGCTTGCGGCTCCACTTCGCCGGAAAGGACAGGATCGCCGCGACCAGCACGATGGTTGCCTCGACCCCATTGCACCCCGCTTCGATCGACACCGCGAAGCCGCTGCTCGTGCTCTGCAGAACCTTGCCGTGTGAGATGACCTCGGGGTCGAACAGCTTCACGATGCTCGCGGAAATCGCGGCGAGGGTGTTCGTCCAGGGAACGACAAACCACTGCTGAGCCCACGGCGTCAGCTCGAGACCAAACAGGCCAGCCTGCAACGCGAGAAACCAGACGAAGAACTTGATCATTGGGCCGCCATTCTACGCGATCGGCCCGCAAAGACGTTCAAGGGTTCGGCAGCGCTTTTGCGTTACCCACGCGCGAGCCGAGGATGCTGCGCGAAATAGCGTCTGATGCCACTGAAGATCGACTCGGCGAAACGCTGCTGCTGGCGATCACTCCTGAGCTTCGTCTCCTCATCGGGATTGGAGATGAACGCCACTTCGACCAAAATCGACGGGATGTCGGGTGCCTTAAGCACCGCAAAGCCTGCCTGCTCGACCGTGCCCTTGTGCAGCGTGTTGATCATGCCGACGCCTTCCAGCACGGAGCGGCCGACCCGCAGGCTATCGTTGATCTGCGCGGTCTGCGACAAATCGAGCAGAGTCCTGGCGAGCACCGGATCTCTGTTGTCGAGGTTGACGCCGCCGATCAGGTCAGCCTGGTTCTCCCGCTGAGCCAGCCAGCGCGCGGCAGCGCTGGTTGCGCCATGCTCTGAGAGGGCAAACACCGATGAGCCGCGCGCGCTCGATGTCGAAAAAGCATCGGCGTGAATGGATATGAAGAGATCGGCCTGCACCCGCCGCGCCTTCTGCACGCGCGCGTGCAGCGGTACGAAATAGTCGTCGTCGCGCGTGAGCATGGCGCGCATGCCCGGCTCGGCATCGACAAGCGCCTTGAGCTTGCGGGCGATCGACAGGGTGACGTTCTTCTCATAAGTCCCTCGCCGCCCGATCGCACCCGGATCCTCGCCCCCGTGGCCGGGATCAATGGCGATGACGATGCGACGCCGTGTATCGCCCCGATTAGAGGGATAAGGAGGCTCGATAGTCGGCTGGCGATCGGGCGCACTCGCTCTGGGTTTGTATTCCCGGGCGCCCGGATCGGATTCCAGAAGCGCCATCAGGGGGTCCGGTGGCGTCAGCGGATAGAGGTCGATGACGACCCGATGCCCGTGGTCGCCAAAGGGCTTCAACGCAAAGATCTGCGGATTGACTGCAGTCTTGAGCTCGAGCTCGATACGCATCATCCCAGGCTTGAACGATGCGACTCGAATCGCCTCGATGTAAGGATCACTGGGATGGACCAATTGCGGAAGTTGCACGAGCTCGAAGTTAAGCTCAATTCCTTCGAGATCGAGCGCCAGGCGCTCCGGATTTCTCATCACCACCCATTGGAATGCGATGGGAGTCGTCGATTCGATAATGAGGCGCGTATATTCCAGCGCCGGCCACACCCGCGCCGAGGCAATGGTCGCGGCGGAGGACGTCGAAGGCAACAGCCATTGCGCCGCGGGCAGCAGAAGCCATTGAAACGCGCGGCGGCGCGCAAGAGAAACGCGAGTTATGCGGTTCCCGTGGTATACGCGGCGAGGCATGTTCTACCGATCTCGGTTCCGGCCGAGAGAGTCAGCGTTCGGCCGCTGGGCGCGTGTTCCAGACACAACCAGACGTCGGGGCGAGGCAACCAAGGGCCCAGACGCTCCGGCCATTCGATCACGCATATCGAGTCGGGACGAAAGTATTCGGCGAAGCCTGTACCCTCCCATTCGCGTGAATCGCTGAAGCGATAAAAATCAAAGTGATAAAAGTATAAGCTGGAGACTTCGTAAGACTCAATCAGGGTGTAGGTCGGACTCTTGACAGGGGCGGTCCAACCCAACCCGCGCAGCATGCCACGCACGAGTGTCGTCTTTCCAGCACCCAGCTCTCCGGAAAGCGCCACCACCATGCCGCCGCGGAGGCCCGATGCCAAACGCGATCCGGCAGCCAGTGTAGCGGCCGCGTCGGCAAGCTCGATCCGCGGCCCCTCTATAATCGTCTTCATTGTTCTCGTTGCTTAGCTCCACTCGCGTCATGTCATCAGCGTCCGTCACACAGCCTCTCGATCTCGATGCCTTGGCCGTCAACATCAAGGCGTGGGGACGCGAGCTGGGCTTTGCCGAGATTGGAATATCGAACACCGACCTTTCCGAAGAAGAGACGCGACTGTTGAAGTGGCTCGGCGCCGGGCGTCATGGCGAAATGGATTATATGGCACGCCATGGTTCACGCCGCGCTCGACCTGCCGAGCTTGTAGCGGGAACACTGCGAGTCATCAGCGCACGTCTCGACTATCTTCCGCCCAAGTCGACGGATAGCCTTTCCGTGCTTGCGGATCCAGATAAGGCCTACATCTCGCGCTACGCGCTTGGGCGCGACTATCACAAGGTCTTGCGCGGGCGCCTCAAGCGTCTCGCGCAGCGCATCGAGAAAGCGGTTGGCAGCTTTCACTACCGCGTGTTCACCGACAGCGCACCGGTGCTCGAGGTCGCGCTGGCCGCCAAGTCGGGCGTGGGTTGGCGCGGCAAGCACACGCTACTCTTGTCTCGCGACGCCGGATCGTTCTTTTTCCTAGGGGAGATCTATACCGATCTGCCGCTGCCTTTGACGGCGGCGGCATCCGAGCATTGCGGAAGCTGTCACGCGTGCATTGACGCGTGTCCGACTGGAGCGATCGTCGCTGCGTATGAGCTCGACGCGCGCCGGTGCATTTCGTACCTTACCATCGAGCTCAAGGGCAGCATCCCCGAACACCTGCGCCCGCTCATCGGCAACCGGGTCTACGGCTGCGACGACTGCCAACTTGTCTGCCCGTGGAATCGCTACGCTTGTTTGAGCCCCCTGCCCGACTTCGCTGTCCGCAACGGGCTCGACGCAGCCGACCTGGTGACTTTGTTCGCGTGGACAAAAGATGAATTCGAGACGCGGATTCGCGGCAGCGCGATCCACCGCATCGGCTATGAGCGCTGGCTGCGCAATCTCGCCGTCGGGTTAGGCAACGCACGTTACAGCAAGGCGATCGTTGCAGCTTTAAACGCCCGTCGCAGCGATCCGTCTACGCTGGTGCGCGAGCACGTTGAGTGGGCGATCGCCAGCCAGCTCTCGCGATCGAAAACAGTCGATGAGGATCACAAAGGGAAAGCGCCGGCGTAGGAAAGATTGAAAAGCGGCAGGTTGTCCCCCGTGCGTAGACTGCCCAGCGGGCGAGTACTGAAAGACAGGCGCAGCGCTGTACCTTGCCGACAGCTGACCGTCGGCGTCAGCAGCAACGAATCGGATCGATAGGCGTCGAACGCGGCCACTTGATCTCCGTCGTTGCGCAGTTCGATCCGGAACGGTTGCGTATCGGCCGCCACATAGATTCGAACCACGATGAGCAGCGATCCGGATCGGATCGCCGGAACTAGCAAGCGTGGCTGCCTTGTCTGCGGTGACAGCCAGCGCAGGCCGCCCTCCGACTCAATCGCCCAGTCGGGCGCTGGAAAAACTTCCGTGAGAGCTTCTGCAGAGCTCGATTGGATGTTCGGCAGTAGAGCGCTGCGCGTGTCAAGCAGGCGAGCAATCCGCGGCGAAAACGCAAGGACGATGTCGTTCGCTTCCGGATAGACGCGCACAAGGCGTGCAGCAGGCGCTTCGCCACGGTTGCCTCGCTTGCGAACGGCTATGCGCACCGACGCGCCGAAAATATCGGCAAGGCCGACGCGATAGTCTGGTGAGTCCGGGTCGGCGGGCAGCTTCACGAGGGCCTCGGCCGTCGACGCACAGAGTCTCTCGATTTCATCTTGCGACGGGAGGCCAAAGCCCATGCCGCGGTCCGCGTCGCTCATCTCGGCATGCGCCTCCTCGACGCGTCGAGCCACTTCGTCAGTGAGCCAGAGCGTGCAAGCCGCTATCCCTTTGCTTCGCCGCGCGATCAGATCCCACTCGAGCGGCCCCAGACAGACATCGGAGTTGAGGCTTACCGCTACCGGAGTGCAGCTTTGAGCAAGGCTACCGCACAGCGCTCGGATGGGAATCGTCTGATTTTCCACCATACCGAAAAGTGTCTCAGGCCGGGTGTTTGGAAACGGCTCGGCGATGGTCCGAAGAATGCCGAGGCGATCGAGCGCGCGCTCCAGGTCGCCGTATCGCTCCGTTCTGTTGGCGCGAAAACGATAGTGACAGAAGCTACGCCGGCACGGTTCGTTGTCCAGCAACATGATTCCCTGTGGCGAGAGTACGCGGATCATTTCGCGCACGACCCGCTGCCAGCGCCAGGTATGGTGCAACGACGAGCAGATGTAGACCAAGTCGAACTGAGCGTCGGCGTAAGGCAGATCGTGGAAATCCGCAGCAACGCATCTCGTATCTTCGGTCGGCAAACCTTGCTCACAAGCCATGCGCCGGCCCAGCTTAAGTGTGCTGGGGGAGATATCGAGCAAGTCGCAATGCGCGCCCAAGCGACTGTGAAGCATGTAACCGGTCGTATGGGCGTATGCCGCCACTTCCAGCACGCGCAGATCCTTCGAGGCAAGACCGGTCTCCGCCAGCAAGTCGGCGACGGCCCTGTAGTGTTCCTCGCTCACTTCGCCAAGGCGTGAATCGGCTGTCAACGAATGCCAGGCGAACTCGCCGAGGATGGGAGCTAAGTCCGGGTCGAAAGCGCCGCTCGATGACGGCCTTAGCAAGCCATCAGCCGAAACATGGGTCTCAAGCGGCGCCTCCCACACGCTGGCATTGCAGAGCGATCGGGAACCAACAGGCGCTCGAACCGGCGATAGACGATGACACAGCCGGCTCAGAGCTGTTCGGATACGAAGCTTCACCGGCGGATGCAGGCCAGGTGCGCCATCGCCCGCGTTATCGGATCAACTGATTCATCGACACGATCGGCAACATGACCGCCAGGACTAGGACGAGCACGATCGCTCCCATGATGACGATCAGCATCGGTTGCACAAGCGCGGCGACCCAGGTCAGGCGGCGTTCGACGTCGTCTTCCTGCTCCCGTGCCGCGCGCGCCAGCATTTCCGGCAGCTGACCGCTCTGTTCTCCGTTGGCTACCAGGTGCACCAGCAATGGCGGAAAGACGCGCTCCGTCGCCAGCGAGCGCGACAGTGTCACGCCTTCGCGCACGTGACTCGCTGCCGCACGCGCCGCGTTTCGGATCGGTATCGTCCAGATCACCGCCGCGGCCGTTTCCAGCGCCCGCAGTAGCGGCGCCCCGCTGCCCGTCAGGATCGCCAGCGTGCTGGCAAAGCGCGCCGTGTCGAGTCCGCCGAGCACCTTGCCAACCACGGGCGTGCGCAGAAGTGCTGCGTGCCAGCGTTCGCGCCAGTACTCGCGACGCAGCAGCAGGATAGCGGCGATCACCGCCAACGCCGCGGCGCCAACCCAGTACCATCCGGTCGCGCGCAGGAAATCGCTTGTCGCGATCAGAGCACGGGTAAGCCACGGCAGGGCCTGACGGCTTTGCTGGTACACGGAGACGATCTGGGGCACCACGTAGAGCATCAGCGCGGCGATCACCGCCAGAGCCACCACGGTGATCAGGGCAGGATAGATCATCGCCATGGCGAACTTGTTGCGCAGCGCCTCCCTCGATTCGAGGTAGTCGGCGAGCCGCGACAGCACGCCGCCTAGCTGCCCCGTTTCGCTGCCCACCGCGACCAGCCCGCGGTAGAGCTCGGAGAAGGTTCGCGGGAAGCGCGACATCGCAACCGAGAGCGGCTCGCCAGCGGCGACCTGCTCGCGGATCGCATCGAAGGTGCGTCCTACTCCGGGGTGGTCGGACTGCTCGACGACCGCGGCGAGAGCCTGATCGAGTGGCATTCCGGATGCAACCAACGTCGCGAGCTGCCGGGTGGTCAGTGCCAGCAGGGCCGCAGCGAGTCGCGTGGCTTCGCTTCGCCGCGCCGCCGAGACCGCAGGTTCGATCGCCGTTGGAAAGAGTCCGTCTCCCCGCAGTTGATCGCGCACGGCGCGAACATTCGCGGCGTCGAGCATACCGCGCCGTGGACGTCCGGCGGAGTCGACTGCTTCGTAGCGAAACGCTGCCATGACTCTCGCGCTAGCTGGCGTCGCGCCTCGAACTGATCGACCCGGCGGACACCCGGGATCTCGCGGACTTCACCGCCGTCCTACGCTCCCGCACCTGTGACGCGCAGCAATTCGGCGAGCGACGTTGTTCCGTCGGCGAGCCAGCGTGCTCCATCGGCTGCAAGGGTGCGCACTCCGGCGCGGGCGCATGCCTCGCGCAGCGCAGGCTCGCCGGCACGATCATGGATGAGACGACGCATTGTTTCGTCGATCAGGATCAGCTCGTATATTCCCGTGCGGCCTTTGTAGCCCGACTGCCCGCAAGCCGCGCAACCCTCCGGCCGATACAACCTCTGCGACGTGGGCAGAGCGAGCTTCGAGAGCAGCGCCCCTTCGCCTGCAGTTGGCGCTTCGGCCTGGCGGCACTCGGGACACAGGCAGCGCACCAGCCGCTGCGCAAGAACGCCAAGCAGACTCGAGGCGAGCAGGTACGGCTCGATCCCCATGTCGGCGAGACGAGTGACCGCACTTGCCGCGTCGTTGGTGTGCAGCGTCGCGAGAACCAGATGACCCGTCAAGCTGGCCTGAACCGCGATTTGTGCAGTTTCCAGGTCGCGAATTTCGCCAATCATGATGATGTCGGGATCCTGGCGCAGGATCGAGCGCAGCGAGCGGGCGAAGGAGAGCTCGATCCGCGGATTCACCTGTGTCTGCCCCACTCCGTCGAGCGCGAACTCAATCGGGTCTTCGACCGTCATGATGTTGAGCACGCCGCGAGGCAGGCGCGACATCGCCGCATATAGCGTCGTCGTCTTGCCGGAGCCGGTCGGCCCGGTCACCAGCACGATCCCGTGCGGCTCGCGGATCAAGCGATCGACGGTGTCGAGCGTCGCCTCGCTCATGCCCAGCGCGGCCAAGTCCAGTCGCGCGGCGTCCTTGTCCAGCAAGCGCAGCACGACGCGCTCGCCCGGGCCGGTCGGCAGCGTGGAAACGCGAACGTCGACGCTCTTGTCGCCGAGCTTGAGCGCCATGCGCCCGTCCTGGGGAAGCCGCTTTTCGGCGATGTCGAGGCTGGCCATGACCTTGAGCCGCGACACCAGCGCGGCGTGCAGCGCGCGCGGAGGCTCGATGACGTCGCGCAACTCCCCGTCGATGCGAAAGCGCACGACCGAACGCGCTTCGTATGGCTCGAAATGGATGTCGGACGCGCGCTCGCGCAATGCCTGCAGCAGCAGCGCATTTATCATGCGGATGACCGGCGCCTCGGAGGTGGCGCCGAGCAGGTCCTCCGCCTTGGGAATGTCCTGCAAGAGACGCGCTAGATCGGTGTCGCGCGTGAGCGCGTCGCTCAGCTGCGCAACCGGCGCCGAGGCCTGGTTGTATGCCGACGCGAGTTCCGCCGCGAAGCGCTCGGGATTGACGGTGAGCATCTTTAGCGGTCGCTGCAGCACGCGCTTGAGCTCCGCAACGCCTTCGACGGAGGTATCGGCACGGGTCAATACGACGACGCTGCCGTCCTCCTCGCGTAGCGGTAGAACACCATGGGCACGCGCGAAGGAGTAGGAAATTTTTTGTGCTAACGACGGCAAGGCAGGTGCAGCTTTGGCCGGCGGTACAGTGGATGTCGACATGCGTCGGTACAGCGCTGCTACTTGGGGGGCTCAGGCGTCGGGCGATCGGTCGGCTGCGGCACAACTGGCAAGTACCAAGGCAGCGGGACGAGCGACGGAGTGGGAAGAAGCATCGGGGCCGGGTTTGCAGGCGACGACGGCAACGGCGTCGGCGGTAGCTGCGGATCCTGAAGATTGGGCAGGACAGGCGGGATGATGTTCGGATCGGTACGGATGCTCTTTTGTTCGCCTATGATGTAGTCGTAGCGGTCGCTGCTCATAGCCCCGCCCATGGCGGAATTGCGCATGATCGTCGGCCGCAGAAACACCATGAGATTGGTCTTCATCTTTACGCGAGTGTCGTAGCGGAACAACGCGCCTGCAATGGGAATGTCGCCCAGGAACGGTATCTTCTGCGTGCTGCCGGTCTGGCTGTCCTGGATGAGTCCGCCAAGCACAATGATCTGCCCATCGTCGATGAGCACCGTCGAGTCTAGGGAGCGCTTGTTGATGATGATCCCCGCGGGATTGGTCGTATCAAAGACACTTGACACTTCTTCGTGAACCAGCATGCGAACGCCGCCACCCTCGGTGATCTGCGGTTTGACGCGCAGCGTCACACCGACGTCCTGCCGCTCGATGGTTTGAAACGGAGTTACGGTCGCAGTGGTTCCGGTCTGTGCGTATTGGCCGGTAATGAACGGGACATTCTGGCCGACAATGATTCTCGACTCTTCGTTATCGAGCATCAGCAGATTGGGCGTCGCCAGGATATTGGCGGTGTTGTCTGTCTGAAGCGCGCGCACCAGCAGCGCCAGATTGGTGATCGTGCCAAGGCCGGGAATCGTAATCGAGCCGCGGATAATGCCGAGATTGAGGCCCTGTCCCGCACTTCCCAGGTTCGCCGAGGTGCCGATGATATTGTTTCCCGATCCGGGCGCGCCGAAGTTCTGGTTGCCCCCAACGTAAGTGCTGGTGTTGCTCAACCCCTGCAAGTACTGCCATTGGATGCCGAACTCGGCGGAACGATCGGCGCTGACCTCGACGATCAGCGCTTCGACGAATACCTGCGCCCGCCGGGTGTCGAGCTTGTCCACGATGGCGCGAATATTGTTGTACAACGGCTCCGGCGCCATGACGATCAGCGCATTGTTGGCTGGGTCCGCCTGAATGGTGACGCCGCCCGCGCTGAATGCGCTGCTTGCACCGCCTCCGGACGGTGACGACAGTGCGCTCAAGGCCGCCGCAGCGGCTGCCGGAGCGCCGCTCGCCGCAGGCGCGTTGGACCCGGTCGTCGTTGTCATCGAAGCCGGCGGGAGGGGCGTCGATGGTGCGCTCGTGTCGCTGCCTCCGCTCAACAGTGCCCGCAACGTCTGCGCCACGCGCACCGCTTCCGCGTTCTTGAGAAAAATGATGAAGATGTTGCCGCCGGCTCGACCCGGCGTATCGAGCTGCTCGATGAGCGATCGAATCCGCGCGACGCGTGGCCCGTTCTCGCCGCGAATCAGAATGCTGTTCGAGCGCGGATCGGCAACCAGCACCACGCGCTGTTGCGGGTCGGCCACCGCTCCCGGCGCCGCCGCTTGTTCGGTCATCAGTCGATTGATGACCTGAACCAGATCGATCGCCGAGGCATAGCGGACGGGAACGATGATCGGCTCGCCCGCAGACGGAACATCCAGGGACGAGATGATCTTGTCGATGCGCTTGAGATTCTCAGCATAGTCGGTGATCACCAGAGCATTCGCGGCGGGTAGCGCCGCGATCGTGTTGTTCGGTGTGATCAGCGGCCGCAGCACGTTGACCAGTTGTGATGCGGACTCGAACTTGAGCACGTAGACGGAGGTAACCAACCGGTCGCCACCGCCGGTGCTGCCTCCACGGACCACAGGTCCGCCCTGAAGCTTGGCATCTGCCTCAGGCACGATCTTGACCAGGCCATCGGTTTCGACTGCAGTGAACCCCTGCAGGCGCAGCGCCGCAAGCAGCGTCGGATAGACCAGCGACCGCGGCACCGGACGCGCCGAGACGATGTTGATGACGCCCTTGACTCGGGGATCGACGACGAAGTTGCGGCCGGTCATCTCGGCGACCGCCTTGACTACCGCATCGATGTCGGCGTTGACGAAATTGAGGGTGACGGCGTCGTCCGCTGCACGGACTGGCAGCGCCAGCAACAGGCATGCGAAAGTCACGGCAAGCAGTCGCGGGACCGACATGAACCTCCCAATGCCAAGATGCCGCCCTGGCTCGGGGGCAATGATAGCATGGGGGGTCAAGCCGCCCGATCCCCTTGCCGCATTGCAAAAGTCGAATGAATCCGCCGGCCCTTGCCGGGCCATCTAAGGGTCATGTCACCCGTAGGGAGGTTTTGATGCATCCGTTACCCAGCGTCGCAGCCCGGCCGCCGCTTGCGATTCACGCCGGTGTGCTTGCGGTGGCAGCTGCACTGTGGCTCTACGCCGCCCCGACGCCGGCCGCCGACAATCAGTCGAAAGCTGAGGCGGTAACCAAGACCATGGTCGACAAGGTGGTGAAATCCACGGTCGAGCAGGTAACGCCATCGCCCCCGGCGCAGGTCGATGCTGCAACTGCGGATGAAAGCGACAGCTCGGCGCAAGACACCACTAAACGTGGCAAGCGGCGCGGCGCGCGCACTCAGATCGAAGATGATTCCGACTTCGAATCCTTCACCCACGTCATGGAGACCGCGCCGTGGATCGTCGGGCTTATTTTCCTGGTTGTCGGATCGATTTTCTTGACGCCGGTGATCCTGCTGGTCGGGATCATCTGGTACAAGCTACGCAAGGCCCGCATGCAAAACGAGGCTTGGCTCAAACTGGCGGAAAAGGGAGTGCTTCCGCCGGCGCAGGCCGCGGAGGCTGTGTCCTCCGGCCTGCCGCCTCCTGAGACAGCGAAAGCCGCGGAGGCTGCGCCAGGGGGCTCGGTCATCCAGCAGGCCGTTGCGACTCGGCGGCGCGCAGTGTGGTCCGACCTGCGCAAGGGCATCGTTATGATCACCGTCGGCTTGGCTTTCTGCGCCTACTCGCTCTTCAACGATGCCGCGGCCAACTGGATCGGCCTGGTACTGCTCTTCCTGGGGATCGGCTATGTCATTCTCTGGTGGCTGGAGGATCGTCACCTTGCCCAACGCAATGCTAACAGCGGAGCGGGTTGACTCCGGAGGTATGCAGCTGCAGGCAGGCATAGCTCATGTCGGCGCCCCCGGTCAGCGACGAGGCGCTGATTGCCCGCGTCGTCGTCAGCGACGACAGGCACGCGTTCGGCGAGCTAGTGCGCCGTCACCAGTCGACCGTCCGCGCCACGCTGCGCAAGCTCTGCGCGGGCAACGCGGCGCTCGCGGACGATCTGGCCCAGGAGACGTTCCTGCTCGCCTACCGCAAGCTCAAACAGTTCCGCAAGGAGGCCCGCTTTTCTACCTGGTTGTACCGCATCGCATACAACGTGTTTCTCGCGGACGCTCGCAGACTCAAGGAGCTGCCCATGCCCGAGGACGCGGATCCCGATGACTTCGCCGACCCTCGAGGGGAATCGGCGCCGAGTGTGTCGCATCGCGCTGCACTGTCCGTGGACATGGAAAGGGCAATGAGCGTGCTCTCGGAAGCTGAGCGGGCGGCGATCGTGCAGTGCTATCATAACGACCTGTCGCACGAGGAGGCTGCAGTGGTCTTGGGTTGCCCGGTGGGCACCGTAAAGACCCACATTCTTCGGGCGAAGCAAAAGCTCAAGGCGCTTTTGGGCGCTTGGGCTCCAGGCTAAGGGTGATGAGCAAGAACGAACTCGACGACGGCGACTGGCTCGAACAGGCTCTCAGGGCCGAGGGGCGTGAGCACCGCGCGGCATACATTGCCGACGATGGCTTTACTGCCACCGTCGTCGGCCGGCTGCCGCAGCCCGTAACCGTCCCGGGGTGGCGTCGCGCGGCGGTGATTGTGCTGTGGTTGTTTGCAGCGGTTGCTGCGGTCTTGATCGTTCCGGGCGTGTTCGATCAGGCATTCCGCGGCGCGGTGGCGATTTTCGTGGGGCACCGAATGGGCTTTGCCGACATCGCCGGGTTGCTTGTGTTGCTTGCGGCGATGACTTGGGGAGTTGTTGTCTACGCGTTGCGCACCGATTGATTCGCGCGGATTCAATCCGCACGATGCCAAAAAATGGGCCGCTTGAGCGGCCCATTGCATTTGAACCTATCTGCGCCTTTCGCGCGCGTCATTCCAGCTTGAAAGCGACCTCGATCTCGCCTACATATTTCTGGCCGTCCGGCTGGAATTTCCATTGCTTTAGCGCACGGATCACTTCGCGGTCAAATATCCTCGGCGGTTTGGCTTCCACGATCCTGACATCGGTCACGTTCCCGTTCTCGTCGATGTCGAGACGGGCGACGACCGTGCCCTCGCCGATATTTTTGCGGATTGCCTCCTGCGGATATTCGGGCGAGACGCGCTCGATCGGCACGATGCCGCGCCGGATTGCCGGCTTGGGAGCCGGTGGCGCAACAACCGGCGGCGCAATCGCCACCGGTTCCGGCGGCGGAGTCGGCGTTACTGCCGCGATCACCGGCTCGGCAAGCGTGGGCACTGGAACGTCCGGCGGCGGGACATAGGGCTGGACGGGGGTCAGTACCTTCGGCACGACTTCGATCTTCTTTGGCGGCGGAGGAGGCGGAGGCGGCGCCTTGATCTCCTCGATAATCGTCGCATTGAGCGGCTTCTTGATCACTTCAACCGCCTTGCGCGCCAATCCCGTGACCAGCGCGTAAATGACGAGCACGTGCACGAGCACGACGCACACGATTCCGATCAGGTGCCTGGTCGGATCTCTCTGCTGCTTGGCAAAATCCATTTGAAATCGACTCCGATCGTCGAATGCGCTCGCGCTCGCCGTCTGCTATTCGACGACGAACTGTTCGCTGCCGATAATGCCGATCTTGGTGAGACCGAGTCGTTGTGCCGAGGCCATGACGCCGGCGACGACATCGTACTTGGCGTTCTTGTCCGGCCGAAGGTGCAGTTCAGGCTGCACGGATTTCGCGGCTGCGCCCCTGAGTTTCTCTTCGAGCGTCGCTCGATCTGCAACTACTTCGCCATTCCAGTAAACCGTGCTGCTCGGGTCGATATCGATCTTCACTACCTCGGGCAGAACCAACGGCGGCGGTGGATTGCCAACGGGGAGATTGAGATTGACCGCGTGCAGCTGGATCGGGATGGTGATGATGAGCATCACCAGCAACACCAGCATCACATCGATCAGGGGCGTCGTGTTGATGTCGATCATGACATCGGGATCGCCCGATCCGCCGCCTGAACCTACATTCATTGCCATAAAGCGTTCCTCAATGGATGGCTATGCAGCTTCCCTCTAGCCTTGTTCGCGCACGGGGGGCTCGGTGATGAAGCCGACCTTGGCGATGCCTGCGCGCTGGCAGGCATAGATGATTCGGCCGACTGCGTCGTACCTGGCGCGGCCGTCGCCGCGAATCTGGACTTCGGGCTGCGGTGTGAGCACCGAGATTTTCTTAAGCCTGTCGATCAGCGCGACCGTCGTCGGGATGCGCAACTCATTCCAGTAGATCCTGCCCTGCTCGTCGACCGAGATGACGATGTTTTCGGGTTTGGTTTCGCGGATCTCGTTGCGTTCTTTGGGAAGCTGTACCGGGATCGACGTGGTCACGACCGGTATGGTGATCAGGAAGATGATCAGCAGCACCAGCATCACGTCGACCAGCGGAGTCGTGTTGATGGTCGAGACGACCTCGTCTTCGCCGCCCGCCGGGCCCACGTTCATCGCCATGGCTTAGCCCTTCGATACAGTCGCTGCGTCGATGTTCGCTGCCAGGCTCTCCCCCGAGCGCGCCCTTGCGACTGCAGCGGACGCCGGAGTCTTGGAGGCGCTCAGCAGTACTGCGTGAACGTCGGCACCGAAGCTGCGCACGAGATCCATCGCGTTCTTGTTTCGGCGGACGAGCCAGTTGTAGCCGAGCACCGCGGGCACTGCCACGGCAAGACCGATGGCGGTCATGATCAGCGCCTCGCCGACCGGACCCGCGACCTTGTCGATCGAAGCCTGTCCCGCAATGCCGATTGCCGTCAGGGCGTGATAAATTCCCCACACTGTACCGAACAGTCCGACGAATGGAGCTGTCGATCCCACGGTTGCGAGGAAGGCGAGACCATCCTGGGTACGACTGTGGACGTTGTCGATGGCGCGCTGGACGGACATGCTGATCCACTCGTGCATGTCCACGCTTCCGACGAGTCCGGTGTGAGTGGTGGTGGCTTCCAGTCCGGTTTCTGCGATGTAGCGGTAAGGACTGCCCTTCTTAAGGGTCTCGGCACCCTGGCGTACGCTGGGTGCGCTCCAGAATTTCTTGTGCGCAGCACGTGCCTGACGGCCCATCCTGTACTGCTCATATACCTTGGTGATGATGATGTACCAGCTTCCCATCGACATGATGACCAGAATCAGGATGGTGCCCTTGGAGACGTAGTCGCCGCCTTTCCAAAGCGCCTCCAAACCGTAGGGGTTATCGACGACTTCCTTGCCGGTCGACGCCGCCACGGGCGCAGGTGCCGCGGCGGGAGCGGGCGCTGGCGCCGCGGCAGGAGCCGGCGCCGGCGCTGCCGGTGTTGCGGCAGGAGCCGCGGGCTGCGTTTGCGACAGCGCCGCTTGCGGTAATAGCGATGTGGCCAGCGCCATGAGCACGGCCACCGGCAGCGAAGCCAAACGAGTCATGTTCAACATATGATCTCCAGACAGAGTGTTCTTCGGTCAGTTCAGTGGCTCACGCCCCGGCGGTACCCGGATAACGCAACCGATAAGTGGTCTTCCCGCGAACAGCGGGAAAAGCCGTCACTGGATAGGTTCAGCTCTCCACGTGTAGCTCGCCGTTGCCATAAGCCCGGATACTGCGGCTGACTTGGAGCAGCCTCTACGAAGCATCACGGCTAGCGGCGCACACGCCATAACGCAATTGGCCCCGCTCCGAAAGCAGGGCCAAGCTTATTTCAAAAGGCCGCAGGATTCTACACAAAAGCGCCAAAAAGTCCATCGAAACTTTTGTCGAATCGACGTGCCGGCTCAAGGGCGCGGCGGCGCGCTGCGCAGGATGGTCTCGTGCGAGTCCTGGCCAATGCCCGGTCCTTACGAGGCGCTGACCACGCAAGCCGGGACCAAGGCCGACTTGCTCTCCCCCGCCCGTGGCGCGCCGGAGGCACGCCTGCTACTGGATGAGCGGAAAGGTCACCGCGACGTCGTAGTCCTGAAAGGCCCGGATCTTCGCCTCGAGCTGCATGTAACGGGCCGCCTTCTTGGGCGGCAGCGCTTTCATCACCCGGGTAAACATCTTCCTCCGTGCCCTGACCTCGGTTTCGTCGCCTGAGATCAGATCGTTCGCAAGTTGTCTCGCGTACGCGTCGCTTATCGCCTTCTCTCTGCTGAGCAATCCTTCGATGGCACGCACTTGCTCGCGGTTGGCCATGTCCAGGTCGCGTTGATACTGGTCGTAGATAGGCCAAAATTTCTTGGCCTCGGCCGGAGTAAGCTGCAGCGTCGAGGCGACGAACGCCTTTTTGTCCGCCCGCACGGCTGTGCGCAAGGCCTGCATGTCCGTTACGTCGGCGGGATTGCCTTCGGCCCAGGTGCATGGAGCCGCGAATGCGGCAACGGCAAAAACGATTGCAGCGAGTTTCTTGTCCATCGCTTTCCTTGGTGTCGATTGCCTACAATGCAATGATCGTGGAGCCATCGCCGCCGATTGAAAGATCACGCCGGAAACGCGAGGCGCGAAGGCGCCCTCACCTGCGTTTTGAGGAGCCCTCCGATTCCCTGTAGCCGTCGAGGCGCGACTTTTCCAGGGCGTCTTTTAGCACATTTTGGTACTCGCGGGTTGGCCGCCAAAGGGCACGAAGTCTTCGATCCGCGCGAATCCGACGCTTGTGTGATGTAATCAAAACCCAGCCATCCGAGGTCGGGACCACCAGCCCGACGGCTTCGATGAATTCTTGCGAGCGTGCCATGCGAACTGTGCTTGTTGGTTTTGTCTCATTGCTTTCGGTTGGTCCGGCCTACGCCGATGCGATTCGGGACGCGCTTTCAGAAATGATGAAGTGTGTGGAAATCAACGAACCGGCTGAGCGCCTCAAGTGCTTCGACTCTGCCGTTCCGACTGCCAAGAACGCGCTGGCAGTGCCCGAGAAGGCACCGGAAAAAAGCCTGCTGGATTGGTTTGGGTTAAATCGGCCGCCGAAACCGGTCACGAAGACCGAGGACTTTGGGAAACCCCAACCCGAACCGGGGCCTGGCGAAGAGATCACCGAGATCAAGGCGACGGTGATTCAGTTCGCCAGGGCGAAGCGAAACCGCGCTCTTTTCGTGCTCGACAACGGCCAGGTATGGAAACAACTGGACGGCGACACCGCCGACGTGCGCGATCCGCCGAGCGATGAGCCAATCAAGGTGACGATCGAAACCGGCGTGCTGGGCAGCTATAACCTGATGATCGACGGACGGAACGGAATCATCAAAGTCTCTCGCGTTAAGTGACTGCGGCCAGCGAAGCGCCGACGGCGCCGTCACAGCGAGAAGACTCTAAGGCTGGACCTGCACCGCCTCGAACTCCCTGGCGACATTGGTCGCCCAGCGATCGGACATTGTCTCGAACCAGAAGTAGTTGGACGCCGTGGTTGTCTGGTTCAACCGGAACGTCTGGCGGGCAGTCCTCCGGTCGACCACGCGTGCCAACAACGTTCCGCTAACCGAATCACGCGCCTCCAGGATCAGCGTCGCATCTCCGGCGTCTACGCTGGCGTATCGGGCAGGATCATAGGGCGCGATACCGGGAGCATTCACCCAGAGGTCGGGCACGCTGGGCAAAAGGCGCAGCACTCCCGGCCCGGCTACGGTCGCGACTTCGTACCCCCTGCCTTTGAACGCGGTTGCAACCGAGCTGCTCATGGCCGTGTTGGCTGCGTCAACGATGCCTCGCACGTCCGTCTGAGTGAGCCACCGCGTGACGTCCCTGGTGCCGTTAATGCTCTTGAGCCACCCCTTCTGCATTGATACCTGTGCCGGCTCGACGATCACCTTTCTGTAGCTCGCGAGATCGGTTTTAGGACGCAGATAGAACTCATCGAAGCTGGTTGATTGCACCGCCACCATGCCGTCGCTGCTCATGGGGACCGGTGCCTGCGCCTGCGCCGCGAATGGCACGCTGCAGATGCCGAGAATCAAAGCGATGAACGATGTCTTGGTGCTCATGGTCGCCTCCTTATAGCACTGCAAACAGTCCCGCATCTGTCACTCTTCCGTCAGCAAATCGTACACCCTTTCTTGGACTACTCCCAAGCGGCGCCGTTCCAACCGGCTTGGGATGGTCCGGTTCTCTAGCTTTCCAAGTCCGGTACCATTGGCCATGGGAACAGAAACACCCGATTCCGTCGCCGACGCACTGATCGCGCGGCTCCCCGGCTCGCCCGACGTTTACCCGCAGAAGATCGATCTGGCCGGGCAGGCGCTTCTGCTGGTGCAGCTCGATCTGGCTGCGTACCGCGCCGCGAGCTTCCTCGACGATCGCATTCTCGGACCGGGCACGAAGGGCGCGTGGGTTGCCTTGAGCCGGGCAGCCCATGCCTCCAGCACGGCGTTCAACGCGCGGCCGCTGCACTTCATTTTTCACACCGGTCATGTGGGCTCGACGCTGGTGAGTCGCCTGCTCGACGAGACCGGCACGGTGTTGTCGCTGCGTGAGCCGTTGCCGTTGAGAACGCTAGCCGAGACTTACGACGTCCTGGGCCAGGTGGACTCGTTGTTGAGCGGAGCAGAGTTCGAGCTTCTGCTCTCGATGTTCATGCGCTTGTGGAGCCGCGGCTATGATGCGACTGGCAGCGTGATCCTCAAGGCCACCAGCAGCACCGGACGCCTTGCGACCAAGATTCTCACGCGAGCGGAGTCGGCGCGAGCAATCTACATGAATCTGCACGCCGAGCCGTACCTGGCAACGCTCCTGGCCGGGCAGAATTCACCGGCAGACCTTCGCGGGCATGCGCCCGAGCGAGTGCGGCGACTGCGTTTACGCGTGTCCTCGCCGATTGCTCCACTGCATTCGATGTCGATCGGCGAGCTTGCCGCGCTCGCCTGGCTGGCCGAAACCTTCGCGCAACGCGACGCGCTGGTGCACGTCCGGACGAGGGTGATAGCCGTGGATTTCGACGATTTCCTTGCCGACGTCGCAGGCAGCATGCACCGGATCGTTGACCATTTCGGCCTCGAGCCTGGCGCGCGCTACCTTGCGGATGTCGCTCGCAACCCCGTGCTTGCGCGCTATTCCAAGGCCCCGGAATACGCCTATACGTCAGACGTCCGCGCTCGAGTCCTGCGCGACTCGCGCCAGAACAACCGTGAAGAGATACGCAAGGGATTAGCGTGGCTGGAGCGCCTCGCGCGAGCGGACCCCGTGACTGCGGAAATCGTCAACGTCTGAGTATCGGCTCCAGGTCGCTACGCTTCAGGTGGTCGACCACATCCGCAGGAGATTTTGCCGTACGACATCGAGGCGCACACGGTTCTCCCATTTCATGGAGAGCCCTTCCAGCGCCGCGATCTCATTGAGCTCGTAGACCTGCGTCCGCTGGTGCTGATCGGCGATCAGACTCTCGATGAACGTGATCGAGACCAGTCGCTGGCCCGAGCGCACGGGAACCACTTCGTGCAGCGCCGTCGAGGGATACACGATCGCCTCGCCGGCGGCGCCCTTGATGGGGATGGCCAGGTTGCCCATCGCGATGGCCAGCTCGCCTCCTTGGTACGTCGAGGGATCGCTTACAAAGACGGTACATGACAAATCGGACCTTATGCGTGCAGGTCCCAGTTGGATGACCGCAGCGTCGGCATGCGCTCCGTATTTCATGCCCGGCTCGTACCGGCAAAGCATCGGTGGCGCCACGTGCTTGGGCAGAGCGAAGTCGAGAAATTCACGCGAGCGCGCGAAGGCCGCGCTCACGATCTGCACGGATTCGGCGTACTTTGGATCGCCCTGGTCGGCTTGCAGATTCATTTTGGTCTGGTTTGCCGGGTTGGACACCCGGCCGTCGACGAAGCGCAGCTCGCGACTCAGGGCGAGCAGGCGCGTGACTTCGGCAGCCGCAAGGAGATTTGCGATTTTCAGGAACACGTTTCTTCAGGTCCGCTCGATGTGTGTTGGACCGCAACGCGAATCCTACACTTGGTTGCCTTGCGGTCCCAGCGGCCGCTATTCTAGCCTCGGTACCGCGCCGCGAGATACGACAAAGAGGAATCTTAAGTTGATTCGGCCCCACATCGCGAATCCCGCTTTCGAAGCATCAGGCCGAATTTGCTATGCTTCGGTGCGCAAACGGCGTTCCGGCCACGCCCGAATACGACAAATCGATGCTTAGCTCCGCCTCCGAAGCGCGCGCTCTTGCCATGTCTGGAATGGAAGCGCTGCGCGTCGGCGATGCACTCCTGGCGCGAGAGACTTTCGAGCGAATAACAGCCTCTGCTCACGCCGACGCATTCAGCTTTGTCGGGTTGGCCTACGCGTGTCGCAGCCTCAGAGACCAACCGGCGACCCTTGCCGCCGTGGACAAAGCGTTGGCGCTCGAGCCGCGTAATCTCCGAGCACTGCTGCTCAAAGGAGATTATCTGGCGGAGTCCGGAGATCCCCGCGGGGCATCATCGTTCTACAGCTTCGCCGTCCAGACCGCTCCGCCAGTGAATCAGTTGCCACCGGACCTGCGCGAAGACCTTGCGCGTGCGCAGGCGGTATACCAGCGCTATGCCGGCGACTTCGAGGCCGTACTGCGTGACAAGCTTCTCGAGACTGGCTTGATCGACGGGAGTTCCGGCGCCCGGTTCCGGCAGTCGCTGGACATCCTCCTTGGCAAGAAGCAAATCTACTTTCAACAGCCCCACACTTATTTCTTCCCAGGTCTTCCGCAGATCCAGTTCTACGATAGCGATGATTTTCCCTGGCTCGGCAACGTCGAGGCCGCTACCGCCGACATTCGTCGTGAGTTGCTCGAGGTCTTGGCGGATGCATCGGCATTTCAGCCGTATATCCAGGGCGATCCCAGACGTCCCCGCAAGGAACAAGACGGCCTGCAGGACAACCCGGACTGGGGCGCTTTTTACTTGTGGAAGGACGGCGAGATCATGCGCGAGAACGTTGCGCGCTGCCCGCGCACGGCCAGTGTCGTCGCGGATGTCCCCATGCCGCATGTGAAAAACCGTTCTCCGTCGGTGTTGTTCTCGCTGCTGCGTCCGGGCGCTCACATTCCGCCGCATACCGGACTGGTTAACACCCGTCTCATTTGTCATTTACCCCTGGTCGTCCCGCCGAACTGTACGTTCCGCGTAGGGAATGACGTGCGTGTGCCGGTCGAAGGGAAGGCCTGGCTGTTCGATGACACCATCGAGCACGAGGCCTGGAATCGAAGCGACAAGACGCGCGTAATCCTGCTCTTCGAAACCTGGCGGCCGGAGTTAAGTGAAGAGGAGCGTTCGCTCGTCTCGGCCATGTTCGACGCGATCGACGCCTACAGTGGCCAGAAGCCCACGTGGACTATCTAGGAAGCGGCTCGCAATGCAAATGCATCCAGGCAATATCGCGGAGATAGAATCCCTCGAAGCCCAGGCGATCCGCGCGACGCAAAGCGGGCGCGAGGATGAAGCGACGCGTCTTTGGAGCCGGATCCTCGAAATCAATCCGAACCACGCGCGGACCCTCACGGCGCTTGGCCAGCGTGCCTTTCGCAAGGGCGACATGGCTTCGGCACGGACGGTGTTCCAGCGTCTAGTCGACACCGATGGATCCGACCCACAGCAGTGGCTTCACCTCGCGCTCACCTGCCGCAATCTCAAGGACGAGTCAGCGGAAGAGAGCGCCATCACGAGAGCATTGAGCATCGACCCCGGCGACCTTCTCGGACTGATTCTTCGTGCCAACCTGCTCGAGCGACAAGGGAAAACTCACCAAGCGGCCCGAGTAAACCGCGCGGTCACCCGTGTTTCTCCGCCCATCGATCGGCTGCGTGTCGAACTCAGACCGGCGGTGGAACACGCTTTCGAATCCACAAAGAAATACGGCGCGGATCTGGCCGCTTTCATCGATCAATATCTGGAACCGCATTTCAAGAGTCTCGCCGGCGAGAATCTGAAGCGGTTTCGCGACTCTGTCGACATCATGGTGGAAAGGAAAAGGCGATTTGATTCGCAGTCGATGATCTATCACTACCCACAGCTTGCACCGATCGAGTTTTTCGATGGCGCCGATTTTCCGTGGCTGGACTCGGTCGAAGAGGCAACAAACGAGATCCGGGAGGAGTTTCTGCAGATTCTCGAGGGGGAAGAAGGATTCGTTCCTTACATCTCGTACGCTGCCGATGTGCCGCTCAATCAGTTTGCGGAGCTCAACAATTCGCCGCGCTGGAATGCCTTCCATCTCTACAAGTCGGGAACGCTGGTCGCAGAAAACGCGAGCAAGGCGCCACGGACTATGAAAGTGCTGGAGGGGGTGCCGCAACCGGATCAGCCCGGACGAACGCCTGCAGCGATGTTCTCTTTGCTCAAGCCCAAGACCAGGATCCCGGCACACACCGGCGTGACCAACGTTCGTCTGGTGACGCACCTCGCGCTCATCATCCCCGAAGATTGTGGATTCAGGGTCGGCAACGACACGCGTCAGTGGGTCCCGGGTAAAGCATGGGTTTTCGATGACACCATCGAGCATGAGGCGTGGAACAATAGCGACAAGTTGCGGGTCGTTCTCATCTTCGATGTCTGGCACCCGCATTTGACACCTGCCGAACGGGTGATGATTACGGCATTGACGTCAGGCGTGAACGCCTTTTCGGGCGGGGCAATCGAAGCCGAGTCGCAATAACCTGGCGTTGGCGGCGTTCGCTGGCGCAGCCGCAGTCTAAATTTGCTCGCCGCTGATTCGAATTGAAGAGTTCCCGAGGCGAAGCTTCGGAGCGCACAGCATATTGAACTGATCCATGCGGTAGAACTCGTAGGCTAGACCTTCGAATTGCTGCTTGATCGGATCTGAGCCGGTGATCCAGTATTCGACCCAGCACCACGGCTCGAAGCTCTCGAGCATCCGGCGCGAGCCGCGCAGCACATCGAGCTCCATGCCCTCCACGTCGACTTTGAGAAAATCCAACCGAGGCAACCCGAATGCATCGAGGGGGACGATCCCCACGGGCTCGGAAGGCACGTCCATTTCCTGGTCGACGAGGCTCAAGGTACCGAAATCCTGGGACTGTCCGTAGTCGAGCAGCGGCAATTTCCTCGATTCGCTCCGCGCACCGAGGCCAAGATGATGTGCGAAAAGGTTGGTCAGGTCGTTCAGCGCGGCGGCTCCGCACAGCGCGTAGTGCATCATGCGCTGCACTTCAAACGCATGGACGACGCCTGCGTTCTTCTTGATTGCCTGCGCGATCGGAATGCTTATCAGGCCGATATTTGCGCCTGCGTCGACGACGACGCAATCGTGAGGAAGCGTTTCAACGATCGCCAGGATGCCTCGCAGCTCGGAGTCGATGTGCGGCAGCCCCGTCTTGATCAGGTGTTCGGCCTGAAAGCTGCAGTGCCGATTGACGATGAACCGGCCGTAAACGGATTCGATGACCGTGAAGTGATTGACGCTTTGAGTCATCTCAGCGACAACGGTATTTCGTTGGCTGGCGACGCACCGCACGCGTTGTCGCGCTAAGCAGCGTGAAGGTCATTTCGCAAAATGCAGCGTCAGGTCCCGCTGTACGCGGGCGATCACTGGGCCCCATTCTCCTAACTGTTCCTGCCGGAAAAGTCGAGCCGTGGGGTACCACGGGCTGTCGTCGCGGTTGAGCATCCAGCGCCAATCGGCGCCCACCTTCAGCAGTATCCATGTCGGCATGCCCAGCGCTCCCGCCAGATGGGCGACGGCGCTATCGATGGTGA
>DATFSE010000075.1:0-104883 GCA_035262745.1 Casimicrobiaceae bacterium | reverse complement strand
TCTACTTACGAGGAATCCGCGGGCGTATGTCATCAGGGCCGGTGTCGACGGGCACCACAGTAGGCCGGATAGATTCGTGCAGTCAGTCCATAAACACTAGGCACTCGAATTGCCTTGCAAGATAGGGGGAGTCCATAGATTTTCGTTAGGCGGCGAGCAAACGTCGCCTTGCCGCAATTTGGACCAACCCAGGAGCACCGGACAGCGTGGCTGATCCGATTAACGGCGATCTTTCGGTCCGCGTAGTCGTCGACACCGCCCGAATGGAGTGGGTGCCGAGTCCGGGCGGGTCGGTCTTGCGCAAGCGAGTTCATTTGGTCGGTCCTTCAGAATCGGGGCAGGTTACCTCCGTCGTCCTTTATGAGCCGCACTCGACTTTTCCGGCGCACGATCATCCCGATGGAGAGGAAATTCTCGTTCTCGACGGCGTGTTCTCTGACGAACACGGCAATTGGCCTGCGGGCACGTACCTTCTCAATCCGGAAGGGTTTCGGCATACCCCATTTTCGGAAC
This sequence comes from Casimicrobiaceae bacterium, assembly GCA_035262745.1. GTDB lineage: Bacteria > Pseudomonadota > Gammaproteobacteria > Burkholderiales > Casimicrobiaceae > PALSA-1003. The sequence continues at coordinate 104,370 of DATFSE010000075.1, read as the reverse complement.
TTGGCTGCACCCTCTTCGTCAAGTTAAGACAGTTCGCGGGCCACGGACGACGTCACATGATCGTCGACACCCGCAAGTTACCTTGGGAGGCAACTCCGATTCGAGGCGTGACTCAAAAGCTTCTTTACGAACAGGTTGGGTTCTCTGACGTGGTGCTGCTGGAACATTGGAACCCCGAAACAGATGCCGGGACCAACGCGTACGAGCAGGGTGCGGAGTTGTTTGTCCTCGAGGGCGAGTTCACCGATGAAGCAGGAGCGTACGCTGCGGGATATTGGTTACGTCTTCCAGCCGGTTCGCGTCACCATCCTCGAACCACTCGAGGATGCATTCTCTACGTCAAGAAATCGGGGTTACAGTACCTGGAGTCAGCCGTAGCTCAACCGGGTACAAGCTAGTTCGCGCGCAGTCGCCTCATGCTATTTGACAGGTGCGGCCGTCCAGCAAACTAATTGGAGGCACTGATGTCGAATGGCTGGGCGCCGGAGGGCCGGCCCCGTTTCAGGGCTGCTGGAAGTAGAGATTTCCTCATCGGCGTGACTGTCAATGCGCGCTTCTGAACTCCCCGAGCGCTACACGACCCTAGCGATCGCTCTTCACTGGCTCATCGCGCTTATCGTGATCGCTCAGATTATGCTGGGCTGGTGGATGCAGGAGATACCCAAGGTTCCCGTCGGTCCACGAGTCAACGCGTTCAACCTGCACAAGTCGATCGGACTGACTGTTTTGCTCTTGATGGTCGTCCGACTTGCGTGGAGAAGCACGCATCGTCCGCCGTCACTGCCTTCGATGCCGGCGTGGCAAGCCATGGCCGCGCGCAGCAATCACTGGCTGCTGTATCTGTGCCTCTTCCTGCAGCCCCTGACTGGGTATCTCGGGTCGGCGGTCAGTGGCTATCCCGTCCTATACTTTGGCTTCGTCATCCCCGCCTGGGCAGCGAAAAATATTGCGCTCAAAGATTTCCTGAGCGTCGTGCATCTCACCACGAGCTGGGTGCTTGTCGCCGCAATTGCTTTGCATGTGGCGGCGGCGCTGAAGCATCAGTTCGCAGATCGCGATCAATTGATTTGGCGCATGTGGCTACGCCGGCCCAGAAGCCCGCTGGCTCCGACACAGAATCTGCGAACCGAAGAGGGAGCTAGGGAACCTCTGAAGGAGCCCCACGTGAGCCGCGTTTCTGGCGCAATGGCCTCAGATGCGCGGCGTCGCGGCGCAGCGAATAGTTGATCCTATTCGCGAGCCGCGCAACAAAGCAGATGAGGCCATTGCGCCGAAACCCGGATGGGACGGGGCTTTCCGCGCGATCTGCTTTGTCGCTCGGCTTGCCAATACCGCCTGGTATTGGCTTCGCCTTGCTTCGCGCATCTCATCCCGGAAAGCTACCGTCGCGGCCACGCGCGGCTTCTTCAGAGGTTCCTTAGCTTCCGCCACTGTTCTCAAGGACCTTAACGGTTTCCGCGTAGTCGCCGTCGCGGGCAATGTCGATAGCCATCTTCCCCCGGTCGTCCTTGAGGCCGGGCTTGGCGCCGGCCGCAAGCAATCGCTTGACGGTGTCGGTCTTGCCGTAGCCGGCTGCCCACATCAGCGCGGTCAGGTCGTGCGCGTAGACCGCATTGGCGTCAACGCCGGCCTGCAGCAAGAGGACGACCACGTCCGTGTGCCCCTGACCTGCGGCATAAGTCATCGCGTTCTTTTTGAGCTGATCGACTGCCGCGACATCCGCGCCCTTGGCAAGCAGCGCCTGGGTGACTTCGGCATAACCTCCGTGCGCGGCCGCCATGAGAGGGGTGACGCCGTTGACGGCGGCCAAGTTGACGTCGGTTCCTGCGGCGATCATCTGTAGCGCAATTGCGGGACGATCATTTTTGAGCGCGATCAAAAGGACGGTCTCGCCAACGCGGTTACGCGCATTAACTGCAGCGCCGTCTGCGATGGCTTGCCTGACGCCTGCTTGGTCACCGGCACGGCCCGCGGCGAGCAGCCGAGCGTTGACGGAAAGGTCCTGTCCGATTGCGAGACCCTGGAAAACCAGCGCAAGCAAGACAATCCGAAAGATTATCCGCAGCATGATTGCCCCTTCTCCTTCAGGCGGATGGACGCGGCGACGCGTAGACGAAATTGCATTTCCGCGCCGGTTGGAATATAAACTATACCCCGAGTACGGGATTAAGCGCGCTTCGATCCCGTAAACACACTAAAAACAATCATCAGAGGAGACCTCCATGGCATCTCATATTCGCAACACAATAGCCGTCGCTGTTGCTGCCGCGCTCGGGATCGGTTTTGCCGCCTCTGTAACAGCACAAGAAGTATCGGGCGCCGCGACAACCACGTCCGCGCCAATGTCGTCGAACCTGATCCCGGTATCTCAAGCAATGCTCGATGGAGCTGCGTCCGACGCCAAGAACTGGATCCATTCGAACGGCAGTTACGACAATGCGCGCTTTTACGCCGGTAACCTGATCAACACCAGCAACGTCGCGAAGCTTAAACCGGCCTTCGTCTTTCAGACGGCAGTGCTCGAATCGATGGAGACAGCGCCCATCGTCGTCAACGGCGTGATGTTTCTCACGACTTCGTTCAACCATGTCTATGCGATCGATGCAGCGACAGGACAGGAATTCTGGCACTACAAGCACAAGCTGGGTCCCATCGTCACAGTTTGCTGCGGCAACAACAATCGCGGCGTAGCGATCTCCGAGGGCAAGCTGTTCATGGGGACGATCGACGCCAAGCTGGTTGCGCTCGACGCAAAGACGGGCAACCTCCTTTGGGAGACCCAGATCGGGGATCCCGACAAGGGTTACTCGGAAACCATGGTGCCAGCGTACGTCGATGGCAAGGTGATCATCGGCACCAACGGCGGCGAATACGGCATCCGTGGGTTCGTCAAGGCATTCGACGCCAACGACGGCAAGCTTTTGTGGACGTTCTACACCATCCCCGAGACCGGTCAGGAAGGGGTGTGGGCGGTCAACGACGCGACCGGGCGCGACATGCACCGCGACATTGCTGGCGAAAAGGCTGCTCTGGCGAAGGACAGCTCGTTCTGGCAGCGCCTCGGTGGCGGCGTGTGGATGACTCCCGCCATCGACAAGAAGACCAAGACCATTTACTTCGTCGTGGGCAACCCATCACCGGACCTCTACGGAGCAATCCGTCCGGGCGACAACCTATACACGGATTCGCTGGTTGCCATCGATCTGGACAAGGGCACCTACAAGTGGCACTTCCAGTACATCGCGCACGATGTCTGGGACCTCGACGCGGTGAGCCCGCCGATCCTGACGCAGGCCAAGGACAAGGACGGCAAGACGGTCGATGTTGTCATTCACGCCGGCAAGACCGGGCATGTTTACGTGCACGATCGCAGTACCGGCAAGCTCATCCGCTTTTCCGAAGCCATGATCCCGCAGGAGAACATGTGGGTGCTTCCAACCAAAACGGGCGCGCGCATGCTCCCGGGAGCGAATGGCGGCGTTGAATGGTCGCCGATGGCGATCAACTCGAAGTTGCGACTGGCGTACGCCGCAAATCTGCATCAGCCGATGACCTACCGCTACGAGGAGGTGCCCTATCCTGGGGGTAAGCTGTGGCTCGGTGGATCATTCGATGTGATCCCGAGCGAAGAGCAATGGGGGAGGCTCGTGGCAGTAAACATCGACACGGGCAAGGTAGTGTGGGGCGCGAAGACGCCGCAGCCTCTGATTGGCGGCGTGCTTGCGACCGGCGGCAACCTGGTGTTCAACGGGGAAGCCAACGGCTGGTTCAAGGCCTTCGACGCGGCCACGGGCAAGGAGCTCTGGAAATACAACTGCGGCGCAGGAGTCAACGCTCCAGCCGTGTCGTACATGGTGGGAGGCAAGCAATACGTCGCTGTCGCGGCTGGCGGCAACAACCAGATCAACGCCAAGCGCGGGAACAGCGTTTTTGTCTTTGCGTTGCCGTAGCGGATTAGATCAAGGCGAATGCGGCCACTGCTTTTCGGCCAAGTGGCCGCGTTTGCTTTTTCTGGCTGGAGCGCCGTACTCGCCGTCCTGAGCGGTACGCTGGCGACGCCGTCCTTGGCACAACTCGATGCCAAGCAGATAGCGGCGGCACGCGAAAAAGCTCAGCCCTGCTTCGCCTGCCATGGGCCCGACGGCAACTCTCAAAATCCAGACTATCCCATCCTCGCTGGACAAAGCTGGCGGTACATCTACATTGAGCTCAAGGACTTCAAGGAGGGGCGGCGCAGCGATCCACAGATGTCGCCGACGGTTGCAAACCTCTCTCGCGACGACATGATCGAACTGGGCAATTTCTTCGCGGCGCAAAAGCAATTGCCGGTCCAGTTTCAAGCCGATCCCGCCAAGGTCGCGGCGGGCAGGATCAAATCGGAACAGGTACTATGCCCGATGTGTCATCTTGGCGACTTTGTCGGCCAGAACCAAATTCCCCGCGTCGCGGGCCAGTACTCACAATACATAAAAAAGCAGCTCGAAGACTTCAAGGCCAAGCGTCGCACCAACGACGCCGGCAACATGACCAGCGTCGCGAGCACGCTCTCGGATCAGGATATCGAGAACCTGTCGCAGTACATCGCGAACCTCTACTGAGAGTCGGGCAAAGAAGACGGCAGAAGAGCGCGCGATGGTTCTCGCGCCTGGGACAACAACGGGAAAAAGAACCCTTTTAGGGTTCGCCGAATCTGCCGGCGATCAGATCTTCGAGAAAGCGCGCAACCCAGGCACGACCCGGCCCGCCGAGATATTTCGCGGCGCGCCGGTTGTGAATGTTCGACACATTCACCATGAACGTCGGCGCCGACGAGCGGGCAGAGCGCTTACCGGGAAGCCTTTCGATGTCCAGAGAAAAATCGTCGGGAGCGAATCCGAAGCGCACCACTTCAGCGGCAAACGCTAGCTGGTCGCCGCGAGCGAGAAGATACTGATGAGCGTCGCCGGTCACCAGTGGCTGCCGGGTTTCGCTGAAACTTAAGTGAACCGGCGTTCCAGCTTGCGAGGAAGTATCGAGTTTTTCTGCCATGACCGTCAGCTCGATGTTACGGGCAACACAACGTGGCAACCCGTGTGGTATAGCAATCTTCGCGCCTTGCAGAGCTTTCCGTTAACTTCCACCGGGTTAGGAATCGAGCTCGCTTGGGTTTGGCAAGAATTTGTAAAAATTACCGGCATTGGCGAGCAAATTGTAGACGTCATGGCTTCGTCGACGGACTTTCGACCGGACTCTGGCGCACACGTTCCGTTCGGGCCCCGTCGACCCTGGGCTTGAGCTGCTGCGGCCGGAGCGTGTCGTAGACCTCGAACGGCTGATGGATCCACGGGTTGTCGGGCAGATAGGAGACGTAGTAGTCGGGTTTGAACACCGAAGCAGCCTTGTACCAGAGGACGGCCGTGCGCAGCGCCTGGATGTGCTGGAAACGCTGAGGCAACTGCTTGAACACAGCCTCGAGCGTATGGCCGGAGTCCACCATGTCGTCGACAAGCAGCACGCGCTCGCCCAGGCGCGGCGCAGTCATGGTCATGTGCTCTGCGATCACGAGTTGTCCGCGCAGCGTGCCTCCCTCGGCCGTGTACGAATGCGTCGAAAGAATCGCCAGCGGAAGCTCGAAAATGCGCGAGATCACATCGCCGACGCGCAGACCGCCGCGCGCGATGCAGATGATCTGATTGAAGGGCCAGCCCGATTCGTGGACCTGCAAGGCAAGTCGCTCGACGAGAGCGTTGTACTCCTCCCAGCTGATGTGCAGGCTCATGGCTCGAGATCCTTGCTAGTGGAACGGATGATGCACCAGTATGGTCTCGTCGCGCTCGGGACCCGTCGACACCATGGCGATGGGCACTCCGGTCAGCGCCTCGATGCGCTTCAAGTAATTGCGGGCGTTTGCCGGCAGCGCGTCGAAGCTTTTTACTCGGAAAGTGCTCTCGCTCCAACCCGGTAGCTCTTCGTAAATCGGGACGCATTCTGCGACCGCGTCGGCGCCCGAGGGAAGCAGGTCGAGGCGCTGGCCATCGACAGTGTATGCGGTGCAGATGCGGATCAGCGGCATTCCGTCGAGGACATCGAGCTTGGTGATAGCCAATCCGTCGACGCCGTTGAGCTCGAGCGAACGGTTGAGAGCCGGAATGTCGAGCCACCCGCAGCGGCGCGGACGGCCGGTCACCGATCCGAATTCATTGCCACGCTTGGCAAGACCGGCACCCGTGTCATCCTTGAGCTCGGTCGGAAAGGGGCCGGTACCGACGCGCGTGGTGTACGCCTTGACAATGCCGAGCACGTAGTCCAGAAGCTGCGGGCCGATGCCGCTCCCTGGCGCTGCGGCGCCGGCGAGGCAGTTGGAAGAGGTGACGTACGGATAGGTGCCGTGATCGATATCGAGCAATGCCCCTTGCGCACCCTCGAACAGCAGTGACTCGCCATTGCGGCGAGCCGTTTGTATCAGCGCGGCGACGTCGCCGACCATGTGCTTGATCTGATCGGCGAGAGCGAGTGTGGCGTCCAGCGTTTCACGCATGGGCACGGGCTCGCGCTTGAAATGCTTGGTGAGCACGAAGTTGTGATAGTCGAGGACGACTTCGAGCTTGGCGGCGAAGCGCTCCGGATAAAACAGATCTTGCACGCGAACCGCGCGACGCGCGATCTTGTCTTCGTAGGCGGGACCGATGCCGCGGCCGGTGGTGCCGATCTTGGTCTCTCCCATCGAAGCTTCGCGCGCTTGGTCGAGCGCGACATGGTAAGGCATCACCAAGGGACAGGCCGGAGAAATTGCCAGCCGCGAGCGCACTTCGATGCCGGCAGACTCCAGCTCGCCGATCTCCTGCAGCAGCGCATGAGGCGAAAGCACCACGCCGTTGCCGATGTAGACGCGAACCTTGGGTCGCAACACGCCGGAGGGGATCAGGCGCAGCACGGTCTTTTTGTCGCCTATCACCAGCGTGTGGCCCGCATTGTGTCCGCCCTGGAAGCGGACCACACCGTGGGCGTGCTCCGTCAACCAGTCGACCACCTTGCCTTTGCCTTCATCGCCCCACTGCGTTCCGATGACGACGACGTTTTTGCCCATGGTGTTTGATGAGAATCTAGCTTCAACCCTGACGTGCGATCAACGCGGCGAGCTGGCGCAGATCGAGAGTAAAACCGGTGGCCGGACGGGCACGACCGAAGGCCTTGCCGATCCCGTCGTAGCGCTCGCCGCGGCCGATCGCGTTCGGCTCACCGCCGGTGAACACCGAAAAGCTGGCTCCCGTCTGATAATGGTATCCGCGCAGGTCGGCGAGATCGATGTGCAGTGCCTCGACGGCGTTTTCAGCCGACTGTGCCAGTGTTGAGAGCGCCGAAAGTGCGCCGGCTATCGCCGGGGTGTCGGGCAGACGCGCTGTCGCCGCGGCGAGAACCTCCTGCGCCGGTCCGTAAAGCGAGGGCAGAGTGTTGAAGGCATCGCGCCATGCCGAGGGAAGTCTCGCGGTCAGTTCCTCGACCATTGGCAGATCCTTGTTGCGCAGTGCGGTGAACAGGTCGCTGTCGGCGCCGTCACCGGCGATGCGCGCGCCGTTGGCGAGCGCACGATAGACTCCAACGTGGCCCAAGTCCAGGTGCAGACCTCGAACGCCAACCTTCGCCAGCGATGAAAGCAAGAGCCCCAGCACCTCGCGATCGGCGCTGATGTTGGGATCGCCGTACAGCTCAGCGCCGATCTGCAGCACTTCGCGGCTCTGGGCGATGCCCGAAGCGACCGTGCGCAGCACGCTGCCGGCGTAGCACAAGCGGGTGACGCCGCCCTGGTTGAGCAAATGCGCGTCGATTCGCGCGACCTGCGGCGTGATGTCGGCACGAACCCCCAGCAGGCGCCCGGAAAGCGGATCGATCACCTTGAAGGTCTGGATTTCCAGATCGTGGCCGGTTCCGGTCAACAACGAATCGAGGTGCTCGATGAGCGGCGGCTGCACCAGGCGGTAGCCGTGATCGCGGAAATGGTCGAGCAGGCCGCGACGCAATCCTTCGATCGCCTCCGCTTCATCAGGGAGGATATCGTCGATGTACTCGGGAAGGACCCACTTACGCATAGAGCACGATCAGGACCAGGCAGCCAATCAGAATCGAAATCAGACCCACGAATCGCAGTTGACCATCAGAAAGCTCGGTCACCCGGCGAAACACGTCGCGCCAGGTGCGCGGCGCGAGCAAGGGCATGAGTCCTTCCAGAACCAGCACCAGGGCGCACGCTGCCAGCAGAGTTTCCGGCACCGCCCTAGGCCTCGTCGCCGCTACTTCGCTGGGGGCTTAAGGCCGCCCCGTGTGCCGCCGGGTTGCTTCAGGAACTGAAAGAAATCCGAGCTCGGATCGAGCACCAGCATGTCGTTCTTGCTCTTGAACGTGGCTTTGTAAGCCTCGAGGCTGCGGTAGAAGGAGTAGAACTCAGGGTTCTGCCCGTATGCCGCGGCATAAATCGCGGAGGCCTTGGCGTCGCCTTCGCCCTTGATTTTCTGCGCTTGCTTGTAAGCGTCGGCGAGGATCACTTCGCGCTGGCGATCGGCGTCTGCGCGGATTTTCTCCGATTCGGCGGCGCCCACCGACCGGAGCTCGTTAGCGACGCGCTTGCGCTCGGATTCCATGCGCTGATAAACCTGCGCCAGGACCTCGTCCGGCAGCTCGACGCGGCGCAGCCTCACGTCGACCACTTCGACACCGATGGTTCGCGCATCGGCATCGGCTTTCTGGCGCGCCTCGGTCATGATCTTGTCACGCTCGGTCGAGATGACTTCGTGGATCGTGCGCTTGTTGATCTCCTGCGCCAGATTCGCGCGTATGGTCTGCGCCAGGCGGCGCTTGGCCGCTTCCTCGTCGCCGGTGACGCTCTGGTAGTACTTGCGCACATCGATGATGCGCCAGTAGGCGATGAAGTCTACTTTAAGCGGCTTCTTTTCCGATGTTGTGATGCGATCGGGCTCTGGCGCATCTAGTGTCAGCAGTCGCCGGTCGTAGAACTTGATGTTCTGCACCAGGGGAACCTTGGCGTATAGACCGGCTTCGGTCTTCGCTTCAATGAATTCGCCCAGCTGGAACTTGATCGCGAACTGTTTCTGATCGACGGTGTAGAGCGACTGCGACAGAACCAGAATAATCGCGACCAGCAGCGCCAGCGCGGGCATCACGGTCTTCATCGCGAGGTCCCTCGATCGCGCGGCAACTCGCGCGACCGGCTCGAGTCAATCGGCGCCGCCGCCTCGGGTGCCGGCGCGCGGCCCGGTTCGGCGCCGGCGGCGATTCCCGCCGCCGCGCTCTGCCGGATGAGCTGGTCGAGGGGCAGGTAGAGCAGGTTGCTCCCGGCTTTCTGGTCGACCAGCACCTTGCTCGAATTGCCGAGCACCGATTGCATCATGTCGAGGTAGAGCCGCTCCCGCGTCACTGCGGGCGCTTTGGAGTACTCGACCAGGATCTGCTTGAAGCGGCTCGCGTCGCCTTCCGCCTTCTGCACAACGCTGGCGAGATAGGCTTCCGCCTCCTGCTGGAGGCGCGCCGCCATGCCGCGGGCGCGGGGAACAACGTCGTTGGCGTACGCCTGGCCCTCGTTCTTCTGGCGCTCGCGGTCCTGGCTCGCCTTGACTGCATCGTCGAACGCCGCCTGCACCTGCTCCGGCGGTTGCGCGTTCTGCAGCGTGACTCTTTGCACGTAAATGCCCGTCCCGTAACGGTCGAGCATCGCCTGCATCAGCTTCTCGGTTTCAGCGGCGATCTGCGCGCGACCTTCGTAGAGCGCGAAGTCCATCTGGCTGCGGCCGACGACTTCGCTCATCGCGGTCGCCGCGACCTGCGCGACGATTTCGTCCGGCCGCCGCGTGTTGAACACGTATTCGGGTGCGTTCTTGACGTTGTACTGAACCGCAAACTGGATATCGATGATGTTCTCGTCGTCGGTGAGCATCAGCGATTCCTTGGCGATCTTGTTCTTGGGATTGCTGTTGCGGTAGCCGATCTCGACGGTGCGCACTTGGGAGAAGTCGATCACCTCGACCGCTTCGATCGGGAAGGGCAGGTGCCACCGAAGTCCAGGCGTCGTCGTCTCGGTGTACTTGCCGAAACGGGTTACCACGCCCCGTCGGCCCTCGTCGACGATATAGGAACCGCTGATCAGCCATACCACCATCACAAGAGCGACCAGGAGCCCGGCCCCGCCCAACGGAAGCGGCCGCCTCGGCGGCGGTGTGCCTTCGCCGGAGTCGCCCGGCTCCTTGCGCCCGAAGAGCTCGCTGACGCGGCGGTTGACGTTGCGCCAGATCTCGTCGAGATCGGGCGGCCCGGAGCGGCCGCGCTTGCCCCACTGCGGGTCGTTGAGAGACATGAGGGGACGGCGCTAGAGGCGCTTAAGGCGGCCTGTGGTGAAAGGTTGGTCGCGCCAGGCGCGTCACGCAGTCGCCCGCGCCTCGGCGCGAGGAAACCGCTCGGCCAACGCGGCGCGCAACTCCGGTACGCCGGCGCCGGTCAGCGCGCTCAAACGGACGGCGCGAATCTTACCATACTCGTCGCGCTGTACTCCCGGATCGAGCCCCGTGACGTCGGTCTTATTGAGCACAAGTATGCGCGGGACGTGCTCGGCTCCGATTTCCTCAAGCACTGCGTCGACGGCGGCGATCTGATCATCGCGGGCGGCGTGGCTGGCATCCGCCACGTGCAACATCAGGTCCGCGTCAACGGCTTCTTTGAGCGTAGCCTGGAACGCTGCGATGAGGTCGTGCGGCAGTTCGCGGATGAAGCCGACCGTGTCCGACAGCACGATTGGCGCGGCGCCTGGAATGTCGAGCCGCCGCAGCGTAGTATCGAGCGTGGCGAACAGCTGATCGGCAGCATAGCCTTCGGCGCCCGTCAACCGATTGAACAGCGTTGACTTGCCAGCGTTGGTATAGCCGACCAGCGCGACGTTACAAACCGATCCGCGCCGGCGGGCACGTCGCTGGGTGTCCCGGCGCCGTCCGATCTGGGCGATCCGATCTCGCAGCAACTTGACCCGCGCGCCGATCAGGCGGCGGTCGGTTTCGAGCTGAGTCTCTCCGGGTCCTCGCAGCCCGATGCCGCCCTTCTGCCGCTCGAGGTGAGTCCATCCGCGAACCAGACGTGTCGACAAGTGTTCGAGCTGCGCCAACTCGACCTGCAATTTGCCTTCGGCGCTTTGCGCGCGCTGGGCGAAGATGTCGAGAATCAGACTGGTGCGGTCGACGACCCTGCAATCAAGCGCGCGCTCGAGATTGCGTTGCTGCGATCCGGAAAGAGCGTGATCGAAGATGACGATGGTGGCGGCCGTCGACTCGCGAATGGCTGCGATCTCGGCAACCTTGCCGCGACCAGCAAACAGCGCTGCATCGGGTTTGGCGCGACGAGAGGTGACAGCGCTCGCAACCTCGGCGCCCGCGGACAGGGCGAGCGCCTTGAGCTCGGCAAGCCGCTGCGAGGCGTCGCCGTCTCCGAAATCGAGCTCGACCAATACCGCACGATCCGGCGCGCGGAAGTTCTCAGGCACTTCCGCCTCGTTCGAGCTTTTCATCGCCGCAGCGTGCGGCGCACGTCGGTCAAGTTTCGCGTTCGGTGTCATGCGCCGGCATGCTCACGGCGCGTGCCGGAACCACGGTCGATATGGCGTGCTTGTATACCATCTGCGTGACCGTGTTCTTGAGCAGGACGACGTACTGGTCAAAAGATTCGATCTGCCCTTGCAACTTGATGCCGTTGACGAGGTAGATCGAAACCTGGATGTGCTCCTTGCGCAGGGTGTTCAGGAACGGGTCTTGTAACATTTGCCCCTTATTGCTCATTCGCGTGCTCCGCATGGTTTTATTGGCCGCACCGGCGAGCCTTTTTCACCCGCGGTCCGCAGCACGCCGCGAGCGGCGTTCCTGGCTGCGCCCCCGCCGGTGCGCAGGGGAGTCCGCGTAGGGGTTCGCTGCGGTCTTGAATTGTATCCTAACCGGCGTTCCCCGCAGTTGGAACGCCTCGAGGAAGAAACGTTCCAGGTAGCGCCGGTAGGTGTCCGGGAGGTGCCGAAGGGCTGTGCCGTGGATGACGATCAGCGGCGGATTAACGCCGCCCTGGTGGGCGTAGCGCAACTTGGGCCGCACCATTCCGGCCCGGGGCGGCTGTTGTCGCGAGACGGCTTCTTGAAGGGCGCGGGTCAGTCTCGGAGTTGGCAGCCTGGCCATGGCGGCGGCATAAGCCTGATCGATCGCGCGCATAAGGGGCGCGATTCCCGTGCCTTTGAGCGCCGATATGGTATGCATGGAGGCAAAGCCGAGAAACCCCAGCTTGCGGTCGATGTCGCGTTTGATGTCCTCTCTTCCACGAGGCGCGAGACCGTCCCATTTGTTCACTGCGACGACCAGCGCGCGGCCGGCCTCCAGGATGTAACCCGCGAGATGCGCGTCGTGCTCGGCGATCCCCGCATGCGCATCGAGCACGAGGACCACCACGTTGGCATCCTCGATTGCTTGCAGTGTCTTGATCACCGAGAATTTTTCGACCGCTTCGTTCACCTTTCCGCGACGCCGGACTCCAGCGGTGTCGATGAGCGTGTAGTGACGGCCGCCGCGGTCGAAATCGAGATACAGCGAGTCGCGCGTTGTTCCCGGCTCGCCAAAGGCGATGACGCGCTCCTCGCCCAGCAGCGTGTTGACCAGCGTCGATTTACCGACATTGGGGCGTCCGACGATCGCCACAGCGATCCGGCGCGAATCCGGTTCCCCCTCTGCATGATCGGCTTTGATGTCCTCCGCCGCAGGACACATCGCCAGAGCAGCATCGACTGCCGCTCGGACGTTCTCGCCGTGGGCGGATGAAATCGCCAATGGCGTCCCCAATCCCAGCTCATGGAAATCGGCAATCGCGTTCTCGGCCACCATTCCTTCGCTCTTGTTGACCGCAAGCACGATCGGCCGGTCGGACCGCCGCAGCATGTCAGCGATAGTGCGGTCATCTCGCGTGAGTCCCTCTCGGCCGTCGACCAGGAAGATGACAGCGTCGCCTTCCTCGACCGCGATTCGTGTCTGCTTGGCCACTGAGTGCATGATGCCGTCCGCCGCTTCAGGTTCGAAGCCACCGGTGTCCACGATGATGTAGGGCCGGTCACCGACGCGGCCGTGGCCGTAGTGGCGATCGCGTGTCAAACCCGGATGGTCGGCGACCAGCGCAGCACGCGACTTCGTCAGCCGGTTGAACAGCGTCGACTTCCCGACGTTCGGACGGCCGACGATGACAAGCGTGGGAAGCATTTTTACAGCACGTCTAGAAAGCTGACACCCGTGGCTGCAGTGCTCGATCGCCGGAGCCGCGAATGCAGCGCCGGCGGTGGGTTTCCATCAAGCCGCGTTTTCGTGTTTTCTGCTGTTGTTCGCTATTTGGCGCTGGCACTGATCAGATTGCCGGCTGCACTCTGCCAGATCGCCGACGCGCCGCTGGCCGCTGGCTGCGATTCCGCCGCCGCACCGTCGGTCGCGACGCGGCCGATCAGCGAGCCATCGTTGCGATCGAGCAGATGCAGATAACCTTCGGCGTCGACCACCCCCAGGTAGTCTCCAATCAACACCGGTCCGCTGGGAAAACGGCCGCCCAGCTTGTCCTGTTTCCAGACCGACGCGCCGGTGCTCTTGTCGAGCGCATGAATGGCACCCTTGTCGTCGGTCACGAAAAGATAACGATTGTCGACGGTGATGCCGGTGAGACTCGAAAAGTCGCGCGACCAAACGAGTGTGCCGCGAATGACCTCGAAGCAGGCGACGCGTCCTTGGTAGGCTGCCGCGCACACCTGCCGCTCCTCGACCACCGGCAGACTCGTCACGTCGGCAATGCGCTCGAGCTCGGTCGCCCCCTTGGGCGTGGCCACGCTAGCCTCCCAGCCCAGAGCGCCGGTCTGCAGATCGAGCGCGAGCAGCTTGCCGCCCGCTGTCCCTGTGAATAGCGCACCCCGCGTGGCAATGCCGCCGGCGACTCGGCGAACTGTGAGGGGAGGATTGGTCCGCTGATAGACCCACTTTGCTTTGCCATCGGAACCGTTCAGCGCAAAGATCTTGCCATCGAGCGACCAGGCGATTGCCAGCCCTTCAGCGACAAGGGGCGGTCCGGCGACTTCGCTCGAAATCTTGGTCTGCCAGAGCGACTTGCCTGCGGCGTCGAAGGCAAGGACTTCCGCCTTGTCCGTGCCCACCACGACCATGTCGGGGGTGGCACCGACACCGGCGGACAGCGTTCTGCCGGCATTGACGACCCAGTTCTGCCTGCCTGTGGACGGATCGATACTGACGATGCCGCCATTGGGACCTGCGGCGACGACGGCATCCTTGTCGACGACGGGGCTGAAGCCATTGACTTCCTTGCCGCCCAGGGCCACCTGCCAGTTCACTCGCGGCGTCGTCTTTTCGAAATAAGAAGGCAGCGGCGCCAGCTTCTTCGAGCTGCCGAAGGAGAACCATTGCCATGGCGGAGGAATGCCGGAGAACTGCGGAAACCACGTCGACAGCGTCTCGCAACCGGCGAGCAGCAGCACCGACGCAGCAAGGCTCAAGCAGGAGCGCAGTCTCACTGCGCGCCTCCCAGCGCGTCGAACTTCACCTGCACAAAGGCGCGATAAGGCGACTTGGGATCGAGGCGGGCGAGTGCAAGCTGATACGCTGCTTTGGCCTCGGCCGGCTTGCTCGCCGCCACGAGAATGTCTCCCTTCAAGTCGGCGTACAGGCCGGCAAACGCCTCGTCCGTCTTCACATCGAGGGTTCGCAAAGCTTCGTCATACTGCTTGTCGTCGAGCAACGCTTCCGCCAGCCGAAAGCGAGCGACCGTCTTGAGCTCGTCCTCGCCGGAATGGTCGATCACCCACTGAAGCTGCGCTCTCGCACCGGCGCGGTCACCGGCGTCATAGAGCATCTTGGCATACAGCAGCGCCGCGCGCGGCGCGTAGGCCGTGCTCGCGAAGCGATCCTCGATCTGAGTCGCGGGATCCTTCGCCTTGGCCACATCGTTGTTGCGGCCGGCCTGGCTTACCGCCTGATAGAGAACGCTCGCCTGCTCCGACTGGTTGAATTTGTACCAGCGCCATCCCTGAGTGGCGATCACCACCGCGGCGATCGCCATCAGTGCGGCGCTGATGTACTTGCCGTACTGCCGCCACCACGCCTTCAAGTCCTCAAGCTGCTCCTGCTCTTCTAAATCGTAGACGCCCATCCTTGTTTCCCCGAAGAATTCAATCTTCCGAACGCAGCCGCGCGGCCAGCTCGTCCGGCGCAACATCGACCTGCTGCCCGTCGCCGCGCAAGGACTTGAGTGCGACGCGGTTCGCCGCGGCCTCGTCTTCACCGACGATCAAAGCGTAACGCGCACCGCTTGCGTCGGCGCGTTTCATCTGCGACTTGAAACTTCCGCCGCCGGCATTGACCACGATCGCGAGTCCCACATCGCGCAACTGTTCAGCCACGCCAATTGCAAATGGAGTCGCCTTCTCGCCGGCATGAACGACATAGGCGTCGGGTACATCTGCGACTTCGATCCCTGCATCCCTGAGCAATAGCAGCACGCGCTCGGCCCCAATGCCAAAACCGCAGCCCGGGATGGGCTTGCCGCCGAGCTGCTCGGCCAAGCCATCGTAGCGTCCCCCCGAGCAGACCGCGGCCTGAGCGCCGAGGCGTGAGGTCGCCCATTCGTATACCGTCGCATTGTAATAATCCAGACCGCGAACGAGACGCGGATTCACGCGAAAGGCAATACCGGCGCTGCTCACGCCCGCCTTCACGGCTTCGAACAAGGCCTGAGATTCGTCGCCCAGCGCGTCCCACAGCTTGGGTGCGGACTCGATCAACTGCTGCATCCGGGGATTCTTCGAGTCCAGAATTCGCAGCGGGTTCGCGTGCAGGCGCCGCGCCGCGTCATCGTCGAGCGACGCGCGGTGGCGCTCGAAGTAGGCGATGAGTTGCTCGCGAAATCCCTTCCGCTCCGCACTCGTTCCGATAGTGTTGAGCTCGAGCGTGATGCCTTGCAGTCCCAGCCGCCGCCACAGCCGGTTGACCATGGCGAGCTGCTCGATATCGATGTCGGGACCGACGAAGCCCAGCGCCTCCGCGCCAAAGGTGTGGTACTGGCGGTAGCGGCCCTTCTGCGGACGTTCGTGGCGGAACAGCGGCCCGCTGTACCACAGCCGCTTCGGTCCGTCGTACAGAAGATTGTGCTCGAGCGCAGCGCGTACGGTCGGCGCCGTACCCTCCGGCCGCAACGACAGGCTCTCGCCGTGATCGTCGAACGAATACATCTCCTTTTCGACAATGTCCGTACTTTCACCGACGCCGCGCACGAACAGATCGGTCTTCTCCAGAATGGGCGTGCGAATGTTGCGATAGCCGTGCTGAGCGAAAACCTCGCGTACGGCGTCTTCCAGCAAATGCCACGAAGCGGCCTCGTCGGGCAGCACGTCGTTCATGCCGCGTACGGCCTGGATTACACCTGCCATGTCCTGATCCGCAAATTCGCCCGGCTGCGCGCGAACCGGGACACGCTAGACGATCGCCTTGATCGAGAGCGATTTCCTGTCCGGCTTGAGATGCGGCCCTGGCGGCTCGCCGCCGTAGGTCGCGCGCACGTAGTCGGTGACGATATCGAGGAACTCCTCAGCGATGCGCTCGCCCTTAAGCGTCACCGTCTTCTGCCCGTCGACGTACACCGGCGCCACCGGAACTTCGCCTGTGCCGGGAAGGCTGATGCCGACATTGGCCATCTTCGATTCGCCGGGCCCGTTGACGACGCAACCCATGACGGCAACGCTCATGTTCTCCACGCCGGGGTAGCGCTCGCGCCAGGCCGGCATCTGCTGGCGCAGGAACGATTGGATGCGGTCGGCGAGCTCCTGGAAAACTGTGCTCGTGGTGCGCCCGCAACCCGGGCAGGCGGTCACCTGCGGGGTGAAGGAGCGCAGCCCCATGGTTTGCAGAATCTCCTGGGCGACGACAACTTCGCGCGTGCGGTCACCGTTCGGTTCGGGCGTGAGCGACACGCGTATGGTGTCGCCGATGCCCTGCTGCAGCAGCACAGCGATCGCGGCCGTCGACGCGACGATGCCCTTGGAGCCCATGCCCGCTTCGGTGAGCCCCAGGTGCAAGGGATAGTCGCAGCGCTTTGCCAGATCGGAATAGACGGCGATCAAGTCCTGCACGTCCGACACTTTGCACGACAGGATGATGCGATCGCCGGAGAGGCCCAATTCCTCGGCGCGCTGCGCGCTGCCTATGGCGGAGACCACCAGGGCTTCGCGCATGACATGGGCCGCATCGTGCGGCGCCGGCGACTGCGCGTTCTCGTCCATCATTTTGGTAAGCAGGTCGGCATCGAGGCTGCCCCAGTTGACACCGATCCGGATCGGCTTGCCCCACTTCAATGCCTGTTCAATCATGATCGCGAATTGCGGATCGCGCTTGCTGCCCTTGCCGACATTGCCAGGATTGATGCGGTACTTGGCCAGCGCCTCCGCACACGCCGGAAATCCGGTGAGCAGCTTGTGGCCGTTGAAGTGGAAGTCGCCGATCAGCGGGACTGCGCATCCGGATGCATCGAGTCTTTCGCGGATGTGCGGGACCGCCTGAGCCGCCTCGGCTGTATTCACCGTGATGCGAACGAGTTCCGAACCTGCGTCGGCGAGCGCTCTGGCTTGGGCAACCGTCTTCGCCACATCCACCGTGTCGGTGTTGGTCATCGATTGCACGACGATGGGTGCGCCGCCACCGATGACAACTCCGCCGACTACAACGCGTCGGGTCTCGTGCCGCGCAGCGGTGCGGGGGAGCATCATGGCAGGGTCAGGTGCGCGACGTTCTGTCGCGTAAAGGGCGCCAGATCGACACGCTTGCCGAGGTAGGTGACGCTCACCGCGTCGGCGTTGCCCAGAGTCAGCTCGAATGGGGCGGTGCCGCGCACCGATTCCACCGAACCCTGGGTAACCAATCGCGAAACGACCACCTGGCCGCTGCGATCGTGAACCTCGGTCCACGAAGAACCCGTATAGGTCAGAATCAACGGCGCGTCGGTCTCGGCCGGAGCAGTCATTGCGCTCGACGAAGTGGCCTCGCTTCCGTTGCTCCCGGCGGATATCGAAACATCCACGGCCGCCGGTTGAATCGGCGCTGTGTTCGCGAGCGGATTCGGCAGCTGCGATACCGCAACGGCGGCCAGCTTACGCGGCGCCGCTGTTACCTTCTGATACGGCTCGCTCGCGAGGGTGAACCCGTTTCGATACCACTCGTAGGCCGCGGCCCCAACGACACACGCGACCAGCACCAGGGGAATGAGCCAGCGGGCGAAACCGCTCTTGGCCGGCTTGCCGGTCGGAAGCTCTGCGATCGTCGTCGCCGTTGCACGCAACGACGGCGCCTGCAGCGGAGCTTGCACGGTTTGCGGAAGTTGCGCCAGCAGATCCTGCGCGTCGAGATTGAGCAACCGCGCATAGTTGCGCATGAAGCCGCGACTGAAGGTACGTCCTGGCAATTCCTCGAAGCTCTCCTCTTCCAGCGCCCTTACTTGTCTGGGCGCGAGCTTGAGCTGCTGCGCGACATCATCAACCGAAAGCCCGGCGGCTTCGCGAGCCGCCCGCAGCCGAGAACCTGGACGCTCGCTGTCCACGATGGGCGGCTGGGCGTCGCGCGTGGAAAGCTGTTCGGCCGGGTTCAATCGCAACCTCCGTCTGGCTTGATGGCCTTGGTCTCAACGGCGTCGGGATAGCGATTGCGCAACTGCGAGACGTAGGAGAGCTCCGCCTGGTTGTCGCGGAGTCTGCGCTCGATGCACATCCCGAGGTAGAGAGCCTCGGGCGCCGGGTTGGTGGTCTGCATCACGGCCTTCATCCAGGTACGCGCCTCGTCGTAGCGGCCCTCCTTGTAGGCGATCAGGGCCAGACCGTAGCTTGCCAGCGCATTGCCGGGTTGCGCCTGCAGCGCCCTTCGAAAATATCCGTCCGCGACCCGCATTTCATTGATCGACATGGCGCAGCGCCCGGCGTTGACCAGCGCGATTTCCGGTGTCTTATACAGTGGATTGCGCACCGCCAGCTCGAATTGTCCCAACGCCTCCCGCTCGCGCTTGTGCTGGCACAGATACCATCCCCAGTTGTGATGGATGTCGGAGTCGTTGGGAGCGAGCTGGAGGGCCCGGTCGAAGTTCTGCTCGGCATTGCGGTCTTCGCCAAGCACCGCGTACACCAGACCGTAGATATTGTAGGTCTGCGCGTAGTTGGGATCGAGACCGACCGAGATCTTGAGCTCGTCGAGCGCCACATCCATCTGTCCGCGTTCGTAGTATCCAGCTGCGAGCTCGGTATGGATGCGTGCACGATCGTGAGGGCTGGTCTGCTGCGGCTGCGGCGGCGCCGCCCGCGGCTGCAACGTCGGCTGCGTCTGCTCGGGGGTCGTTTGCTTGCTCGCGCAGGCTGCGAGCAGGACAAGCGCGGCTGCGGTGAGCAGTGAGCGGGAGCGCATTTCAGCGGGCGGCAACGGGTTCGATCCTCAGCGTGCGGCGGCGCGTCTTGTCCTGCACGCGTCCGGCGAGCTGTCCGCAGGCAGCATCGATGTCCTCGCCACGCGTCTTGCGGATGGTGGCGACGAGGCCTGCATCCTGCAGCGTTTTCTGGAACGCGACGATGCGATTGCGCGAGCTGGTCCGGAACTCCGTCTTGGGAAAGGGGTTGAATGGGATCAGGTTGAACTTACAGGGCACGTCGCGCACCAGCGAGACGAGCTCGCGCGCCTGCGCCGGCGAATCGTTCACGTGATCGAGCATGACATATTCGAAGGTCACGAAATCGCGAGGCGCGGATTCGATGTAGCGCAGGCAGGCTTGCAGCAACTGCGCGAGCGGGTACTTGCGGTTGATCGGCACCAGCGCGTCGCGCAGTGCATCGTTGGGCGCGTGCAGACTCACCGCGAGCGCCACCGGGCACGCTTCGCGCAGGCGGTCAATGGCAGGCACCAGACCCGATGTGGAGAGCGTGACGCGGCGCCGCGACAGCCCGTAGGCATCGTCGTCGAGCATGAGGCGCAGCGCCTTGACCACGTTGTCGAAGTTGGCGAGCGGTTCGCCCATGCCCATCATCACGACATTGGTGATGGGATGACGGCCCTGCTCGACCCAGGGCGCGGACACGCCACCGGCGAGCAGGGCGCGATTGGCGTGCCAGAGCTGGCCGATGATCTCGCCCACGCTCAAGTTGCGGTTGAAACCCTGTTTGCCGGTCGAGCAGAAAGCGCAATCCAGCGCACATCCTGCCTGCGAGGAGATGCACAAGGTACCTCGATCGTCCTCGGGGATGTACACGGCCTCGATCGCGTTGGCGCCGCCGACGTCCAGCAGCCATTTGCGGGTACCGTCTTGAGCCGTGGTGTCGCGCACGACCGCAGGCGCGCGAATCTCCGCGTCGCGTCCCAGCGCTTCGCGCGTGCCTCTGGCAAGGTCGGTCATGGCGTCGACGCGGTCGACCAGGCCGCGGTGAACCCAACGCAGCGCCTGCCGTGCGCGAAAGCGTTTTTCGCCGCGCCCTTCGAAAAACGCGCTCAGCTCAGCCTGATCGAAGTCGAGCAGATTGATCATTGGGTCACGCGGGCGAGTGCTCGTGAGGTGACCTGCGAGTCAACGAGGCGCATCACCT
The DNA here is from genome assembly GCA_035262745.1 of Casimicrobiaceae bacterium. GTDB lineage: Bacteria > Pseudomonadota > Gammaproteobacteria > Burkholderiales > Casimicrobiaceae > PALSA-1003. The sequence continues at coordinate 83,720 of DATFSE010000075.1, read as the reverse complement.
GCTATGGATTTCCAGGGTAGGGAAGAAGTATGCGATCTCCGTGCGCGCTGTGTCGGGTCCGTCCGAGCCGTGCACCGCGTTGGCGTCGATCGACTCCGCAAAGTCTGCGCGAATCGTCCCCGCTGCAGCTTTCTTGGGGTCGGTGGCTCCCATCAGATCGCGGTTCCTGGCGATCGCGCTCTCACCCTCGAGCACCTGGATGATCACCGGTCCCGAAGTCATGAAGTCGACCAGGCCTTTGAAAAACGGCCGTTCGCGGTGAACGGCATAGAAGCCTTCGGCGTCCGGACGGGCGAGCCAGGTCATCTTGGCCGCGACGATTTTGAGCCCGGCACGCTCGAAGCGCGCGTAGATCTCGCCGATGACATTCTTGGCGACGGCATCGGGTTTGATGATCGACAGTGTGCGTTCGACTGCCATGCTTTGGGCTCCGCCTGGCTAACGGGATAATTGCTAGAAAATTCAAAATTATAACACGATTGTTCAAGCCCAGTCGCGCTGGCTGGGACGTTCGTTTTCTCGACCGGGAGGCGGCCGCCGTTGCCACGATCGGAGCGCCGGTGCGACTGCAGTGACCCGGCGCGGCTAGCGCGGCTGCGCCGGGTAAGCCGAAGCGCAAGAGTCTTAGGACCCGAGACCTTTACAACATCCCCAGAGCCCTGGGCAGCGCTAGCGAGAGCCCGGGCCAATAGGTAACGATGACCAGGAAGAACAACATGGTGATGAGCCATGGGATAACCGCTTTGGTCAATTGGGTGATCCCCAGACGCGAAATTCCCGACGCGACGTAAAGGTTCAATCCCACCGGCGGATGGCACAAACCCACTTCCATGTTCACATCGATCAATATTCCGAGGTGAACCGGGTTGATACCCAGGGCGATGGCGGCGGGATACAGAATCGGCGACATGATGAGAATGATCGACGATGGGTCCATGAAGTTGCCGGCGACCAAAAGCAGCAGATTCGCGAACAGCAGAAATCCGACCCAGCCTAAGTCCTTGGACAAGATCCAGTCGGCAAGCGCGTGCGGAATGTTCTCGTCGGTGAGAATGAATGAGAAGAGCGCGGCGTTAGTGACGATGTAGAGCAGCATCGCGCTCATGTTCGCCGAGTCGAGGAGCACCTTGGGCACGTCGCGAATCGGCAGCGCCTTGTAGACGAATACCGAAACGAAAAACGAATAGATCGCCGCCATGGCAGCCGCTTCGGTGGCGGTGAAGATTCCCGAATAGATCCCGCCGATGATGATGACCACCAGCATCAAGCCCCATATGCTGTCGCGGAAGTACCTCCAGCGAGCGCCCCACGTTTCCCTCGGCATCCGCGCGTAGTTCCGCTTCTTGGCCAGATACCATGTGACTAGGCAGAGCATCACGGTCAGCATGATCCCCGGCAGCAGCCCCGCCACGAACAGCGCGCCGATGGAAGTGTTGGTGGCAATGGCATAGATGACCTTCGGAATCGACGGAAGCATGAGAATTCCAAGCGATCCGGCGACGGTGATGACGCCGGCGCCGAATTCCATAGGGATGCCCCGCCTTACCATCTCCGGCAGCACGATCGAGCCGATCGCCACAACCGTCGCGACGCTCGAACCGCACACCAGCGCAAACATCGCGCAGGCGACGATGCCGGCAAGCGCGAGCCCGCCGTGCCAGTGCCCGACCATGGAGGCGGCGAAATTGATCATGCGTCGCGCGACGCCGCCGTAGGTGAGGAATCTACCCGCGAGGATAAAGAACGGGATCGCCATGATCTCGAAACGCTCGATGCCGGTGAAGAGCTTGAGCGCGACCGATTCGATCGGCACGTGGGTCATGGTGAAGACGAACGTCAGCACGGTGAGCCCCAGAGCGATGGATATCGGCGTGCCGAAGAGCATCAATCCCACGAGCACGCAGAAAAGCACCAGCCAGCTCGGCGGCGCATGGCCGACCGCAACGGCGGCGAACGGGATGACAATCAGGCCGATGGGAAGAAGGGCGAAGAAGCGCAGCGTCGGACTCATGGCCGCGCCCCGGTCGCTCCCTCAGGACGCAGGGCACCGTCGGCGCCCGCGTCCACGCCTTCAACATGACCCTCGTCGTGCTTGGGCAGCTGTCCGGTGCGCGCGAACGTCACTGCGACCTGTAGGAAGCGGAAGCACATCAGGCCGGATCCGAGCGGAATGCAGAGATAGACGATCCACTTCGGAATCTCGAGGTCGGGAGATGTCTGGTCGGTATGCGCCATCCCCCAAGTGAAGTACGCCCCGAACGAGGCGATGATGGCGGTGAACAGGGCACCGCAAAGAAGCCCAACCAGCACGTAGGCTTTGCGCCATTTCGGCGGCAGCTGGTTGATCAGAACGTCGACGCCGACGTGGATGCCGGTGCGCACGCCGTACGCCGCGCCGAACTTGGCCATCCACACGAACATATAGATGCAAAGCTCCTGCGCCCACGACAGATCGATCTTGAGCAGCCAGTCCTGCACAACGGGGATGGGAGTGCCGGCAGCATACCGATGCACCACGGCGACGAAGATGAGCAGCGTGGCTGCGCCCATCAGGAACGCGATCAGCCATTCCTCCAGGTGGTCGAGCAGCTTCAACATGGTGTTCCTCCCGTGTCGCGTGGAGCGTGTTAGTCAGAAAACTAAAACGCCACTGCGCCTAACACGGCCGCAGTGGCGTTCTCGATCGCGTGCTGTCTTGCCCGTTTCGCCTGGTTCTCACGCCTGGCAGAGACGTTGCAGATCAGCGAGGCAGACGACGCAGCAGTTCGAGCCTAGGGTTTGAAGCCGGTCTCGTTGTAAACCTCGGCAATAATCTCCTTGCCGATGCGCCCCTCGTTGTCCTTGTGAACTGGAATGAGGGCCTTCTTCATCTGGTTCTTTTCATCTGCCGTCAACGTCAGAATCTGCGTCTTGCCGGCCTTCCGTACCGCGTCCAACGCATCGTCGTTTTCCTTCTTGGCGATGTCGTTGGCGTACTTGGTGGCATCCTTCATCGCGCCTTCGAGTGTTGTGCGGATGTCCGCGGGAAGCCCGTCCCAGAACTTTTTGTTGGCGATCACTGCGTATTCGATGACGCCGTGGTCGGTCATGGCGAGGTACTTCTGAACTTCATTCATCTTCTGCGTATAGAAGTTCGAGGGCGGGTTCTCGGTACCGTCGACCACACCGGTCTGCAGCGCCTGGTACACCTCCGAGAATGCCATTACCTGCGGGATTGCGCCGAGCGCCTTCATCTGGTCGCCGAGAACCTTGGACGACTGGATACGCATCTTCATTCCCTTATAGTCGGCGGGAACCTTGATCGGCTTGTTGGCGCTCATGTCCTTGAAACCATTGTCCCAGAACGCGAGCCCGACAATGCCTTTGGTCTCGAGCTTCCCAAAGAGCTTCTTGCCGACGGGCCCGCCCGTCACTTTGTGGAGCTCGTCGAAGTTGTCGAAGATGTATGGCAGGTCGAAGACCTCGAATTCGCGAACCCCCAGCGGACCGAACTTTGCGACCGACGGCGCAAGCATCTGCACCGAGCCGAGCTGCAAGGCTTCCATCTCCTCGCCATCCTTGTACAGGGTGCTGTTCGGATAGACCTCGACTTTAACCCGCCCCTTGGTTCGTTCCTCGGCGAGTTTCTTGAAGTATTCGGCCGCCTTTCCTTTGGGCGTATCCAGGGCGACGACGTGGCTGAACTTGATGACGATCGGTTGTTGCGCGACTGCGTTTGCGCCGAGCATCATCAGCACGGCCGCGATCAGCGCGACAGCGGTACGTAGTCTCATCGAATCCTCCGAGTAAAGGGTGAAGCGTAGCGTCTTGGAATTATCCGGGCATTTAGCCTTGGGTTCTTGAGCGTTGTCAATCTACCTGATCGCGCTTGGGTGCTGAATCGCGTGGTTGCCAAGCCACCGTCCATGCCGCTTCCCCGGGAGCGGCTTGAAAGGCGGGCGCTATTCCGATCCCGGGAACGGCCACCAGCTCATCGTCGCACCACAGCAGAGGAAGTGCCTCCCGCTGCCAGGGTGGCATGCGCGCCTCCTGCAGCAGGCGCTTCAATGCCCGGCGCGGGCGGTTGGCGGCGATCTGGATCCTCTCGCCGCCTACGCGCGAGCGAAGTGTAACTTTTGCTCGCGCCAGCCTCTCTGCCGACACGCCGTCGCCCTGCGTAGAGCGGAAGTGCAGCACGCCCGCGGGCAAGGCGACGTCGGCCTCGCCGTGCCAGACCAGCGAAAACGCGCCCTGAGCCGCAGCGTGAACGGCGATCAGCCCTCGGTGGCATCCGATAACCGCACCATCGTGCTCGAGGCGAATGCGCGCGTCGGCTGCGGCTTGGTCGAGCTGCCGCAGCATTTCTGCGAGGCGCGCCTGCGACGGCGGCCGCAACCCCTGGCGTTGAACGAACCAGCGGAGCAGATTGCGGGCGCGCGGCGGCGACAGCGGCCTGAGCTGCGCGAGCACGAGCGTGGATCCGGTGGACGCGCCCGCGTCGTGCGCTGCAAGCGCATCCATCAGGCCGACGGCTTCCGCCTGCAGCTCTGCGGCGCGCGCGAGTGTTGCAGGGTAGCCCGGAAAATGCGTGGCGAGCAACGGCACCACTTGATGGCGCAGAAGATTGCGCTTGTGACGCGTCTGGCTATTGCTCTCATCCTCGATCCACTCGAGGTTCCTTGACTTTGCATACGAGCAGAGCATCGATCGAGTGCAATCGAGCAGAGGACGAAGCAGCGCAGGTTTTCCCGGTCGAAAGCGCGGCATCGCCGACAATCCTCGCGCGCCGGCGCCTCTGAGCAGCTGCAGCAGCACCGTCTCGGCCTGGTCGTCGGCGTGGTGCGCCAGCGCGATGACGTCGGCACCCGAGGCAGCGAGCCTAACGTAGCGCTCCGCGCGCGCTCTTGCTTCGAGACTCGCCGCGTTGCGCCGGAGCGTCAGGCGGTGAACCAGCAGAGGAACTGCGCGCGCCGCGCACTGTTCGGCACAGAGGGTCGTCCACTCTTCGGCGTGCGGCGAAAGCCCGTGATTGACGTGGACCGCACCGAGCTCGAATGGATACGCAGCGGCGAGCGCGCACAGCGCGTCGAGCAGGACCATCGAATCGATCCCGCCGGAGAGAGCGACGGACACGCGAGAGCCGGGAGATACGAATTCGCGAACGGCGCTTGCAACGGAGGCAGCGACTCGAGCCTCCGCGGCGTCATCAGCCGGTGGAGAGTTCCTTGTATTTGCCATAGCCGAGCAGCTTATCCTCGCGCGCTTCCAGCAGCGCTTCGAGCGGCCGCTCCTTTGCCTGGCGCAGCGCGTCGGTGAGCGTCTTCTTAAGCGCCACCATCATCGCCGCATGATCTCGATGCGCCCCGCCGAGGGGCTCATTAATCACCTTGTCGATCAGACCGAGCGTTTTCAAGCGCGGCGCTGTGATGCCCAGAGTCTCTGCGGCTTCCTCCGCGTGCGACGCCGATTTCCACAGAATAGATGCACAGCCCTCGGGCGAGATCACCGAGTAGGTTGCGTACTGCAGCATCAGAGTGACGTCGCCGATGGCGATCGCCAGCGCTCCTCCCGATCCGCCTTCGCCGACGATGGTGACAATGATCGGAATTCGCAACCCCGCCATTTCGTAGAGATTGCGCCCGATCGCCTCCGACTGACCTCGCTCCTCCGCACCGATGCCGGGGAACGCGCCGGGCGTATCGACGAAAGTGAACAGGGGCAGCGAGAACTTCTCTGCCAGCTTCATCAGTCGCAGCGCCTTGCGATAGCCCTCCGGTCTGGGCATGCCGAAATTGCGATAGATCTTCTCCTTGGTGTCGCGCCCCTTCTGATGACCGATGACTACGCACGGCGCGCCGTTGAAGCGGGCGAGGCCGCCGACGATCGCGGGGTCGTCGGCGTAGCTGCGGTCGCCGTGCAGCTCGTGGAAGTCCGTGAACATGCCCCCGATGTAGTCGAGGGTGTACGGGCGTTGCGGATGGCGCGCCACCTGCGCGATCTGCCATGCGCTGAGCTTGCCGTAGATTTCCTTGGTGAGCTGCTGGCTCTTCTTGGCCAGCCGGTTGATCTCATCAGAGATGTCGACCGCTGAGTCTTCGTGAACGTACCGCAACTCGTCGATCTTGGACTGCAGATCGGCGATGGGCTGCTCGAAGTCGAGAAAGGTTTGCTTCACGCTCGGGGTCGTCGGATGCAGTCCTCAAGCTACAGGACATAAGCTTCCAGCGGCATCCTAGATCAGCTCGTCGCCGGCCGCAAACAGGCGGACGGAAGGCTCAATCACCGGCGGGCTTAAGCATATCGATATGAGCAATACCGTCCTCCTGATAGGGCTCGGAGACTGAATGAAAGCCCAGCTCGACGTAGAAGCGTTCAAGTCGAGCCTGGGCTGAGATTCGTACCGCACACCCGGGATAGCACGCCCTGGCGTGACGCATTCCTTCGTGCATCGCCGCGCGCCCGAGACCACAGTTCCTAAAAGTCGCGGTGGTCAGCACGCGGCCGATCGACGGTTCGGTGAATTTGTGGCCCGGATCGATCAATCGCAGATAGGCCGCGAGCATGCGCGGCTCTCCCGACCACCCGAGCAGATGCCAGGCATATTGATCGAAGCCGTCGGCATCGAGAAAGTGGCACTGCTGTTCGACCACGAATATTTCCGAGCGAGCCGCGAGTACGGCGTAAAGCTCGCCGGGAGAAAGTTCACTGAAGCGGCGCCATCGCCAGACAATCGGCGCATCCATATTCGAGCCTACGGCTTGTCCGAGGTCAGCTTTTCGCGAGGGCGTTACGTTACACTATGCCGGATCGAGAGCCGGAGCTTGCTGCATGACTGCAGTACACCGCATCGCCGTCATTCCCGGTGACGGCATCGGCAAGGAGGTCGTTCCCGAAGGTCTTCGCGCGCTGGAGGCCGCCGCCCGCAAGTTCGGCATCGCGTTTCAATGGGACGAACTCCCATGGAGCTGCGATTACTACGCCAAGCACGGGCGGATGATGCCTGAGGATTGGTTCGAGCGCATTCACAAACACGACGCTATTTTCTTCGGCGCGGTCGGCTGGCCGGCAACGGTCCCCGATCATGTTTCGCTCTGGGGCTCGCTCATCCAGTGGCGGCGCCGCTTCGATCAGTACGTGAACTTGCGTCCGTGCAGGCTGATGCCAGGAATCCCGTCGCCGCTCGCTCATCGCAAGCCCGGGGACATCGATTTCGTCGTCGTGCGCGAGAACACCGAGGGCGAGTATTCATCGGTCGGCGGCCGCATTTTCGAAGACACCGAGCGCGAGACCGTGTTTCAGGAGGCGATCTTCACGCGCAAGGGCGTCGATCGCATCCTCAAGTTCGCGTTCGAGCTGGCGTCGACCCGGCCGGCGAAGCACGTCACATCGGCGACCAAGTCGAACGGCATTTCCATCACCATGCCTTACTGGGACGAGCGATTTCGCGCGATGGCTGAGCGCTACCCGTCGATTCGCAGCGATCAATACCACATCGACATCTTGAGTGCGCATTTCGTCCAGCGCCCGGAGCGCTTCGACGTCGTGGTCGGATCCAATCTCTTTGGCGACATTCTGTCCGACCTGGGACCTGCTGTCTGCGGGACGATCGGCATTGCTCCTTCCGCGAACATCAACCCCGAGCGCGCCTTTCCATCAACCTTCGAACCCGTACACGGGTCGGCGCCGGACATTGCCGGGAAGGGGATCGCCAATCCGATCGGCCAGATCTGGTCGAGCGCGCTCATGCTCGAGCACCTCGGCCATACGCAGGCCGCTGCAGCAGTAGTGCGGGCCGTCGAAACCGTACTGGCCGAGCCGAAAGCGCCGCGGACACCCGATCTCGGCGGTAAGGCGACGACGGCGGAACTTGGGAAAGCAATCGCGCAAGCCATCGGATGAACGACATAACGATGTAATATAGCGGCCGATCAAAAAAAGACCGGCCGCAAAGGGAGTTTCCGCCAATGATCATCGGCATTCCCCGCGAGACCCGCGGAGGCGAGACGCGGGTCGCCGCGACGCCTGAGACCGTCAAGAAGCTCGCAGCGAGCGGCAAGCATTCGATCGTCATCGAGGCCGGCGCAGGACAGGGATCGAGCATTCCCGACGCTGACTTCCAGACCGCCGGTGCCCGCATCAGCAACGCCGCGGAAGCGCTCGGTGCCGATATCGTGCTCAAGGTGCGCGGTCCGGCGGGAGAAGAGCTCGCCCAGCTCAAGCGCGGAGGCCTGCTGATCGGTCTGCTCAATCCGTTCGACACAGAAGCAGTGCGCTCCTACGCAGGAACCGGAGTATCGGGCTACGCGTTGGAACGTCTGCCGAGAATCACACGCGCCCAGACCATGGACGTGCTGTCATCACAGGCCAACATCGCCGGGTACAAGGCAGTCATGGTCGCCGCCAACCAGTACGGCAGGTTCATGCCCATGCTCATGACCGCAGCAGGAACGGTGAAAGCGGCGCGGGTCTTGATTTTGGGCGTCGGCGTCGCTGGTCTGCAGGCGATCGCCACCGCCAAGCGGCTGGGAGCGGTCATCGAAGCCTCCGATGTGCGCCCGTCGGTGAAGGACCAGGTCGAGTCTCTGGGCGCCAAGTGGGTCGACGTCCCGTATGCCAACGACGAGCAGCGCAAGATCGCCGAGGGCGTAGGCGGTTATGCGCGCCCGATGCCGCCCGAATGGATGGCGCGACAAGCAGGGATCATCGCCGAGCGCTGCAAAGTGGTCGACATCCTGATTACCACGGCACTCATACCCGGACGTCCCGCACCGAAGCTGATCAAGGCGGACACCGTTGCCGCCATGAAACCAGGATCGGTCATTGTCGATCTCGCGGTGGAGCAGGGCGGCAATGTCGAAGGATCGGAGCTCGACAAAATCGTTGTGAAGAACGGCGTCAAGATCGTCGGATTGGCCAATCTGCCGGGACGCGTGCCAGCGGATGCGAGCGCGCTATACGCGCGCAACGTGCTCAACTTCCTTGCGCTCTCGCTCAACGCCAAGACCGGCGAGTTCAGCGTGCCCAAGGACGACGAAATCATCAAGGCGACACTCATTTGTGAAAACGGACAAGTCGTCGGCGCAAGCTGACGCCTTGCGCGTCGTGCCCGTGATTGCGATTCCAAGGAGCAGACCATGACTGCAGGCGTTGATCCGATCGTCGTCAATCTGATCGTGTTCGTTTTGGCGATCTTTGTCGGGTTCCAGGTCGTATGGAACGTCACCCCGGCGCTGCACACGCCGCTGATGAGCGTGACCAACGCTATCTCGAGCATCATCATGGTCGGCGCCATGCTCGCCGCCGGTGCCGCGACGCTCGATTGGGGCGGCTGGCTCGGCGTGATCGCCGTGATGCTGGTGTCGATCAACACCTTCGGCGGCTTCCTTGTTACTCAGCGCATGCTTGAGATGTTCAAAAAGAAGGAGTCGAAGGCCGCCGCCAAGGAAGCGAAGTAAAGAGCGACCAATATGAGCGCCAATCAACTCGCCCTCTGGTATCTGGTCGCCGCGGTGAGCTTCATTCTCGCGCTGCGCGGTTTGTCCGGACCGCACACCGCACGCCGCGGCAATCTCTACGGCATGATCGGCATGACTATCGCGCTGCTGGTCACGCTCGCGTTGGTCTACTCGCAGACCAAGAACGTGCTGCCGATCATCGTCGCGATGGCGATCGGCGGCAGCATCGGCGCACTCGTCGCGCGCCGGGTGCAGATGACGCAGATGCCCGAGCTGGTCGCGGCCATGCACTCGCTGGTAGGCCTCGCCGCTGTGTTCATCGCGGTCGCAGCGGTCAACAATCCGGCGGCGATGGGACTCGACGTGCCGATCACTCCCGGGCACAAGCTCGAGCTGTTTATCGGCACCTTCATCGGCGCGATCACCTTCTCCGGTTCGGTAATCGCCTTCGGCAAGTTGTCGGGGAAGATCCGCAGCGCTCCCGTCATATTCGCCGGCCAGCACTGGCTCAACCTCTTGATCGGCATCGCGATGATCGGCTGCGGCATCTGGTTTTTCCTGTCGCCCCCAGAGGTGCAATGGACGCCGTTCATCATCATGAGCGCGCTTGCATTCCTGCTCGGTTTTCTGCTGATCATTCCCATCGGCGGCGCCGACATGCCGGTGGTCATCTCGATGCTCAACAGCTATTCAGGATGGGCGGCGGCCGGCATCGGCTTCTCGCTCGACAACCCGATGCTGATCATCGCTGGTTCGCTGGTGGGTTCTTCAGGCGCGATCCTTTCCTACATCATGTGTCGCGCGATGAACCGTTCGTTCTTCAGCGTGATTCTCGGTGGATTCGGCGGCGAGGTGGCCGACGCCGCGGCGGCTCAGCAGAAAACGGTCAAGAGCGGCAGCCCGGACGACGCGGCCTTCCTGCTGGCGAATGCCGACTCCGTAATCATCGTTCCGGGCTACGGCCTCGCGGTCGCTCGTGCGCAGCATGCGGTGAAAGAATTGGCAGCGAAGCTTGCCGAGAAGGGCGTCACGGTCAAGTACGCCATTCATCCCGTCGCTGGACGCATGCCGGGGCACATGAACGTGCTGCTTGCCGAAGCCGAAGTTCCCTATGATCAAGTATTCGAAATGGAAGATATCAACAGCGAATTCGCTCAGGCCGACGTGGCATTGATTCTTGGCGCCAATGATGTGGTGAATCCCCTAGCCGAGCAAAAGGGGAGCCCGATTTACGGCATGCCCATCATTGAAGCCCACAAGGCGAAAACGGTGCTGGTCAACAAGAGATCGATGGCTTCCGGTTACGCCGGTCTCGACAACCCATTGTTCTACATGGACAAGACCATGATGGTGTTTGGCGACGCCAAGAAGGTGGTCGAGGAATTGGTCAAGGCGGTTTAGTCCAAAACTGTCGCCAAACACCGACAAATGGCGCTGCTACGCGTCTTTCCTCCGTTGAAGAATGCGTGTTTGGTGTCGCCAAACACCGACAGAGCGAGCATAAAAACCGTTGCATTTCCGAGACATGGATGATTGCCAGCGAATTGATCGATCGTCATCAAACCTATGATCGCAAGCAAGCTTGGTGTAAGCTACATTCGGAATTTTGGGTTGGTTCTGAGGGATATTTGACGGTCGTCGCTACGACGCCATTCCAGCGAAGGGGAGTCCAAAATGAAACGTGAAGCGCTTGCGATAGCAACCATGGCACTGTTGTTCGCTGGCACCGCGTCAGCAGTACCGAACTCAAGTCAAGTCGTTGTTCCGAGCGCAACAGTCGCGGGCCCACTGACCATTATTTCGGCGACGCAGGATCCGTCCAATCTGGCCAATCAGGTGGTTGCATCCATCGCCGTGACTGGAACGACCGATGATGGCGGCGGACAGGACGTGGTGTGCGCAAACATCTGGGATGATGGCGTTCACAAGACCGCGCAGTGTAAGAGCGTGGCGGTCGGATCTACTTCGACTCTGACGTTCACTCTGAATTGGAGCGGACCCATTGGTCAACTGGCGGCTGGAGTTGGCTTGCTGATCAACGACGCAACGTCGTCTGCGGCGCCAACCGGCGGGCCAGTAATCGCGTCGAAGGATCCGTTGCTGCTGACAATCGTGCAAATACCGACGCTGAGCCCAGCGATGCTCGTCGCCTTGGCCGCGTTGCTACTTGGCGCAGGCACTTGGATGTTCCGTCGCCGCCGCAGCTAATAGAGTCCGACGTCATTCGAAACCCCGGCGAAGGCCGCCGGGGTTATTTTTCCGCTTCGCAAGGAAGCGCGGCTTGGTTTGCCGTTCTGCGGGCCTTTGCCATACGATCGTTGTATTTCCGCGACATTCCTCGGCATATAAAGTCCGTAAATGGCCGTAGCGTTGTTGTACGCTTTACAAGGTTGCGTGTACGCTTGCAGAAAGTAAATGCAGGCGGAGAAGGCGCCAGTCCTGGGCCAACTACCAATACGACGCTTGACCAACGAAGGGGAGTTCTCATGAAGCGTAATGCAATGCTGTTGGGGGCAGTAGTGCTGTCGATGTTCGCTGGCGTCGCCAGCGCATCCGTCGTCAGCAAGGATCTCGGAACCGCGGTGCCTCCGGTTTCGGTTGGGCCGTATTTCATGAACAAGTTCGATCAGACCGCACAACCTGCCAACGGCACTTCGGTAGCTAGCATTCCAGGTTTCGCGGGCGGGACATCTGTGGGAACCTCGCCGAACGCGACCAAACAGACGATCGGCGCAGGCTGGGCAACGTGGAGTAATGGCTATACGGGCGCAGTCTTTGTGTACACGGGGACGACTGCGACTCTCACGCTGCCGGCGGGGAGCCATGCCTTCTACCTCTATGCCGAGCCGCAACAGTTTCAGAACTTCAATATCACTGTCACGCCCTCTGTCGGTGCACCCATTTCGGTGACAGTCAACGGACAGGGCGGCGCCAACGGTTACGCCTTCTACACAACAGCGAACGAGACACTGAATACGGTTAAAGTGACGACGGCTGATCCAACGGGTTTCGCGGTTGGCGAGTTTGCGATCAACAACGGCCCTGCGGTCTTCCTCGACATCCCGACTCTTGATCCCGCGATGCTGATCGCCCTGGCAGTGCTGCTGCTCGGCGCCGGCGCTTGGATGTATCGCCGCAACCGCGCGTAAAGCACGACAGACGGCTTTATTAATCGACAACCCCGGCGCTTCGGCGCCGGGGTTTGTTTTTTCGGTGCCGAGGAATTAAACAAACCGCAGCGCATCCAATGCTGAACTTCGCACGATGGCAATGACCATTACCCGCAGAGCAGCGTTCTGGATTGCTTTTGCGCTGATCTCAGCGGGCTCAGCCGTGCTCGCATGGCGCCTGTTTCCCGAGGCGCTGCCGCTCATTCACCTGGATGTGAAGATGACGCGCGCGGAAGCGCTGTCCAGCGCTGCGGCGCTCGCGCAAAAGCTCAACCTTGCAGCTTCCGACGCGCGCTCAGCGGCGATCTTCACTCACGACGGAGAAACGCAGAACTTCGTCGAGCTCGAGGCTGGCGGGAGGCCGAAGTTCACCGAGATGCTGCGCGGCGAACTGTATTCGCCATACTGGTGGGAGACACGGCTGTTCAAGCCGCGCGAGACGGCGGAGGCGCACATTCGCTTCAAGCCCGACGGAACGCCGTATGGATTCGTTCGCGTATTTCCCGAGAGCGCGCCCGGTCCTGCTCTCGACGCCTCGGCGGCACGCTCGATCGCCGAGCAGCGCGCCCACGAGGACTGGGGTGTCGACCTGGCTCCCTACAGGCTTCTCGAGCAATCGCAGGTCCAACGCCCCAATGGCCGTGTCGATCATCAGTTCGTTTACGAGAGAATGCAGGAAAACCTCGGCGACGGGCGCTATCGGCTGCGTCTATCGGTCGCGGGCGATCAGTTCAGCGGGCTCATCCACTTTGTCTTCGTGCCGGAAGCCTTCGAGCGTCGCTTCGCCGAAATGCGCGCCGCCAACAATGCGATCGCCCGCGTCGCCGGACTCGTCGCGGGACTGCTCTACGGCTTGGGCGGCTGCATATTGGGCACGTTGTGGCTGCTGCGGCGGCGCTCACTCCTCTGGCGACCCGCGCTCGCCGCCGGTGCCGTAGTCGCCGGCCTCAATGCGGCGGCGGTGCTGGCGAATGCACCGCAGGCCTGGTACACCTTCGACACGGCGCAATCTGCCTGGGTATTCTGGGGACAGCAGATCGGCCTTGCCCTGGTCGTCTTCGTCGGTAGCTCGTTGCTGCTTGCGCTAGTGTTCATGGCGGCGGAGAGCCTTTCACGTCGTGCATTCCCGGATCACCCCCAGCTTTGGCACCTGTGGTCGCCCGCCGCGGCACCAACTTTATCAGTGCTGGGACGAACAGTCGGCGGCTATCTGTTCGTGCCCATCGAGCTGGCTTTCATCGCCGGATTCTATTTTGTTACCAACCGCTACTTCGGATGGTGGCAGCCGTCCGAGTCGCTGTCCGATCCCAACATTCTGGGAAGCGCACTTCCGGCACTAGCTCCGATCGGCATGGCTCTGCAGGCGGGCTTCATGGAAGAGTGTTTGTTCCGGGCGGTGCCGTTGTCTCTCGCAGCGCTGATCGGCGAACGATTGGGTCATCGGCGGCTCGCTATCGCTCTTGCGCTTGTACTGCAGGCAGTCGTCTTCGGCGCCGCGCACGCCAACTACCCGGGTTTCCCCGCGTATTCGCGCCTGGTCGAATTGATCGGCCCGGCCTTTATCTGGGGGCTCATCTTCCTTCGATTCGGCCTGCTGCCGACGGTGATTCTGCACGCGGTTTTCGATCTGATTCTGATGTCGATCCCTGTATTCCTGGTCGAGGGTTCTCTTGCCCAAGCGAATCAGGCTTTGGTGATCGTCGCCTGCTTTGTGCCCCTGGCCGTGGTGCTGCTGCGCCGTGTCCGCGCCGGCGCGTGGTTCGTGCTGGGCGCAAGCATGCGCAACGGCGGATGGGAGCCCAGCGCAGCTCAAGCGGCGGAAGCTGTTGCCGGCCTGCGTGCCGCGGCGGGTGCCTGGACTGCTCGGGTCCAGCGCGGTCTTCCCTTGCTGGCGGTGCTCGGACTCGCCGCCGTCGTGCTGGCCGGCGACTATCGCAGCGACGCCTTGCCGCAGGGCTTGAGTCGAGGCGAGGCCGAGGCTGCAGCCGATGCGGCGCTCAAAAGTCGCGGCGTGACGCTCGGCCTCGACTGGACGCGGATGTCGTCTACGCGCCTTGCGCCGCAGGAATCCGACGGTGCGTCGTGGGCGTGGAACAAATTCGTGTGGCGTGAAGCGGGACGCGAAGCGTACAAGCGATTGATGGGCAACTGGCTTGCACCTCCGCTGTGGGAAGTGCGCTACGCCCGATTCGACGAAGGCAATGTCGCCGATCGCGCAGAAGAATGGCGTGTCACCATCGACGGCGAAGGCAAGATACGCCAAGTGCAGCATCGCCTGCCCGAGAAGCGGCCCGGCGCCCGTCTGACTCGAGACGAAGCGCGAGCGCTCGCGCAACGCGAGATCCAGCAGCGCTTCGGACTCGACCCATCTGCGCTGCGCGAGGTGTCGGCGGAAGAGGAACAGCGGCCGGCGCGCTCCGACTGGCAATTCACCTACGCCGATCCTCGTGTGGATGTCGGCAAGGGCGGCGAGGCACGCGTGCGGATCGCGATCGCTGGCGACGAGATCATCGCCTCCGGCCGCTACATATTCATACCCGAGGATTGGCAGCGGGCCGAGCGCGAGCGCGCGGCGCGTCTGAACATTGTCAGGATGTCGGTGGCGCTCGCGCTGGTCATCGTTGCGATTGCCGCTTTGATTGCCGCGATCATCGCCTGGAGTCGCGGCCGATTCGATCGTCGTGCTTTCTGGCTTGCCGTCGGTATCGTGGCAGCGACTTCGGTGATCGGCGGAGCGAACCAGTGGCCCGTCATTGCGATGACGCTCAACACAACCGAGCCTTACGCATGGCAGGTTCTGCTATGGGCGGCCGGTGCCGGCTTCTCGGTGATTCTGGTGACGCTGCTCACCGCGTTGCTCGCCGGCGTCGCATCGTGGGCGGCGCGTTCGCATGCTTCGTCGCCGATCGACGCTACCACGCTCTGGTTGCGCGGCGCCGCCGCGGGCCTGTTCGTCGCAGGCGTCAAGACGCTGGCCTCGGCGGGCGCGCCGCAGACTCTTCCGCATTGGCCACGCTCCGGTGCCGAGGTCGCATGGGTACCATGGCTGGCGGCGCTTGCCGCTCCCATCGGCGCCACGATCACGACCGCGGCGGTGACGGTAATCGTTTTATATTGGATCGATCGCCTGACTCAAGGCTGGCACCGCCATCGCGTCGCGGCTTTCCTGCTGCTGGCGCTCGCCTCTGCTGCCCAGGCGGCGCTTGCTGCGGAAGACTGGACAGGGGTTGCCGTCGCTGGAATTGCCGGCGGCGTTCTCTACACACTGCTCTTCGCCACGCTGATGCGTTTCGACTTTCGCCTGGTTCCCGGTTTTGTGGCGGCGCAAGCCGTCGTTGCTCTGGTCGTCCAGGCGGTCTTGCAGCAGACGCGCGGCGGCGCAACTTACGCCGTGTTGCAGATCGTCGTGACGCTCCTGGTGTCGTGGTTCATGGTCCGCTACCTGGTGCGATCGGCTGAGCCGGCGCACGCCGCGCCGGCTCAGCCGCTTCCTACGGCCTAGGAACCTCCGAGGAGACCGCGCAGGGGCGACGAGGCCTTCCGCTGCTACGGCTTGACGTTCCCATCCTGCACTGAAACACGGTAGGGAATCACCTGGTTGTCGGCGCGATGCGGGGCGCTCACGTTGCTGCGCGTCGCCCACGGAATCACCTGCCGGTGCAGCGGGATGTGGTTGATCTCCTCCTTTTGCGTCGCCAGCGCTTCCCGGATCTCCTTCACTCGCTGCTCGGGAAGCATGTCGACTTTCACCTTGGCCGTGAGCTCGTCGAGCTTCGGGTTCGAATAGCGGCCGTAGTTGTAGTCGCCGTCGCCCTTGCCGTTGTAAGTCGACAACACCGGCTGCAGTATGAAGACGCCGTCCGTCGAGCCGCCGCCCCAGCCCAGCATGTACATGCTCGTGTCGGTCTTTTCGAGCTTGGGGAAGTAGTTGGCGCGCGGCATGGCGTTCACTTTCACCGTAACGCCGATCTGAGCCCACATCGCGGCAAGCGCCTGGCAGATCTTCTCGTCGTTGACGTAACGGTTGTTCGGACAGTCGAGTGTTACGTCGAAGCCGTTGGGATATCCCGCTTCGGTGAGCAGCTGCTTCGCCTTGGCCTTATCGTAGGGAAGACGCTTCTCCAGCTCGGGGGTCGATTGCGCCGGCGACGGCAGCATCGCTCCGGAGGGCGCCGACAGACCGCGCATGATCGAGCTCTTGAGCGCCTCGATGTCGATCGCCTGATACAGCGCCTGCCGCACCCGCTTGTCCTTGAACGGGTTCTTGCCCTTCACACTCGAATACAGAAGCTCGTCGCGACCCTGGTCCATGCCGATGAACACGATGCGATTCTCGGTTCCCTCGAGCACCTTGATGTTGGGGTCCTGTTTCAAGCGAGGCACGTCCTGCGGCGGCGGATCGTTGACCAGGTCGACCTCGCCGGAAACCAATGCAGCGAGCCGCGTGCCGTCGTTGACAATCGGCAGGTAGATCACCTCGTCGGCGTTGCCGGTGAACATGCCTTCCTTGATTCCCCACCAGTTGGGGTTCTTCGCAAGCACCGTCTTTATGTCGGGCTCACGGGACTTGAGCATGTACGCACCAGTGCCGTTCGCCTGGTGCGCCGTGATCATGTCCTCCTTTTGCGTATAGTTCTGCGGCTTGGTAGCGCGGTTCTTCTCGCACCACGCCTTGCTCATGATGTAGATCGTCGCCCAGTGCTCGAGCTCGATCGGGTTCGGACCGTTGGTTGTGAACTCGACCGTCAAGTCGTCGATCTTCTTGGGTATTCCGGACGCGTTGGCATAGACGCGCAATTGCGACGTTTCGGAACGCGCGCGCTCGAAGCTGAACACCACGTCGTCGGCAGTGAACGGCGTTCCGTCGTGGAATTTCACTCCGGGGCGAAGCTTCACGCTCCACGTCGTCGGGTTGACCTGCTGCCACGACACGGCCAGCGCCGGCTCGAGCTTCAAATCCTTGTCGCGCTGAACCAGCGTGTCGTAGACCAACGAGTTGATGTTGTTGGTCAGATTTTCGTTTTGCGAATGCGGGTCGGTGGTCTGCATGTCGCCACGACCGGCCCAGCGCAGGGTCTTGGCGTCGACCGCGACGGCTGCAAGCGCGGTCAGGCAAAGCGCCAGTGTGATTACGCGGAGCATGATGTCTCCTCCTTGGAGTGCTAGAACACACATCATAACCCGGCAGCAACGGCGCGTGATGGACGGCGCTAGCGCCTGTTAACGCTATGGATACAAACGCAACCCGAAGAGAACAGGCCTAAAATGCGGCTCCCCGCTGCTCCCATGAACGCGTCGATCGCCGAACGCCTACAGGCCGAGTTGGCCACCGCCATGGCCACCGATTGGGCAGCGCTGTCGGGACGCATCTCCCGGCTTGCGCGAGCGGGTGTTTCGCCGGCCGAGATCGAGCGTGTGACGCGTGCCGTTGCTGCATCGAAAGAGCGTGCGCTGAGGCGTGCCGCCGCTGTTCCACGGATCGACTATCCGCCGGAGCTTCCAGTCGCGCAGTGTCACGACGAGATCGCCAAGGCCATTGGCACTCATCCGGTGATCATCGTTTGCGGCGAGACCGGCTCGGGCAAGACCACTCAGCTGCCCAAGATATGCCTCGAGATCGGACGCGGCGTGCGCGGTCTGATCGGTCATACCCAGCCGCGCCGGATTGCGGCGCGAAGTGTCGCCTCTCGCATCGCTCAAGAGCTGGGCACCAGGGTTGGAGAGTTCGTCGGCTACAAGGTCCGCTTTACAGACCGGACCCGTCCCGACGCCTACATCAAGCTGATGACCGATGGAATCCTGCTTGCCGAGACACTGAGCGACCGCCGCCTCTCCGCCTACGACACCATCATCGTCGACGAGGCGCACGAACGGAGCCTCAATATCGATTTTCTGCTCGGGTATTTGAAGCGCCTGCAACGCGAGCGGCGCGATCTGAAGGTGGTAGTGACTTCCGCAACGCTCGATGCCGGGCGCTTCGCGCAGCATTTCGCGCATGGCGGCAAGCCCGCACCGGTGATCGACGTGTCGGGACGAACCTATCCAGTCGAGGTCCGCTACCGGCCTCTCGCACAGAACGAGGATGACGACGAGGAGAAGCTCGAAGAAGCGATCGTCGCATCGACTGAGGATCTCTGGCGCGAAGGGCCCGGCGACATCCTTGTCTTCCTTCCCGGCGAACGGGAGATCCGAGAAATCGCCGAACTCCTGACCCGCGCACTCGCGCGTCGCCCTTACGCATCCAGCGTGGAAATTCTGCCGCTGTTCGCGCGCCTCTCGGTCGAGAAGCAGCAGCGGGTGTTCGCGCCAAGCAACGGGCGGCGCATCGTGCTCGCGACTAACGTCGCGGAGAGCTCCCTAACCGTGCCCGGCGTGCGTCGCGTGATCGACAGCGGGCTTGCCAGGGTCAGACGCTATTCATTGCGCAACAAGGTGACGCTGCTCCAGATCGAAAAGATCGCGCAAGCCGCGGCGACGCAGCGCGCGGGCCGCTGCGGCCGCGTATCCGCTGGCGTGTGCGTTAGACTCTACGCCGAGGACGATTTCGCATCGCGCCCCGCCTACACCGATCCGGAAATCCTGCGCAGCTCGCTCGCAGCGGTGATCCTGCGCATGGCGGCACTCGATCTAGGAGCCGTCGAGGAGTTTCCCTTTCTGGAAGCACCGGGGCAGCGGACGATTGCCGATGGTTATCAGCTCCTGCAGGAACTTGGCGCGGTCGACACGCAGCGCCGTCTGACTTCGCTAGGGCGCGAGCTTGCCAAGCTCCCGCTCGATCCGCGCATTGGACGCATGATTCTCGCCGGCAGGGACGAGCATTGTCTTGCCGAAATGCTGGTCATCGCCAGCGCGCTCGCGGTTCCCGATCCACGGGAGCGCCCGCTGGAGCAGCGTCAGGCCGCCGACCAGGCACATCTGCGCTTTCGCGATCAGCGCTCGGATTTCCTAAGCCTGCTCGCGCTGTGGCAGTTCTTCGACGACGCCGTTGCCGAGAAACTCTCGCATCGAGCGCTCGTCGATCGATGCCGCGCTCATTTTGTGTCATACCTTCGACTCACCGAGTGGCGCGATGTGCATCATCAGCTTTGCGAACAGCTCGAGGAGCAGGGTTGGAAGTGGAGCACGAAACTCCCGGCAAAAGTCGACGACGCGCGCTACACGGCGATTCATCGCGCACTGTTGGGCGGATTGCTGTCTAACATCGGCCTGCGAGCAGAAGAGGACGAGCATTACCTGGGCGCGCGCGGGCTCAAGTTCTTCCTCCATCCCGCGTCGGGCGTCAAGCGCGCCGCGGCCAAATGGGTGCTCGCCGCCGAGCTCACCGAGACGACGCGGCTTTACGCTCGTTGCGCAGCTAAGGTGGAACCGGAATGGATCGAATCGGTGGCCGGTGAGCGAGTCGAGCGTTCGTTCTTCGATCCACACTGGGACAAGGTCGGCGGCGAAGTCGTGGGCGCCGAGCGCGTCTCGCTCTACGGGCTCACGCTAGTCCCTCGCCGTCGCATTTCCTACGCGGCAGCCGACCCACTCGCGGCACATGAAGTGTTCTTGCGCGAAGGGCTGGTGGGCAATCAGCTTGACTCGAGTGCGCCCTTTTTGAGCCACAACCGCAAGCTGGTCGCGGAGGTCTCACAACTCGAGCACAAGGCGCGCCGCCAGGACGTGCTGGTCGACGAGGAGTCGATGGTCGCTTTCTATGCTGAGCGCGTGCCGCCCGAGGTGCATTCTGCGTCGACCTTCGAACGCTGGCGGCGATTGGCCGAGGCGAAGGATCCAAAACGATTGTTCATGACCCGCGAAGCGCTGATGCGCCATGCGGCCGTCAACATCACCGAGGAGCAGTACCCCGAGTTCATGGAAATGGCGGGCACGCGGCTCAAGCTCAAGTACCGCTTCGCGCCGGATCATCCTCTGGATGGGCTCACCCTCACCGTGCCGCTTGCGCTGCTCAATCAGATCGACGAGGCGCGCTTGTCGTGGCTAGTGCCAGGTATGGTTCGCGAAAAAACCGCGTGGTACCTGAAAGCGCTGCCCAAGACTTGGCGCAACCGTTTGCTGCCTGTGCCGGAGGTCGTGACCAGCTTCCTGCAAGCAGCCGATCGCGAGGCCAAGTATCGCTCGCTGACTTTCGCGGAGGCGCTGCGAGCGTTTTGCGAAAGCCGCCTGGGCGAGACTCTGCCTCAGAAAACATGGAGCACCAGCGATCCTCCGCCGCATCTGAAAATGAACGTACGTGTCGTCGATGCCGCGGGTAACGAGCTCGCCCAAGGCCGCGATCTTGCTCGCTTGCGCGCCCAGCTCGGCGAGGCAGCGCAGCTCTCCTTCGCTGCTGCCGGCCCCGCCTTCGAGCGAAGCGGCATCAGGAGCTGGGACTTGGGCGACCTCCCGGAGTCGCTGAGCTTTGCCCGCGACGGCCGGCAAGTTACCGGCTATCCAGCGCTGGTCGATGAAGGAGACAGCGTCGCCCTCCTGCTTTACGACACTCGGGCAGCGGCTGAGGCCGCCACGCGAGCGGCGCTGGTGCGTCTGATCCGACTTCAGCTCAAGGATGCGCTTCGTCGCTGGGAGCGCGACCCGCCCGGATTCGTCACCGCTGCGCTGCAGCTCAAACCAGCGATCGCCACCGATCGGCTTCTAGACGATGTTGTCGACGCGATCTGCGACCGGGCCTTTATCGGCGAAGATCCGCTGCCGCGGTCGGAACGTGCATATGCCGAGCAGCTCAAGCGGGCCCGCACTCGCCTCCCAGCGGTCGCCGAGGGCGCCTTTCGCATGCTCGGAACCATCGCGACGGAGTTTCAGAAGCTTTCGCAGCAGATCGCCTCTCTGCCGCGATCCTTCTCGCGTCTGGCTAGGGACATCGCTTCGCAGCGCGATGCGCTGGTTCATGCAGGATTCTTTTCGGCCACGCCATGGACCCAGCTCTCGCACCTCCCGCGGTATCTGCGGGCTTTGCAGCGGCGTATCGCGAAGTACCCGGACGATCCGGCACGCGATGCCAAGCACACCGAGTCGATCATCGCACTTTGGGAGCGCTATAAAGCCCGCGTAGAGGCCAACCGCGCCGCGCAGCGCGTGGAGCCCGCGCTCGAGGCGTACCGCTGGCTCATCGAGGAGCTCAAGGTCTCGCTGTTCGCCCAGGAGCTCAAAACAGCGCTGCCCGTATCATATAAACGCCTGGAGAAGGCCTGGACGGAGCTTTCTCGGCGCTAAGCGGTACTTTTGTGCGTTGGCTTGCCGAAACCGCGCGTGATACAGTAACTTGCCGAATTCGAAGGCTCAAGGTGGGGCCATAGCGGGCCGCTGTGGACCTGCCCGGCAGGGCAAGCAAGGGACCGATGGAGTGAGCGCGACAACCGTACCCGGCGACCGCGGCGCAGCTCGCCGTCCGCCGCCCAAGGACTCAGCCAGGATTCTCGGCGACTGCCGCGATCTGGTGATCCATCGCCTGCTGCTGTCGTTCACAGCGATGCTCGATCGCGTGGGTGAGCTGCTGATGGCGCGCGCCGAGCGCTCCGACGTACGCGAGGAGCAGGCCCTTTGCCTTGATGCGCGCGGGCTGTTGCATGAACAGCGCGCGCTGCTGATGGCCGATTTTGAAAGAGCGCTTCGCAAGCGCGTCAACGAGCGGTTCGCCGGCACGACCGACGCCAAGCCCGACTTCTCTTCGGTCGATGGGGGAAAGCTCACCCTGGTCGACACAACGGCGATGGACGAATCGGTGCTCTCCGGCAACATCGTTCGCGTCGTCGAGAACCTGTGCGAATCCGAGCTGCGCGAGCTCAATCAGGCATTGGGGTACTTGCTCGGGCGCCCCGATCTGGAGACGACCACCAATCCGCTCGCGCCGACGACCATCATCGAAGCGTTTACAGAGGCGTTGCACGGAATCGACGGCGAGCAGCGGGTCAAGTTGATCATTCTGAAGGAGCTCAATCAGACTTCGCTCACCGACATCGCCACGATCTATGCCGACTTGAACCGGCATCTCGAGAATTTGAAGATTATTCCCAAGCTGCGTCCGGCTTACCTCGGCCATCGCGGGGGCGGAGATCGCCCCGGAGCCGATGCCAAGCCGGCTTCAGCCGTGCCGGGAGTCGCGCCACCCGGGCCGCCCCCCGGTGGGGAGATCGACCTGCTTGCTTTGTTGCGGCGCCTCGCGGGAGCGGGCTTGGTGCGAGCAGCGCCACCGGCAGGCATGCCCTCGGGTCTTCCCCCCGGCGGCGTTCAGGTTCCGTCTCTTGGCAGTGCCGCCGCTGCGGCTGGCTATGCGCTGTCACCAGGGTGGGGGGCAGGCACGACTCCATTGGGCATACCTTCCGGAAGCTACGGCGCGAGCGGCGAAGCGCCCGCGATTCCGGCGATCGGTCCCTTCGGCGGCCCTCGCATCCTGGTCACGCCTGAGCTCGGAGATGCGCTCGGGCGGCTGCAGCACGGGGAAACTGGATTCGACTTTGGCGGTGTTCCAGTTCAGTTCTCGGGGCTGCAGCAGGACATGCACAACGTCCTGCGCGATCTGCAGGAGTCTCCCCTCGGTGCGCGCGCCAACCAACTCGAGGCGATGACCATCGAGCTGGTGGCGATGCTGTTCGATTTCATATTCGAAACCAAGGATCTTCCCGACAGCATCAAGGCGCTGATCGGCCGCCTGCAGATACCTGTGCTCAAGGCGGCGATGCTCGACGGCGCGTTCTTTTCCAAGAAGTCACATCCTTCACGGCTGCTGGTCAATGCGCTCGCTCACGCCGGCATCGGCTGGTCACCGACGATGGGCCACGATGATCCGCTCTACAAGAAGATCGAGGCCATCGTTCATCGCGTGCTCGACGAGTTCGCCGACGACATCGGCCTGTTCGACACGCTGCGCGAAGAGCTCGAGACGTTTCTCGCCACCGAGGAAAAGGCGGCGGAGATCAATGTCAAATCGAGCGCCGAGGAGATCGACCAGCGCGATCGCCAGGAAATCGCGACGATGGTCGCGCGATCCGAGATCGAGCGCCGTCTGCGAGAGCAGCCGGCGCCCAACTTCCTCGCCAGCTTTCTTCGCGACAAGTGGGTTGCAACGCTCACCCAGCTCTACCTGCAGGAGGGGGAAGAAAGCGAGGCATGGACCTCCGCACTGTCTACGCTCGATGACCTGGTGTGGAGCGTGCAACCCAAGCGCGCCAACGAGGATCGCAAGAAACTGGTGGCGATGCTGCGCAACCTGCTGCGCCGCCTGCATGGCGGCCTGCACAATGTTGCCTGGGAAGCAGGCGAGCGCGAGCAGTTCATGGCTAATCTCGTCGCCGCGCATGCGGCCGCAGTCAAGTCCGGTCTCGCCTCCGCACCGGTGCCGACCACTGCCGTGGCCGAGGCAGCGGCTGCGGCGGCGGAAGCTGCCAGTGCGAGCGGCGATGTTGACGCAGCCGCCAAAGCGCGCGCTCTCGCCGAGGCCATGGCGCCGGCGCCTCCTCCACCCGAGCCCGAGGCCGAAGTGGAGATCCCGCAGGATCGATTCGCCGAGATCGCGGGCAGTCTCGAACGCGGCATGTGGGTCGAGTTCGAAGGCGAGGACGGGCAGCTCGCCTTCGCCAAGCTCGCCTGGGTAAGCCCGTTACGCGGCACCTATCTGTTCACCAACCGCCAAGGTCAGAAGGCTGTCTCGCTGACCGCCGACGAGCTGGCCGAACGTTTTCGCAACGACCGCGCTCGCCTGGTCGAGGCGGAGCCGCTGGTCGATCGCGCATTCGTCAGCATGATGGCGTCGATCGAAGAGAAGTTCAGCGGCGAACCCGCGCGCGCGGCGCAACCCGCCTGAGGTTACGAGCGCAAGTCTTTCACGCCGGGCACACCTGCACCAGCGTCTTGGCGATTTCCGCAATCAGGGCGGGTCCCCGGTACACGAGTCCGGTGTAGATCTGCACCAGCGTTGCGCCGGCGTCGATTTTCGCTTTGGCGTCCGCGCCCGACATAATGCCGCCGGTTCCGATGATCGGCAGTGCGCCATCGAGCTGTCTTGCCAATACGCGGATGACCGCGGTCGACTTCTCCATGAGCGGGCGTCCCGAGAGCCCGCCTGCTTCGTCGGCGCCTGGCATTCCCTTGACCGCGCTTCGATCGACAGTCGTATTGGTTGCGATGACGCCGTCGATGCGATGGGCGATCAGCGACCGTGCAACTCGCGCCAAATCGCCAGCTGCCAGATCAGGAGAGAGCTTGACCACCAGAGGCGTGTACTTGCCGTGCTTTTGGGCGAGCCTCGCCTGCTCGACCTTCAGTCCGGAAAGAAGCCCTTCCAGAGCGCTGTTTTCATGCAACGCGCGCAAGCCAGGCGTGTTCGGCGAAGAAATGTTGACGGTCACGTAGCTCGCGTGGGTGTAGACCGCCGCGAAGCACGCGCGATAGTCGTCGATCGCTCGCGCATTCGGCGTATCGAAATTTCTGCCGATGTTGAGCCCGAGGATGCGTCCATGCTTCGGGCCGAACTTGGCGCGCTCGACATTGCCAATGAAGTGGTCGATGCCTTGGTTGTTGAAGCCGAGGCGATTGATCAGCGCCTCGCCTTCGGCAAGCCGGAACAGTCGCGGTTTGGGGTTGCCGCGCTGCGGGCGTGGCGTCACGGTGCCGCATTCGATGAAGCCGACGCCCAGTGTTGCAAGACCGTCGATGTGCTCGGCGTCCTTGTCGAGCCCCGCGGCGACGCCGAGGCGGTTCGGAAATGCGAGGCCCATTGCTTCGACCGGAGACGGCGGCAAGCGCGGCAGAGCGAGGCGAGCGATCCCCGACTTCGCAGCGGCATCGAGACCTGTCAGCACGAGGTCGTGTGCGGTCTCCGGATCGAGCGCGAACAAAAGCGGGCGAAACAGCGGGTAGAGCATCCGCGAGAATGGCGAGCGCCGGTGGAGCGCGGGCGGATGATAGCATTCCATGCGACGATGAGCCCGAGAATCGAACACGCATGCGACGCGGGTTGACAGCGGCAAGCTTCGCTGCTGTGGTCTCGCTCCTGATTCTGTTGCAGGCGCCGGAGTCGGCTGCGTCGACCGGCGGCTACGCCGCGCGAACGGAGGTTCGCCAATTCATCGCCGAGCTGGTAGCGACTGAAGGCTTCGACGCCAGGTCGCTCCGGCGCGTTTTCGCCCAGGCGCGCTTTCAGCCGGCGATCATCGCCGCGATGTCCAGACCGCTGATCGCTCCGCCGCAGTGGTACGAGTACGCGCCGCGCTTCGTCAACCCAGCTCGCATCGAAGCCGGGGTAGCCTTCTGGCGGGACAACGCCGACGCGCTCGAGCGCGCGCAGCGCCAGTTCGGCGTTCCTGCAGAAGTGATCGTCGCGATCGTTGGCGTGGAGACCAACTACGGGCGAAACACCGGGTCGTACCGCGTGCTGGACGCGCTGACGACACTGGCCTTCGATTATCCCAGGCGCGCCGAATTCTTCCGCGACCAACTCAAGCAGTTCCTGCTGTTGTCGCGCGAACAAAGAGTCTCGCCTTTGCAGTCCAGCGGATCGTACGCAGGCGCCATCGGCATTCCGCAGTTCATGCCCGGAAGCATCCGCGCTTACGCGGTGGACTTCGACGGTGACGGTGCGATCGATCTTGAGCACGACGTCGCCGACGCCATCGGCAGCGTCGGCAACTTCCTGGCGCAGCACGGATGGCAGGCTGACCAACCGGTGATGGGTGCGGTGCGGATCGAGCCGGAAAAGGAAAACGACATGTCTTCGTTGCTGAGCGACGGAGTCGCGGAACGCCGCTCTCTCGCCGAGTGGGTTCGCCTTGGCGTCACCGGATTCGTCATTCCGGCCAACGTTGCGGCAGACCCGGTCGGACTGGTGATGCTCGAGGAAGTGGACGCTCCGACCTATTGGCTCGCTTTCAACAACTGGTACGTGCTCACGCGCTACAATCGAAGCCGACTCTATGCCTCCGCGGTGGAATCGCTGGCGCAGGCGATCAAGCGGTCGGCTGAGCGTTGACGCCGCCGCAACCAAACCTCGTGAATAGTCACGATTGTCTCCATCGCGATGTTGGCGCAGAATTCGCATGCCCCGCGATGGAACGCGCCTGGTCGCAGCTTCCAGTCGCGGGTGAGATGCCGACATGGAGATCCTGAAGGACATCTGGAGCACGGCACTGTTCTGGGTGCCCGTCGTGGTGCTCGCAGCGGTCGCACTGGCCGTGGTGCGCTTCAGGCGCTGGCGAAGCTGGAACGCTTCCAGACATGCCGGCCCCTTCCCGCTGGAGACGGAGGCCGATCTGCTCGATTCGTCGCACATCGGATTTGCTCCGCTGGGGCTCGGAAAGAGGCGACCCGATCAACCACTCGAAGCGCCTGGCAGCACTGGGCCGAACGGCAAACGCCGTTAGACACGCACGGCACCGGCGCTGAAAAAGCGCCTGCGCGGTGAACGGAGCGTTGCTTCGCCTGCCGCGCCGGTTACCTCGCTAGAATCGATCGGTCACGACCTTCCTGATGGACGCCGCACTCGACAAGGACCTTCCGCTCAAGGAGGACACGCGACTGCTCGGGCGGCTGCTGGGTAACGTGCTGCGCGCACAGACCGGCGAAACGGGCTTCGCGCGCATCGAGGCGATCCGGCAAACCGCGATTCGTTTTCGCCGTGCCGGAGCGAAGGAAGCGCCCGCGGTCAAAGCCGAACTGGAGGCGCTGCTCAACGACCTGCCCATCGGCCAGGCGCTTGACGTGGTGCGCGCCTTTTCATACTTCTCGCACTTGGTGAACATCGCCGAGGATGTGCACCAGAACCGCCGCCGCCGCGCACATGCGCTCGCCGGATCCGCGCCGCAGGTCGGCAGCATCGCGCACGCGCTCGACGCTTTAGCGCGAGCATGTATCGGTCGCGAAATGGTCAGTTCCTGGTTCTCCGACGCGCTGGTGAGCCCGGTACTGACCGCGCACCCCACCGAGGTGCAGCGCCGAAGCATTCTCGATGCCGAGCGCGAGATCGCCCGACTGTTGCAGTGGCGCGACCGTGTCGAGTTCACGCCCGATGAGGCGGCGGAGTTCGAAAGGGACGTGTACCGGCAGATACTCGCGCTCTGGCAAACGGCAATGCTGCGGCTTTCCCGCTTGCGCGTGCTCGACGAGATCGACAACGGCCTTGCCTACTATCGCTATACGTTTCTCGCCGAGGTACCGCGCCTGTACGCGGCCCTCGAGCGCCACCTGCGTGTCAACG
Organism: Casimicrobiaceae bacterium; assembly: GCA_035262745.1. Classification (GTDB taxonomy): domain Bacteria; phylum Pseudomonadota; class Gammaproteobacteria; order Burkholderiales; family Casimicrobiaceae; genus PALSA-1003. The sequence goes on along the minus strand of DATFSE010000075.1, from coordinate 55,929 downwards.
CCGGCACGGAATCGCGACTACCTGCGTTCTTGCGCATGGGTTCGTGGATCGGCGGCGATCGCGACGGCAATCCGAACGTCGTCGCCGATACTCTGACCCATGCGATCCGCGCGCAGTCCACGGTTGCCTTTGCGCATTACCTGGACGAGGTACACCTCCTCGGCGCCGAGTTGTCTCTTTCCACACGGCTGGTCGATCCGTCGCAGGAGCTGTTCGCGCTGGCCGCGGCCGCGCACGATAACAACCCGCATCGCCAGGACGAGCCCTACCGCCAGGCGCTGATCGGCGTCTATGCGAAGCTCGCTGCGACTTCGCTTGAGCTGGCCGGTTACACGCCGCCGCGCCAGCCCCACGGCGAGCTCGCGCCGTATACGACGCCGGCGGAGCTGCTGCGCGATCTGTCGACAATCCGCAGCTCGCTTTCGCAGCACGGGGGAAAGCCGCTCGCCGAAGGGCGGCTCGATCCCTTGATCCGCTCGATCGAAGTTTTCGGTTTCCATCTCGCGGCGCTCGACCTGCGCCAGAACTCCGACGTGCATGAAGCCGTGGTTGCCGAGCTGCTTGAGCGCGCAGGGGTTGCCGCCGGCTACGCTGCGATGTCCGAGCCAGAACGCGTCGCGCTGCTGGCACGCGAGCTGTCGATGCCGCGCCTCCTGCACACGCCGCACCTGGATTATTCGCGGCGCTGCGCTTCTGAGCTCGAGATTCTCCACGTCGCCGCTGATATCCACCGTCGCTTCGGAGGCGATGCGCTGCCGAATTACGTGATCTCGAAATGCCAGTCGGTGAGCGACTTGCTCGAAGTCGGCGTGCTGCTCAAGGAGGTCGGGTTGCTGCGCGGTGCTGATCTCAAGCTCAACATTGTGCCGTTGTTCGAGACCATCGAGGACTTGCGTCGCGCGGGCTCGACAATGCGCGCTGCATTTGCGCAACCATGCTACCGGGCCTGGCTCGCCACGCGTGACGACTATCAGGAAGTCATGCTCGGCTATTCCGACAGCAACAAGGACGGCGGTTATCTCGCCGCCAACTGGGCGCTCTACCGCGCCGAGCTTTCGCTGGTCGAAGCGTTCCGGACCGACGGAATCAAGCTGCGGTTGTTTCACGGTCGCGGAGGCACCGTGGGCCGCGGCGGCGGACCGAGCTACGAGGCGATCATGGCCCAGCCGCCGGGAAGCGTCGCCGGCGGCCTGCGCATCACCGAGCAGGGCGAGATCATCGCCAGTAAGTATTCCGATCCCGAGTTAGGTCGGCGCAACCTGGAGGCGCTGGTTGCGGCGACGCTTGAAGCGAGCCTGCTCGATGCCGAAGCGCTGGGGGAGCGCGCAGGCGCCTATTACGGAGCAATGGACGCGCTCGCCGCGCGTGCGCTCGAGGGTTATCGCGCGCTGGTGTACGACACGCCGGGGTTCGTCGATTATTTTCGCGCCGCGACACCGATCGCCGAGATCGCCGAGCTCAACATCGGCAGCCGGCCCGCGTCGCGCACGGCGTCGTCGAGGATCGAGGATCTGCGCGCGATCCCGTGGGTATTCAGCTGGGGACAATGCAGGTTGATGCTCCCCGGCTGGTTCGGCTTTGCCTCCGCGGTCGATGACTGGCTCGAGGAAGAGCGGAACGGACTCTCGCTTTTGCGCGAGATGCACCAGCACTGGCTTTTTTTCCGCAGCGTGCTGTCGAATATGGCCATGGTGCTCGCCAAGACCGACCTCGCTGTGGCGTCCCGCTACTCGGAGCTCGTACCCGACGCCGCAATCCGCGATGCCATATTCACGCGCATCGCCGCCGAGCATCGCCGAACGGTCGAGCTGCTTTCGTCGATTACAGGTCAGGAATCACTGCTGTTCGACAACCCGACGCTCGCCCGCAGCATCCGCGATCGTTTTCCCTACCTCGATCCGCTTAACCATTTGCAGGTGGAGTTGTTGCACCGCTACCGCGGCGGCCAGATTGACGAACGGACCAAGCGCGCGATCCACCTCACCATCAACGGCCTGGCCGCGGGGTTGCGCAACAGCGGCTAGGCATCGGCGATGTTGCGAAAGCCCGCGCAGGGTTGCTTGGCGCCGACGAGATAGGGCGCGGCACGCGAAATAAGCCCGAGGTGCCGCGCCAGCCGTTTGAGGAACGGCAGCTTGACCGGCGGCGCCGGTGCCCCCGCATCGATTGTCAAGTCGACGTAGTAGGCTTCGGTCGGTCCCAGCTCCTCGATCTCGAGTTTAAGCGGCTCCGCATGCTCGCGAACGCTTCCCTGCATGAGATCGAACAGCGCCCGCGTCATGAGCAAGTACTCGGGTATCGGAACGTTGTTCTTCAAGAGACGATGCACGAGAATCACGTCGACGCCGGCGAGCTCGGTCATCTGCTTCACCTTTTGCACAGCGACGTCGCCGACGTGCCCGACAAGCTTCAACTTGAGCATGCCCGCCTGCTGGCAACCGTCGCACGGACACAGCGTGTTGGCCCGGAGGTCGGCGGCCTTGGCGTGGAACGCGCGATAGATGGCGCTGCTGCGATCGGCAAGCGTTGCACCATTCGCTCCTCGTTGCGATGCCGGCGCATAGAAAAACGCCGCGTCTCCTTCTATTTTCGCGAGCTTGAGCACCGGTTGTGCGGCGTCGATTACCGCTTCGAGCAGGCGCGCAACGATATCCTGTGCGTGGGCGAGGCTCACCCGGTGCAAGTTCATGAACCGGGTATAGCCTGCGATGTCGGCGATCAGCAGGTAAGTGGACGTGTCGTTCACGGCCATAGCTTACCGGAACATCGGATCCTCAGCGGCGAGACCGCTCGCAGCGCTTCAACCTAAACTCGGGTGCTCAAGCCGGGCATGGCGTGACCGGCAGCCTCGAGTGCTTCCAGCAGTGCAGCGGCCTGGGCGTCCGACAATTCGACCAGCGGCGGGCGCACGCTTGCCCATCCGGCATCGCCTGAGTGGTGAGCGATCGCGCGCTTCAACGCCGGGATCATGGGAAAGCTCTGAAATGCTGCTCGCACCCGATCCAGAGCCGACTGCTTTGCGTCGGCGTCCGCATCGTCCCAGTGCGCGGCGAGATCGGCGATGGGGCCCGGATTCACATTGCCCGTGGCGGTGATACAGCCTGCGCCTCCCGCGCGCAGAGTCGCCAGCAGAAAGGTTTCGCTGCCGGCAAACACGTCGAAGCCGCGCGGTTGAAAGCGCTCGAGCATCGCGCGGGTGTTCTTCCAGTCGCCGGAGCTGTCCTTGATGCCGGCGATCACACCGGGGAAAGCTTCGAGCAGCCGCTCGATCAACCCAAGGCTGATCGGAATCTGCGATACCGGCGGAATGTGATAGAGGTAGACGCGCAGCCGATCGTTGCCCACCCGCTCGATGATCTCGGCGTAGCTGCGAAACAGACCTTCATCGGACACTCCCTTGTAATAAAACGGCGGCAGCATCAGCACTCCGGCGCAGCCCAGTCGTACCGCGTGCTGCGTGAGCGCGACCGAGTCGGTGAATGCGCAGCAGCCTGTTCCAGGCATCATCCGTGGAGGCGGCAGCCCGTTCTCAGCGAGCGCATCGAGCAGCGCGATCTTTTCGGCAACCGAAAGCGAATTGCCTTCCGAGTTGGTGCCGAACACCGCAAGGCCCACCCCGTGTTCGACGAGCCACCGACAGTGACGCGCGAGCCGCCCCGCATCGGGAGCGCGCTGGGCGTCGAACGGCGTGACCACGGGCGCGAATACGCCATGCGGCCGCACGGATTCTGGCGCGGCCGGAGTCATGGCGCCGGGTCTCTTTGGCTAACTCTCGCGCGGAGATAGCCCGGCTTGTCTTCGAATTCGAGAAGATACGGCATCGTCCACTGAATCTGCGCAGGAAACGGGCACCCTTTCCGTCGCATGGGGTTAGGACCGGCCGTATTCTTGATCAATGTCACGTCTTGTCAAGTGCGACTGGCGATGATTCCAGGCGAATCGAGGTGACCAGACGTCTCTTCCGCTTGACTCGGCGTTGATACCCATTATAATTGCGGTACCGGATATATATACGGGGTCATTGTTGCCGTCGCTTCGACATTCTTCTCCTAGATACGGGCGACCGCGCAGCGCTGACGGGAACGCTCCGCGGCTGACGCCTCGGCAGCGACAGATTCTCGACTGGATCCGCAGCTTCATGGACGCACGCGGCATGCCGCCCACACGCGCGGAGATCGCCACTGGGCTTGGCTTCTCGACTCCCAGCTCGGCTGAGGACCATCTGCACGCACTCGCAAAAAAGGGCGCGATCGAGATTCTCCCCGGCGCCGCACGGGGTATTCGCGTCAAGGATGCTCCAGGTATTCCCATCCAGGGAACCTTGCCGCTGGTGGGAAGAGTCGCCGCGGGCAGTCCCGTACTCGCGGCAGAGCACATCGAGGCTCACCTGCGGCTCGATCCCGCGCTGTTCTCACCGCGCGCCGATTATCTGTTGCGCGTGCGCGGAGCAAGCATGCAGAATGCAGGCATCCTGGATGGCGATCTCATCGCTGTGCACAAAACCAGCGAGGCGCGTCCCGGACAGATCGTCGTCGCGAGACTTTCAGACGATGTGACGGTCAAACGATTCAAGCGCCGCGGCTACGACGTTATCCTGCAACCCGAGAACCCGGACTTCACGGCGATCGTAGTGGATGTGCGCACGACTCCCCTAACTATCGAAGGCATTGCAGTCGGCCTGCTTCGCGACAACCAGCGACATTGATCCTGGAGTCGCACCCGCAGTGTCTGTTCCCCCGCATCATTTCCCGAAGGAGGTTTGCAATGGTCCAGCCTATTCCCACCGGTTACGCCGGCGTCACTCCATATCTGATCATTCGCGGCGCAACCCGTGCGCTCGATTTCTACAAGAAGGCGTTCGGCGCTGTCGAGTTAATGCGCTTTCCAGCGCCTGGAGGCCTAATTGGTCACGCCGAGATCAAGATTGGCGACGGCATCGTGATGCTTGCCGACGAGATGCCCGATTCTCCATATCAGAGCCCACAGAAGTTTGGCGGCACCCCGGTGAGCCTGATGTTCTACGTCACGGATGTCGACAAGCGTTTCGCTCAGGCAGTCGCCGCCGGAGCTACCGTGCAGCGGGAACTCAAAGACCAGTTCTACGGCGATCGCAGCGGCACGCTGGTCGATCCCTTCGGTCACATCTGGACCATAGCAACCCACGTCGAGGACGTTTCGCCGGCTGAAATGCAGCGGCGCATGGCGGCGATGGAGGCAAGCGGCGAGAACGCGTAGCGACGTATTGAACGCGTGCAACCAATCGCAAGGTCACGAAAGCCATAGCCAGGAGGAAAAATGTACGCGTTGTACGGGAAAAAAGGCTCGGGGTCGGCGGCGATCGAATCGGCTTTCGAGCTTGCCGACATTCCCTATCGGCTGATCGAGACGGCCTCGTGGGAGCCGAACGAGGCGTTCGGCGAATTGCTCAAGGTGAACCCTCTCGGCCAGATACCGACGCTGGTGCTGCCTGATGGAAGCGCACTTTCGGAAAGCGCCGCGATCCTGATCCACCTCAGTAGCGCTCACCCCGACAGCGGCCTCCTGCCTGCCGATTCGGCGTTGCGAGCCCAGGCCGTGCGCGGCCTGGTATTCATTGCGGCCAACTGCTATGCGGCAATCAGCGTCATCGATTTCCCGGAGCGGTGGTGCGCCGATGCCGATTCCGACGATGTCATCAAGGAGCGGATTCGCGCCGGGACGCGCGGGCGGCTGCACCAGCACTGGGAGATATTCGCCGATCTGTTTCCCGCTCGCCCGTGGTTGAACGGTGCACAGCCAGGTGCGCTCGACGTGCATGCCGCCGTCGTCTCCAAGTGGGCCGGTTCACGCAAGCACCTCGAGTTGCAGCGTCCGCAATTCTTCGCGCTGCTGCAGCGGATCGAAGCGCACCCCAAGCTCGCCAAGGTGTTCGCAAGACACTGGCCTGCCGCTTGACTGCCACTTGAGTCTCGGGCGAGGCGTCCTGCACGTCTCCCGGTGCTCGGGCGCCGCCGTCTAGTCGCGCCGTTGCGCTGGTCCTGTCTGCAACAGCTTTTTGTCGCGGCCGCATTCCCCGTGCGTCTGGCGTTCCGAACAAGAGGTCCTTAGCGGTCGCTCGGTGTGCGAGGCCGTTATAATGCGTCGATCCTCGCCCGTCAGGGGCGAGGCCACGATGATGCGCATCCTGCTTTCCAACGACGACGGATATTTTGCTCCCGGTCTGGAACGCCTCGCCGCCGATCTCGCACCCCACGCGGAAATTACCGTCGTCGCTCCGGAGCGCGACCGCAGCGGCGCATCGAATTCGCTCACTCTGGACCGGCCACTCACTGTGCGTCGTGCGCCCAATGGCTTTCTGTTCGTCAACGGAACCCCCACCGATTGCGTTCATCTCGCGGTGACTGGTCTGCTGGAGCATCTGCCCGACATGGTGGTTTCGGGGATCAACCTCGGTGCCAACATGGGCGATGACACCATCTATTCTGGAACGGTGGCCGCGGCGACAGAGGGTTATCTGCTGGGCATCCCGTCGATCGCCGTGTCGCTGACAAGCAAAGTCGGGCGCCATTTCGAGACAGCGGCCAAGGTCGTGATCGAGTTGGTGCAGCGCCAGCGCCTGCAGCCTTCCGGGCCGTGGCTGCTCAACGTGAACGTACCGGATTTGCCCGAGCGCGAGATCAAGGGCCGGTGTGTAACGCGACTTGGAAAGCGGCACAAGGCCGAGCCCGTAATCAAGACACAAACGCCACGCGGCGAAACCTGCTATTGGGTCGGCGGCGCAGGCGCGGCAGCCGACGCCGGCGAAGGCACCGACTTTCACGCCGTCGACGCGGCCTGCGTTTCGGTGACACCGCTGCAGATCGACTTGACGCACCATTCGCAGATGTCGCAGGTGGCCAAGTGGCTGGTGGCGGATCTGCAGGGGGCTGCCGCGTGATCGCGGGCGTCGAGAAGTTCGACGGCGTAGGCATGACCTCGGCGCGGACGCGCACGCGCATGGTGGAGCGCCTGCGCGAGCAGGGCATTCGCGACGAAACGGTGCTCGCCGCGATGAGCAGCGTGCCCCGCCATATTTTCGTCGAAGAAGCGCTGGCGATCCGCGCCTACGAGGATTCGCCGCTGCCCATTGGCGCCGGCCAGACGATTTCGCAACCTTACGTCGTCGCACGCATGACCGAGCTCCTGCGCGCCGGGGGGCAGCTGCATCGGGTGCTCGAGATCGGCACCGGCTGCGGCTATCAAACTGCGGTACTCGCACTTGTTGCCGACGAGGTGTACACCGTCGAGCGCGTCGGATCGCTGGTGGCCAAGGCGCGTCGCAATCTGCGCCAGCTCAAAGTCGACAACGTGCGCATCAAGCATGGAGACGGATCGACGGCGCTCAACGAAGATCTCACCGTCGATGGCATTCTGATCACGGCCGCAGCGAGAGAGGTTCCAACCGGCCTGCTTAAGCATTTGAGCGTGGGCGGCCGCATGGTGCTGCCACTCGCCGGTCGCGGCGATGACGATCGCGGCGTTCAGTATCTGACGGTGATAGAAAAGGCAGCGAACGGCATCCGCGAGCAGACCCACGACGCGGTAAGATTCGTGCCGCTGCTTCCCGGACTCGCATGATCGATCGCGTTCAAGTTCTGCCCATTGCACTGATCGCGTCGCTGGTCGTCACGGCATGTATGACGCGACCGGCGGCGCCTGTCGTCGAGCGCACTCCGCTGCCTCCACCGTCCTCTGCCGCGGCTCCGCCGCCCCCTGCTGCACCTTCGCCCGCACGCGGCGAAGTGCGACCGCAAACATACACAGTCAAGAGCGGCGATACGTTGGCCAAGATCGCGCTCGATAACGGGATCGATTATCGCGATCTCGCGACGTGGAACAACATCGAAAATCCGAACATGATTCGAGTCGGTCAGGTACTCCTGCTCGGTCCCGCGGGAGCAGGCGGTACTGGGCCCGGTGCAGGCGTCGTTACCGCACCGCTGGCCGGGAATGCGCCTATCGCCCCCGCCGGAGCGGAGGCCAAGCCCTCTGCTGCATCCCCAAGCACAGCTACTGGTGTCGCTAGCGTTGCGTCCGGGCGTAACACGACGACATTCAAGACCGAGCCGAAGATGGTCAAGCTTCCTTACTCGGAGCAGGCTGTCACCCAACTGCAGGCGATGCCGGTGCCTCCGCCGACGCCTGTACCTGCGACGGCTGCACCGACGCCACCGCCAGCGGCGCCGCAAGTCGCGACGGCGGCACCGAGCCTACCGCCGCGGCCCGACGCAGCGCGCGTGCCGGAGATCGACGACGACAAGATCGATTGGATCTGGCCGGCGACGGGAAAAATCGTCTCAGGTTTTTCCGAATCGGCGAATCTCAAGGGCATTGACATCGCCGGCAAGGCGGGACAGCCGGTAGTCGCCAGCGCCGCAGGCAAGGTGGTCTATGCAGGCTCGGGACTGCGCGGCTATGGCAAGCTGGTGATCATCAAGCACAACAATACCTATCTGACGGCGTACGCTCATAATCGCGAGATCATGGTGAAAGAGCAGCAGCAGGTCGCGAAGGGACAGAAGATCAGTGAAATGGGCGACACCGATGCCGATCAGGTCATGCTTCATTTCGAAATTCGCCGTCTGGGCAAGCCCGTCGACCCGACCAAATACCTGCCGCCTGCATGACGGCTCATTCCGCGCCTGATGACGAGGGCTTGAGCGCGGCGACCGAGCCCGATACGCACACGCAGGATCTGCCGCTCGATGTGCCGGTCGTCGGCGTCGGCGCCGATTTTCTAAACGACATCACCCAGATCTACCTGAACGAGATCGGGCAGAGCCCTTTGCTCTCCCCGGAGCAGGAACTCGAGTACGCGCGAGCGACCCGCGACGGCGATTTCGCGGCCCGGCAGAAAATGATCGAGCACAATCTGCGTCTGGTGGTGAGCATCGCCAAGCACTATCTCAATCGCGGCTTGACGCTTGCCGATCTGATCGAGGAAGGCAACTTAGGGCTGATTCACGCGCTCGAGAAATTCGATCCGGAACGTGGGTTCCGCTTCACGACCTACGCCACCTGGTGGATACGCCAATCGATCGAGCGGGCGATCATGAATCAGTCGCGCACCATTCGGCTACCGGCGCACGTGGTGAAGGAGCTCAACATCGTGCTTCGCGCGCTGCGCCATCTGGAGACGCATGGAATGCTCGGCGAAAACCGCGAACCGACGCTGGACGACGTCGCACATCTGCTGGGCAAGCCGGTCGAGCAGGTGCGCAAGGTGCTCGGCTACAACGAGCACGTGACTTCGTTGGATGCGCCTCTCGACGCTGACCCCGGTTTGTCGGTCGGAGATCAGCTCGCCGACGACGATGCGCCCAGTCCGGAACTGCTGCTCCACAACAGCGAGATCGAAGCCTGGGTCAAGCAGTGGCTCGATGAGCTTTCGGAACGCCAGCGCGGCGTCATCGAGCGTCGCTACGGCCTGAACGGACACGACGTCGCGACGCTGGATCAGCTCGCGCGCCAGTTGAACGTCACGCGCGAGCGAGTGCGGCAAATCCAGTCGGAGGCATTGGAAAAGCTGCGCGCCCGCTTGCGCCGCCGCGGCCTGTCGCGCGACGCGCTGCTGTAGCGGCACGAGCGCTCTCGGGTTGAGCCGCTGCGACTCGGCGCCATGGCGCAATGCTATCGTCGCGCGGGTACCCCGCTCGCGCCGGCCATTCAACCCACGAGTGGCCGCACACGAGCGACCCGCGTGCGACGACTGCGCCATATCGCGCCTGCGCTCGCAGCGGCTCAACTCTGCATCGCGTGCGGCTGATGGCCTCGGTGGCGGCCATGGACTCCGCGGCCAATGCCATCTCTAGCGGCCGAAGGCTGCAATCGCCCGCCTACGGGTGCCCGGCGCGGCTTCGCTCGTCAACCCACGCCTTCGCTTGCCGCTCCACCCGTTGCGGCGGGCGCAGCCCACGGCCCGCCGACGATGGCATTGGCCGCAGAGCAGAGCGCCGTCAAGGAAATCTCGCGCTTACACGCCTGCGCGCAACCGACGTGCTCCAGGCAGCGCACCGACGCTCACCCGTAGCTGAGAAAGCAGCGCTGCGCGCTGCTCCCGCTCCGGGCCATAACGCAAGTGCGCATAGAGCGACCCGACGCGCCGTATCGGAACGCTCCACTGCGGCCAGCGTGCGGCCGCTCTTTCGCAAAAATCGAGCGGGCCTTCGTCGGGACGGCGAACGAGCCCTGCGCGTGCGAGCCTGCGACAGACATGACGCCACAGCGCAAGTTCGGGATCGATCTGCGCAGCATGCAATCGGGAAAAGCCGAGCACTGCGAGGCTCCACGTCAGCGCCACGCCGGCGATAGCAATGGCCAGATCAACCGGGTGCAGGTTGTCGAATCCGAATTCGCGCAGCAGATCGCGCTGCCGCTGGACATTGAAGCCGACGACTCCACGTTGCCACTGATAGGAAATGGCGTCCCAGTGCAGGCGGATGCTCTTGAGCCACGTCATCTCCATGCGCGCGAGGTAGGGAACCGGCTCGCCTGCGGGGAGCGCCGCGCCCAGTCCACGCTCGACGCGCGACGGTGCGACCGCCGCAGTCGGGTCGAAGCGCTGCCATTTGCCGTCGAGCACTGCTTCGGCCCAGGCGTGCGCATCGGATTGCCTGACGATCATGTAGTCTCCGTCGAGGCTCATCTCTCCGCCCTGGTAACCGGTGACCACGCGCGCCGGGATGCCCGCAGCGCGCAGCAGCACAACGAAAGCGCCGGCATAGTGCTCGCAAAAGCCGCGCTGCGTTTCGAACAGGAAGGCGTCCACCGGATCTCGATCGAGCAAAGGGGGAGTCAGTGTGTAAACGAAGGGGTCGCTCCTGAACCAACCCAGAACGGCGTCGATGTACGCGCGATCCGACGCGACGCGCGCGCGCAGGTCGCGCGCGAAAATGGCGCTGCGTGGATTGTTCGGCGGGAGCCGCAGGTTGTCCGCTATGTCGCTTTCAGAGGCGGGAACGCTGGCGCGCAATGCAGAGCGCTGCGCATAGCGCACGCTCTGCATCACGATGTTGCGCGACAACAACTGCTGGTCGTAGGTGAGAAATGCCATGTCGCTCATCGGTCCGCTCATCACCGCATCCTCGCTCGGCGAGTGAGGCAGGCCGACCGGATGCTCCAGCGCGAAGAGCCACAGCTTGCCGTGCGGCTCCATGGTAACCGTATAGTCGGTCGGCGGTCCTTCGCGGCGGGCGAAGGCGCCCGCCTTCAACCGCGACAGCGCGCTCCATTCCCGTCCGTCGAAGCGAGCAAGAACCGGCCCGCGCCAGTAGCGGTCGCGCGGGCTCGGTGGCGGTCCGAGGAAGGCGACGCGAAACGCAACGGCGTCCGACAACGACAGCTCGCTGATCGAGCCAGGAGCCATGCGCTCCGACAATCCGGTGCGAGCGGCGGTGTCCGTCGCGGTTCCCCACAACGGGCCGGCGAGCCTCGGAAAGAGCACGAACAGCACGATAGCGAGAGGGATCCCCTGTAGCGTCAGGCGCGCTGGCCGCGCGAGCTGGGCTCGCCAATCGGCGCGCGGCGCCGTGGTCGCGAGCGACGCCAGTGCACCGCCGAGCGCAACCACAACGGGCAGCGCCATGAACGCGGCGATAAGGCTCTGCGAGTAGAAGAACTGAGTCACGGCAAGGAACAGCCCGAGGCACACGAGCAGCGTTCCTTCGCGTGTCGTTCTCGCTTCGAGAAACTTGATGCCGACCAGCAGATACAGGAACTGCACGCAGGGATCGCGCGCCAGGAAGTATCCGAACTGAACGCGGATCGCCACCGCGGCGATGAGCGCCAGAGCCGGGAGCAGCAATCCATTGAGCCTGCTCTTGCGCAGCGTGCGCAGAGGCAACAACCGCACAATGACCAGCGCGGTGCCGATCATTGAGACCCAGACGAAGGCGCTCGACCATAGCGGAAACTGCGCGCACAGAAGCAACGCGGCGAGCCATGCGGTCTGCACCGGCGTCAAGGGAGCATGCGCTGCCTTAGCCATGAGCTTCGGCGTTCGGGTACAAGGCGAGCGCGATCAGGGCGGCTCGACGGTGACCGGCACCCTGGCTCTGCGCGAGGTGGACGCCGGGCAGTCGCAGCGAAAACGCCCGTGTCTCACGCTCGGCCGCGAGAATCCACGCCGCGAAGCGTGCGAGGCGTTGCTCCTCATCCATGCCTGGAGGCAGTTCGGCCCAGTCGAGATCCACGGCGCCGCTGCCTCCGGAGCCCTCGAATAGCTTGGTGTACCAGCCTGCGCCCCGCGCGACCGCTTTCCATGCGATACGATTTTGTGCGTCGCCACGCTGGTATTCGCGCAATCCTGCCAGTTCGGCGTCGGCGGCAAGAGCCGCGCGCCGAGCCTCCGAGCCCTGATGTCCGGGAGGCAATGGGGGAGGTGACGCTTCAGGCACCGGATAGACGCTGCCCGTCAGCGGAAAATGGACGTAGGCCCAAGCACGCCAAAGGCCCAGCGGCACGCTGCTCGACAGCGTGACCCGGCCGAGAGGCAGCCGTCCGCGGCGCCGCGCATGTACGTACAGACGCACCGGACGCGTCGCGCCGGACGGAAGCTCCACCTCGATGGCCGGTCCGTCACGCGGTGCGACCTCGATGCCTTCGCGCGCGTCACCACCGCTCGCCAGGGACAGCGTGAACTCCAGCTGGCCTCCGGCGAAGGCCTCGCCCGCGACCAGCGGCGAGACTGCGATACCGGCGAGATTGCGAAACGTTGCCAGCAGTGCCGCCGCCACCATGCCCGCGCACAGAAACGTCAGAGCAAAGCCCAGCGACAGTGCGTAGTTCATCGACGTGAGCAGCATGATGACGATCGTCGTAATAAGTGCGAGGCCGCGACGAGTGGGAAGAATGTAGATGCGGCTGTGCCTTAAGATGACCGGATCGCGGTCCGCGGGCGCAAGCCGCCACAGACGCTGACGCCACATTGCGATCCAATGCGGACTGGCGGTTATCGTCGACATGGCTTGGCTCGCCGCCAGCCAGGGGGGATCTAGCCTGCTAGGGTAGCGCGACCGTGTGCAGCAGCGCGCGCGCCTGCGGACCACCGGCTCTGGCGCTGCCCGCCAGTCGGTGTGCAGCGACTGCGGGGAAAACAGCCTGGACGTCCTCGGGCAATACCATCGGCCGCCCGGCAAGCAGCGCCCATGCGCGACTCGCAGCGACCAGCAGCAGTCCCGCACGCGGAGAGAGACCGCGCTGCAGCCGAGGCGTTGCTCCGCTGGTGCCGCGCGAGGCGGCGAGCAACGCCTGGACGTAATCGAGGAGCGCAGGTGCGACGTGCACGGCTGCTGCCTCCCTCTGCCATGCGGATAGAGTCGCTGCATCTGCGCTGGGCGCAAGCTCGGGGATGCGCTGGCGGCGATCACCCGACACCAGCAGCTCGCGTTCCGCAGCAGGATCCGGATAACCCAGCTCGATAGCCATCAAAAACCGATCGAGCTGCGACTCGGGCAAAGGATAGGCGCCGATCTGCTCGGCGGGATTCTGCGTGGCGATGACGAAAAACGGTTCCGGCAGCGGCCGCGTTTCGCCGTCGACCGAGACCTGCCGCTCCTCCATCGCTTCGAGCAGCGCGCTCTGTGTCTTCGGCGGTGCGCGATTGATTTCGTCGGCGAGCACGATCGAATGGAAGATCGGGCCTGAATGAAAGCGGAACGCGTGTGCGGCCGGATCGAAAATCGACACGCCGAGAACATCGGCCGGCAACAGATCGCTGGTGAACTGGATGCGCGCGTAATTTATGCCAAGCGTCCCGGCCAACGCCTGCGCCAGCGTCGATTTGCCCACGCCTGGAATGTCCTCGATAAGCAGATGGCCTCGTGCCAGCAGGCAAGCGAGCGCCAGCTTGAGCGGCGTCTGTTTGCCGACGACGATGCGTCCGAGCTGTCCCACCACCGATGCCAGCCGGTCCGAGACGGGTACCGCTTGGGTATTCGCAGGACGAAGGCTCATAGACCCAAAACGGGAGCAAGAAAGGTGCCACTATAGAGGGCAACGATCGTCTAGTCACCACCACTCGCGGCGCGCTACACTCCGTTCGACCGCCCGCTCGACCGTTCTGCGGACGGCGCAGCACCCGCGAATTTTCGGCATTGTCCCCGTGCCCACCGCGTTCATCACCCACCCGACGTGCCACATGCACGACATGGGTCCGTTTCATCCGGAGTGCCCGGCGCGGCTAGACGCCATCAACGATCGCCTCATCAGCGATGGGCTCGACGCTTTTCTCGTTCACCACGCTGCCGTGCCGGCGACGCGAGAGCAGCTCGAGCGCGTTCATCCCCCGCGCTACGTCGACGAGATCGAGGCTGCCAGTCCCGAATCGGGCATTCATTATGTCGATCCCGATACAGCGCTCAACTCGCATTCGCTCACCGCAGCGCAGCACGCTGCCGGCGCCGTTGTACTCGCAACCGACCTGGTCGCCAAAGGCGAATGCCGGGCAGCGTTCTGCGCGGTGCGACCGCCGGGCCATCACGCCATGCGCGATCGGGCGATGGGTTTCTGCCTGTTCAACAACATTGCCGTTGGCGTCGCCCACGCGCTCGCCGAGCATGGGATCGAGCGCGCCGCCGTGGTCGACTTCGACGTGCATCATGGCAACGGCACCGAAGACATCTTCGCCAACGACGCGCGCGTGGTGATGACCGGGACCTTTCAATATCCTTTGTACCCGTATTCCGGCGTGAATCCGTTGGGTCCCAACATGCACAACGTACCGCTCTCACCCGGCAGCGGCGGCGAAGAGTTTCGGGAGGCGTTCACCAAACGCTGTCTGCCGGCGCTCGAGGCGCATCGTCCGCAAATGATCTTCGTCTCCGCCGGTTTCGATGCGCATCGCGAGGATCCTCTCGCCAATTTGAAGCTCACCGACGCCGACTTTGCCTGGGTAACTCAGCAGCTGGTCGAGGTCGCCAAGCGTCACGCTCAGGGACGTATCGTCTCCACGCTCGAAGGCGGCTACGCGCTGCCAGCGCTGGGGCGCAGTGTCGCCGCGCACCTGCGCAAGCTTGCCGAGGTGTGAACTGGCGGTGGCTGGCATGAAGCGCAGGCGCTTTTTGACGGCGTGCGCTGCCGCGGCCGGAGCATCGCAGGTCGGCGCGCTCGGCAAAACCTGGGCGGCTGCCGCGCCGCATGCCTATCAGCGCTCGCGATTGATCGACATCCACGGCGAGCCCGTCGTTGCCGCAAAGCTGGCGCCTCGAACGAACTACGTCTTCAACTATCCCTACGCGGGAACGCCGTGCTTCTTACTCGACCTTGGACAATCGGTGAACGCTGCGCATGGACTGCTGCGTGCTGACGGTTCTGCCTATGCGTGGACGGGCGGGGTCGGCCCACGGCGATCGATCGTCGCTTACTCGGCCATCTGCGCGCACAAGCTCGCTTATCCCACGCGCGAGGTGAGCTTCATCCGCTTCCAGGCCGATCGTTCGCCCACTTCCGACGGCAACGTCATCCATTGCTGTGCGGACCATAGCGTTTACGATCCTTCGGCTGGCGCGCGCGTGATCAGCGGGCCCGCTCCTCAGCCTCTGGCGGCGATAGTGCTCGAGTATGGGCCCGAGAATGACGGGCTTGCAGCGGTGGCAACCGTGGGCGCCGAGCAGTTCGATGCTTTTTTTCGCAAGTACGATTTCAAGCTGGCGATGGAGTACGGGCAGGGCCACGCCAGCCAGCCAGTCGGCGAAACAACCGTCGTACGCGAGCTCGCGCAGTACTGCCGGCAGACCATCCGCTGCTGAAAGCCTGCGCAGACAGGCGATGCGCTGAAAAGCTTGCTTTGCGAGCAGTCAGCCCGCGGCTTGGACCTAGCATCCGCAGGCAGGCGATCCGCGGTTGCAGCCTTTGGCTCGCCTTCAGTTCATTCGCACATGCCCCGGCTGCGCTTCGACGCGCTTCAACCAGGACCGTAGCGAAGGAAATCGAGCCAAGTCGAACCCGCCTTCGTCCGCTACGTGGGTGTACGCGTAGAGAGCGATGTCGGCGATGCTGTAGCTGCCTCCAACAAAAAACGGCCCCCGCGCCAGCTGCTGATCCATGATCGCAAGGGCGCGGTAGCCTCCTTCCATTTTCGAGTCCGCCAGTGCGCGTTGCGCCTCAGGATCCGAATGAAAGCGGCGCAAAAAACGCGCGACCGCGATGTAAGGCTCGTGGCTGTATTGCTCGAAGAACAGCCATTGCAACACCTGCGCGCGCTCCAGCCGGTCGTTCGGCAGCAGGTCGCTCCCCTCGGCCAGGAAGAAAATGATTGCGTTCGATTCCGGCAAGTACAGTCCGGAATCGATCTCTAGCAGCGGCACCTTGCCGTTGGGGTTCATGGCGAGGAATTGCGGCGTGCGAGTCGTGCCATGCCGAGTATCGATCTCGTTCCACCGATACGGCAACTTCAATGCCTCGAGCACCATCCGCACCTTGTGGCAGTTGCCGGATGCCGACATGCCGTGGACCGTGTACATTGCGACTTCTCCCATTGGAACGGCGCCCCGCCGGCGTCGTCAAGGCAGTTTACCGAGTTTTGTTGAGGCCGGCGGCGGGCTTGCACTGGCTGCTAGAATTCGCTCGAGGCGCGGCGGCAAGTGCGCCCGCTCCAATTTCCGAGCTCGCGTCCATGTCATCGGCCATCGCTCAATTCCCGCACGCCGTCATCGAAGTACGCGAACTGCGCAAGTCATACCGGCGCGTCGAAGCGGTCAAGGGCGTGAGCTTCGGCGTGCGTCGCGGCACCACGACGGCGTTGCTCGGCGGCAACGGCGCCGGCAAGACCACGACGCTTTCCATGCTGCTCGGCGTACTTACGCCGACCGCCGGCGCGATCCGCATCCTGGGCGAACCGATTCCCGAGCACCGCTATCGCGTTCTACCGCGAATCAACTTCACCTCACCTTATGTCGATCTGCCCAAGCGATTGAGCGTCGCCGAGAACCTGCGCGTCTACGCGAGGCTCTATGGCGTGGCGCGCCCGCGCATCCGCGTGGCCGAGCTGGCAGAGGAGCTCGATCTCGTGGAGCTGCTCGATCGTCCCTACGGCAATCTCTCGGCAGGACAGCGCACGCGGGTGAGCCTGGCCAAGGCGCTGCTCAACCGGCCCGAGGTCCTGTTGCTCGACGAGCCCACGGCGTCGCTCGATCCGGACGTGGGCGATCGCATGCGCACGCTGCTCGAGGGATATCAGAAGCAGAGCGGCTGCACGATGCTGCTCGCTTCTCACAACATGGGCGAAGTCGAGCGCATGTGCGATGACGTGATCATGCTGCGCGCGGGAGTCGTGGTCGATCAGGGCTCCCCATCGGCGCTGCTGGAGCGCTACGGTCGGGGCAACATGGAGGAGGTATTCCTGGACATCGCTCGCGAACGGATCGATCCCGATCATGGGGCGAGCGCCGATGGCCACGCCGAGGAGATCGTCTCGTGAGCAGCGCGATCGCACGCGGGCTGGGATCAGCGAACAGGATATTCGCACTGATCGAGCGCCATGCCTATCTGATGTTCAAGTCGTGGCCGCGCATCGTGTCGATGGCCTACTACCCCACGGTGACCATGATCATGTGGGGCTTTGTCACGATCTATCTTCGCCCGACCAACAATTTCCTCACCGATGCGCCGGGGCTATTCATCGGCGCAGTGCTGCTCTGGGATGTTCTGTTTCGCGGTCAGCTCGGCGTATCGCTCACTTTTTTCGAGGAGATGTACTCACGCAATCTTGGCAACCTGTTTGTCAGCCCGCTGCGGGCGTGGGAGCTGATCGCCGGGCAGCTCGCGATGAGCGTAGTGCGCACGCTCATCGGCGTCGGCGGCGCCTGCGTGTTCGCCTGGCTGCTGTTTCACTATTCGATATTCACGCTGGGTTTTGCTCTGATCGCTTTTTTTGTGAACCTGATCGCATCCGGCTGGGCGATCGGCCTGGCCGTGTCGGGGCTAGTGCTGCGATGGGGACTGGGCGCAGAGGAGCTCGCATGGGCGGCGGTGTTCCTGATCGCACCCGTGTCGGGCGTCTACTACCCCATCGGAGTGCTGCCGGCCTGGCTGCAAGCCGTTGCACACGCAATCCCCACGAGCTACGTCTTCGAGGGCATGCGCGCGGTACTGCTGGAACACGTCTTTCGTATCGACTTGTTTGTTGAGGCGATGGCCTTCAACGCTCTGTATCTCGCCGCGGGAGTCGTGCTTTATCTTCTGGCGATAAGTTATGCACGCGAGCACGGGATGCTGCTGCAGATGGGCGAGTAGTGAAAAATGTGCATTGCATCGGGAAGCGGGCAGTCGTATGCTACAGAAGCCATCGAGGGATGCGCATCTGCATCCCGGCAATTCGAAGGAAAGCCTTATGCCTCAACGTCCTATTCGCGAACTGATCCATGAAAAGCGCCAAAAGGGAATTCTCCTCCTGTCGGCGAAAACGACCGTCACCGACGCTGCGCAGATGATGCAGAAGAGAAACATCGGTGCAGTGATGGTTGTCGACGAGCACGGACATCTCGCCGGCATCTTTACGGAGCGTGACGCGCTCTTTAGGGTATTGGCGCCGGCACGCGATCCGGGCAAGACACGGATCGCGCAGGTGATGACCAAGAATCCGCGAACAGTCGAAGCCGACAAGCCAGTCGGCTACGCTCTGCATATGATGTACGAGGGTGGGTTCAGGCACGTGCCGGTGGTCGAGAACGGGCGTCCGATCGGCATGGTTGCGGCGCGCGACGCGCTGGGGCCCGAGCTCAATGAATTCGAGTCCGACATCGAGCGCCGCGAGCATATCGGCGAGATCCTCGGGTGACGTAGTTTGACGCGCCGCGCGTTAAGCCGGCTCGCGGTGCTAGTCGGACGCGAAGCGCGAAGCTGATTGCGGCAGACGCTGCAAATCAGAGACTGACGGCTTCCCCCGGTTCGACCCGGGCGGATTAGGCGCGATCGATCAGAATCGCAGCGGCGACTTTTCTGCCTTCGGCGGCAAGGATGTTGAAGGTGCGGCAAGCGGCTGCGGTATCCATGACTTCCAGACCGATGTGCGCATCGGTGAGAGCGCGGGTGAGTCGCGGATGCGGAAAACGCAATGCCCTGCCGGTGCCAAGGATCACCACTTCCGGCTCGAGCGTAGCGACCGCGGCAAAGTCCTCATCGGTGAGCGCATCGAAACCACCGGGCGCCCAGCCTGTGGCGATCTGTTCCGGCGTGACAATAAGGTTCTCGCGGTACTCCACCACGCCTAAGCGCACGTAGCCGACGCCGTGTCCGGTGAAGACATTGCCTTCGGCGACGGAAAGATGAAATTTCACGCCAGGATCATTCCCTGTGTCGCCGGGCCAAACCACGCCCCGGTTGATTGTGCTTTGCGGTAACTGCATAAGTCCGCTAGCATTCTACCTTTCTCCTCTTCTAACGTCGCTCGGACGGTTCCGGGCGCTTACGATAGAAAGACTCTGCATGGCCTCCCCCAACGGCGTCGAGTTCGCGCGTCTCAAGCGGCTTCCTCCTTACGTTTTCAACATCACCTCCGAGCTCAAGATGGCCGCGCGCAGGCGTGGCGAGGACATCATCGACTTCGGCATGGGCAACCCCGACGGTCCGACGCCGCCGCACATCGTCGCCAAGCTGGTCGAGACCGTGCAGCGGCCCGATACCCACGGCTACTCGGTGTCGCGCGGCATTCCCCGGCTGCGCCGCGCGATCTGCCAGTGGTATCAGCGGCGCTGGGGCATCGAGTTCGATCCGGAAACCGAGGCAATCGTCACCATCGGCTCCAAGGAGGGCATCGCTCACCTGGCGCTCGCTACATTGGGACGCGGCGATACGGTGCTGGTTCCCAATCCGAGCTATCCCATTCACATCTACGGACCGGTGATCGCCGGCGCCGATATCCGGCAGGTGCAGTTGACGCCCGACGTGGACTTTTTTTTCGAGCTCGAGCACACCATCAAGCTCTCCTTCCCTAAGCCGCGGATGCTGATCATCAACTTCCCGGCCAATCCGACGGCGCAGTGCGTCGAGCTGCCATTCTTCGAAAAGATCGTGGCGCTGGCGAAGGAATACGGCATCTACGTCGTGCATGATCTCGCTTACGCCGACATCTGCTTCGACGGCTGGAAGGCGCCTTCGATCATGCAGGTGCCCGGCGCGCGCGACGTGGCGGTGGAGTTCTTCACCATGTCCAAGAGCTACAACATGGCCGGATGGCGCATCGGCTTCATGGTCGGCAACAAGGACCTGGTGCATGCACTCTCCCGCATCAAGGGCTATCACGACTATGGGACGTTCACGCCGATCCAGGTCGCATCGATCGCGGCACTGGAGGGGCCGCAGGACTGCGTAACCGACATTGCTATGCGATATCAGAAGCGCCGCGACGTGCTGGTAAAGGGTCTGTACGAAGCAGGATGGATGGTCGATGTGCCCAGGGCGTCGATGTACGTTTGGGCCAAGATTCCCGAGCCCTACCGCAAGCTGGGATCGCTCGAGTTCACCAAGAAACTTCTGGCGCAAGCCAAGGTATCGGTGTCGCCGGGGATCGGCTTCGGCGAGTTCGGCGACAGCCACGTGCGGTTCGCGATGATAGAAAACGAGAACCGAACGAGGCAGGCAATTCGCGGCATCAAGCAGATGTTCCGCGAAGACGAGTTGCAATGAGGCGAAGCCGCGATGCCTAACACAGCACTCAAGGCGCTGCAGGTGGGACTCCTCGGCATCGGCACCGTGGGGCTCGGCACCTGGACCGTGCTGCGCCGGAATGAGGAGGAGATCACGCGGCGTGCGGGGCGTCCGATCCGAATCACGTGGATCGCCGATACGGCGCTGACTCGCGCGCGCGATGTCACCCGCGGCGCCGATGTCAACCTGACGGCCGACGCGGGGACCGTGCTCGAGCACCGCGACATCGATATCGTCGTCGAGCTGATCGGCGGCATCGAGCCGGCCCGGAGCCTTATTCTTCGGGCGATCGCCAACGGCAAGCACGTCGTCACGGCCAACAAGGCGCTGCTGGCCCGGCACGGCAACGAGATCTTTGCCGCGGCGCATGCGAAAGGCGTCATGGTCGCCTTCGAAGGTGCGGTCGCCGGCGGCATTCCGATCATCAAGGCGCTGCGCGAAGGGCTCACCGCCAACCGGATCGAGTGGATTGCAGGGATCATCAACGGCACGTCGAACTTCATCCTGTCGGAGATGCGCGCCAAAGGCGCCTCGTTCGATTCCGTGCTCAAGGAGGCGCAGGCTCGCGGCTACGCCGAGGCCGATCCGACGTTCGACATCGAGGGAATCGATGCCGCGCACAAACTCACCATCATGTCGGCGATCGCTTTCGGCGTGCCGATGCAGTTCGACAAGGTGTATACCGAAGGCATTTCCAAGCTGACGCAGGAAGATATCCGCTACGCCCAAGAGTTGGGCTACCGGATCAAGCTCCTCGGCATTACACGCCGGACGGCATCAGGGTTCGAGTTGCGGGTTCACCCGACGCTGATTCCGGACAAGCGCCTAATCGCCAACGTCGAGGGCGTAATGAACGCGGTGCTGGTGAAGGGCGACGCGGTGGGACCGACCATGTACTACGGTGCCGGAGCGGGAGCCGAGCCCACTGCAAGCGCGGTTATTGCGGACCTGGTCGACGTCACGCGGACGCACACGGCCGATCCCGAGCATCGGGTGCCGCATCTCGCGTTCCAGCCCGACCAGCTCTCCGACCTGGCGGTGCTGCCCATCGGCGAGGTGGAGTCGAGCTACTACCTGCGCATGCGCGTACTCGACCGTCCAGGCGTGCTCGCCGACATCACGCGCATTCTCGCCGATCGCGACATTTCCATCGATGCGATGATTCAGAAGGAACCGCCCGAGGGCGAGGACCAGACCGACATCATCATGCTCACCCACCGGACCACAGAGAAGTTCGTCATCGACGCGATGGCGAAGATCGAGGCGTTGTCCACCGTGCGCAACAAGGTGGTGCGCATCCGGCTGGAGGAGCTCAATTGACATCGGGCTTGGTGATCGAGTGACGGCGGAGTGGCATAGCATCGTCATTCCCGTGAAGGCGGGAATCCAGTGTCTCACGCGGTACGTCGCTGGATCCCCACGTGCGCGGGGACGACGCAAGTAAGCATGCGCTACCTGTCCACCCGCGGCGGCATGTCGCCGCAGCCGTTCACGTCGATCCTGCTCGAGGGGCTCGCTCCCGACGGCGGCCTCGTCGTTCCCGAGCACTATCCACGGTTCACGCCGGTCGAGTTCGCGCGGCTCCGGGCTTTAGGCTATCGCGAGCTCGCCTTCGCAATCCTCAAGCGCTACATCGACGACATTCCCGGGCCGGACCTCGAGGCGATCATCGCGCGCACTTACACGAGTGGCGCATTCGGCAGCGAAGAGATCACGCCCCTTGCAACGCTCGAGCCCGGATTGCATCTGCTGCGCCTCGCCAATGGTCCGACGCTTGCGTTCAAGGACATTGCTTTGCAGCTTCTCGGCAATCTTTTCGAGCACGTTTTGGCGAAGGACGGCGCGAGGCTCAACATCCTGGGAGCAACTTCGGGCGACACCGGCTCCTCTGCCGAATACGCGCTGCGCGGCAAGCGAGGCATCGCCGTATTCATGCTCTCGCCGCGCGGCCGCATGAGCCCATTTCAGACAGCGCAGATGTACGCGCTGTCCGATCCCGATATCGTCAACATTGCTATTGAGGGCGTGTTCGACGATTGTCAGGAGATCGTCAAGGGGATTGCGGGCGACGCTGCATTCAAGCGCCGTTGGCGGCTTGGCGCCGTGAACTCGATCAACTGGGCGCGGGTTGCCGCGCAGATCGTCTACTACTTCAGGGGTTATTTCGCAGCGACGCGCAGCGACCAGGAGGAAGTCGCCTTCGCCGTGCCGTCGGGCAACTTCGGCAACATCCTGGCGGGCCATGTGGCCCGGCAAATGGGCCTGCCGATCCGGCGGTTGATCCTCGCCACCAATGAAAACGACGTACTGCACGAATTCTTTCGCACGGGCCGCTACCGCACGCGTGCCGCCGGCGACGTCGTGCCAACTTCGAGCCCTTCAATGGACATATCGAGGGCGTCGAACTTCGAGCGCTTCGTGTTCGACCTTGCAGGGCGCAATCCGGATACAGTGCGCGAGTTGTGGAAGCAACTTGACCGAGAAGGCGGCTTCGACGTTACCGGCACCGCGCTCGCCGGGGAGCTCCGCGCTTCGCACTTTGCTTCGGGCCGAAGCACTCACGCCGACCGGATCGCGACCATCCGTAGCGTCGCAGAGAGGTACGGTGTCGTCGTCGACCCGCACACTGCCGACGGCATCAAGGTCGGGCTTGCGCACCGCGAAACGCAAGTGCCGCTGATCTGCCTTGAAACCGCGCTGCCGGTGAAGTTCGCTGCGACCATCCGCGAAGCGCTCGGCCGCGAGCCAGATCGTCCGGCTGCCTACCAGGGCTTGGAAGCGCTGCCGCAGCATTGCGCGGTTTTGCCGGTCGACGCCGACGTGGTCAAGGCGTACATTGCCGAGCATGCGCGCGCTTGATCGCTCCGTGCGCACCCATCTTCCGTCTTTGCGCCCGCTTGCCTGATGCAGATCCTGCTCGACTTCTGGCGCAACTTTGTAAGCGGCCTTCGACTCGCGTTCGGCCTGCCGGTAGCGCTGCTCGGCTTCCGTGTGACCGTAAGACAGTTGTTGCTGTTCTTCGGCCTCGATGTTCTTGGCGACGTGTGCGTGGACTATCTGCGCGCCGGCCCTCATCCGTTTTTCTCGGCGCACGCGATCGTCTACGAAGGATTCATGGGCGCCGTGCTCCTACTGACCGGCGCCCTTTTAAGCGCCGTATATCGCCAGCCTCATTTGAAGCTCGCCGTTCCGGTGTTGGCGCTCGCGAGCATACCCGCGCTTGACCTGCTCGAGTTCATCCTTACGCTGCCTGGCACGCAAGGCGTGCTGTTGGGCCTTTCCATCCAGTGGCTGGGGTTCTGGATCTTTCTGGCGTGGCTCGCGTTCATTTACTGGCGGACGATTGCCACTGCGCTCCAGCCACGACGGCCGTGGTTCTGGACGCGCTCGATCGGCGGTGCAGCGCTGCTGCTCGCCGCGGCGCCGCTGGCGATCTGGGCGTACCAGCCGTGGTGGGAAAGCGCGCTGCCGACGGCGACCGCGAGCAAGGACCCCCGCTATGTGAGCCCGGCGTCGGAAGAGGCGCTGGCGGCGCAACCGCAGCTGCTGGCCGACGCGCTCGACGACCTAGAGGACGAGCGGCCGGGGACAACCGATTTGTACTTCGTCGGTTTCGCGCCGTACTCTGGCGAGGACGTCTTCCGCAAGGACATGGAGGTCGCGCGCAAGCTTTTCGACGAGCGTTTTGACACCGATGGTCGATCGATCTTGCTGATCAACAGCCCGTATACCGTGCTCGACGAGCCGCTGGCGACGGTGAGCAATTTGCGCCAGACGCTGGAAGAGATCGGATCCGCCATCGACGTCGACGACGACGTCGTGATGCTGTATCTGGAGAGCCACGGGACGCGCGACCACAAGCTGGTGGTCGACTATCCGCCGCTCGAGCTCGATCAGCTCACGCCGGAGATGTTGCGCGGAATGCTCGACGATGCGGGCATCAAATGGCGGATCATCGTCGTTTCGGCGTGCTATTCGGGTGGGTTCATCGACGCGCTCAAGGACGAGCACACTCTTATTATGACCGCGTCTGCGGCCAATCGCACTTCGTTCGGCTGCGGCAGCGGAAGCGCCTCGACCTATTTCGGCGATGCGCTGTTCCAGCACGGATTGCGTTTCGAGGATTCGTTCGTCAAGGCATTTGAGCAGGCGCGGGAGCGCATCGCGGCGCGCGAGCGCGAAGAGCACCGCAAGGAAGCTCCGTCGGATCCGCAGATCTTCGTGGGCTCAGCGATGGCGGACAAGCTACCCAAGCTCGAGGCCGAGCTGCGTGCGCGTCGCAGCAACAACACAATATAGCGCCTGGTGATGCTGTGGAGTCCCAGTGAACGCGCCAAACCCATCCGCCCTCGCCGGGGTCAAGGTCCTCGAACTGGGGCAGCTGATCGCCGGGCCGTTCGCAGGCAAAATCTTCGCCGAGTTCGGAGCCGAGGTGATCAAGATCGAACCTCCGGCGACCGCAGGAAGCGCGGGCGGCGATCCGCTGCGCCAGTGGCGGCTGTTGCACAAGGGCACGTCGCTCTGGTGGTATGTGCAGGCTCGCAACAAGAAGTCGGTCACAGTCGATCTGCGGAAACCCGAGGGCCAGGAGATCGTCCGCCGCCTCGCCCGCGGCACCGATATCTTGATCGAGAATTTTCGACCGGGGACACTGGAAAAATGGGGTCTCGGTTACGACACGCTCGCGGCAACTAACCCGGGCCTCATCATGATCCGTCTGTCGGGGTTCGGACAGACCGGACCCTATCGCGATCAGCCGGGCTTTGGATCGGTGGGCGAATCGATGGGCGGCATGCGCCACATCACCGGTTTCCCCGACCGTCCTCCGGTGCGCATGAACGTCAGCATCGGCGATGCGCTGGCTTCGCTGCATGGCGTCATCGGCGCCCTGATGGCCTTGCATCATCGCCAGACGCGTGGCGGCAAAGGGCAGGTGGTAGACGTTGCGCTCTACGAGGCCGTCTTCAACATGATGGAAAGCCTCTTGCCCGACTATGACCTGTTCGGAGAGATCCGTGGCCGCATAGGCACTGGGCTCACCAACATCGTGCCGTCGAACACCTACACGACACGCGACGGGCAGAGCGTAGTCATCGGCGGCAACGCCGACAACATCTACAAGCGGTTGATGCACGCGATCGGGCGCGACGACCTGGGGCTCGACTCCGAGCTTGCGAACAATGTGGGACGCGTGAAGCGTACCGCGGAAATCGACGGCGCCATCGCCGAGTGGGTGCTCGAGCACGATCTCGCCGAAATCATCGACGTGCTCAAGGCCGCCGACGTCCCGCACGGCAAGATCTACACCGCCGCCGATATCGCCACCGACCCGCAATATCTTGCGCGCGAGATGATCGGGCAGATGACGCTCGCCGATGGCACACCTCTCAAGCTTCCGGGCATCGTGCCGAAGCTGTCTGACACGCCGGGCGAGATCCGATGGGTGGGACCGAAGCTGGGCGAGCACACGGAAGAGGTGTTAAGAGCCATCGGCTACAGCGCCGTTGACATCGAGCGCCTGCGCGCTGTGGCGGCGATCTAGCTCGTTTCGGTGCGGGTTTTATGCCGCGTTGACAGCGAAGACGCTGCTGTGTGAGCATCGCCCAACAAAGCATCGCGCGTCGATGCGCGAGCAAATTGCGTGAGCGAAAGCTCTACTGGAGGAAATCGATGATTTCGTTGCGCACCCTGATCGTTTCGGTGCTTGTCGCGCTGCTGCCCTTGAGCGCATTCGCGCAGGGCAAGCCGGAGAAAACCAAAGTCAGTATCGCCGTCGGCGGCAAGGCGGCGTTTTACTACTTGCCGCTCACCATCGCCGAACGCTTGGGTTACTTCAAGGACGAAGGCCTCGATGTCGAGATCAGCGATTTCGAAGGGGGG
The DNA here is from genome assembly GCA_035262745.1 of Casimicrobiaceae bacterium. GTDB lineage: Bacteria > Pseudomonadota > Gammaproteobacteria > Burkholderiales > Casimicrobiaceae > PALSA-1003. The sequence goes on along the minus strand of DATFSE010000075.1, from coordinate 29,388 downwards.
TCGAAAGCGCTGCAGGCTGTTGTTGGCGGTAGTGCCGACGTTGTGTCTGGTGCATGGGAAAACACCATCGATCAGCAACCCAAAGGATTGCAGCTTCAGGGCTTTGCGCTCGAGGGTCGCTATCCGATGATCTGCCTGGCACTGTCCAAGGCCAAGGCGGCGAGCTACAAGTCGCCCAAGGACTTGAAGGGGATGAAGATCGGCGTCAGTGCTCCGGGCTCGAGCACCAATCGCATGGTGCTACGCATACTCGCGAAGGAGGGACTCAAGGCAGATGATGTTTCGATCATCGGCGTTGGCACAGGGGCCGGCGTGATCGCGGCCATGACTAGCGGTCAGATCGATGCTGTGTCGAACCTCGACCCAATGATTGCCAAGCTGGAGAAAATGGGTGCGGTGGTGCTCATTGCGGATACGCGCACGGCGAAAGGCACCGAAGAAGTATTCGGGAGTGCCGACATGCCGGCCGGCGCCCTTTATGCGCCGATCAGCTTCATCCAGAAGAATCCGAACACGGTGCAGGCGCTGACCAACGCCATGGTGCGCGCGCTGCTTTGGATCCAGAAGGCCACGCCCGACGACGTCGTCAAGACCGTACCGCCTGAATACCTGCTTGGCGACAAGGACGTCTATATAGCGAGCTTCGTCAAGCTTAAAGATGCCTATTCGCCCGACGGAATGTTTACCGAGGCAGGAGCGGAGAACACGCTCAAGTATCTCGCCGCATTCAACCCTGCGATCAAGCCGGCCGACATCAAGCTCGCGCAGACTTTCGACAATAGTTACGCCAAGAAAGCGCTGGCCAAATACAAGAAATAGCGAAGACTCCCGTTCGCGGCGAGTTTGTCGAATGAGCACTCCAGCGCTGCTTCTCGACCGCGTCACCTGCGCGTTCGCCTCGCGCGAACGGCAAGGCGATCGGTACACGGCGGTCAAGGACACCACTCTCGCCGTCGGCAGTGGCGAATTCGTTTCGGTCGTCGGCCCAACCGGCTGCGGCAAGTCGACGCTGCTGAACGTGGCGGCTGGACTATTGCAGCCGTCCTCGGGCGACGTGCGCGTGCTGGGCCAACCGCTGCTCGGCATCAACCGGCACTCAGGCTACATGTTCCAGGCAGAGTCGCTGATGCCCTGGCGCAATGCGCTCGACAACGTGATCGCGGGTTTGCAGTTCGCCGGCGTGGAGCGCGGAGAGAGCAAGAGTCGCGCTCAGCAATGGCTCGGACGAGTCGGATTGAGCGGCTTCGAGGAGCGCTACCCGCACGAGCTATCTGGGGGCATGCGCAAACGCGTGGCGCTCGCTCAGATGCTCATCCTCGATCCCGAAATCATGCTCATGGACGAGCCGTTTTCGGCACTCGACATCCAGACGCGTCAATTGATGGAGAACGAATTACTCGACCTGTGGTCGGCGGACCGCAAATCGGTGTTGTTCATCACGCACGATCTCGAAGAAGCGATCGCGCTCTCCGATCGCGTCATCGTGCTCTCTGCAGGACCAGCAACGCGGCCGATCGGTGAGTTCGCCATCGATCTGCCTCGTCCGCGCGACGTCAACGAGATCCGTCTCACGCCGCGGTTCGTCGAGCTGCACACGCAGATCTGGCACGCGATGAAGGACGAAGTGCTCAAGGGCTATGCAAGAAGCCGGAAGAACTAGCGCCGACGATTCGCCGGTGCCTGGCGCCGCCACGTCCACCAGGCGACCGGGCCAGCGCGCATCGCGCGGAAGAATCGCCTTCTATCACGTGCTGCTGCTCGGCGGCTTGTTCCTGTTCTGGTACGTTATGACCGAGCCTGGACTCATTCCGCCGTTCTACTTCGACGATCCCACGCGGGCCAAGTTTTTCTTCGGCCAGCCGATCGAAGTGGTGAAGCGCATCTGGACCTGGTTCGCCGGAGGCAGCATCTATCTGCACCTCGGCGTGACGCTGATTGAGACCTTGCTCGCGTTCGCCATCGGCACCGCGTTGGGCCTGGTTCTCGGATTGTGGCTGGCGCTTTCGCCGACGGCATCGACGCTGGCCGATCCGTACATCAAGGCGATGAATGCGATGCCGCGTGTGATCCTGGCTCCGATTTTCGCTGTGTGGTTCGGGCTCGGCATCACGTCCAAAGTTGTTTTCGGCGTCACCCTGGTATTCTTCATCGTGTTCTTCAACGTCTACCAGGGCGTGAAGGAGGTGAGCCCGGTGGTGCTGGCCAACGCACGCATGCTGGGCGCGACGGGGCGGCAACTCCTGCGCTACGTGTATCTGCCCTCGGCGACGAGCTGGGTGTTCTCGAGCCTGCACACATCGGTTGGGCTCGCCTTTGTTGGCGCCGTGGTCGGCGAATACTTGGGCTCGGCCAAGGGCGTGGGCTATCTCATCCACCAGGCCGAAGGCGTGTTTGACATCGATACCGTTTTCGCCGGGATTCTGGTGTTGACGATGTGCGCACTGATATTGGACTTCATCGTCACGCGCATCGAGGGACGGCTGCTGGTGTGGCGGCCCCGCGCCGCCGAGACGGAGAGACTGTGAACACATCTGCCGACGGGTTGCGGGTTCTTGTCACCGCGGGTGCCACTGGCATCGGCCGCGTGTTCGCGGAGACATTTGTCGATGCCGGCGCTCGGGTGTTCACGTGCGATATCGATCGCGCGGCGCTCGACAGCATGACACGGGCGCTGCCAAAGGTCGGAAGCTGCGTGGCCGACGTCGCCGATCCACGCCAGGTCGATGCGCTGTTCGACGCTGCGGCGCCATTCCTGAAAGGCCTTGATGTCCTTATCAACAACGCCGGCATTGCCGGACCGACAGCGCGTGTCGAAGACATCAGCATCGATGATTGGAATCGCACCATAGCGGTCGATCTCAGCGGCATGTTCTATTGCACTCGCCGCGCCGTGCCGTTGCTGAAGGCTGCTGGCGGCGGTTCAATCATCAACTTGTCATCGGTGGCGGGAAGGCTCGGTTTTCCTCTGCGTACTCCTTACTCGTCCGCCAAGTGGGCGGTCGTCGGCTTCACCAAGAGTCTCGCCATCGAATTGGGCCCCTCAAACATCCGCGTCAACGCCATCCAGCCCGGGGTCGTCGACGGAGATCGGATCCGGCGGGTGATTTCCGCCAAGGCGAAGGCATTGAACACCACCGACGAAGCGGTAGAAGCGCAGATGCTCGAGCGCGTTTCGCTGCGGAAGAAAGTTACGGAGCAGGAGATCGCCGACATGGCGCTTTTCCTGGCGACCGAGGCGGGGAGCAGCATTTCGGGCCAGGCACTGTCGGTATGCGGGAACGTCGAATCGCTGGTGTGAAGGGCAACTTGCAACCAATCTCGAGGAGTGCGCTATGGCTGCACGTCGCGACAAAGTGATCATCACGTGTGCGGTGACCGGATCGATTCACACGCCCACGATGACGCCGTATCTTCCGGTGACTCCCGAGGAGATTGCCCAGGGCGCGATTGGAGCGTGGCGTGCCGGAGCGGCCATCATCCACCTGCATGCTCGAGACCCACGCGACGGCCGGCCAACACCCGATCCGAAGGTTTTCATGCAGTTTCTTCCGGCCATCAAGTCGGAGACCGATGCCGTGATCAACATCACCACTGGCGGCGGTCACAACATGACTGTGCAACAGCGCCTCGAGGCGCCGCTGGCGGCGAAGCCCGAGATGTGCTCGCTCAACATGGGCTCGATGAACTTCGGGCTATTCCATCTTGTGCGCAAGTACAAGGAGTGGAAACACGACTGGGAACCTCAGTATCTGGAGGCCACGCGCGATTTCATCTTCCGCAACACGTACAAGGACATCGAGTTCTCGCTCAAGCATCTCGGCGAGGAATGCGGTACCAGGTTCGAATTCGAATGCTACGACGTCGGGCATCTGTACAACCTGGCGCATTTTGTCGATCGCGGGCTCGTGAAGCCGCCGATGCTGGTGCAGACCATCTTCGGGATTCTGGGCGGCATCGGCCCGGATGCCGAGCACCTGATGCACATGCGCCGCACGGCGGATCATCTGTTCGGCGACAGCTATCACTGGTCCATTCTCGGCGCGGGTCGACATCAGATGGGACTGGTGACCATGGGCGCAATCATGGGCGGCCATTGCCGCGTGGGCCTCGAGGACAGCATCTACTTGCGCAAGGGCGAGCTGGCCCAGAGCAATGCCGCCCAGGTTGCCAAGATCCGCACCATCCTGAACGAGCTGTCACTTGACATTGCCACCGCGGACGAGGCGCGCGAGATGCTCGCCCTCAAGGGACGGAATAACGTCGCGTTTTAGACTCGTGGTCCTGCGCCACCACGAGCTAACGGAGAGGCCTGGTTGACCCGCGCTGGCACAACAAACTATACTTATTGGCTCAATCGCGGGGTGGAGCAGTCTGGCAGCTCGTCGGGCTCATAACCCGAAGGTCGAAGGTTCAAATCCTTCCCCCGCAACCAAATAATCAAGGGCTTGCAGCGATGCAGGCCCTTTCAATTTGCGGGGTGTGACTTTTTTGTGCCTACGATTTCGCAATCCACGGCACGCAAAGCACACAGACGCTCGGCAAAAGGCGCCAGGTGATCCGCGGCGAGATGCGCATAACGGCGCACCATCTCCGTTGAAGCCCAGCCACCCATCTCCTGCAATGCAAACAGCGGCGTGCCGTTCTGCACGTGCCACGAGGCCCAGCAGTGCCTCAAGTCGTGCCAGCGGAAATCCTCGATTCCGGCCTGCTTGAGCGCTGCATACCACGCCTTGGTGCTCACTTGCGTGATGGGCTTGCCTCGAAAACTGAACACGTGCGTTGGGTGCTTCCCGAGCCATCTACGCAGAATCAACACCGCTTCCGCGTTGAGCGGGACCGGAATTGCCTGCCGCGCCTTGGCTTGATCGGCATGAACCCACGCCAACCGCCGTGCTAAGTCCACCTCCGTCCACTGCAAACCGGTGACGTTGGCGGCACGCAATCCAGTTGCCAGAGTGAACGCCGCCATGTCCGACAAGTGCGGCGGCAATACATCGAGCAGCCGGCGCGCCTCTTCGTGCGTCAAAAACCGAATACGTCGGAGCGGCTCCTTAAGCATCCGGATCTGCGGTGCCCGGTCGAGCCATTCCCACTCGTTGACGCACTTACGCAGAATCGCCCGCAACACTTCCAACGTCCGATTTACCGTGGCATTGCTACACCCTTGCGCAAGTTTCGCTTCCGTGATGCGGTCGATTAACGAGCGGGTAATCGTATTGAGTGGCTTGCTTCCAAGATACTGATCCATCCAGCGCAACTTCGTGACATCTTCGCCGGCGGTCGCCTTGTGCGACTGCTCCTTGAGCCACCGTACGACAGCTTCGTTCCACGTGTGCTGCGGCTTGACGCCTAAATGCGCCGCCCGCCACAGCTCCGCCTTCAACTGGTCGTGCAACTCCTGCGCGAGGGCTTTGTTGGCAGTTTCAGTAGTTCGGCGTATTCGTTCCCCGGATGGGGCGTAGACGTCGATCCACCAGATACCGCCGCGTTTGCGAAGTGACATGCAATCTCCTTTCTCGGTGTCACTTGCAACGCTTGCCGCTTTTGAGGATATAGGGAGCGAAGGTACGTAGCAAGGTCGTCCTTGAGGAATACCCAGCAACGGCCAACTTTGGCACCCGGGACGATCCCGGCTTTGGCGCGACGCCGGAGCTCTTCAGGGTGGCAGTGCAGGAAAGCTGCTGCTTCGTTGAGGCCGAGGGTGTTCATGAGCCGGGTTGGTCGCGGGGCAGTTGTTTGCGCTTATCGTGGCACGGCACCGGGCGGCAAGAAACCAAGTTTGGCGTAGAGCAGCGCAGCCGGGGGTACCACGGCGAAGGCAAGGTAACCAGGTAACAGAAGATCTGGAAAATCTCCCGCGGTGGTGTCGTACGCCTGCGAAGGCTCTCCAGTTGGGACGTCACTTCTCGAACGATGTAGCGAAGGAGTGTGTGCCGATGGCACGCGGACCAGCGCGTTTGAGCAGGACTAACCGTGTCTCTATGACGACGCGACCCCCAATCGCGCGTCGAGCGTGGTGCCACGGAGTCGAGCGGCCACGACCCCATGGCCTCGTTTGCGACTGCTTCCTTCCGATTGCCTATTCGACGCGTCTCGATAAGTACCGTCAGTGCGGTTGACCGCAGCAATGAGGCGAGATAGGAACGCTTTTCATGAGGCGTGCGTCTGGATCATAGCGGCCGTGGTCGAGGCCGGAACCGATTCTCTTCGTACTCAGCCATCACTCGCACTACGTCGCAAAGCAGCGAAGGCGGGCGTAGACAGCACGCCACGTGGCGAGCACAGGAGCGCGTCGACACGAAATCGCGGTGCTGCAATTTGCCCCCTCTGTGCTGCGACAAACCTTGTGCAGACCATCATTTCCTCTAGGCGGGTGCCGCCTAGGTCAATCTTGCCCTCCGCCGTTGCCTTCCGTTTCGACCGTGGACTCGACGAAGTTGCGGGCAACGGTCTGCACAAGTCGCGGTGCGGCCAACGGTAACCGGGCCGCTGATGATTCGACGCCTTCACTGTCTTTCGCTTGTCCACAATGGACGGCTCGGCCGCGCACAAATGACGCGTCGAGCGGTCCGAAGTAGCGACTGTCGAAGGATGCAGGGTTCGATACGTTCAGCAGAAATAGCTCGCCTTCAATGAGTAACCGGCACTGCTGCCAAGTTGGCAAAAGCCGTCGCTTGCTATCGACATCGAGTGTGTGTGTCACCGCGGCACCATCGATGTAAACGGTGTCATGGCAAATGCAAACGCGTTGACCGCCAACAGCTGCGATCTGCTTCAAGACCGCAATGATCATGATGTGCGCCTTGCACTCCATTGCGCTGCGCGTTAGCTGCACACGTGCGTCTGTTAGAAAGAATTCGAAGAATTCTTCGTTAGAACTGTTACGGCTCGCGCAACGCTTTGTGGCAAGAGAGTTTTTCGGCCTCGCGTACGCCTGATAGCACGATAGTTGTGCGCCTGATAGCACGATAGTGATTGCGCCTGATAGCACGAGTGAATTCACGATCAATACCGACGTTGTCCACAGCGAAAGGTGCGACGAGATCGCTGATTTCGTGCCACAGATGGCACTGCGCGAAAGATCAACGTTTCGCTTAAGCGTGGTTTGCGAACGATCGACAGGCACTAGCCTGCCAACGACTGCCGCGCAACGATCCGATGCAGATCTGCGGCAAAGTCAGAGAACCGTGCAAAGCTTCCCGATTTGCGATACAGATGACGAAAGTCAAAGCGCCAGCCATCGGACTGGTAATCGGCGTGTTTGCGCACCAGACGATAAAGCCAGCGCTCGATGCCTCCAGTGAGGCCCTATCCAGCGTCGATGGTGAGCACACGCGAGGGATCAACGATGCCGGCGTAGAACCGGTCAGCCAGCACGAGCTCGCGCGGTGAGCACCTAGATCGGTACATTCCTTCCATTCGTTGATCCACGAGAAACGGTGCCGTCCGATACCGGGTCCGGAAAGGTGGAGCTACGCAATCGCAGAAAACGGGAAGGACGTGATGGCGTTGAAGCGTGGAACCGGCGATACGATTGTGCGGATCCGTAGGTTGGACGCTCAAATTCCGGGGCGGAGATCCCCAAACATGAAAACGCCCCGCCGAGCGGGGCGGGGCGCCAGGAGTGGATACGGCTAGTCGTCGTTGCGGCGCGTCCAGTAGAGGGTTGGACCGTCCTCGCCATCGACCAGGCGAGCATTCACCGGAGCGGGGAACGAGGGGTCGTCGATGCGGACGGAGAGGTATGGCTTATTGGTTTTCGACTGGCGCTTCCACGCCGCGCCGATTTCCATCGCACCGGCGAGCACCCGGTAGTCCGGACCCTTGTCGTTTTCCTTCACGACGGGGACGATCTTGACCTTGACGTTGACCGTCAGCGTGCGCAGCGTGCCGACGAAGCCATCTTCCTGCTTGGTGAAACTGCCGATATTCGACATGGTATTTTCCTTTCGGTTTACAAGGTCGCGCCCATCGCGGCCTTGTCGGTGACGCAGAAGGCAGCGGACGGGCAGGCTGCATCGCCTGCGACCGCAGCGGTAGCGGAGGACTGAAAGGCGCGGCGATTTTTTTGCGCGAGGAGGGCGGTATTAACCGCCGGGGAAAATGGTCGCTGCCGACCGGTTGCAGCTACGAGCCCGAGACTACTAAGGCGTGCCGATGCCACGACTCACCTCAAACAAGGCCACGTGGTCGCGCGCTTGGTGAAAGGAGCATGTCGAAGGCAGAAGCCAAGCGGGGCGTTGCACGGGGGTGTAGCGGGCGACAGAGAAAATCGGACCTGGCGGGGGGAAACGAGGCTTCGGTGCAAACAGGGGAGCGCAGCGCTGGAGAAAAGCCGTGAACTCGACGCAACGAAGTTCCACGTGAAGTAATGGTCATGAGCTTCCGCTCAATCGGTGACGACGGCAACCCGTGTCAGCGTAGCGCAGCGTACCGTAGCGAAGAAGCGCGTAGTACTCAGCGCTTGTGCTCCACACCAGATCGTTTGAGAACCAAGCGAGCGCGACGGAACAAGCGCTGTCTCGCGTTCGCTCAGAGCAAGCCGCGTTCCGCGAAACTGAGAATTCGGTTACCGGCGACGATGAGATGATCGAGCACACGGACCTCGACGAGCGAGAGGACCTGCTTGAGCGTCTGGGTGAGGAGTCCGTCAGCACGGCTTGGCTCGGCGACACCTGACGGATGGTTGTGTGCGAAGATCATCGCAGCTGCGTTGCGCAATAGAGCGATCTTCACGATCTCGCGAGGATAGACGCTCGTCTAGGCGAGCGTGCCGCGAAACAGCTCCGCGTACTCGATGAGTCTATTTTGGGAGTCGAGGAGCAGCGATACGAAGACCTCGTGCTCTAGTGTGCCGAGTTTTGTGCGGAGATAGTCGCGGACGATGTCGGGCGACGAGAGCGTGGTGCCGCATCGGACTCGACGACCGAGTACCTGGCGCGCTGCCTTCAGGACGTCCTCGCCGGTGGCGAGACGGTATTCTCCTTGCGCGCTGTCCGCTTCGCTGGCTCAGGCATCCGCGAATAGTGCATTCCTTGGATCTCACTGCCCAAGTACGGACAGCGCGTTGCGCATCGGCTCACTCGAGATCATTATCAGTCCTGCCAGCGGACGGTTCATCTCCTCGATGAGAAAGATCGCCGTGGCGACTGCCACGGATCCGAGAAAGAGTGAACCGTACGTAGTCGGATTGCCAGGCGTGAAGAGCCCGAAGCTAACGAACATCATGACGAGCCACGACACAAGCACGGTGAGGAGTGCGGTCGGGATGCTTGCGTCCTCCTCCTCGAAGACGAGCCAACGCGTCAGTGTTACTTCGTCGTAAAGCTGCCGAACGCGAGAGAGAATGGTGCGCTGCTCATCCGTGGCCGGCACGAGGGCCCGCAGGCTGCGGCGGAAGGCGCCGTCCGCGGAAACCCCGGGCGCCAATTCGCTCACGTCATGATCCCTGCGGCCCTCCGCAAAGAGCCGGGCGAAGCGCTCGTCGTACTGCTGCTTAAGTTGGCCGCGCGCACCCTTCGCCTCGGGTCCGTAGTCTCCCAGAAGGCGATCGATGAGAATTACCCTTGCCGAGGTTTGCTTGAGCGCATCGCCGACCGCCTCGAACGACCCTTTTGCAGAGGCTATGAGCAGTCCGAGCACTAACGCGGACAGCGTAGCGAGCAACGTCGTCACGAGCTTCACGGCGTCCCTTGAGTCAGTGCTCAGATGATGCTTGGGCAGCACGCGCTGGAGGCCGAACCCCAGCAGCGCCCCTGCATAGACGCATACCAACGTGATCAATCCGATCGACCACTCGCTCATCTGCCTCCTCGCTGAGTAAATTCACTCGTCCTACGAGTTCGCACTGGATTCGCGTATTCGATGTCCGGCTTTGACGCTATCCATTGCGTCCTGAACGAACTTTGGTGCAGACCAGAAGAAGATCGTGGTGGACCATGCGAACGCGAGCAGTCCGGCGATGCCCAGCATCCCTTCGAGCAATCTCCACCGCAGCGGCAGATAGCCGGCCTGCAGCATCGTGTAGTTCAGCAACGCGTTGTAGAACGCGCTGAACACGTTCGGTTGGGCGTCCTTCCAGACAAAGAAGACTGCCCAGATGAAGGCTTCGCCAAGGTGGACCAGCACGATCAGCCATAGCGTCACGATGATGATGCCCACGCCAAGCTCGCGCGATCGCGCGCGGTCCGTTCGCTTCCTGAGCACGAAGGTCAGGCGCAGAATCTGGAACGTAACGACGCCATGAATCGCAATCGTCAACGCGAGCAGCGCACAACCCCAACCAATCTCGTCGAGCCGAATGAAGTAGGCGACGTCTCGCGCGGGGAACGTGTCCATGAGCTGCCCCTGTCGTTAGCGGCGCTGGGGTGGCAGTGACGCGGTCGGGTTACCCGGCGCGATATCACCGGTGCTGAAGGCGAGTGCGGCCGCAGTGGCGAGAACCTCAGTATGCGTCTGCGCATCGGCAATGCGCGCACGAGTCAAGCCGGCTTGCGCGTTCGAGACGTCGAGGAAGGTAGCAATACCGCTGCGATACGAGTCGACCGCCGCGCCGTAGGAGCTCTCCGCGGCAAGCAGAAGCGAGACAGCCGCCTCGCGCTTGCGCAGAGCGAGTCTGAGATCGTCATAGGCCTTGATAACGTCGCGCACGACCTTGTCGCGGGCGAGATCGAACTCCTCTTCCGCGACCCGGCGTTGCGACTCGGCGACGCCAACGCGATCGCTGCGCAATCCGCCGTCGTACAGCGGCACCTCGATCGAGATCACCGCGCCGTAAGTCGGCTCGTTGACGCTGGACCACCCGGGAACGCCTTGCACGGCCATACGGCCGATGTTCTGGCCGACGTTGCCGCCGAGCGCGATACGCGGATAGAACTCCGACTTCGCCTTGCGGACTTCGGCCTCCCGCGCTCGAACCGAAGCTACGCGTGCGAGCAGGTCCGGGCGCTGCGCGAGCGCGCGGTCGACGAATTTCTCCGCGGAGTCTTCCAATGCCGCAGGCAATGGCCGTGCGGTGACGCTTGCGACACGCAGCGGTGTCGTCGGGCGCACACCCATCGCACCCAGCAGCGCGAGGCGCGCGTCCGTCTCGCCGGTGCGCGCCTCCTGGAGATCGTACGCCGCGCGTGCGCTTTGCTCCCGCGCCTGCAGCAGCTCGGGCAGCGTCGCCAATCCGCGCGCACGCTGCGACTCCACCGCCTCCTCCACCGTCTGTGCCGAGGTGAGCGCAGCGCTGGCAACATCGAGGCGGCCGCGCACCGCGTTCAGCGCGTAATAGGCGCGGGTTACGTCGAACACGATCCTTTGGTGCGTCGCGTTGAATGTGAAGTTCGCCTGGGCCAGGAGCTCGCGCGCCGCATCGACCGACGCCTCCCTGCCGCCGAAGTCGAACACCAGCCATTTCAGTGTCAGCAGCGGCAGGAAGATCTCCGAGTCCGCGACGAAGAAACCTTGCGGCACAAGCGTCGACGGAATCGGCAACGGGACGCGTTGGTAGGCGCCCGTGGCGCTCGCTGCCAATATTGGCGCGTAGGCGCTCTCGGCCATGCCGGTTGACAGCGCCGCCTGCCGCGCGCGTTCCCAGGCGATACGGGTCTCGGGATTGCTGCGCTCTGCGATATCGATCAGCTCTGCGAGCTCGTACGTCTTGTCGGGTTCGATTGACGGCACCACGAAGACTCCGTTGCCGCTGCCGCGCATGGCTTCGGAATAGCTCGCAGACGCCGCTGCGTAACGCGTCGTGTCCGGCACCGCCCACGGACGGTCCGGCTCGGGCGCGATCATCGCCTTCGTACTGCTCGTGCAGCCTGTGGATACCGCAACTGCTGAAAGGATCAAAGCGCATGGCAATGAACGGACGGCGGCGTTCATGGGCCCTCCGCGACTCGCCAAAGCGCCTCGACGCGTTCGACGACCGCTGCGCAAAGCGCAATTTCGCCGGCGAACGCGGCGTCGGCAGTACCCACCGACCGGGGAGCGGATTCCAGTGCGGCAAGCGGCGCGCGCAGATCGACGGGATCGGTCCGGGCTCCGGCGCCGACCCGATTCGCAACACGTTCGAGTGCGGTCGCAACGGCTCGGTCCAATGCAACGCGTGTCTCGCCGACAGTGGCCGGTGAGCTGCCCGGCGCCCGATACTCGACGAGTGCCGCCTGCGCGAGCAGAACGCGTCGCGTGAGCTCGATCAGCTGTTGTGCACGCTTGCGCTCAAGCCGCCCAGCCAGCGAGCGCGCTTCGGGCTCGAATGAATACAGGTCGTACATCTGTCCCGCTTGATCGAGCGCTTGCCACGCCGCTGCGCGAGCCGGCTGCAAAGCGGCGCGCGTGTCGCCGAGTCCGATACCGATTTGCGCCATGCGTCGCAACGCCGCCGTGAGGGACTGCAGCATGGTGGCGCCGGCGCGCTCCGGCCAAACGTAGGAGAACACGACGGCCATCACGATCACGCCGAAGAAGATGCCGACGATGCGGTCGCGCAGCTCGTCCAGGTTCGTGCTCGGTGCGTAGCCCTCCAGCACGGCGAGGTAGAAGGCGAAGGCGATCTGCACGCCGAGATAGGCGGTGCGCTGGCTGCCCGACACGATCCACGCGGCCGGCAGCGTGACGGCGGCGACCAGCAGCACGAGGGGCATGATCGAGGTCATCTGCGGCACCAGGAAGACCACCGATGCGAGGGCAGCCACGGAGCCGAACGCGCAGCCTACGAGCCGCAGCGTCGCCTTGTGGATGGTCGCGCCGGTGCTCCCCAGCGCTACCGCGGTGCACGTCGCCATGCACGTATGGATGCCGTTCCAGTCGACCGCGGTGTAAGTGAGGTAGCAGAACATCGCCGCCAGCGTGACCTTGAGCGCGAACTGGACGTAATGCGGGTTGGTGACGGCGTCGGCTACGAACACTCGCATCCTGTTCGCGGGCTGATCGGCGGGCGGACGCTCGGCGACGACGAATTCGTCGACAAGCTCTTCGAGTTGAGCGAGCGCAGGCGCGAGCGCCGACCTGGCATCATCCTGATGCGAGGCAGGGATCGGCGGAATCGGCTCCAGGCGCTTCTTCTCGAGAGTCGAGATCGCGAAGCCGTCGCACGCTGCAGCGACGCGCGCGAGCCGCGCGCGCTGGCCGGGCGATGGGGCGATGGCGAGATCCGGAAGGAGCGCCGCCGACTGGACGAGCCGTTCCAGCACCAGGAGCTTCGCCGTGCGCTCCGCCCGCAAGGCCCGCACCGCGGGATCGCGGATCTCGGCGAGTCGCATCAGCTTGAGGAGCGGCCCGCAACCGGCGGTGGCGAACCCGGCGAGCGCTTTGCCGGCGGCTTTCGCCTCTTTGATTTGCGCGGCCCGTGCCGCGCGCGCAACCGCCCGCAACCGCGCCGCCGCCTCGCGCCGCAGGTGCGGCTCGGGATCGTCAGGCAACAGAAGGAAATTCACGCCTACCGTGACGGCAGCGGGGTACACCACGGCAACCCATGTCCAGAGGCCATTGCGTACGATCGCCTCGGCTGACGGGAACAAATCGACCAACGCCAGCGTAAGGGTGACGAAGACCGCGACCAAAACGCCAGCCGGACCCACCACGAACACGCGGGCGAAGTACATGCACAGGAAAAAAGCCAGCGCCATCGCGATGAGGCGCAGCATGGGGTAATCGAGGACAACGCGGAGCAGCAGGATCGTGACCGCAGCCGCCAGCGTGACCGTGATGACGATGAGGATGCCCTCGATCGCCGCGAAGACCGAGTTCGCATTGGCGAGCACCAGGACGACAAAAAGCGAAACGGCAATGCTCGGTACCTGCAGCGTCATCGATGTCACGACCACGATCGCGGTCGCGACCAGGATGCGCAGCGTGGCATTGAGGCGGCCCGGCGTCGGCGCCAGCCAACCGCGCAACGCGTCAAGCCACGACTCCGGGCGGCCAGTCGCGGGATCGAGCGTTTGCGTCGCGATGGGCACGTCGCGCCCCAAGGTCAGCGCGCCGGCGAGCGCTTGTTCGCTTCGCGTTCGGGCGGAATCAGCGCGACCGCCGAAGCCCCGATGCGAAAGAGGTCGGCCTGCGGTTCATCGACGCGGATGCGCACCGGGAAGCGCTGCGCCACGTGCACCCAGTTGATTGTGCGTGCCACGTTCGGCAATCCACCGGTGCTGCCTCCACCGTCCTGCGGATATACGCCGAAGCCGATCGATTGCACCTTGCCCGCGAACCGCCGGTCAGGATCCGACATCAGGAAGACCTCGGCCGCCATGCCCGGACGGATGCCCTTCAGCTCTGTCTCCCGGAAATTCGCGATCACGTACCAGTTCTCCGTGTCGATCAGCGTGAACAGAGGCCGACCGGCTGCCGCGAACGCACCCGCGGCGATGTTGAGATCGACGATCCTGCCGTCGAATGGCGCGCGCACCACCGTCTGCTCGAGATCGAATTCCGCCAGGGCCACCGCCGCCCGCAACTCGCCAAGCTTTGCGACGCTGGAATCGGTGCTGCCCACGGCGGCCGCGGCTCGTTGCGCATCACGCCGGGCAACCTCCAGCGTTGCATCCGCCGACTGTTTTGCTGTACGCGCCTGGTCGACCTTCTCTGCGGTAACCCATCCCTTCGCGAGCAATGGCTCGACGCGGTTGAGCGTGTCGGCGGCTTGTTTCGCCTGCGCCTCCGCACGCGCGATGTTCGTGCGCGCCGCAATGGCACCGAATTGCTGCGCGTTCACGTCGCGCTGTTGCAGGCCGATCTGCTTTTCCAGCGCGTCGAGCGCCGAACGGGAGCGATCGAGCGCATAGCGGTAGGGGCGCGGATCGATCTCGAACAGCACGTCGCCCTGCTTTACCGCCTGATTGTCCTGCACGCGCAGGCTCTGGATGCGCCCGCTGACCTGCGCCGCGACGCCGATCGTGTCCGCCTGCGCGAACGCGTCGTCGGTACGCGGCGACGTGTCGAGATAGTAAACGGCGTAGGCCGCAAGCGCGATCGCGGCGACGACGATCAGAATACCGACGACACGCCCGAGTGCGGAGCGAATTCGGGGACGCGGCGTCACGGGTGAACGATCCTCATTCTCGGCCATGGCAGGTTCAGTTCTGAAAGAAGACGATCCAGGTCGCGAACATGGCCCCGACGGCGAGTGCGGGGTAGACGACGGGGCGGGGACCGATCCAGGGATCCAGCCTGATCGCATTGAACAGCTGGCGGGCGAGTAGTGCGATCGTTATTCCTGCGAGGATGCAGAGCATCCACGCAGGAAAGAATGCGCCCAGCACGTTGACCGACGGCACGCGCTCCTCGCATCCGCAAAGCGCGAACGCCGCGGCGAGTGACTCGAATGCATGCAATGTCTTTCGCACTTGTTCCCGAAGCAGGCAAAGGAAATCGGGGCGCACGTCGCTTAATAGAATGCCGAAAACTGCGCATTCACGGGCGGCTTCCTTTGCAGCTCGTGTCCCTTGTGATAGCCGGTATTCTTCCTCATGCGTTGGAGCGTTTGCGGTGCTTGCCTGCGCTTGGCATTTGTACTTTGGTCCTCCACAATCGCAAGACGTGACGCGTTCGCAGGCTCACCTTGACATCTGGACAAAATTCGTTGAACGAAGAAGACCCTGCGCGATTGCTCGTGCTCGCGGCCGCGGGGCTCGCGGTCGGCGCACTGGCCGGGCTGGTTGCCACCGCGTTTCATTCGGCGCTCGACGCCGCGGAGCGCTTTCGCGCAAGCATGATCGACTGGGCGCATGGTTCGCCGGCAGTCGGCTGGCTCGCGCCGATATTGCTCGCCGCCGCGGCGGCATTCGTCGCGCGCTGGCTCGTCCGACGCTTTGCCCCGAACGCCTCAGGTAGCGGCGTGCAGCGGGTGGAGGAGGCTATCAGGGGCGATGTTGTCCCTAAGAATGCCGCCGTGCTTCCGGTCAAGTTCGTCGGCGGCGTGCTGACACTTGGAACGGGCATGGCGCTGGGGCGTGAAGGGCCGACGGTGCAGATGGGGGCTACGCTCGGGTACCTGTGTTGGCGTGCGTTCAGGCTCCGGGCGGCTGACGCCCGGGTGCTATTGGCTGCGGGCGCTGGCGCGGGCCTCGCTGCCGCATTCAACGCGCCGCTCGCGGGTGCGATCTTCGTGTTCGAGGAGCTCCTGCGGCGTTTCGAGTTGCGCGCCGCCGTGGCGACGTTTTCCGCATGCAGCGCGGCGTTGGCCGTAATGCGGTCACTCATGGGCGATCACCTGGTGTTCTCGGTGCCCGCGATCGAGGTCGAGCTGTTTCCCGGCTACGTCATGTTTCTCGTGCTCGGCGGGGTCATGGGCGCGCTGGGCGCTGCCTACAACCGAATGATCGTCGCGGGGCTCGATCTTGCGGATCGCGTGCGGCGTGTCCCGCCGGAGATTCCGGCTGCGATCATCGGCGGTGTAGTCGGATTGCTCGCATGGCTCTGGCCGAACGTCGTCGGCGGCGGCGAGTCCCAGGTGCAGGGAGTACTCGACGGTGGCACCTCCTTTGGGGCGCTTGGATTCCTTCTCGCGGTGCGACTCTTGCTCGGACCGCTGTGCTATGCACCCGGGCTTCCCGGCGGCTTGTTCGCACCGCTGCTTGCGGTGGGCGCTGCAGCGGGCATGCTGTTCGGCATGGCTGTCGAAAAGCTGCTTCCTACAATGACGACGCCTTTGTCGGCATTTGCCGCGGTCGGTATGGGCGCGATGTTCATTGGAGTCGTTCGTGCGCCTGCGACCGGCGTTGCCTTGGTGGTCGAAATGACGGGAGCGACCAGTCTCTTCGTGCCGCTCCTGACCGCGTGCGTGAGCGCCATCGTCGTTCCCTCCAAGCTGGGCAGCCTGCCAATCTACGATACTCTGCAGGCGCGCGATGCCGCACGTCGGAGGGCGTCCGCGGCGGAGTAATCCGCGGATGCCCTCGATCGCCGCCAGGATCGAGTTCTGAGTGGCGAGCATCAGCATGACCAAAGGGAAATTGCGATGCGAGCAACCTGCAGCGTCATGGAGGTCACGAGCATGTCGCGGCAACCGACTCAAATGCATGCAATGCCTTGCGCATCTACCTACTTCGGGAACATGAGCTGCACCTGCGCACGGATCTGCCAGTTCGCACCGAAGTCCGGCCGTACCACGTTGTAGTACGCGGCGATCGATGTATTCACCGGGAGTCGGCCGAAGTGGAAGATCTTGCCGATCCCGCCGCCGAGCGGAACGACCCACTTCTGCCCGCTGTTGGCGTTCCAGTCGACGGTGAGGATCGGCGAGCTGGTGAAGTAAAGACCCGGGTGTTCCTTGAAGTTATAGTTGACGAACGGCTGGATGAGGCCGTTGTTGTACGACCCGCCCTGCTTATTGCTGCTTACCGACCAGATGTTGTTGGCGAGCACGCCGTACACCCACGGGTCGTCATGCTCGAGGTGAAGCACCACGAATGACGGTCCGATTCCCCAGTTCTTGTTGCCGAGCTCGGCGTTGCTGTTGGTCGGTATCTGCACCACCGGTCCCACACCCCAGATCCAATGGCCGGGATTCGCCGGTGACAGGAACGCCGTGAAGACGATGTCCCCGACGCCGTTCAAGCTACCGATATCCGGGCTGAGCGCGGGCATGTGTATCACCGGCAGGATCATGCGCGTGATGATGTTCCAATCCTTGTTGACCTCGATCGGAATCACCGGCTGGATGTTGAGAATGTTCTGGGTCCCCTTCTCCGGGCCGAAGTTCAGATTCGTGTTGTTCTGGAACGGCACGCTGATCAAATTGCCGACGGGGTTCTGCGCGAGCTTGGCGAGCTCCTCGGCGCTTAGCTCCGCATGTGCCGCCGTGGGGATCAGCGCCGCGAGCGCGACAATCACGACCCAGATTCGCTGCTTCATGGCCATCCTTGATCAGTGAGTGGCTGATTGCGCGCTCCGCACGGCGGCAGGCGACGATGCGACGTAACGCTTGACCTTCGCACGACTTCTTGAACATCGAATCGAAGTACGCTCGCGCAACCGGACCACCCATGGCCACTGCGATGCGCGGATCCATTGCGACACTGTAGGTAAACCGCGTCGTCGCCCGAAGTTCTTCAAGCAAGTAGTCCTCCGCCAGTGCATGAACGATCAGCATCGACTGCGTGGTGACATAGAAGGAGAAACGGTGGCCTTGCTCCCATAGGAAGAAGCGCTCTTCGAGCGTAAGCATCGGGAGCGACACGCTCCGCGTGCTGCCCACGCCGCCGAAGGGGTACTGGTCCATGCCGCTTTGTGCATGCCGCTGAACCACTGCGGCCACGTGCTCGCATCTTCGAGAATCGAAAAGACCTCGGCGGGCCTCGCACTCAGCTCGACGACATTCCTGAATCGCATCGGGGCTTCGTCGAAGAACGAAGCGTCGACAGGGTGACAAGAGAAGCGCATGAGTAGACTCCAATGGCTATCGGGAAACGGCTTGCCCTTCGGGAGGTGGCGGTATCGTCACGGCGGGCGCGGTATCGAAGCTTGCAAGCATTTCCAGCCCCTCACTTTTGTGCATTTGCTCCCGCAAGGCTCGCGTAGTGCGCGGCGAGCGCGGCGACCTCGTCGTCGGTCAGCACGCGGGCGACGCTGCGCATCTGCTCGCCGATATCGTTGCGCCGACGGCCCGCCTTGAATGCCTGCAACTGCTCCTCGAGGTACGCGCGCTGCTGGCCGTGCAGCCCAGGCGCACCAGGCGTAAGTCCGACCGGCCCATGACACGCCGCGCACGGTGCGATGCCGCGCATCGGGTCGCCGGTCGCGATCAGCCGGTGCACGCCCCCGTCCGATGGACCCGGAGCTTCCGAGCTCGCGGCAAAGGGATTGCGCAAAGATGCGAAATGCGTGGCGAGGTTCAGCACGTCTTCCTCGGACAGCGGATCGACGAATACGCCCATGACTTCCGCGTTGCGCTTTCGGCTCCGAAAATCCATGAGTTGCTTATAGAGCGCCGCGACGTCCTGTCCGACCAGGCTCGGGAATGCTGCGTCGGCGCTGACGCCGTTTGCGCCGTGGCAGCCGTTGCAAGTCGTGGCGAGCGCCGCTCCACGAGCGCCGTCGCCGCGGGTCATCAGTAGGCGAGTCGCCGGCGTCCACGCAATGGTCGAAGCCGGCTGGCTGCCCGCGAGTACCGGAGCCGCCGATGCGCGCACCGGCAGCCCAACGGCACGACAGATTACGTTCCAGAGCTCCGAGCCACTCGCGCCAGGCTGCGCGGAGGGCAACCAAGCGAAGCCGACGACGGCCGCCGCGAGAAACAGGACCCCCGTGGCGACGATCCAGGTTGCGAACCGCGGGTCGCGCGTATAGTTCGTCATCGCGCTTCCACGCGGTACGCAGGTACGCCGGTGCTCGGCAGCAGCAGCGACTGCACGATCGGATATCCGTAGTTCGTCACCGTCAACGCCACGACCAGCAATACCCACACACCGAAGCCGTTCAGCGACGCCTGCAAAGTGCGGGGCGGGTTGAGCGCGAGCGAGAACGCAAGCGGTGGGATCGCCGCGGCCCGTCGACGGTGCGACGCAAGCAGCACGCCGACGAGCAGCAGCGCGGAGAAGACGAGCACGAAGCCGCCGATGGCCGACAGGCTGACCCAGATCGCCTGCGGTGCGAGCCCGGGGTCGCTGTAGTCGTAGTACGCCATCCGCCGCGGCTGGCCCATGACCCCGACGACGTGCCACGGCAGCGTGGTCACGAGCATGCCGACGAACCACGTCCACAGTTGCAGCCGCACGAGTTTCGGCGCCGCGAGCGGTCGACCTGTCAAGCGCGGCCAGAGCTCGTAGGCGATCCCGAAGTACAGGATCACGACGGTTCCGCCGTAAATCAGGTGAAAATGGCCCGTGACCCACTGGGTGTTGTGGATCGTCGAGTTGAGCATGTAGCTCATGTTGATGAGGCCGCTCGCGCCGCCGAGGCCGAGCATGATGAACGAGAACGCCGACGCGAGGACAAGCGGGCGGTCCCAGGGCAAGGCCGCGAGCCAACCGAGCGCGCCGCGGCCGCCGCGCAGGCGCCCCGCAATTTCGAGCGAGGCGCAGATCGTGAAGATCGTGAGTAGCGTCGGGACCGCGACCATCCCGGTGAAGACCGCATGCAGGAACTTGAAGCCCGCGCCGATCTGCGGATCGGCGAACAGATGATGGAAGCCGATCGGCATCGAGAAGACGAGCAGCAGCAGGAAGCTGACGCGGCCCATCCTGTCGCTATAGAGTCGACCGCCGGCCGCCTGCGGCAGCAACACGTACAACGCGATGTACGCCGGAATCAGCCAGAAGTAGACGATGGCGTGCAGCGTCCACGAGAAGAAGATCCGCGCGAGGCCGGCATCGATCGTGGGCGCCCAGCCGAACACGTTCGGAAGGATCAGGAGGAGGATCTCCGCGCCGACGCCGATCGATGTCCACGCCCACAGCAACGCGCCTGCCACCGTCGCGAACATCGCGAGTGGAACGGGCAGTCCGGGATTCTCGCGCTTCCAGCGTGCGAGCTCGTACACCATGATGCCGACCCAGATCCACGAGCCCACGACTGCAATCAGGACACCCAAGTAGTAAAAGGGACTTCCCGTCAGCGGCGGATAGAACGTGTACAGCACGGTCGCCTGCCCCGCCCCTACCGTTGCCAGTGCAATCGCAGCGCCGGCGATCACCAGCCAGAACCCCAGCCACGCGAGTCTCACCCGATGCAGCGGCCGGCCGAGCGAGGCCGTGCAGACGGCGTACCCGAACCCCATCGCGATGAGTGTCGGGAATACGTAGGCGAGCGTCGTGCCGTGCGCCGTGACGGCACGGTAGTAGAGCTCGGGATCCACCCAGCGATGGAGCGGGCTGCGTACGAGCATCTGCCATGCGCCCAGGGGAACCACGACGGCGAACGCAGCGAACGCCACCCAGAAGTGCGCCAGGACGAGGCGGCTACCGCTGTTCACAGTTCGCCCTCGGCTGCGCGGCGTAGGTGCGCTGAAACTCGCTTCGATCGACGACCTTGACCCGCGCCCACATCCCCTCGTGGCCGGTGCTGCAATACTCGTGGCAGGGCATGAGGTGCTCGCCCGGTTTGTCGAATCGCGTCCGCACCTCGGCCACGAATCCCGGCACTACCATGGTGTTCACGTTGGTGTCGGCGATGAGAAATCCGTGCACGACGTCCGGGCTCGTCGCCCGGAACACGACGCGCGTTTCCGCCGGCACCACGATGCACGCGGGCACGAAGGAATACTGCTGAGCGAGCACGCGAACGACCGCCGATCCGTCCGGCTGCATCGCCGTGCCGAGGTTGGCTTCCATGAACTCGCCAGACAGATGCAGGCGGTTCGCATCGATCGCTTCCACGTTCGACGGCGGCTGCGCGGCCCAGTGCACGCCGGTGAGGATGATCACGACGAAGAGGAAGGCGACGACCAGCGCGACGACGTAAGCCCACCGGCGCTCGGACTGGTCGACGCCGTCGATGCCACGCGCATCTGCTGTCTCAGCCAATCGTGCCTCGCTGCAGGAAAACGAATACGTAGAACGCAAGCCAGATCGCGAGCAGCACCGCAACCGCCAATCCCGCCAGCGTCATGGCGCCCCGCGGCCCTGCCGAAGCGATGCGCTGCAGTTCCTCCTCACTGCCTATGAACGCGACGTTCTCCGGCAGGAATGCGGCCGAGACGTGGCTCGGCACCTCCGATCCCCGTTCAGGCTTGTCGGACATAATCGGGGAGGTGTTCGCACGCACTCTTGAACATCGAGTCGAAGTACATGCGCGACAATGGACCGCCCGCCTCAACCACCGCGCGCGGCTCGATCCCGACACGGTAGGTGAAGTGCGTCTTGCCGGGCGCCTTTTCCTCCAGCAGGTAGTCCTCGGCCATTGCGTGAGCCATCGGCGCGGACGTGCCGGTCATGTAGAACGAACACCGGCGATCCTGTTCCCAGCAGAAGTAATGTTCAAACAGCGTGGCAGCTGCCAGCGTGACGGTGCGGGTAGAGCCCACACCGTGCGGCGCAGGGCTGGTCCACTCGACCTTGTGGATCGCGTGAAACCACTTGGGCCATGAGCTTGCATCATCGAAGATCGCAAACACCTTGGCTGGCGTCGCGTCCAGATCGACCTCATGACGGAAGCGCATCGGTGCCGTGTCGAAAAACGAGGCATCTATGGGATGGCAATCGAAGTGCATGTGTGGGCTCTTGAGGTGTTTGAGAAAACAGCAGGTTGGTAGTGCTGGGTGGTTAGCTGCGCGGAGCGGCGGCCAGCGCTGCCAGCACAGTCGCAGGCCTGAACGGCACCGAGCGTACTCGCGCACCGGTCGCGTCGAAGACGGCGTTCGCGATCGCCGAGGGCACCACCGAGGTAGTCGGCTCGCCCGCGCCCCACGGCACTTCGTTGGGCCGATCGATCAGATCGATGGCGACTTCGGGCACGTCTGGAAACGTGAGGATCGGATAGCTGCCCCAGTCGAGGCTCGTGACCGCGCTGCGGCTGAAGGTGAGCTTCTCGACCAGCGTGCGGCTCACGGTCTGCACGACGTTGCCCTCGATCTGGTTGCGCAGGCCGTCGGGGTTGATGATCTGCCCGCAGTCGTGCGCCACGAACACGCGGTCGACTTTGACCTTTCCGGTCGTGCGATTCACGGTCACGTCCGCGACAATCCCGACATAGGTGCGCACCGCCTCGTATTTCACGTAAGAGAGGCCGCGTCCGCGCGCCAGGGCACCGCTGTCGCGCGCACGCGACCCGCGCGGCTCCCACTTCGCGAACGCGCGCAGGCGCTCTATCAGCTCGAGCCCGCGTCGATCGGTGAGGTGGCGGATGCGGATCTCGAACGGATCGGTACGCGTTACGGCGGCGATCTCGTCAAGGAAGCTTTCATGGGCAAAGGTGTTCTGCATGGCCGCTGGCGAGCGCAGCCACGCCGGCGGAAATGGCGTTTCGGCAAGCCAGTGCGCAGTGAGCCGGTTGTTCGGCAGGATGTACGGTATCCCCAGCTGCGGGTTATAGATCGGATCCCCAAACTTCATGGCCGGCAGGTCCGCCAAAGAGCACGCGAGCAGCGTGATGCCGGAGCGGGTCGCCGGCTGCTCGGGTAGAAACAGGTCCGAATCCCACGCGGCGATCCGCCCCTGCTCATCGATACGCGCGCTGAAGTCGAGCAACGTCGGCGGGCACTTCGGATCCCAGCCGTGCTCGTCTTCACGCATCCATTGCAGTCGCACCGGCCGGCCGAGTTCCTTAGCGATCAATGCCGCTTCCGCCGAGCAGTCGTCGGCACCGTTGCGGCCATAGCAGCCCGCCCCTTCGACAAAAATGCAGCGTATCTGCTCCGGTTTCATTCCCAGCATCACGGCGAGCTGGGGTTGCAGCAGGTGGCACGCCTGCGTGGGTGTCCACACGGTGAGGCGGCCGTCGCTGAAATCGGCCACGGCGCATGACGGACCGATCGAACCGTGAGTATTGATAGCGAGGTCGTAGGTCGCGCGCAAGATCGTGCCGCCGCCCTTCATCGCCGCGGCGGTGTCACCCGCGCTTTGTATGACCTCGACTTTGGCAGCTTTCGAGCGGCGCACGTATTCGAAGAGGCGGGCCTGGTCCGGCAGGCCGGCCCATGCCGACCACGTCGCGCTGATCGCGGTCGACGCGCGGATCGCGGCCCATTCGTTCGTCGCCACGACGGCCAGAAAATTGCCCTTGCGCACCGCGCGTACGTAGCCGGGGATCTTCCGGCAGGCGGCATCGCTAAAGGACTGAAGCTTCGCTCCGACAGCTGCAGGGTGAACCATGCGCGCGTGCAGCATGCCGGGCAGCTTGAAGTCGTGCACGAACGAAAACGTGCCGAAGATCTTCGCAGGAATGTCGAGGCGCGGAACGGGCGTGCCGACGATCGTGTAGTCCTTGGGATCCTTCAGCGGCGCTGACGGGTTGACCTTGACCGTAAGGGTGCGGTCACCTACGAGTTGCGCGTACGAAACTCCGTCTCCGCCCGTCTTCGCGCTGACGACCCCGGCACGGATCGCAAGATCACCCTTCGCCACGTTGAGCCGGCGCGCAGCAAGATCCAGCAGTGTGTCGCGCGCCGTGGCGGCCGCGCGGCGGATCTGCACGCCGCCGACCTGGACCGAGAGGCTCGCATAGGTCGGTCCCTGGTTCGGAGTGAGCGCGGTGTCGCCCTGAACGGTTGTCACCCGGTCGAACGGCACCGACAGCTCTTCGGCAGTAATCTGGGTGAGCGCGGTGATCGCGCCCGTGCCGAGCTCCACCTTTCCGGAATACAACGTGACCATCCCCTTGTCGTCGATCGCGAGGAAGCTCGCGACTTCGTTGGGGTCGACGCTTTTTTGCGGCTGGGCCGCACCGTGCGCGGGACCCATCCGCGGCGCGAGGGTGAAGGTCACCACGAGCGCGCCCCCGGTCTTCAGAAAGGCGCGGCGTGACAGTTGCGCGTCGAGCATCGAGGGCTCCCGTTTCAGCTCATTTGCTTGGCAGCGCGCATGACGGCGCGAAGGATCCGGACGTGGGTGCCGCACTTGCAAAGGTTCTGCGCGAGCGCTTGCCGAACCTGATCTTCCGTCGGGTTCTTGTTCTGGGCGAGGAATGCGGCCGCCTGCATGATCATTCCGTTGATGCAGTAGCCGCATTGCGCCGCCTGCTCGTCGATGAACGCCTGCTGCACCGGATGAGGCTTTTCAGCGGTGCCGAGTCCCTCGAGCGTGACGATATTGGCGCCTGCCACGGCCGAGATCGGCATCACGCAAGAACGCAGCGCTTCGCCGTCGTAGTGCACGGTGCAGGCGCCGCACTGCGCGAGGCCGCAGCCGAAGTGCATCCCGTGCAGGCCAAGCTGGTCGCGCAGCGCGTAGAGCAAGGGCATTTCCGGATCGTCCACGTCCAGCGAGCGTGGCGTTCCGTTGACGGTCAACTTGATCGTGATGGACATGGGTAGTCGCTATCGCCAGGCGCCGCGCCAGGATTGATTGAGGGTGAGCCACATGTCGTCGCGCGACCCTGCATCGCGCGGACTCCATCCATCGACCTTGAAGACGAGGTCGCCTGCGTTCGTCATCTCCGCCGAAGGCACCGGCGCCCAGGCTCGCGGGCCGTCCTGGGTCGACGTCAGGAAGTTCGCGAGCACCGGCGAGGCGGCGAAGACGCCGGCGCCGAAAAGGAACGTTCTACGGGACATCTTCATCTAGAGCCTCCGCTCGATTCAGGCATACAGGAGCACGTGATCAGCGCGGCGATTGCATCCATCTGCTCGACAGCGCGGCGCGTGGGCCGGTTCGCGGTATTGACGCGCGCGAGGGCAAGGGCCTTGGGAAGCTCTCCCGTCGCGACGTAGAACTCCGCGCCGTGGTCGGCAAACGCCAGGGGATGCTTATCGAGAAGAGCCTCGAATCCCGAGCGCGCTGTGGCGAGCTGCGCCTCGGCCTCCTCGAACCTTCCCTGCGCAGCCATCGCCTCGCCCAGTCGCCAGCGCACCTCGGGGTCGCCACTTGCGACCGAAGCCGTCAAGAGTTTCTCGGCCTCATCTGCTTCCCCGTTGCACAGATGAATCTCCGCGAGATGCACGCGCGCCTTCACGTACGCGGGAAGGTAGGCGATCGCTCTTCGATACCAATCGGCGGCCCGCATCACCTGCGGCTCGGGAACGAGCTCTCCCCACAACAAGCCAAGCTGAAAGCAGACCCATGCCACGTCGAACGGAGAAACGTCCTGGTACACCTGCAGCGCTCGCCGATAAACTTGATCGGCCTCGGCGAAGTCACGACGATCGGCAAGCAACGCACCCAACGGGACCAAGTCCTCGAGGTTGTCGGACCGGGTCGCGTCGCGACGTCGAGCTTCGAGAACCTCGTCCAGCCGCGCCCCGGACGCTTGATCGATGGCGAGAAGAAGATGGTCGATCGCTTCCTGCGACGCGCCAGCGCGGCACGCCCGCTCGAGATGGCGCCTGGCATCCGCGAAGCGATGCGCCGTCGATGCGACCTGGGCTTGCACGAGCGCGGTACGCGCGGAGGCGGCATCGAGTTGGCCGAGGTAGTTACCCAGCGCTTCGAGGCGGTCGAGCGCGCCGACGTCACCCATGAATTGCAGCGTCATCTGCTCTTCTTCAATGACGCGCTCGGCGGTCCCAGCACCTAGCGGGTCTCTCGCCAATCGATCCCATGATCGACGCCGCGCGTTGTCGAGGTTGACGACGGCGATCTCTCCGTCGGTGACCGGGCGGCACACGTCATGGTCGGCGGTTTCGATCATTTCATCGCACCAAAACGTGTTGGCAGACTCTCGAGCCCGACCTTGAAAAGGGTGGCGAGCGTCAGCTTCACGAAGAGCGTCGCCTGGTTGTTGGCCAGGAACTGCGCTCGCCATTCGACGGTGCATCCGCGACCCTTCGGCTTGACCTCGAGCGTGCCGGTGTAATTGGCAACGGGAAGGCCGCCGATGTTGGTATACCGATAGAAACGTCTCGCGTTATCCATGACCTCCAGGCGTTCGATCACCTGCTTGCCGTCGATGAGTTCGATTGTGCGCAGCTCTCCGGCGCCTTTGCCCGTCAGTTGAACGTTTGCGACCAACGGGTGCCAGGAAATGTCGAATCCTCCGATCACTGACCACACCTTCTCGGGCGCGGCTGCGAGATCGGTGCTGTCAGCGACGACTTGCAATTCCGTATTCGGCGCGGCGAGATACGGAAAGACCTTGGTGCCGGGCTTGGTTGCGCCGGTCGCTCCACCCTGCAGGAATTCGCGATCCTTGTTGACGAGCCACGTCACCAGGATGTCGATCGAGTTGGCGTCCAGCGTGCGGCCACCGCCGGTCTGGTAGGGACGTCCGCCGATGGTGCTCTTCTCGATCTCGAGATGGCTGGCATCGGTGATCGGCTTGGTGACGTCGAAGAGCAGGAAATCGTCTAGGAAAACATTCGCGTTCGCCGCCAGCGCGGCCGGCGTCCAGTCCGCCTTGCCGTCCTTCATATCGTAGTTCTCGAAGCTCTCCTTCAGCCGCCGCAGGAACAGCGGCTTCACCTCCGACGCGATCGCGAACGGCGTCTGCTGATTCCACAGATCGCGCAGATCGACGTAGCTGGGCACTTCAGCATTGTTGAGGCGAACATTGGTCTGCTCGGGGCGACCGACCCAATCGATGCGCGGCGGCGGCTCTCCCAAGGGGACGCCCGGGACTGGGTGCGGCACCGTTTCACCGATGGCACCGAAGAGAGAACCCTTGTCCGGATCGAGCACCCGCCGCGTATCGAACTCGATGACGATCGACAGCACGTTGTCGTGCTGGAGGATGTTCGGGAGCTTCCGCATGGCCTTGATGTCCCACGCCAGGTAGAACGGGTCGGACCGCAACCCCGCGAACACGCGGAACACGCCGTCCGGCGTGGTCGCGCCCTTCTCGTCGTTGACGACCACCGAAAGCGTCCGGCCGTCCGGAAGAGTGCATGTTCCGCGTTGGAACGGCTTCGCGCGCGGACCGCCACGCTCGAGTACACCGAACCGGCAGGAAAAGCGAACCAAATCCTGGTCGCTCGCCTGGAACTTCGCGGCGTCCCCCGTTCCGGCGACGGTCACCCGCCGAATGGCAATCGAATGATCGAGCACGTTCGAGAAGATCGCTTCTGCGCCGGCTCCAGGAAAAACATCGAGCGCCACCACCGTCCGCGCCGGATTCTCCGGACTGGTAAAGGCAAACAGATCCGTGACGTCGGCGACCGGATCGCCGATCTGCCGTGGACCATCGATATGATCGGACACAGTTCCGTCTCCTCATCGAGCTACGCGCTCAGAGCGCGGCCAGCATCGCTACTCCTGCAAGCGCGACTGCAGCACCCCCGGCTCGCGCAACGTACTGTCTGCGCGCCAGTCCTTCACCTTGGACCGTTCGGCCCACCCCGATACCCACCAGATGCAGCAAGGCTGTCCCGCAAACGAAGCCGACACCGTAAGCGATGCCCGAATGCACGTCATTGCTTTCGAGTCCATGAACGAAGCCATGGAAGACGGCGAAAAAGGCAACCGCGCCGGCCAGGACGGCCACGGACAGCCTGACCCCACTGGCGATGACAACGCCGAGAGTTACGACCGAAAGCGCGATGAAGACCTCCGGCGATGGCATCGCCAACCCCGCCATCCCGATCACGCCGCCCAGCGCCATCGCCACGAGGAATGCTCCAGGCACGGCCCAAAGTGCGCGCCCTCCGAGTCGAGCGGCGACAAAGCCGACCGCCACCATCGCGAGCACGTGATCGAGACCGCCAATCGGATGCAAGAACCCGTGCAACGCATCATGCGCGTCCCCGAATCCCGGATGAGCGAGCACCGTCGTCGGGGCTGCGACAACGATTCCGATGAGGGCGCGAAGCAGAGCTGGGGTGCGCATGTTTTTCACCTTTCGACTCGTTGGCCGGGACTTCTCGTCACCATCACTTCCACGTCGGCGGCTGCGTGCTCGATGAAGTTGGTGGCGACGCCGTTTCCGGCGGTCCGCCAAAAGGCGTGACTCGGCCCGGCGTCTCGGGGATCGATTTCAGGTACTCGACCAGAGCCCACCGCTGTTCGTCGGTCAGCAACGGACCGATGACGCCGTTGCCGCGGGGTGCATCCTCGAACGAGTGGCCGGCGTTCGAGTTCCCCAGCAGCGTCGTATCGAACAGGAAGCCCCCAGATTTGCCGCTGGTGTCGAGGCCCACTTTGACGGGGTCGAACTCACGTCCAAGGTAGAACTTCTTCGTGCGCTCCTTCGCCGGAACCAGCATTTCATACAGATTGGGTACCGAGCCGTTGTGCATGAACGGTGCGGTGGCCCACACGCCGTCGCGCGGCGCCGCCTTGTAGACATGCTCCGGCGCCGGCGGCAGCGGCAACTCGCGATAGCCGTGGAGGCTTGCCTTTTCCGCATCGGTCAGTTTGAGCTCGGACAGCGCTCTTTCGATCACGGAGAACACGAGCGCATCACGCATCGCGGTTGCCGGCAGTATCTCCTTGCCACGCACCTCAGGCGGCAGGTGCGTGGAGAGTTGGCGCGTGAGATAGAACGGACGCAGGGACTCGAACTGCGCGTTGTCGGTGCCGACGTAGGTCTGAGGCGTCAGCCCCACCAAGATGAAGCGCTTTCCGAACTTGTTCGGTTCGGTCCAGCGATAAGGCCACGCGTTGTGGCAACTGGCGCAGTGGGTCATGAACAGCGCCTTGCCGGCCTGTGCCTTGGCGCGGTCGATCTTGCCCAAGATGTCCTCCGGCCAGGCCGGCGGCGCCAGCCGTCCCAGTTGATCCTCGACGCGGACCAACGCAGGAACGGCGACGTTCGACGCGAACAGACCCTCGGCAGGGGAACTGGCGCGAAGGTTGATTTCGAGGTACACGCCCATGGCCTCGCCGAGATTGCGACCGATCGGATTCTGGAAGCTGGCCGCCCACTGGGTCCACAATC
>DATFSE010000074.1:0-6820 GCA_035262745.1 Casimicrobiaceae bacterium | reverse complement strand
TATACGGTAGTCGGCAAACCGCTGCCACGTCCCGACGTGCCGGCCAAGGTTACCGGCGGCCACCGGTTCGTGCACGATATTGCGCTCGACGGCATGATGCACGGCTGCGTCGTACGACCGCCGGCCATGGGCGCGAAGCTGGTCGAGGTCGACGAGGCATCCATCAAGTCCATCCCCGGCGCCCGCGTTGTGCGCCTCAAGGATTTCCTGGGCGTCGTGGCCAGCTCTGAATGGGACGCGATGTCGGCAGCGCGGGCGCTCAAGGTACGCTGGTCTGAAAGCGCCACGCTCATCGGCGATGAGGCGGTGCGCTCGTGGATGCGCGCGGGGCCATTTGAGAGCGACGAGGCTCTCGTGACCAAGGGCGATACGAAGGGAGCGCTGGCCGGCTCGCGCAAGCGACTCACGGCCGAATACTACTGGCCGATGCAATCGCATGCCTCGATGGGCCCGTCATGCGCCATCGCCGACGTGCGCGAGGGCAAGGCGCTCATCTGGAGCGCTTCTCAATCGACTCACCGCTTTCGCGAGACGATTGCCCGCCTGCTGGGGTTACCGCGCGATGCAGTGCGCGTGATCTATGTCGACGGCGCCGGCTGCTACGGGATGAACGGGCACGACGATGCGGCAGCCGACGCGGCGCTGCTCTCGCGCGCCACTGCCAAGCCGGTGCGCGTGCAGTGGACGCGTCAGGACGAGCTGGGCTGGGATCCCAAAGGTCCGCCGCAACTGCTTTCGCTGCAGGGTGCCCTTGACGAGCAAGGCAAGATCGCCGCGTGGCGCACCGAGATGTGGCTGCCGAAGGCGACCGCCAACCTTCCCAACATTCCGCTGCTTGGGCCGGAGGCCGCGGGCATGAGTCAGACGCCCGGCATTTCCACCGGCCTCATTTTTCAGAACGGCAATCCGCCATACGCGGTCGCAAACCAGGAAGTCGTGGTGCACTGGCTTAAGGATTCGCCACTACGCCCGTCGAACCTGCGTGCACCCGGAAAGATCGCCAACGGCTTCGCTGTCGAGAGCTTCACCGACGAGCTCGCCGCTGCCGCTCGACGCGACGCATTCGAATTCCGCCTCACGGGGCTCTCCGATCCTCGCGGCATCGAAGTGTTGAAGCGCGCCGCTGCCTTGATCGATTGGCAACCAAGGCCATCGCCTGGGCCGGGAGGAACGGGCCGTGGCATTGCGTACCTGCACTACAAGAACAGCGAGACCTACGTAGCGATGGCCATGGAAGTCGACGTCAACAAGACTTCAGGCGCCATTCGCGTGCGTCGCGTCGCCTGCGCGCACGATTGCGGGCTGGTCATCAATCCAGACGCGCTCAAGGCGCAGATCGAGGGTGCGATTCTGCAGACGCTGTCGCGCGCCATGTACGAGGAGGTGAAGTTCGACCGCGCGCACGTGACCAGTGTGGACTTCGCGAGCTATCCGATTTTGCGTTTCCGCGATGTGCCGCAGATTGCGATCGATCTCGTGGTACGGCCAAGCGAGCCTCCGCTGGGCGGTGGCGAGGCGGCGTCGACGCCGGTGGCGGCTGCGCTTGCCAACGCCGTGTTTGATGCGGCGGGGGCCCGTCTGCGGACGGTGCCGTTCACGCCGGACCGGGTGCGCGCCGCGCTGGTCTAGCCGCGCTTGCCCACGTTCCCCCAGGCCGCCTTTTGCTTGCCAATCGTCTGGCGTTGCAGCGTGACCAATTCCATTGGGGCATACGATGCAGGCAGCGCGTCAGGCCTCGAAACAACACGTTGACCGATCGAGGCGCTCCAGTTGCGAATCTTTTCCCATGCGGGAACGGCCGACTCGATCGGATCTTCTTTGCCCTCAAGCAGGACACTGAACGGCCGCGGCACGTTCTTGTCGTCGCTCACCAGGTGTAGCTCGATGACGGGACTGACTTCGCTGATGCTCGACCTGATCTGGCGCAGGGCATCTTCTTTGTCTAACAAGGGTGCCTGAGGCTGCGCGCGCCGACGCAGCTCGATCCACAGCGAAAGCTCCGGCAGGAGGTTGCTGCGACTCATGTAGCTTCCCGACACGAACAGCTTGCGGATCAGGAAAGGATTCCGTCGCGAATCGGCGTTGAAGACAGCCGAGACGTGGCACGCCCTGTTCAACAGTTCCCTCGCCTGTGAACGAGACAAAGGGCTGACCACCTGCGCGAGCGCATATTCGCGGAACAGCGGCGTCGCATAGTAGCCGCCGTCACCGTCGGGATACAGCAATCCGCCTGCGAGAAACGCCCGCAGCAGCGTGCCGCTTGCGGTCGCATCC
The DNA here is from genome assembly GCA_035262745.1 of Casimicrobiaceae bacterium. Taxonomy (GTDB): domain Bacteria; phylum Pseudomonadota; class Gammaproteobacteria; order Burkholderiales; family Casimicrobiaceae; genus PALSA-1003. The sequence goes on along the minus strand of DATFSE010000074.1, from coordinate 4,546 downwards.
AAGGCAAAATCCTCGCCGATGCTTCGGACATTGATCCACGCCTGACCTGAAGCCTGTGCGGACATCCTACGAAGCATTCGCTCGGCGCCGACGCGCAGCGCGCGCGCTTCAAGCCCGAAGTACCTTTGGTCGGCGATCAGCTTGCGCAGCTTTGTCTTGCTTGGTGAAGCAGGCACTCTCTCGGCGCCGCCGTTTTGACTGTCGAGTCGATCGCCATTCGGCGATGCGGCAGTAGCCGAGATCACGGCCTTCCCGCCAGCAGTCTGCGGCAGACTCACTTTGGATGATTCCACGTCGCCCTCCTCGAAAAATGCCGCGAGGACAGTAACGCGGACTGCACGCTGCGACTGTACTGCCTGCGCATCGTGCATACGGCGGGAGCCCCGCCGGCAACCCCGCTACCCTCGCTTTCCGCTCGGGCCGGAGGCTTTGCGTCACTACCTTACGGCAGTTTTGCCGGTGAACCGCACCACAGCACGCGGCGTAGAGTCAGTTACGCGCTGTAGCTCATGTAATGTTTTGCTCGAAGCGACGTACTGTCAAGTGCCTTGGCGTCCAAGCCACTCCGATGTCCGCGATTGTCGGCTACACGTTGTCAATCCGGCGTGTTTCACTGCGGCGAGAATCTGCGATTCAAACGACCTTGCGATCCTTTGGCGGTAAAGGTCCGCGATCCGCGAGCTTCTCGATGCTCGCCAGCATGGTCACGAAGGTATGGAGCGATGCACTGCCGAACTTGCGTCGAACCGCCTGCTCAAGGAGAAGCAGATGCCGATGCACGCGCACGGCGATCCGCTTGCCGCTCCGCGTCAGCGTGACGACGAACGTACGCCGGTCCGTTCTGCCGCTCTCACGAGTGATGTACCCGCGTTCGGTCAGCCGGTCGAGGATGCTGGTAAGGGTCGAGCGCTTGTGCGCGAGACTCCTGTGAAGCTCTCCTACCGTCGCCGGCCCCGAGGACGCGAGATGAGCCAGGATGTGTGCCTCGCCTTGCGTGAGGCCCTGCTCACGCAGTGTTGCGAGATATAAGCCGATTCGGTGTGTCGCGCGCTCGATGGCTGGGATCAGGATCAGTCTCATGAGAGTTCAAGGGCCGCAGGTCCGGAGGTTGCCACCTTAGTCTAGCTTCCTCGCTCATCAATCGCGCCCGACTGTAGTAGCAGAACGGCGTGTCCTTATCCAGCAGAAACGCATGAGTCTGCAGAATCGGTTCGATGTTCTGCTCGGCGAAGTGGCGTTCGCGCACCAAAGCCAGCAGACGCACCCAGAACATCGTCATCGTTTCGTGGTACTTGCCCGGAACGCCCGCAGCGTCGGCAAAGCCGCGAATCGCCAAGCACATTCGGGCGCACGCCTCCTCGGTCGAGCCCGCTTCCTGCAGGTACGCCCATGCGACGCGCAAGTGCTCGCGATGGTGGAAGTCCCGGGCGCGGATCTCGCCACGTTCGAAACGGCGGGCGAATTCGACATCGCACATGGTTAGTACGATATCGTAATATACGAAATCGGTCAACGACGGGTTTAGGCCGCCCTGCCATCGCCGACCCAACACTCGCCCGCGGGCCAGACCCCGGGATCCCATGGTCCCCGCTAGATCGGCAGGAACGCCGCCGTCGCAAGCGTCTGAACGACACGGCGAATCACCCGGTTCGTACGCTGCGCCGCAATGCGCGCCATGACGTCCTGATAGCCGATCATCTTGCCGAACTCGCGCTCGAACGACAGATTGCGCACATCGCCGGCCGCCTCGTTGGATAGCAGCAGCGGCTCGCCGCGCTCGTCATGGCTACTTGCCAGCTTCCAGGCTGCAATCTCTATGTTCCGTGCGGAGTTGTAGAGCTTTTGCGGATCGAGGCTGTCCGTGAGATAGAACTCCGTCTTTCCGTTGTACGACAGAAATACCATGCTTGCGAGCCCCACCCCGAAGGCGAAGACCCGGTCGCCCGCATAGTCCGGCTTGAGCGCGAGCACAATGGCGTCGGAACCGCGAACGTTGCCCAGTTCGGCAAAACGGAATTCGGATCGCGCGTCGAAAGCGCGCGCCACTGCCGCGTCAGCGCTTGGGTAATTGCCTTTGCGCCATTCCCGCGGATTGCGTCGGTACAGCTTCTCCATCAGAAGTCGTGCCGAAGCGAGGCATTCCTGAGAATTGACCTCGGCCACTGCGTCGATGTCGGCTTTCGCGAGATCCGATGCTCGAAACTCGCGCTCAATGGGTGGCGGCCGCTTACCGGTGGTAGGGGCGGCGGGCGGAAACGTCGGCGTCGAGTTGCAGGCGACCAGAATGGCGCACACGGTGAGCGCGCAATGCAGCAGCGCTCCCGGCCGCCCTCGCTCGGTCACGATCTCGGGAAGAGCTTTGCGTACGGACCAGCCCGCATGTGTTCCCCGGCCGACCAGACGACGCTACGCCGCCGCGCTCCGGAGGTCAAGCTTGGCAGACTGTCGCGTCCTCAGGCCGACGACGATTTTTGGCGTGTTCCGCAGCCTGTCACCGTGTTGCGCTAAACTCGCGCCCGATGGAGTTCTCGCACCTCGTCGCCGAACACGGATATGCAGTGACGTTTGTCGGCGCGCTGGTCGAGGGCGAGACCGTCCTCATCCTGGCCGGCGTGGCCGCGCACCGCGGTTACCTGCACCTCGCAACGCTGATCGGACTCGCCGCGCTGGGGAGCTTTTTGGGCGACCAGGCGTACTTTCTCATCGGGCGCCGCTACGGCACGCGCCTGTTCGCGCGCTTTCCTCGCGTCAGGGCGGCGACGCAGAGCGCCGACACCCTCCTGGTGCGCTACGCCGGTTTTTCGGTGATTGCGGTTCGCTTTCTCTACGGGTTGCGCACGCTCGGTCCGATCGCGCTGGGCATGTCGAGCCTTAAGTGGCGCACGTTCGTCGCGTTCAATGCAGCCGGGGCGATCCTGTGGAGCGCCTGCTGGCTCAGCATCGGCTTCGTGCTTGGCGAAGCAGCGCACATGGTGTTCGGAGACCTGCGTCACCTCGAGCCTTGGTTTTTCGCTGCCGTGGCTGTCGCGGCGCTCGCGCTTGCCATCTACATGCATCTGCGCCGCCGCGCCGCTATCACACGCAAGATCCGCTAGTTTTCTCATCCACCCAAAGTGGTGCGCGCCAGGTGGGCGCGCACCACTTTGGATCGGAACTCCAGCAGCTCAAGCGACCACGGGCAGTTGCATCGCCTCCGGCGGCGCAGGTCTGCCGTACTAAAACAAACGATTAGCCCCAAGTTCATTCTATGGCATGGATCGTGCGATCCGTCTGTCTCGGAGGCACCTGACGCACCAATCCGGTGTCGCGTGTGCCTTGCTGCTCGGGGATCCGAATCCATTCACTTGTCTCATTCGACACGGGGCCAAACCATGCAACGAAGGAATTTCCTGAAAAGACTGGCGTTATCGGTCGCACTGGCATCGGCCGGCATTGCAGCCGGCACGCAGGCGCTCGCTGCCGACACTATCAAGGTCGGCGTTCTGCACTCGCTGTCGGGAACCATGGCGATCAGCGAGACCGTCCTCAAAGACGTGACGCTCATGGCGATCGAGGAGATCAACGCCAAGGGGGGCGTCAACGGCAAGAAACTCGAAGCTGTGGTCGTCGATCCTGCATCGAACTGGCCGCTGTTCGCCGAAAAAGCGCGGCAGCTTCTGACCCAGGACAAAGTTGCGGTCGTATTCGGTTGCTGGACGTCGGTGTCGCGCAAGTCGGTGCTTCCGGTGTTCGAAGAGCTGAACGGGCTCTTGTTTTATCCGGTGCAATACGAGGGCGAAGAGCTTTCGAAGAACGTGTTCTATACCGGAGCCGCACCTAATCAGCAGGCTATTCCCGCCGTCGAGTACCTGATGAGCAAGGACGGGGGAGGCGCCAAGCGCTGGGTTCTGCTCGGCACCGATTACGTCTATCCGCGCACTACCAACAAGATCCTCCGTGCGTTCCTGAAGTCCAAAGGCGTCGAGGAGAAGGACATCATGGAGACGTACACGCCGTTCGGTCACAGCGACTACCAGACTATCGTTGCCGACATCAAGAAGTTCTCTGCAGGCGGCAAGACCGCCGTTGTCTCGACCATCAACGGCGATTCCAACGTGCCGTTCTACAAGGAGCTCGGCAACGCCGGACTCAAGGCGACCGATGTGCCCGTTGTCGCATTCTCTGTCGGCGAGGAGGAGCTTCGCGGCGTCGACACCAAGCCGCTGGTTGGACACCTTGCCGCATGGAACTACTTCATGTCGCTCAAGAACCCGGCCAACGAGGAGTTCAAGAAAAAGTGGGCGGCATACGCCAAGGCCAAGAATCTGCCTGGCGCCGATAAGCCGTTGACCAACGATCCGATGGAAGCGGCGTACATCGGCGTCAACATGTGGAAGCAGGCCGTGGAGAAGGCCAAGACCACCGACGTGGACAAGGTGATCGTGGCGATGGCAGGCCAGACCTTCCAGGCACCGGACGGCTTCACCATCAAGATGGACGAGAAGAATCACCACCTGTGGAAGCCGGTGTTCATCGGCGAGGTCCAGGCTAACGGCCAGTTCAACGT
>DATFSE010000073.1:0-8399 GCA_035262745.1 Casimicrobiaceae bacterium | reverse complement strand
CGGCGGCTCCCTGCAATACGGGGTGCGCAACGGGGAATGGGGGCTCTATCTCGCGGCGGAAGGCCTCAAGGACGACGGCTGGCGCCTCCAGTCGCCATCGCGGCTGGCGCGCTTCTACGGCGATCTCGGCTGGAAGGGCACTGATGCTGAGATTCATCTCGTCACGTCCGCAGCGGACAATTTCTTCGGCGTGATTGGACCGACGCCGATCGAACTGCTCGCGAACGATTATCGCGCCATTTACACCTGGCCGCAGACCACCAAGAACGAAGCGGCGCTGGTCGCGCTCAAAGGCCGCTACTCCGTGACCGACCATTGGACGGTCCAGAGCAATCTCTATTATCGCCGGTTTAATCAGGAACATGTCGACGGCAACGCGGCCGAGGTCGAGCGCTGCAGCGGGGCCGCCAATAATCCGCTGTTCAACACACTGTGCCTAGAAAACGATGCCTTCCCGCAGCCGCGACTGCCGGCGGCCGACTTCCAGATCCTCAATCAGAACGGCCAACCCATTCCTTGCCCACCGGGTGGCGGGAACACCTGCGCCACGACGCCCTGGGGAACGGTCGACCGCACCTTCACCAAGGCGCTGACGACAGGCGCCTCATTGCAAGGCCTCAACGACGACAAGGTCCTCGGTCACGACAACTACTTCGTTGTCGGCGCGAGCGTCGACCGCAGCAAGATCGGCTTCAGGGCCAACAGCGAGCTTGGCTACATCTATCCCGATCTCTTCGTCGGGCCCAACGCTGCGATCCCGGGGACGGGAAAGATCATCCATACCGCCGGCAATCTCGGCTTCAGCCCGGTCAGCCTCGCTGCCTGGCAAACCTATTATGGTGCCTATTTCAACGAGACGTTCGATTTGACCAACCGTCTGTCGCTTACGGGAGGAGGCCGTTACAACCTCGCCGCCATCGACATGGCCGATCTGCTCGGCACCAGCCCCGATCTCAGCGCCAGCTACACCTACGCACGTTTCAATCCGGTGACAGGCTTGACCTACAAAATTCTCCCGGAGCTGATGACATTCTATGCCGGATATTCGGAAGCGAACCGCATACCGACACCGCTCGAGCTCGGCTGCTCGAATCCCCAAAAACCTTGCCTGTTGGAAGGGTTCCTCGTCTCGGACCCGCCGCTTCAACAGGTGGTTGCGCGCACGAAGGAAGCCGGATTGCGCGGCAACATCAACGTTGCCGGCGGTCGCGGCGACTGGAAGCTCGGACTGTTTCGCATCGACAGCCAGAACGACATCATCCAGGTCGCGAGCGTGCTTCAAGGCCGCGGCGTGTTCCAGAACGTACCCGCCACGCGCCGTCAGGGGCTGGAGGCGGGCGCGCAGTACCAGACCGGCCAATACCTCGTGTATGGCAATTACGCCTTCATCGATGCCACCTATCAGTTCTCGGGAGAGTTGGCGTCACCGAACAATCCTTTCGCGGACGCAAATGGAAACATCTTTGTCACTCCAGGCAAGCAGATTCCCGGCATACCGCGCCACCAGGTCAAAGGTGGCGTCGACTACTGGGTCACGCCGGAGTTAAAACTCGGCACCGACGTCATTTGGGTCAGTAGCCAATGGTTTGTTGGCGATGACGCCAACCAGAACCCTAAGCTCGCCGATTACTGGGTCGCGAACCTGCACGGCTCGTACCAGTTGACCAAGGAGTGGCAGATCTACGGGTTCATAAACAACCTGTTCAATCGCAAATTCGCGACCTTCGGCACTTTCTTCGATCCGCAGTCGACGGTCGCGCTCGCGATACCGAACGTGCTGTTCGACCACCGCATGGTCACGCCGGCTCAGCCGCTCTCGGTCTATGTGGGGATGCGCGCAAAGCTGTGATCGCTTCAGCGCGCCCCGCGCCGACCGTCGAGGTCAGCGATGGCATGGATTGCAGGCGTGCAACCGGATTATGCTCTCGGGCGGGCCGAAGGCCCCGCTCAGGGGCGACAGTCACAGATCGCCTCAGTGAAACGCCTGATTGAGCCGCCGCGCGATCTCGTTGCGCAGGGTTTCAAGCTCCGCCGCAGTATGGGCCTCGCGCGGGCGCGCGACCGGAACGTCGGCAAGAATCAGCGCCGGACTGACCGAAAGCAGCAGTAGCCGGTCGGCAAGCCCGACAGCCTCTTCGAGATTGTGCGTCACCAACAGCGTGGTGACGGGCCGGCGGTTGACGAGTTCGGCGAGTTCCTCGCGCAGTCGCGCCGCCAGAGCATCGTCGAGCGAAACGAACGGCTCATCGAGGAGAAGTAGATCGGGCTCGACCGCGAAGGCGCGCGCCAGCGCCACCCGCCTGGCGAGCCCGAGCGAAAGCTCGCCGGGATAGTGATCGCGATGAGCGCCGAGGCCAAGCGTCTGGAACAGCGTATCCAGCCCGGCATCGGTCGCCTGCGGGGCGGCGAGCCGCACATTCTGCTCGACCGTGCGCCACGGTAACAGGCGCGGCTCCTGGAACACCATGCCGAGCCGGCCGTGCGCGGGGAGCGCAACGTCGCCCTCGAAATCGAGGTCGAGTCCCGCGACGATCCGCAGTAGCGTGGTTTTGCCGCAGCCGGACGGCCCGACCACCGCGGCGACCTGCCCGCTGCCGAGGCTGAACGCAAGCTCGCCGAGCACCTGGAGCTTTCCGCCGGAGGCAGCGCGAAAACACTTTTGCTTGATCTTGACGTCAAGCCGGCTTCGGGCGCCAGCGGGCGACATGTCGTTCAAGCGGCTGCACCAGAAACGTTTCGATTGCCAGCATGACGGCGATGAAGGCGAGAGCATAGGCTAGGATGCGCGTGACGTCGAACAATTGGAACGCGACCCCGATCTCGAAGCCGACGCCGTTGGGGCGCCCGAGCAGCTCGACGATGAGCACGATCTTCCAAACCAGCGACAGGCCGGACCGGGCGGCCGCGGCGAGATAGGGCGCAAGCTGCGGCAATATGACGTGGCGCAGGCGCGTCCATGCCCCCATGCGAAACACCTGCGCCATGTCGTCGAGAGCGTGATCGAGCGAGCGAGCGCCTTCGCGCACGGTCACAGTCGCGATCGGAAGCTTGTTTAGCGCCACAGCCGCGATCGCTGCGGTTTCCGTGAGCCCCGCCCAGACATAGGCGAGCACGATGATCACCAGGGCCGGCAGGTTGAGCAGCACGATGAGCCAAGGATCGCCGAGTTGGTCCGCGATCCGCGACCGACCCATGATGAGGCCGATCACTGAGCCAAGCGCCATGGCGAGGATGAATGCCACCGCAACACGCGCGAGCGTCGCGCCGAGATTGAGCGCGAGTGCGCCCGAACGCGCTTCATCGACGATGGCCAGCGCCACTGCCTGGGGATCCGGAAGGAGGCGCGCACCGGCCAGTTGCGAGCCGGCATACCAGGCCGCGATCAGCAGTGCGAGCGAGGCGAGCCTAACGCCCACGTTCACTCCGCAGCGGCCGGCCGGTAGAAGGTTCCAGCGGGGAGCTCGCGTGCCGGGCCGACGAGCTCCGCACCGCCGGTCTTGGCGAGCACGAGATACAAGACCCGCGCATCCGCCTCCTCCTCGGCGGGCGGCCGGCGCACGATGCCTTCGCTATAGCGCTGGCGGTAGATAGAAAGCGTATTCGCGTCGGTGACGCGAATGCGCTGCGCCAGCCGCTGCCATTCGGCCTCCGACGAAGCAAGGATATCCTTGGCCTGACGGGCGGCGGCGAGAAAGCGCTCGACGGTTGATCCGCTGCGCGCGGCCCACGTGCGGTCGAAAGTGTAGCCGACGAGCGCGACCGGCTCCTTCGTCCCGAGGCCTTTCATGACATGATCCATGGCAATGGCGCGCCTGTACCCCTTGCTTTCGAGATCGGCACAGAAGTTCCAAAACGTCAGCGTGGCGTCGATCTCACCTTGCAGGGCCTTCTCCGACAACAGTGGCGGCGCGCCATACACGACTGTCGACTGTTTTTTGAGATCCACGCCCTCGCGGCGTGCCAACGCCTGCAGGAGCAGCCAGCTTTTGTCGAGCGGACCGCCGGCAACAGCCAGTTTCTTGCCCCGGAGATCAATGATCTTCCGGATCGGTGATTGCGCCGGCACCATCACCGCGCCGAGCGTGCTCGACGAGGGATAAAAGACCAGATTGTCGCCGAGCGAGCGCTCGCGCGCGACCCATAGCCAATCCGACAGCATGAGATCGGCCGAACCGCCCTTGAGCGCGATCTTGCCGGCTTCGGTCGAGGCGAGCTCGACGGTTTCGATCGCGAGATCAAACTTGCGATCGAGGCCGTGCGTCCTGATGACGTCAAGCTCCCACGCTAGCGTGCCCGTCCTCTGCACCGCCAGACGGATGCGATCCTCGGCCATCGCGCTCGTTTGAGCGGCAAGCGTGATGATGGCGGCAAACGCAAAACCCAACATGGGAAGCATGTGCAGACGATGCCATAGCTAACGGCGGATGCAAATGCCGACCGGTCAGGCAACGGCGGGAACCCGCCGATCTTTTCAACCTATATCTGCTCGCCTGGCGGCGTGTGTGACAAAACGTCTTTGGGCAATCAGAGATGTTGTTGATGTGTCTGAAGCATGGGAAACCACCGCACAATGAGCCAGCGAGCGAGACATTGGGCGCTTCTCGTCAAACGAGACATGCACGCGATCTATCGGGCGGCACGCGATCCTCGCGTGCCGTGGTACGCCAGGGCGCTGGCTATTTGCGTTGCTGGCTATGCACTCTCGCCCATTGATTTGATTCCCGACTTCGTGCCGATCCTAGGCTACATGGACGATGTTATCATTGTGCCGTTGGGCATTCTAATCGTCGTCAAATTGATTCCGCCGGAGATTATGGCGGAACATCGGGCGTTAGCAGCAGCGGCGCAGGATCGGCCTGTGAGCCATACATCCGCAATTGTGATCGCCATCATCTGGGCAGCATGTATCGTACTTGCAGGATGGCTCTGCTATCGCTCTTTCGTGAACTAAAACTCTCGTCTTGATCAATGGCCCCCAGAGAAGAGGGCCGTGCAAAGCATAAGATCATGATTTAAACAAAGAATGGCCGTTTGTGCTAAGGCGACCCAGACTGACCCCGAACGGAGTGCTTCGTTGATTCGCCTCCTGTTAGCGGGGACTTTCTTCTTCGCGTGGATGTCAGCATCCACCGATGCAGCCGAGGTCAACATCGGCTATCTGCGCCGCACTGATCCGAAGTCGACCCTGTCACTGATCCAAACGCCAGCCAACAACGATGGGATAGCTGGTGCGCGGCTCGCGATCGATGACGACAACACGACGGGGAGGTTCCTGAGCCAGCAGTTCTCGCTGGAAGACGTCCGACTCGCAGGAGGCGCCGATGCTGTGGCTGCGATCATTGCGCTGGCGGAGCGCGGCGTTTCGGTGGTGATCGCCGATTTGCCGGCGGACGAGCTCCTTAAGGCCGCCGACGCAGCGACGCCGCGCAAGATCTTGTTCTTCAATGTCAGCGCGAGCGACGATCGATTGCGGGAGGAAGACTGCCGCGCCAATGTGATTCATACTGCTCCAACGAGGTCGATGCTGGCCGACGCTCTGGCGCAGTATCTGGTCTGGAAGCAGTGGCGCAGATGGCTTTTGGTCGTCGGTTCCCATGCGGAGGATGGGCTCTACGGCGATGCGCTGCGACGCTCGGCTAAACGGTTCGGCGCGCGAATTGTCCAGGACAGGGTATTCGAGGATACCGGCGGCGCGCGAAGGACGGACAGCGGCGTCGTCCAGATTCAGCGCCAGCTGCCCATTTTCACGCAAGGTGCGCCTCCCTACGATGTTCTTGTAGCTGCGGACGAGAGCGAGGTTTTTGCGTCCTATTTGCCGTACCGAACATGGGATCCAAGGCCGGTCGCGGGATCCGCCGGCCTTGTTCCAACAAGCTGGGACGGCTCGCACGATCAATGGGGAGCGGTTCAGCTGCAGGACCGATTCATGAAACAGTTCTCGCGGCGGATGACGGCACGCGACATGCAGGCTTGGACGGCGGTGCGGATGATCGGTGACAGCGCGTCAAGAACGCGTTCAACAGACCCGATAGTCATGCTCGATTTCCTCAAAGGGCCCGATTTCGCCTTGGCCGCGTTCAAGGGCCAGCGGTTGACGCTACGCGACTGGAATCTTCAACTTCGTCAACCCATTCTTCTGAGCGACGGCAGAATGATCGTTTCGGTCTCTCCGCAAGAAGGATTTCTGCACCAGGTTTCCGAACTGGATACGCTGGGGATCGACCGTCCCGAAAGTCAATGCAGGCTCAATAGCCGATGACCGGGAAGACCAGCATTGGACGTCCTCTGCGGCGACGGCGTCCCCACTTCGCTAGCACACGCGATTGCCTGCTCGGGCTGGGCGTGTTCGTTCTCATCGGCGGCCAAGCGAGCGCCTTCACTGCCTATGTCTCGAACGAGAAGAGCAATACCATCAGCGTGATCGATACCAACAAATTCACCGTCGCGAAGACGATCAAAGTCGGTCAGAGACCGCGAGGCATCGAATTGACTAAGGACGGGAAATTCATTCTCGTGGCCGTCGGAGACGATGACACGATACAAGTCATCGACATAAGAACGCACGAGATCGTCGCCACTTTGCCGTCGGGTCCAGATCCCGAGCTATTTACACAGGACCAAACTGGCAAGATCCTTTACGTGGCCAACGAGAACGACAACACCGTCACAATAATTGATTTGGAACGGCGCGTCCCGCTCGGCGAGGTACAGGTCGGCGTCGAGCCAGAAGGCATGGGCCTCAGTCCGGACGGTAAGGTCCTCGTCGCTACATCGGAGACGACCAATATGGCGCATTTCATTGATACCGAGACGCGCCGGATCGTCGCCAACGTGCTGGTCGATGCACGGCCCCGTTTCGCGGAGTTCAAGCGCGACGCCTCCGAGGTCTGGGTTTCATCCGAAATCGGTGGAACAGTGAGCATCATCGACCCGGTGAAACACGAGGTGAAGAAGAAGATCACCTTCGACATACCGGGGCTGCGGAAGGAGGCCATCCAGGCGGTCGGAATCAGCATCACCCGAGACGGCAAGACAGGATTCGTGGCACTCGGTCCTGCCAATCGCATCGCTGTGATCAACGCCGCGACGCATGAGGTTCAGAAATACCTTCTCGTGGGCCAGCGCGTCTGGCACATGGCGTTTACCCCGGACGAAAAATATCTTCTGACGACCAACGGCGTGTCGAACGACGTCTCCATCATCGACGTAGCAAATCTCAAGGTCACCAAGACGATCCAGGTCGGCGAGCTTCCTTGGGGTATCGCAATTTCCCAGCAGTGACATTCTCGCCATGACGACCGCTGAGCCGCCCGCCGTCGCCATCGAAGGCGTGAGCCATTGCTACGGCAGGCGTCAGGCGCTCAACGACGTGACGTTCTCCATTACGCCATCGACTTTTGCCGTTCTGCTCGGCCTCAACGGAGCTGGAAAGAGCACATTGTTCTCGCTGATCACGCGTCTCTACGCCATCCAGCGGGGTCGCATCCGGATTTTCGGCCGCGATGTCGGACGTGCATCGAGCGAGGCTTTGCGCATGGTCGGCGTGGTGTTCCAACAACGGACGCTCGACCTAGATCTCTCCGTGGTCCAGAACCTGACCTACCATGCAGCCCTGCACGGCATCGCCAAACACGACGGCTGCGCGCGCGCCGAGGAGGTGCTCGCGCGGATCGCGCTGTCGGACCGCGCAAATGACAAGGTGCGCAACCTCTCCGGCGGTCAGATGCGGCGCGTCGAAATTGCACGCGCGCTCTTGCATCGGCCCCGCTTGCTCGTGCTCGACGAGCCGACGGTCGGTCTCGACATCAAGTCAAGAGCAGATATCCTCCGCTACGTGCGTCGACTGGTCGTTGAAGATGGCGCCTCGGTGCTGTGGGCCACCCATCTCATCGATGAGATCTCGGACGACGACGACGTCATCGTGCTGCACCAAGGACGGGTTCTGGCGCATGGGTCTGTTCCACGCGTGCTGGACGCCGCCGATGCTAAAGATATCGGCGCAGCTTTCACTCGCTTGACCCAAGGCACCGACGCCGCAATCGAGGCCTCATGACCGTCGAATTGGCCGCGTTTCCCCGGGTGACCGGATTTGCACCGGTCCAGTACGCGATCTGCCTCAAGGGGATTGTTTGGCGTGAAGGTCTGCGCTTCCTGCATCAGCGCGAGCGCTTCGTGGCTGCACTCGTGCGCCCCCTCGTCTGGCTCTTCATCTTCGCCGCCGGCTTTCGGCAAGTTCTCGGCGTGTCCATCATCCCACCTTACGAGACGTACATACTATACGAAGTCTACATCACGCCGGGACTGATGCTGCTGATCCAGCTGTTCAACGGCATGCAGTCCTCGCTCTCCATGGTCTACGATCGTGAAATGGGCAATATGCGCACGCTGCTTGTGAGCCC
>DATFSE010000072.1:0-22903 GCA_035262745.1 Casimicrobiaceae bacterium | reverse complement strand
TCCAGCTCCTTCAATGCGAGCCGCTCAGGAACGTGAGAATCGCCGAGCAGAACCGTCTGACTCTTATAGAGAGTGGTTGTCGTTTGTCCTGCCGATCGTTGTGGTCGCGCTACTGATCGAGATGTGGTCACGGCGGCGCGCCAAAACTCCGGCGCCTGGAGCTGTCACGTCAATCGATTTGAATACCTCCGGTTCCACATCCGGGGGCGATACGGTGCTGGGAAAGGCGGGGGACCATGGATTCGAGAGCCTCGCGCCTCTTGTCGATGCAAAGGAAGCGACGAGTGAACCCGAAACCCTGGCGCCAGACCCGGTGGGTGCCATTCCTCAAGCTGCGTCCAAGGCGCTAGAGTTCCGCTACGACCCGGAATCTGCCTTCGACGAAGAACTTCAGCACTACGGCGCCCTCTCGGCACTTGAACGGGAGAACCCTGGCCTTCTCAAGAGGCTGAAGCTTAGCTGGGGCCAGCCAGGGGTAGTCGATAGCCTCCGAGATATTCTGATGAGCCCTCGAGCAGGTAAGAAACTCCTCTCGCGTGATGCCGTGTCCGAGCTGATTCTGCTGCAGTCAATCGCCATAGACACCGAGGATCGCGCGGCCGACGAGCGCGCTGAAGTTGAGCGCTCATGAAATTTGGTAACGGTTTCGCTGGCCCGCACGGACGCTGCCACGGCTGATCGCCAAGCCGCGACCGGAACCGACGGTGCGATCGCCGTTTGTTCGATTTCTTGACGCGTATCGCTTCCGACTATGGCGTCAGCGAATAAGCAGTCCGAACTCTGCAAGTAAATCGATTCCGCCCTGCACGCGCTTGGCAACCGCAGAGGTATCGCCGAAGCTGCCCCTCGATGCCAGTGCACGAGTCAACTCCTCGCGATCGCGACTTCCATCCAGGAGCGTCAGCAACTCGCGTGCAAACGAGTCGCTAAGTCTGATCGTTTCGTGCCTGAGGTTGGTGACGGCTGTGCCCGTTGTCGCTTGCCAACGGGCAAGCGCGAACGCCTCGACTCGGTCGCTTGCGGTTCTAGCCAAATGCAACCGCGTCGTGCGGAACTGCACGAACCCCGACATCCAGGCGTCAAAAAGAGTCGCTTCCGCCGTCTTCGCCGGCGCAGCTCCATCTGTCTCGCCTACATTCAAAAGCAAGTCGCTCACGGGTACGCTCGCTGGTGCCACTGCGACCAGGCGCTCCAGCATTCGCCGACGGGTACTCAGGCTGGATTCTTCCGCCCCGCCCGGCAACCGTCCTTCGCGCGCTGCCTGCAGTAGCGGCATCGACGCCATGGCGAACAGCGAGTGCATCCGCGACAGTTGCAGGTCAAAGTGGCAAGGCGCGTCTGCGCGAACGAGCAAAGATTGTCGGAAGCGGCGCAGTCGTGCGAAATCGATGTACTGCTCGCGCGCAATGCGCTCCAGACGTGAAAGATACGCGCGCATGTTCGCGCTAAGGCCCGCGCCGCCCATCATCACCGGCGCCGCCTCAGCGAGACACGCAAACCCAAAGCGAGCAGCGTGCGTGGCGAAGTCGTGGAAGTAGACAAATTCGTTCGGTTCAGCGATGACGTCGTGCGCAAGCTGGCTGTCGGTCATCTCGACGATCCGTCGCAACTCTACCTGAACAGAGGCATCGGCTGCGTCTTAGGTCGCGCCAGCATCGGCTAGAAGTGCGGCCAGGTCGCGGGCCGCAACGAGCTTGTCGCGCAAGGCAGGAACGCTCGCGGTGTGATGCCGCAACATCTCTGAAACTGCGCGTCGGGTGTGCCCGCCCGGAAGGGCGTTGTAGCTGATGAACAGCAGTCCTCTTGGTGCAAGCATCCGTGCCGCAAGTCCTAACAGTGCGTCGCGTACCGGTGGGGGTACCCAGGAGTACATGCCGTGCGCGATGATGTAATCAAAGGGCTCTCGATGAACCGCAGGCAGCTCGCGCAAATCACAGGCAAACCATTCGATATTGCGCAGACCAAGGGGCCGTCGCCTCGCGCGCCCGCCGGATTGCGGTCGGGGCAATATCGCAGCCAACGCATTGGGAGTCCGGCAGCGTCGCTACGACGGGTAGCAGATTGGCGCCGTCGCTACAGCCCAGCTCGAGCACCCGAGCGTGGGTAACTTCAGGCGCTGTGAATCCGAACATCGTTGCAACTGCGGCGACATGGTCGGGATGCGAGACGGGGTTCGGCCTCGCGTCGTATGCGATGGCTTCATAGTTATCAGTGATCGCTCTGGTGTTGTCGTACACGGTGGGCACTTGCGGGTCCGGGTCTGAGGTCGGCGGTCCGATCATCGGTACGGCGTGGTCGGCTGCACGTCGTAGCCGTACTGGGCGGCCGACTCGCACAGCGCATGCCACACATCATGGGCGAAGCTGCGCGCGACCATCAATGTGAAACCGGAGTAGTCCTCAGCTCTCACGAACAGAGCATTGACGCGACCGAACAGGCTCTGCGCGCAAGTTCCCGTCGGGAACGCGCGCACGTGAAAGTCGAGCGGGCAATGCTTAGCGAGCAGCGTCGCAGCGTGGATTCCTGAAATCCTCCACGCGATCCGGCTGTCGCTTACATCGAACAGCGCTCCGCCCACTGCGTTCAATGCGTCTCGCTTGGCGGCAAAGTCCACCAGCGCTGAGGTGCCGCCCTCGATGAGCAGCCACGATGCCGGCGCGAGCCACAAGGCGTTTACGGATCCGCTTCTCGCGATCGTGTTGGGCGTGAGTGGCAGCACCACGCCGAACAATTCGCGCGCCTCGTCAAGGAAGGACGCGCGCGACGAAGGCCCCTGCACGTTCCACGCTGCGGCGATGGTCGCTTCGGCGAGCATAATGCCCGTGGCGGCCACGCCGTAGTGGCCGTGTTGCTTGGATCCTTCAAAGTGCGCGTGTTCAACCACGCAAGCGCTCCCCCTCCGGATCGACGAAGCATGGCGGCCCGACGCGCACACGCACCTTCGCGCCGACAAGCGGCGACAGCGCCCACAGGGTCTCGCCGTGCCGCGATCGGCCGCCGGCGAGCAGCGCGAGCGCGATCCACCCGTCGAGATTGGGGCTCCAGCACCAGGACGTCACGTGTCCGAGCATTGGAGTGGGTAGCGAGTGATCCACATCGGCAACAATTTTCGCCGCGCGCGGCATTGTCGCGCCGCCCAAGGCGGTGAGTCCCACAAGCTGCCAGCGATTCGCATCCTTGAGGGCGAGCCGGTCCAGAAGCGGTTTGCCGATGCACCACTTGGCGGGACTCACGAGCTTGCCCATGCCGAGGTCGTCCGCGGTTGTGCGACCGTCGGCCTCGACGCCGACGACAACATGACCCTTTTCGATGCGCAGCGTGCTCATCGCTTCGGTGCCGTAGGGCATCAGGCCAAAGGGCTCACCGGCGGCGATCACCGTCTCCCACATAGCGAGGCCGTGATCGGCCGGCACGTGAATTTCATACGCGAGTTCGCCCGAATAGCTCATGCGGAAGAGCCGCGCCGGAATCGATCCCGCGGCAGTGCGAACGCTGCACTCGCCGGTAGCGAGAAATGGAAAAGCTTCATTCGACACGTCGGTGTCGACGATGCGCTCGAGCACTTCTCGCGCCTTCGGTCCGGCAAGAGCCGCCGCCGCCCACTGCTCGGTGACCGACGTCACGTACACGTCCAGTTGCGGCCAGTCGACCTGCAGCAGGCGCTCGAGATGCTGCATTACCCTGACGGCGTTTACGGTCGTCGTCGTCATCAGGTAGTGCGTCGACGACAGCCGCGACGTGGTGCCGTCGTCGAGCACGATACCGTCCTCGCGCAGCATCACTCCGTAGCGGCAGCGGCCGACGGCAAGCGTATCCCACCGATTGATATAGACGCGATTCAAGAACTCTGCGACGTCCCGACCTTGCAGCTCGATCTTGCCCAGCGTCGAGACATCGACCACGCCGGCGTTGGTACGTACGTTCTTGGCTTCGCGGCTGGCTGCCTGCTCGGGTGTCTCGCCCGCGCGCGGATACGAATGCGGACGCTTCCACAGTCCCGCATTGACGAGTCCTGCGCCGTGCTCGACGTGCCAGCGATGCATCGCCGAATAGCGCGTGGCTGCGACGTGCTCGCCGCTCTCCTGTCCGGGAAATGCACCGAGGGTCACCGGTGTGTACGGGGGCCGAAACGTGGTAGTGCCGACATCGGCGATCGCGCGTCCGGTCGCTTGCGCCAGCAGCGCGATGCCGACGACGTTGGAAGTCTTGCCCTGATCGGGGCCCATGCCGAGGGTGGTGTAGCGCTTCAGATGCTCGACCGAGGTGTAGCCCTCACGAGCGGCGAGCGCGACGTCTTCGGCAGTCACGTCGTCCTGCAGATCGACGAATCGCTTGTCGCTCCTTTTTACCGGCGGGATGCTCCACCATGCGCGGATCGGACTGCTCGATTCCTCCGCCGCTCGCGGTGGCGGTGTCGTGTCGCAACCCGCTGCCGCGCAGCCTTCGGCGTTTCCGTCGGCAAGCGCGGCCGCGAGTTGAAAACGCCCGTTCGCCGCACCCGCCGCCTTGATCGGCAATAGCGAGGACTGCGGCAGGAATGCAGCCAGCGATTCGTCGTAGCGCAGCGTGCCCCGCGCCTGGGAAAACAGGTGGACAGCGGGATTCCATCCGCCCGAGACGCAGACAAGATCGCAGTCGAGCCGACGCGTCGGCCCTCCCCCGATGGGCGCAACGTCGATGGCGCTGACACGCTTTCGGCCGTGCGCGCGGACGATACCTGCTTGGGCGACGATCGTTAAGCCTGCGCTGCGTGCGCGCATGGGCAGCGTGCCGGTGATCTCAGCTTCTGAGCGCACGTCGACGACCGCGGCAATCGCGACACCGGCTGCGTGCAGCGCCGACGCCGTCGCATAAGCACTGTCGTTGTTGGTGAACACGATGGCGCGCGTGCCAGGCCGCACCGCGTAACGCTGCGCATAGCTGAGCGCCGCACCGGCGAGCATCGTGCCCGGCAGATCGTTGCCGGCATAGGCGATCGGTCGCTCGTGGGCGCCGCTCGCCAGCACCATATTCCTTGCGCGTACTTTCCACAGCCGCTGCCGCGGAGCGTAGGGCGGAGGGCTAGCAAGATGGTCGGTCACCTGCTCGACCAGCGCCATCATGTTGCCGTCGTAGCAGCCAAAGGCGGTGGTTCGCGGCAGCAGTACCACGTCGGGATTCGCCGCAAGCTCGCGCACGATGGAGTCGACCCATGCGCTCGCATTTGCGCCATCGATCGTCGCGGGGCTGCCGATGAGCGTGCCGCCGAAGCGTGGGGTCTCGTCGCAAACGATGACGCGCAGGCCGTTCGCGGCCACCGCACGGGCTGCGGCCAGGCCTGCGGGTCCGGCGCCCACGATCAGTACGTCGCAATGCGCGTACTGCTGCTCGTAGCGGTCCGTGTCGGGTTGCGTCGGCGCGCGGCCCATGCCTGCAGCAGCGCGAATCAGGCGTTCGTACTTCATCCATGTCGAGGGTGCGGCCGGCCACATGAACGTCTTGTAGTAGAACCCCGCCGGGAGCAGGCGTGAAAACACCCCGCTGACGCTGCCCATATCCAGCGCAAGCGAGGGCCAGCGATTCTGGCTGGCTGCGACGAGCCCGTCGTAGAGCTCAACCGTCGTCGCCCGCATGTTGGGTTCGCTCCGCGCGCCGCGCCTGAGCTCCACCAGCGCGTTCGGTTCTTCGCTGCCGGCGGCGAAGATGCCGCGCGGCGCGTGGTACTTGAAGCTGCGCCCGACCAAGTGCACGCCGTTGGCCAGCAGCGCCGACGCGAGCGTATCTCCCGCATAACCCTCGTAGCGCGTACCGTCGAACTCGAACGCAAGCGTATGCGAGCGGTCGATGATTCCGCCTTGAGGAAGCCGGAACAGCGTCACCGCGTGGCTCCAGGCGCCGATCCTCCGGCGGGCTCGCTGCCCAGGATTTCATGCGTGCGCGTGTCGCGTCGCAGGCGCAGCCATCGGCGGCAGCCGGCGCTGTGCTGCCACAGCTCTTCGTGCGGCCCAGCGGGATTGTCACGCAGGTAGACGAATTCGGCCCACTCCGCTTCGGGAGCGTCCGGCGACGGGCGTTTCACCGTGGCGTCGCCGCCGTAAGTGAACTCGATTTGCGCGCGCGCTCCGCACCAGGGACATGGGATCAGCAGCATGGGGAGAGAGCCTTGCCGGCTGCGACTCCGGGAACGGCACAACACTCAGCTGCGACGGGCGTCGCCAAGGCGGAGGCTGGGGCCCAATTTGGGCGTGCCACCTTGGATCCCGGCCTTCGCCGGGATGACGTTACGTTCGCAGGCGTGCTCAATGCGCCCATGGCGTGGGTCCAGCGCCCTTCTCGTCGATCAACTCGCCGCGCGAGAAGCGCTCGAGAGAGAACGCCGCGTTGAGCGCATGCGGCTCGCCGCGGGCGATGGTGTGGGCGTGCAGCCATCCCGATGCGGGGGTGGCTTTGAAGCCGCCGTAGCACCAGCCGCCGGTCATGGTGAGTCCCTTGACCGGAAGCAGGCCGATGATAGGACTGCCGTCCATGGTCATGTCGCAGATGCCGCCCCACGTACGCATCAGTTTGAGTCGGCCGAAGCTGGGAAACAGCGACAGGCACGCCGCGACGACGTGCTCGATCATGGGAAGATTGCCGCGCTGCGAGTACGAGTTGCAAAAATCGAGATCGCCTCCCATCACCAGCTCGCCCTTGTCCGACTGGCTGATGTAGAAGTGCACCGCGCCCGAGGTAACGACCGTGTCGAGCACCGGCTTGACCGGCTCCGATACCATCGCCTGCAAGGTGTGCGACTCGATGGGAAGGCGGATTCCCGCCATTGCCGCGAGCCTGCTCGAGTGCCCGGCGACCGCGAGGCCGACCTTGGTCGTGGCGACGAAACCCTGCGTGGTCTCGACACCGGAGACCGCGCCACTCTCAACGCGGATCCCTGTGACTTCACACTGCTGGATCAGGTCCACGCCGCGGGAGTCCGCCGCACGTGCATACCCCCAAGCCACCGCATCGTGGCGTGCGGTGCCTCCGCGCAGCTGCAGCAACCCGCCGAGAATGGGGAACCGCGCTTGCGGCGAGCAATCGAGATTGGGAATGCGTCGCGCGATTTCCTCACGCCAAAGAAATTCAGCGTCGATACCGTTCAAGCGCATGGCGTTGCCGCGGCGCATCGCCGCGTCGATATCGCCTGGCGAGTGGCAGAGGTTGAGAACTCCGCGCGGACTGTACATCACATTGAAGTTGAGCTCGCGTGAAAGTCCTTCCCAAAGCTTGAGCGACATCTCGTAGAAATGCGCGTTGGGATCCAAGTGGTAGTTGGATCGCACGATGGTCGTGTTGCGCCCGGTGTTGCCTCCGCCGAGATAGCCTTTTTCAAGGACCGCGACGTTGCTCAGTCCGTGCTCTTTGGCAAGGTAGTAGGCGGTGGCGAGACCGTGGCCGCCGCCGCCGACAATGACCGCGTCGTAACGGGATTTGGGGCGCGGGCTACGCCAGGCGAGCGGCCAGCGCTCGTGGTACGAGAGCGCGTTGCGGGCGAGCGAGAAAATCGAGTACTTCAAGGCGCGGCAAAGCGACTCGGGCGGCGGTCGGTTCGGCTGTTGTTCGGTTCGGCTGTCGCTCGCGCGCCGGATCGCTTATTCTAGTGACCTGTAACGTCCAATTCCATACTGTCTTGACTTGGCGTTGCACGCCACCAGCGGCGGGGAGACGCGGGCCACCCGTACCGCCCACGCGCTTACAACAAGGAGGAGTGGATGAACATGATCAAGGGATGGCTGCGCCTCGTCGCGCTCGCCGCGCTTGCGCTGACGCTTGCCTCACCGGCTTCAGCGCAGAGCGACACGATCGCGAGCGTCAAGCAGAAAGGCAAGATCGTCGTCGGCGTCAAGGCAGACTACAAGCCCTTCGGCTACACCGATCCGTCGGGCAAGATCGTCGGACTCGAAATCGACCTCGCCAACGACGTCGCCAAGCGCCTGGGCGTACAGATCGAACTGGTGCCGGTGATCGCAGCCAACCGGATGGAATTCTTGAAGCAGGGCCGCATCGACCTGATGATCGCTACCATGGCGTACAAGCCCGATCGCGCCGAAGTGATCGGCATTCCGCAGCCCTTTTACTATGCCGGCGCTGCCAACGTGTTCGCCAAGAAGAATTCGGGACTCAAAGCGTGGACCGATTTGAAGGGCAAGCCCATTTGCGCCGTCCAAGGGGCGTACTACAACCGCCGCACCGGAGAGGAATTCGGCGCGAATCTCGTGGTGTTCAAGGGTGTCACCGAGGCGATGGCGGCGCTCGAAGCCGGCAACTGCGTGGGAACAGTCTTTGACACGACCTATTTCGCCGGCATCATGAGCGATCCCAAATGGGCCGACTACGCCATGGTGTTGCCGTCGATCGATCCGGAGCCGTGGGGCGTGGGGGTGCGCAAGGAAGATACCAAGTTCTCGGCGTACATGAGCGACGTGATCAAGGATTGGCACAAGACCGGCTACATCTTGGAGCTCGAAAAGAAGTGGGGCATTCCGCAGTCGCCATTCCTGGTCGAGCAGCAAGCCAAGTACAAGTAGCGCGGTCGGGCTGACGCGCGTTGCGGCGGCTGACGCGGGGAACGGGTTCGCGACATGGATGACGTCGCGGCCTGGTTTCTCGCGCTCTATAAGGCCACTGGCATCAAGCTCACGATCTTCTACGACGGCTACGATCGCGGCCGGTTTCTCGAAGGCTTCCTGACCACCGTCAAGCTCTCGGCGTACTGTCTAGCTGGAAGCCTTGTGTTCGGCGCACTCGTGGCGATGCTGCATGGGGCGCGCATCGCAGTGGTCCGCCGCGTCGCTACCGCGTTCGTCGAGCTTTTCCGCAACACCCCGCCGTTGGTCCAGCTCTATTTCTTCTACTTCGCCTTGGGCCCGCTCTTGCCAAAGGTGGATGGGGCGCCGCTCTTAGGATCGTTCGGCTGGGCGGTCGTTTCGCTGACGCTGCTCGAGACTGCGTTTGCAGCGGAGATCTACCGCGCCGGGATCGAAGCGGTCCCCAGGGAGATGGTCGAGGCGGCGGGTTCGCTCGGCTTTTCGCGCGCCCAGGTGTATCGGCGCGTGGTGCTGCCGCTGGCGCTGCGCGCCACGCTGCCAGCGATGACCAACAACCTCGTCAATCTGGTGAAGACGACGACGCTAGCCTACGCCATCGCCGTGCCGGAACTGGTCTACATGTCCGCGCAGGTCTGGTCGGAGCAGGTGAACGTGCCGGAGATGATGGTCGTGCTGCTGGTGTGCTACGTCGCCATGGTCGGCGTGATCAACCAGCTCATGCAGTGGCTCGAGGCACGCTTGCGCGTGCCAGGGTTCGGACAGTGAGCGCGACTCGCGTTTCACACGCCGCGCTCGCGCCCAGCGGTCTGTTGCAGAGCAAGCGGCTAGGCGTTCAGCCGCCGGCGTTTTTTTCGGTGCGAACCGGCGCGGTGCTGGCAATGGCCCTGGTCGCCTCGGTTGCATTCGCGCAAATCCATGCGCCCCCGGGACGGCCGAGCGTGCCGGATCTTCTGATCAAATGGACGCCGCTGCTCGCCACCGGCTTCGCCTTCAATCTTTTGATCAGTTTTTTCGCCATGGCCGCCGGGACCGCCGCCGGACTGCTGCTGGGATTTGCGCGCATCTCGCTTTTGAAGCCCGTGAGCGGAACGTCATGGATCGTGGTGCAATTCTTCCGTAACGCGCCGTGGCTGGTGCTGCTTTTTTTCGTCATGTACCTCGTGCCCTTCCAGTTCCGGATCGGCGAGGCGACGATTCCGTTCCCCGATTGGATCAAGGCCACCCTCGGGCTCGCGCTGCCCATCATGGCCAACGTCGCCGAAATCGTCCGCGGCGCGGTTCAGTCGATCCCCACCGCTCAATGGGATGCCGCACGCTCGCTCGCCTTTTCGCGCCGGCAGACTCTGTGGAAGATCATTCTGCCCCAGTGCGTGAAGCGCATGCTTCCGCCGTGGATGAACTGGTACGCGATCCTCACCATGGCCACGACACTCGCGTCGATCGTCGGGGTCAGCGAAGTGATGACCATCACCTTGCGCATCACCAATGCGGAAGGACGAACCGACTTGCTAATTCCCATCTACAGCTACGTGCTGCTGTGGTTCTTCGCATATTGCTATCCCATTTCGCAATGGACGCGCCGGCTCGAAGCGCGTTATGCCTGAAGCGCCCATGGATCTCGACGCCTTCCTGCGCCAGCATGGCATCGCGCCCGCGCGCTACGAGCATCCTCCGGTGATGACGGTGGAGGAATCGGAGCGCCTGGTGCCCAAGCTTCCCGGCGCCAAGACCAAGAACCTTTTCCTGCGCGACAAAAATGGCGCGCGGCACTTCCTTGTCACAGTTCCGCACGATCTGGCCGTGGATCTCAACGCGCTCGGCGCGACACTCAACGCGGGACGCCTGGGCTTTGCGTCGCCGGAGCGGCTGGCCAGGCATCTCGGTATCACGCCGGGGTCGGTAAGCCTCCTGGCGCTGGTCAACGATGTCGAGACCGCGGTCGAGTTTGTCATCGACCACGCGCTGTGGAATGCTGCAGCCGTTCATGCGCATCCGCTCAGCAACGACGCGACCATGGTGATCGATCACGCCGACCTCGAACGCTTTCTCGCCGCCACGGGCCATGCGCCGCGAGTGATCGACGTGCCGGGTAAACGATGAGCTCGACACCAAAGCGCGCAGACGCCGCCCCCGGCGCCGTGCCCATCGTTCGCCTGATCGGTGTGCACAAAGCGTTCGGCGAGGTCGAGGTGCTGCGCGGCGTCTCCTTCGTCGTCGGAAGGGGTGAAGCAGTCTGCATCATCGGCCCGTCCGGCTCGGGCAAGTCGACGCTGCTCCGCTGCATCAACGGTCTGGTCCCCATCGACCGCGGAGAGATCTTCGTCGGCGCGCACGCCGTGCATCGGCTTCAGAGGGACGCCGAGATGGTCGCGCTGCGCAAGGATGTGTCGATCGTGTTCCAGCAGTACAACCTGTTTCCACACAAAACCGCGCTGGAGAACGTGATGATGGCGCCGCTCGACGTGCTGAAGCAGCCGAGACGCGAAGTCGAGGAGCGGGCCTACGCGCTGCTCAAGAAGGTGCGGCTCACAGGCAAGGAGCAGAGCTACCCAGGCGAGCTTTCCGGGGGACAGCAGCAGCGCGTCGCCATCGCCCGCGCGCTGGCCATGCGCCCTCAGGTCATGCTATTCGACGAGGTGACCGCGGCGCTCGACCCGGAGATGCGCAAGGAGGTGCTCTCTACCATCCGCCAGCTGGTCGAAGAGGGCTTGACCTCGATTGTGGTGACCCATGAAATGGCATTCGCACGCGAGATCGCCCATCACGTGTACTTCACCGATCACGGGCTTATCGTCGAGGATGGCCCGCCGGCGCAGCTCTTCGGCGCTCCGCGCAAGGAGCGCACGCGCGCCTTCCTGGAGCAGGTTCTCTGACGAGGATGCAGCAGTGAATACCATCGCCGCTCTCCCAGCTCTTTGTCGCAAGCGTGCGAAGGGCCGGTCATGAAATCGCATACCCGCGTCGCGGTCATCGGCGGAGGAGTCGTCGGCGCATCGGTTCTCTACCATCTCGCGAGGGCTGGGTGGACCGACGTCGTGCTGATCGAGCGCGACGAGCTCACTTCCGGCTCGACCTGGCACGCGGCCGGCGGCATGCACACGCTCAACGGCGACCCGAACGTTGCCAAGCTGCAGAAGTACACCATCGAGCTCTACCGCGAGATCGAGGAGGCATCGGGACAGTCGTGCAGCATCCATATCACCGCCGGCGTCGATCTTGCCGGGACACCGGAACGGTTGGATTTTCTCAAGCTCGCCTGCGCGCGCGCCCGCTATCTCGGCCTCGGGATGGAGCTGATTTCGATCGACGAAGCGGCGCGCATCTTCCCGCTGATGGACAAGAAGTACTTCGTCGGAGCGCTGTACAACCCGCTCGAAGGACATGTCGATCCGTCGGGAGTGACGCAGGCGTACGCCAAAGCCGCGCGCAACCTGGGCGCCGAGGTCTATCGCTTCACCCGCGTGACAGACACCAAGCCGCGCAGCGACGGCTCCTGGGAAGTGATCACCGACAAGGGCAACATCGTCGCCGAGCACGTGGTCAACGCGGCGGGCCTCTGGGCGCGCGAAGTAGGACGCTTCGCGGGGCTCGAGCTTCCGGTTTTGGCGATGGAGCATCAGTACATCGTCACCGGCGACATTCCGGAAGTTGTGGCTTCGCCCAAGGAAATGCTGCACGCCATCGACTTCGAGGGCGAGATCTACATGCGCCAGGAAGGCCGCGGCATGTTGATCGGCACCTACGAAAAGAACGGCGTTCCCTGGGCACCGCGCGAGACGCCGTGGAACTTCGCGCACGAGCTGCTGCCGCCGGATCTCGATCGCATCGCCGGAAGTCTCGAGGTGGGATTCCGTCACTTTCCGGCGCTCGAGCAGGCAGGATTCAAGCGCGTGGTCAACGGTCCCTTCACGTTCGCCCCGGATGGCAATCCAGTGGTCGGACCGATTCGCGGCCTTACCAACTACTGGGTCGCCTGCGGAGTCATGGCCGGCTTCAGCCAGGGCGGCGGTGTCGGACTCGCGCTTTCCAACTGGATGGTGCACGGCGATCCCGGTTTCGACGTGTGGGCGATGGACGTCGCGCGCTTTGGCGATTGGGCGACGTTGGCCTATACCAACGCCAAGGTGCGCGAGAACTATTCGCGGCGCTTTCGCATCCGCTTTCCCAACGAGGAGTTGCCTGCGGCACGGCCGTTGCGAATGACCCCGATTTATGAGCGACTCGCGGCGAAGGGTGCGGTATTCGGCGCCGCGTTCGGACTCGAACACGCGCTATGGTTCGCGCCGCCAGGCACCGAGGCGCGCGAGGACGTCACTTACCGACGGTCGAATGCCCACGGTCCCGTCGGCGAGGAATGCCGCGCGGTACGCGAGCGCGTGGGGCTCATCGAGACCTCGAGCTTCGCCAAGTACGAAGTGACGGGCCCCGGCGCCGGCGCGTGGCTAGAGCGAACGCTCGCCAACCGATTGCCGCGCGAGGGCCGGCTCACCTTGTCGCCGATGCTCAATGACCAAGGCAAGCTGATCGGCGATTTCACCGTGGCGAACGCCGGGCGCGGAAGATTTTTCGTGTTCGGCTCCGGTATTGCCGAGCAATATCACCTGCGCTGGTTCGAGGCGCATCTTCCGTCTTCGGGTGTGGCAATTCGAGCGTTGCGCAGCGAATTGCTGGGTTTGGGTATAGCCGGGCCCAAAGCGCGCGAGTTGCTCGCAGGGTTGACCGGGGCCGATGTCTCTGACGAGGCGTTGCCGTTCCTGTCTTTTCGCGCCATGGAAGTTGCCATGTTGCCGGCGCACGTCGGACGCATTTCCTTCACGGGCGAACTTGGTTATGAGATCTGGATTCCGTCGGATTGCCAGGCTGCGCTCTACGACGCGATGGTCGCTGCGGGCGCCGATCTAGGCCTCAAGCATTTCGGCGCACGCACGCTCAATTCTCTGCGGCTGGAAAAGAGCTTCGGCAACTGGGCGCGCGAATACCGGCCGATCTACACACCGTCCGAAGCCGGACTCGATCGCTTTGTCGATGTGTCCAAGTCCGGGTTCATCGGACGCGATGCCGTTTTGCATGATCGTGCCCAAGGTCCGGCACGGAGGCTCGTTACCTTCGTGGTCGACGCCGGCGACGCCGACGCCATCGGTGACGAGCCGGTGTGGCATGACGGCAAGGTCGTTGGTTGGATTACCTCGGGCGGCTACGGTCACTGCGTTGGAAAATCGATCGCGCTGGGGTACGTACCAGCGGCGCTTGCGTCCGCCGCGTCAGGCTTCGAAATCGAGATCCTTGGCGAGCGCAGGAGCGCATCAATCGCGCGCGAGCCGCTCTACGATCCCAAAGGCGAGCGCATGCGGCGCGGGTGAGTCTTGTGTTCGCAGCAGTTGACGCGTTATCGATGGTAGAAGCCAAGTGCATACGACGAGAAGCGCGTCGGCGGCCGCTTCTCGACCGACCTAAATAACCCCTAGCCGACGCGTGGGTGGCGCGAGCTTTGCACACCCTTCTGTACGCCCTTCTTTAGCCAGGCGGAACGGCATTCGGCTGTCGCTGCCGGTCACTAAGTGACGTGGAAAGGGGTCGTACGATGGTTACGCTATGGATTGCTGCTGCGAGTTTCCTCGTACTGGTCGTCGGATTCGCTGCGTACGTGGTGCGCGGTCGCTCGCAAGCGCAAGCGGCGGAAAGACTGCACTTGCTGGCTGCGGCATCTTCCGCACCTCCGATGGCCACGACGGCCACCAAGGCCGGCAAGTCCACGGTCGCCAAGACCACCGCTGCACCGGAGCAAAAGGCCAAGCCAGCATGGGGCGTGCGAATTTCCTCGCGCGAGCCCGACGAAGCCTGCCCCGACGCGCTCACAATTCTCAACAAGTCGTTTCCGATGGCGAACGCGCCATCTTTGCCTTTGCCCACGTGTCCCTACCCTCACGAATGCACATGCTTTTTCATCAGGCTCGAGGACAGACGAAGGGACGAAAGACGTTCCGGCGACGAACGGCGCGAGAGCCTTCGCTTCGAGACCGAACGAAAGCAGCGTCGTTCGGGTCGAGATCGCCGCAAGCGAGGGCATGACTGGAACGAGAGCTGAAAACCGAGTCCATTGCGAGACCGCACGGCGTCCGTAACATCACTGACACCGATTCACTGCGGGCGTCGAGACCGGTAGCTCTACTCGCTTTTCGCAAAGTCGACCAGCTCGGCGCCCTCGCTCACCTGCTCGCCGACGGCAAAGCGGAATCCTTCGAGCTTGCCCGCAGCAGGGGCGGTGATCGTGTGCTCCATTTTCATCGCTTCGAGGATGAGCAGCGGTGCGTTCTTCTCGACGTTGGTGCCTGGCTTGGCGAGCCATGCCACGACTCGGCCCGGCATGGGCGCGACCAGCCCGCCTTCGACGCCATGACCTTCGCCGCCGTGATACAGAGGGTCCATCCGCGCAAGCTGGAAACTTCGACCGTTCAAAAACACGTGGCGGCGCTCGCCGGCCGCGACAACGGTGGCATCGAGCCGTAAATCCCCTAGCTCGACGCGCAAGGTGGAATTGGGTCCGAGCTCGCCCCGACCCGAAACGGTCACGCCATCGACGGTCAGCTGGTAACTCCCGCGCGCGTAGCCCACGACAACGCTGGTTTCCTGTTCGCCGTGGCGGAAGATCAAACGCCGCTCGAAGCCCGAATTCAACCGCCAGCCATCAAGCGTGTGCCACGGCGAATAGGGATCGGGATGACGCGCGGCGTTCAAGCGTGCAAGCTCTCCCTCGCGCAGCAACGTCGCCAGCGCTGCGACCAGATACGCTTCGCGCGGTACAGCCCCGTGCTCGGGAAACAGGAATGCCCGCTCGCGCTCGATCAAGCCCGTATCGAGATCGCCACGCGCAAATGCCGGCGACGCCGTGAGGCGGCCAAGAAACTCGACATTGTTGGCGACACCAACGACGCGGTACTCGGCGAGCGCCTGAAACATCCGCTGTAAAGCGAGCTCGCGTGTCTGATCCCAGACGATTAACTTCGCGATCATTGGATCATAGTAGGGTGTGATCTCGTCGCCCTGCTCGACACCGGTGTCGACCCGAACATGCAGCGATTCCGGCGGCGGCGCGAGGTGGATCAGCTTTCCCGTCGACGGCAGGAAGCCTTTGTCTGGATCCTCGGCATAGACGCGAGCCTCAATGGCATGGCCGCGGATGACGAGCTGCTCCTGGCTTAGCGGGAGCTGCTCGCCGTTGGCGACAAGCAGTTGCCATTCGACCAGATCTTGCCCGGTGATCATTTCCGTGACCGGATGCTCGACCTGTAGGCGCGTGTTCATTTCCATGAAGTAGAAATGTCCATCCTGATCGGCGATGAATTCGACGGTTCCTGCGCCGGAATAGCCCACGGCGCGCGCCGCCGCGACAGCGGCCTCGCCCATCTGCCGGCGCCGTGCCTCGGTCATGCCCGGTGCAGGCGCTTCCTCGAGCACTTTCTGGTGGCGGCGCTGCACGGAGCAGTCGCGTTCGAACAGATATATGCAATGGCCATGGTTGTCGGCGAACACCTGAATCTCGACATGGCGGGGCCGGAGCACATATTTTTCTACCAGAACCCGGTCGTCGCCGAAGCTCGATTTGGCTTCGCGCCGGCATGAAGCAAGCGCAACGGCGAACTCGCCGCTCGCCTGGACGATGCGCATGCCCTTACCCCCGCCACCCGCGCTGGCTTTGATCAATACCGGATAACCGATCCGATCCGCCTCTTCGTTGAGGAACACGGCTTCCTGGTTCTCGCCATGGTAGCCGGGCACCAGTGGCACGTTGGCGCGCTCCATGAGTTGCTTGGCCGCGCTTTTGCTTCCCATTGCTCGAATCGCCCCGACCGGCGGACCGATGAAAACGATGCCGTCGTCGGCGCAAGCCTTGGCGAAGTCCTCGTTCTCCGAAAGGAAGCCGTACCCTGGGTGGATCGCCTGGGCGCCCGTTTTGCTCGCCGCATCGATGATCCGTGCAATGTTGAGATAGCTCTCACGTGCGGGCGAGGCGCCGATATGGACAGCCTCGTCGGCAAGCCTGGTGTGCCGGGCCTTGCTGTCGGCGTCGGAAAACACCGCCACCGTTCGCACGCCGAGCCGGCGCGCGGTCTTGATCACCCTGCAAGCGATCTCGCCGCGGTTGGCGATCAATATCTTGGTGAACATCGTCAGGCTCCGATCCAGTGCGTGGTCGCCATGGATGTCTATTGCGCGCCGACGGGCGGCCGCCGACCCATGGTCGTGATGGCTTGCAGCGCCGACGCATAGCCCTCGGCGAGTCCATCGATGCCCTTGACGGTGAGCCCTAGGTCGCGCAGAAGCCCGTCGCGCAGACCGTAGATCCATCCGTGGATTGCCAGGGGTTGCCCGCGTTGCCAGGCGTCGGCCACCGCCGTGGTCTGACAGACGTGAACCACCTGCTCGATCACGTTGAGCTCGCACAAGAGCGCCCCCCGCTCAGCGTCATCTTCGATGCCTTCGAAGCGAGGCGCGTGCTGGGCGTGCACGTCCTGGATATGTCGCAGCCAGTTGTCGGAGAGCCCTACGCGATGCTTGGCGAGCGCAGCGTGAACTCCGCTGCAACCATAGTGGCCGACCACGATGATGTGCTTCACCCGCAGCATGTCGACGCTGAACTGTATCACCGACAGGCAATTCAAATCGGTGTGCACCACGACATTGGCGATGTTCCTGTGCACGAAAAGCTGGCCCGGCGGCAGCCCGACGATTTCGTTCGCAGGAACGCGACTGTCCGAGCAACCGATCCACAGGTACTCGGGCGCCTGCTGTCCGGCCAGCTTTTCGAAGAATCGCGGATCGGACGTGCGCATGCGCTGCGCCCAAGCGCGGTTCTGTTCCAGAAGGTTCTCGATCGTTGAGCTCATGTCTTTAATTCCCCAGGTCGGCGGCCAGTCGCTTGAAGTCGGGCGATGAGAGCAACAGTTTGCGCGCGACGGCGCGCAGCCGATCGACCGCCGCCGGATCCACCGTAAGCGCGGTCGGAATGCTCTGAAAGCTGTTGCGTTCGGTCTCGTCGGCAATCGCCTGCAGCGATACATCGATAAAGTAAAAACGCGGTGTTGCGGTATTGGTCCCGTCGCGGCCGCTGGCTCGGCGCTTGGTCGACAATTCCTCCTGCCACATTTCGAAGCTCGAGTGCAGCTGATCGGCGACTTCGAACGAGTGCGCCCGGCCTGGCAGCTTGAGCGCGTTGAGCGTCTGGAAGAAGTTGGGCGTGTCGGGGGTCTGATCGATCGCGTAGTTGGGATCGGTCTCGGCATTGACCGAGATGAACACGATGTGGGTGACGTCGTGATATCCAAGCGCGTTGACCAGCTCGAAAAAGCCGCCGTGCTCGACGGCGAAATCGCCGGCAACGCGCAACCCCAGGTTGTCGATCAATCCGCCGTCGACTAGATGAATGTGCGGGCGTCGCGCTCGATCCATATAGGTGCGTGCCTCCTCCAGGCGCACCGTGCGCACGCGCGCTCCCACGGCGTCGACGGCGGTCGCCATCCCGGGGAGTGTGATCTGCCCGCAGCTCCCGGCGTAACTCTCCAGGGTAATCGCGCTGAAGAATGGCGGCAGCGCAGCGGAGGCTGCGACCGCGCGTCCGATCGATACGCTGCTCAGGTCCGAGCAAAGCAGATCGAACTGCCCTTGCGTAAACGGAAACCGGGCGCCGGTTGAGAGCGCCGCCGCGTTGATCACGACGAAGGGTCGCATGTCGCCTTTGGCCAGATCGGCGTAGGTCGCTCCATGGTAGAGCTCGCGATCGAAATATTCGGCTAGCATTTCGCCCCGTGAAAACTGCGACTGGACGAGCCTGGGCAGATTGGCGAGAAGCTCGGACCGGAGCTGGCCCTCGACGTCGCGTTTCAAAAACTTCTCTTCGAAGTCACGAAAGAGCCCTTCACGATAAACGGCGTAATAGCCGGCGACGATGCTGCCGCCGGAAACGGCGTTGATGATGTCGACCTCGTCGAGGAGCCTGCGGCTGCGGCCGCCCATCCTGAGCTTCACGTCGCGCAGCACCTCCATCGTTCCATAGGCAAGCGCTGCGGCGCGCGTACCGCCACCCGACAAGGTCAGGATGACCAGCACGTCTCCGGGATTGTCGGGATCAGCCTTGATGCGTTCGAGACGGTATCCTTTGCTAGTGTCCTGATGCGGAATCGGAACGTTGACGGGATGGTGCGCGTCACAGCCGGTCATGGCTGCCACGCAACAGAGCACCAAGAGGATCGCCCAGCGCCTCCGACATCCCGCCAGCCTTAGCAAGAGCATCACGGTCGCTTCACTAATACCTGTACCGCCGGATCACGACCGCGTTAGCGATCGCAGTGAGCAGCAGCGTCACCACCATCAGTATGAATGACAGCGCAGCGCCGAACGGCCAGTTGTTCTGGTTGAGCACTTCATTGGCCACGACCGGCGCCATCATCTGAAAACGCGGCCCGCCCAAAAGCACCGGGGTCGCGTAGGCGTTCATAGTGAGAATAAAGCACAGCACTCCCGCGGCGAGGACTCCGGGAACCGCCAAGGGCAGGGTGACCAGGCGCCATGCTTCGAACGGCGTTGCGCCAAGGCTCAACGCGGCTTCTTCCGAGGTCGGATCGATGCCCTCCAGGACACTTTGAAGCGTCAGCACGACAAACGGCAAGTTGACGGAAACAATGCCGACCAGAACGGCCGCCGGCGTGTACATGATGGTGAGCGGCGCCGCAGCAGGCGCGAACAGCGCGACGACGTAGTTGACGATCCCCTTCTGGCCGAACGCCACCATCCAGCCGGCCGCGCGCACGGCGTTGCCCACGAACAGCGGCAGAATGATGGCCAGGATCAGAATCGCCTTGAATTTGAAGGTCGTGCGGGAGAGATAGAGCGCGACTGGAAATCCTGCAACCAAGCAAGCCGCCGTCACGCCGATCGCCATCAGCAGCGTGGTCTTGAGCACAGCGAAGTAGTATGGGTCGGTGACGCATTTGACGTAGTTGTCCAGCGTCAACGCCTCGACCATGAACTGGCCGGGAACGAAGCGATTCAAGCTGTAGCGAAACAGCAGCAAAAGTGGCAAAGCGAGGAAAATCAATACCAGAACCGATGCGGGTAGCATCAGCGCGACGCCTGCCCGCCGGCGCTTGATCATCCACCGCTCCTGCGGTCGCTTCGCTTCAAGTCTTGAAGACTTTGTTCCACCACTCCTGCAGTTGCGGATCGTTCTGCGCCAGGTATTCCTGGTCCTGGACGAGAAAACGCTCTTCGACCGATTGATCGAAGCCGATGCGCGAAGCCAGATCGGACGGCAGCCCCGCGTTGTTCGCGGTTGGGTTGTAGCCCATGTTCTTGGCGAATTCGCGCTGCGGCTGCGGATCGAGCATGGCGTTCAAATATGCGTAGGCCGTGTCCTTGTTCTTGGCGTTCTTGGCGATCGCCATCTCCGATACGTAAAGGACGATGCCCTCCTTGGGATTCGCGATCTCGACCGGGATGCCCGCGTTCTGCCACATCACCCCGCGCGCCTTCCACATGATGCACATCCAGCATTCCTCGGTCTTGAGCGCCTGCGCCATGGCTTCGTTGGTTGGGTAGATCTTGACGCCCATTTTCTTGAGCTCGAGCAGCTTGGCCTTGCCGGGCTCGTAGTTGGTCATGCTGCCGCCGTTGATCATCGCCGCCGATTCGATGGTCGTCTGATACTGGATGTCGATGACGCCGATGCGTCCTGTGCCCGCCAGCTCGGCGTTCCAGAGATCGGCGTACGAAGTCGGCTTGGTCTTGACCTTGCTCGGGTTGTAGAGAATGACGCGGCCGGTGTAGATGTGCGGCACGGAATACTTGGTCTTGAGCTTGGGCAGCACGTATTTGAAGTTGGGTATCTTGTCGACCTCGATCTCCTCCAGCGCGCCGTTTTTCCACATCTCGTAGGCACCCGACGCAGTCAGCGCGACGATATCCATCGAGCCGCGCGGCAGCCGCCTCTCCGCCATCAGCTTGGTCTTGCGCACGGTGTCGTTGGCCGTGTCGTAGATCACCTCGATGCCTTTGGGAGAGAGGAGCGGCTCGGCGATGTATTTCTGCAGGAGGTTCTGATAGTCGCCTCCCCAAGTGCCGACGATCACCGGCCCGGTCGCTGCGCGCGCCCGCGGCAGCCCTAGTCCCCCCAGCGCCATGCTTGCGGCCAACGCAGTGTTGAACTTACGACGCGTCAATCGATGAGCCATGACTGGAATCCTCCTTAGATTGGCAAACCCGCTTTCGCAAGCCTCGTTCGATCCTTTAGCCTCACGCCGCAGCGATGCCGACAGCCGACGCCGGATCGATGCGGATGCACAGGCTCTGTCCGGCCCGGTAGCTGCGTTGCGAGTCGTTATTGGACGGCTGGGTGACCAGCACTGTCTCGTTGCCCGCCAGGCGCAGGGTCAGCTCGGACGTCGAGCCCAGATAGGTTACCACTTCGACCGTGGCGGGAAGGACGTTCGGGCCTGACGCCGACGCATCGACTAGCTCGATTGCCTCCGGCCGGATCATCAGGCTTTGCGCCTGCGGCGAGGAAGGAGCGCAGGCGATGGCGAGCCCGGAGCGTGTTACGAACCTCGATCCGTCGCCATCGAGCCGCCCCTCGAGAAAATTCGCCTGGCCGATGAAGGACGCAACGAAGTGATTGCTCGGCCGCAAGTAGAGATCCTGCGGGGAGCCCATCTGCTGGATCCGACCGCCGTTCATCACCACCAGCCGGTCCGCCATGCTCATCGCCTCGTCCTGATCGTGCGTCACCATGATGGTGGTGATCTTGAGCATCTGCTGCAAGCGGCGTATTTCGTGGCGCACATCGTGGCGCAGCTTCGCGTCAAGGTTGGAGAGTGGCTCGTCGAGCAGCAGCACATCGGGTTCGATCACCATGGCGCGGGCGAGGGCGACGCGTTGCTGCTGGCCACCGGAAAGCTGCTTCGGCAAGCGTTGCGCCAGCGCTTCCATTTTCACCAGCGCAAGCAATCGCTCCACTCGCCGTGCGATCTCGGAGAGCGCGATATGCCGCCGGCGAAGGCCGAAGGCAACGTTCTCGAAGACCGTCAGATGCGGAAACAGGGCGTAGTTCTGGAACACCACACCGATGTTGCGCCGGTACGGCGGTTCGCGAGTCACGTCACGATCATGGATGCGAACACTTCCCCCGCTCGCATCGGCGAACCCCGCGATCACCCGCAGCGTCGTCGTTTTGCCGCAACCCGATGGCCCCAGCAGAACCAGAAGCTCGCCTTCCGCCACGTCAAGTGAAAAATCCTCCACCGCGACAAAATCGCCGAAGCGTTTGTTCACGCGATCGAGGGCGACGGTTGCCATTTAGGGCCTAGACTCAGACCACCTTGGCCAAGCTTACAAAGCGATCGGTGACCAGGAGCCCGGTCCCGATGACGGCGATCTGCAGCGCGGAGACGGCGGCAATCGTCGGATCGATCTTCCACTGCAGGTACTGCAGGATCGCGATCGGCAGCGTGGTATTCCCAGGCGCCACCAGCAGCAGCGAGATCTCCAGATTGCCGAAGCTCACCACGAAGCTGAACAGCGCGGCGGCGACCACGCCCGGCCAGATCAACGGCAGGGTGACCTTGAGAGCGGCGACGAGGGGGGAAGCGCCCAGGCTCAACGCCGCCTCCTCGACCGAAGTGTCGACGCCGATCAAGTTGGCGGTAATGAGGCGGATGCTCCACGGAATCGTGATCAGGACGTGGCCGATGGCGAGCCCCCAGGTCGAGCCGGCGATGCCAAGCCCGGTTCGAACTTCGAATTCGACGAATGACATGTACAGCGCCGACCCGATGACGATCGCGGGCACAACGAGCGGGGACATCAGGAACTGCAGAATCGCCTCGCGTCCCGGGAACTTGAGCCGCGTCAATGCGAAGCTCGCGGGCGTGGTGACGAGCAGCCCGCACGCGGTGGCGAGCAAAGCGACATTGAGGCTGGTCCAGAAGCCGCCGATGAATTGTCGCTGGCCCAGCATTTCGGAGTACCAGCGCAGCGAATAGCCCTCAGGCGGAAGCGAGAGGATTTCGTTGGAAAAAAACGAAAGCCACAGCACCATGGCGATGGGCAGGACCATGAAGACGAAAGTCCCGACCACCGCGGACCGGAAGGCAATGCGTCCGAGGCGTTCGCGCGGTCGATTTCCCCTGACCATGCGCTCACGCCTTTTATTGCAATCGGTTCTTGCAGAAGCGTCCTGCCAGCATGATGGCCAGAATGCGGTCCTGCTTGGGCTGGAAAACGGAGAGATCGCGATACGGGTCGCCGTCGACCACCAGAAGATCGGCGTGCGCTCCCGGGATCAGCTCGCC
>DATFSE010000071.1:0-103277 GCA_035262745.1 Casimicrobiaceae bacterium | reverse complement strand
ATCCGGTAGCGCTGGCGCAGGCGGCGCGCCACATCACCGATGAGGTCTATCAGGCGACCGGGCAACCTCGCCTGCGCATGGCGTTGCACTACGGCGAGGTGGAGATGCATCCGGCTGCCGGCGACGTGCCGCCGACAGTCGTTGGAGGCACCGGGATTCTGTACGCGACCCGAGTCGAGCCGCATGTCTCCCCCGGCCAAATCTGGGCGACCGAGGAGTTCCGGCAGGTGCTGGCGGAAAGACCGTCGCTGTGGCGCACGACCGAGGTGGCGCCGCCGAACGGCGATGAGCGGTTCAACGTCAAGAAGGAAGGACGGGTGGAGCCGGATTTGTGGGTGCGGCTGTACCGGCTCGAGTTCTAGTCCTTACGACCGGGCCGGACATGGTCGATACCGTCGAGCTGCAGCGGCTTCTGTCGCGCGTTGCGCTCGGCGACCGCAAGGCGTTTCGCGCCTTGTACGACGCAACCTCACCGTCTCTATTCGGCGTCGCCGTCCGTATATTGAATCGGCGCGATCGCGCAGAAGAGGTCATCCAGGATGCCTTCGTGAACGTCTGGCAGCGCGCAGCGAGCTATTCGCTTGCGGCAAGCCAGCCCATGACGTGGCTCACCGCCATCGTGCGCAACCGGGCGCTCGACGTGCTGCGCAGCGAGAGTGCGCGCCCAGCCGAGTCGCTGCATGACGGGGAAAACGGCGAGCTCCACGAGCTGGCCGACGAACGACCCGACCCGCTCGGTCTGCTGGAGCGAGCGGTAGATGAAGTCCGCATCCGGGACTGCCTTAGCGATATCCAGGGACCGCAACGGCAGTGCCTCGCGCTCGCGTACTACCACGGCCTTTCGCATTCCGAAGTGGCGGCGCGGCTCGCCGCTCCGATTGGAAGCGTAAAGGTCTGGATTCGGCG
Source organism: Casimicrobiaceae bacterium (assembly GCA_035262745.1). Taxonomy (GTDB): domain Bacteria; phylum Pseudomonadota; class Gammaproteobacteria; order Burkholderiales; family Casimicrobiaceae; genus PALSA-1003. The sequence continues at coordinate 102,371 of DATFSE010000071.1, read as the reverse complement.
TGGACTCGAGCGTCTCAAGCGTTGCCTGGATCGATCGCAATGAACTACGACAATCCGCAGGTGCTCGACGGCCTGGCTGCCGAATATGTCTTCGGCTCGATGTCGTCGCGCGTGCGCCGGCGTTTCGAGCGCCTGCGCCAGCGATTGCCGGCAGCCGAAAAAGCGGCGCTCGATTGGGAAAGGCGCCTCATGCCGCTGTCCGGTTCGGTGCCGTTCGAGCAACCGCCAGTACGCGTGTGGGACACGATCAACGAACGAACCGGCGGTGCTGCGCCTCGAACTCCCAGCGGCTCGTGGAGGTGGTTGCGCCCCGCATTGGGATTTGCGTTCGGCGTTGTGGCGACGCTCGGCGTAGTCAGGCTGTTCCCGGACGTAATGCCGATCGAGGCGATCGTTCAGGAGCGCGGCACGTTGCCACAGAGCTATGTCGGGCTTCTGACGGATGAGCAGAACAACGCCGTGCTTCTCGCCAGCTCCACGCGCTACGGGCGCACCCTCTCGCTCAAGCGGCTGCGACCCCTGGAGGTACCGTCCGGGCGCGTCGCCGTGTTGTGGGCGCTGCCACGCGATGGTGCCCCCTTCACGGTCGGCGTCGTACCCGATGCCGAGAAGGCGACGCTCACGCTCGCGGACACGTCCGAGAAGCTGTTCTCCAACGTTCCGCGACTGGCGGTGTCGTTCGAGACCGGTATGCCTGCGGCCGGCGCCACGCCATCGCCATTCGCTCTGACGGGACACTGCGTCAAGCTCTGGTAGCTCCTTTGCCCGGCGGCCCGCTGTCTCCGTTTGCCGCCCGCGGCCGTATGAAGAGCGCGGCTGCACCTGCCAGCGCCAAACGGCGGAGTCGCTTCTGATTGTAGGTGCCTCGGCTTGAAACAAAAGCAACAAAATTGCCCGACGGTCCAGTGTCTCCGCTTGCCTTCCTTGGTCGTATATCTGGTCAGAAAGCGAATCGCGCTTTCTCAACCGTATCAATTCTTTCAATTGGAGAAGATCATGCAAAAGTGGTTACGCAAGTCATTGGTCATCACCGCGCTGTCAATCGGCGCAACTCAATTCGCCGATGCATCGAACAACGAGCAGAGTGACGTGGCTCGCTGGCAATCGGTGATCGGAATCATCCAGGGCGGCAACGTTGTCGGCAGTGGAACGGGCGCAGTCACCGGCGCTCCGGGACCGTGGTCGGCGCAGGGCGGTCACGTCGCAGTGGACCTGACGCACGGAAAGATCGAGTTCGATGTCCGCGGTCTGGTGTTCGCCGCTGGAAATGCCATCGGCAATACGGGCACGGTCGCGCAGGTCAAGGGAACGCTGGTCTGCGACACCAACGGCAGCGCGTCCGCCGGCAATTCGATTCTCGTCGACACACCGCTCGTCGACCTCGACGAGGAAGGGGATGCGCACTTCAGCGGTAGCGTGTCGATGCCCGCCGTGTGCGCAACAGAGCCGGACATCGCATTTTTGATCCGCCTCGCCAGCGGCCGGTGGATTGGCAACGGCACTGTTCTCCGCTGAAGCAAACAGTCCTCTTGCAGACGGTCGACACGGGGGTGGCGACACCTCGTGTCGATCAAAGGAGAAAACCATGCATCGCAAACTTCTCGCAATCCCGCTAGCAATCGCCGTTTCCGCGTGCGCCCAGGTCCCGACCTCGACCCCGACGGTGCAGGTGCCGGACAAGATCAAGGGCGACGCGAACGAATCGCTCGCCATGATCGTTGCCGCGAAGGGCGTTCAGATTTACGAGTGTCGTGCAGGCAAGGACGCCGCAACCGCGGATTGGGTATTTGTCGCTCCGGAGGCGGAACTTTTCGACACGAGCGGAAAGAAGATCGGCAGGCACTATGCCGGCCCGCGTTGGGAATCCTCCGATGGCAGTACGATCGCGGGCACTGTCAAGGAGCGCGTCGACGCGCCGCAAAGCGATGCGATTCCCTGGCTGTTGCTCACAGCCAAGTCGGTCGGCCCTAATGGGTGGTTCAGCAAGATCACGAGCGTCCAGCGCGTGAGCACAGTCGGCGGCGTCGCACCTAAGACCGGTTGCTCGTCCGCTTCGGTAGGACAGTTCGCGCGTATGCCGTACACGGCGGACTACTACTTCCTCGCTGCGAGGGCTCACTCGACGTCGCTGTATGCAGCGCCGGTACACGGTCCCGGGGGGTCAGCGGGTGGCTACTGAGGCGCGCTGTCTCGCGAAACCCAGGCACGAAGGGACACACGGGGACAGCTGCTATCGAGACCTAACTCGGCAAGCTACGGTCGGACCGCGAGCGATCTTGGTCGATGCACGCCCGCTAGCAGTCGTTCGCCAACGGTCTACTCGCAGCGCGCATACTGGCACCGTTCGCGACTTTGCCAACGATGCAGCTTGTGTCATCATGGTTGGGACACCGCAATTGTCCGATCGATCTTCATGCCGCGCCCGCGCACGGGAGTCGTTGGGGACAGACGACACTGAGTCGATCAACCAGGGAACGTCATGGCCGACGAAGGCAATGTAAAGACGCCGCTCGATGCGTTGCAGGACACGCTGTCTCGGCTCAAGGAGATGGCGCACTATTCGCAGACAAACATCGAGAAACTGGCGGAGTTATGGCTCGAAGTCAGCGAGCACAAAGAACAGAAGCAGTACGAAAAGATGGTCGACGAAGTTCTCAAACGCCAGAATCAGTTTCAGGAGTCGATCACGCCCTTGATCGAGGCCTACGAGACAGAAATCGCCCGGCTGAAGGCTGACGCACAGTAGCGAAGCAGCCGAACGGCCGCCTTCCGCTGAACCGAACGACTTCTTAGGGTCGTGAGGTACCCATAAACGACAGCTTGGCGGTTGCGTCACCTACGACCGCGTTCGCAGACGGGCTACTGGGTTGGACGACGCGAATGGGTCGACTCGAATTGTTCTTTTTCCTTGCTCAATCCGCGTTCCGCCTGCCTTTGCCTATTGCGCGTCACGCGCGCGCCGCGGCGGATAGATGCCCGCCAGCCGCGCGATGAGTATCGCCACGTACAGCACGCCGATGATCTGCTCGAGGATCACTATCGAGCGCACCTTGGCACCGACGGGCGTCACGTCCCCTGGGCCGTTGCTGGTGAGCAGACCAAAGCTCATATAGAGAAGGTCGTAGAACGAGCGCGGCCGCTCGCCGACGCGCGCGCCGAACGCGCCGGGGTCGACAAGCTGCACAATCAGGTATCCGTAGGCGAACATTATGGCGAGCATAAGGTAGACGGACGCGGCGCCGAACAGCTTGTCATCCGTCATGACGTCGGGACTGAAGACGTACTGCAGAAGGTACACGACCGCGACGAGGTAGAACGCGGCATGAAAGACGTTGGACCAGATGCGCAACATTTCCGGATCGCCGTAGCCGAACGTGATGCCGCTCTGGAACACGAATGCCGGGATGCCAAGGAGCAGCGCGATCACGAACGGCATGGTGGTTCGCCCGACGGCGGCGACCGACGCGATGAGCACGAGGACCTGCGCCGCTTGGACGAGCACGCGTCCGTGCAGCGACGCTGTGAGGAATGGCGCAGCGACGATCAGGACCAGGATCGACAGGAAGAGATAGAAGCAGCGCTGCCGGAAGATCCTGGCGAAGCTCGATTGCAGCTTGAGGATGGCCATCGTGCGTGTCCTTTCTTGCGACAGTTCGCCTTGCGACCCGTACTATAGTCCGGCGCCCTGGATCGAAAAACGCTCATTGCAATATCCGGGAGAGGCTGCAAGACATAGTATGCTTGGGCTTCCCTTCGTCGACGAGGTGATCCAGTGATGGACCGGCGGACACGCTGCTGCAGCGCGCGCATGGGGTAATCGAGTAACAAAGGCAGCGTCTGCTTACGCGAGCCGGTGTGACACCTTCGGGTCGACTCGAGTCGATCCGGCTACTTTGCTTGGTCCACCAAGACCGAACGTCCGCGAACTTCGCCGATCGTCCGGAAGCGGACCCTAGACGGCACTAGATTTGCTGTTCACCGTGTTCAACATTGCTGTCGAGATTCCCTGCTCGCCGCGCTTGCGGAGTTCATCCGCCGCGTTGATGCGGTCTCGTTCTTCCTTGTTTTGGCTTAGCTTCCACTTACCGATCATTCTTGTTATCTCGACTTCGATGCCAACGATGTTCGATAACATCTGATCGATGTACTCCGGCGACGAATCCGTCATCTTCCAAGGCGTCGGTGAGCCGGTCCCACCTTCGTGTTCGCGCGTGAGCCGAGCGACTACACCACGGACGAATCTTTCGTTGTCTCGGATATAGAGCTGCCCGTGGACATGCACTACGCGATAGTTCCACGTTGGCACCTGGCGATGAAACTCGTGCTTACTGAGATACCAGTTCGGTGAGATATATGCATCGTCGGCGCGAAAGATAATGAGCGCGTTGTCGCCGTCCTTGACTTCTTTCCACAACGGATTCGCTCGAGCAACATGCGCTAGAAGCTTCCTGCCCCCGCTCGCTTCGTCGATCAGGAAGGGCACGTGATTGGCATCGAGCCCGTGCGGACCGTTAACCACCAATGCGCCGAGCGGATACGCTGTGATCGTTCGCAGCAGTTCCTCGTCCCGGGTTTCTTCGAAATGGTTTGGTAGATACATGGGGCGGCGACCTCGACAGTGCTTAATGTTTCTATCGTACCAATTCGGCACCGGGCCCGTGGCTCGTCCCGTGCCACAGCCAGACCGCGGTGACCCCGAGCAACACGGTGGCTAGCGCATTGGTCAAGGCAAAGGCATCCCAGCCGGCCCACCTGCCCGAGCTCAGGAGACGGACCACGAGGGGGCCCGCGATCTGCCCCACGGCAAAGGCTACCGTCATTCGAGCCAGCAACGGCGTCGGATTGCTCGGACACTGCTCGCGCGCGAGCTGCAGCCCCGCCATGGTGGCAACCATGAAGGTACCACCGACGAACACCGCGGAAGCCGCGAGCGCCCACAAGGACTTTGTCGCGAGCGGTAGCGCCGTGCCCAGCGCCATCGTGCCCTGCGCCAACGACCACACCCTTCTGCGAGGCCAGCCTGACAGCAGTCGAGCGGCTGCACCAACGGAAAGAGCTGCGGCCAATCCGAAAATCGGCCAGGTAAGTCCGAACACCAGCGGGTCCGAAACCTGTTCTCTGGCCATGGCGGGCAGGAACGTGGCGGGCACGATGTACCCAAAGCCGAAAGTGCCGTAGCACAACACAAGAGGTAGCGACGCGCGACCCGCACGATCCTCGGGCACCAAGGGCGAGGGATCTCTTGCCAGGTGGGGCCCATTCCCTCGTTGCGATCTCAGCAGTGCAAAGACCGCAAACGTACCCAAGAGAGCCGCCGCCGCCAACTCCAACCATAGCGACTTCGCAGATTGACGTCCGCCGAGCCAGGCGAGCATGCCGGTAAGCGCAATGCCCAAGCCCACGCCCGTGTAGACCCACGCACCCAGATTTGCGGCCCTACGCCGCGCCAGCTCGGCCAGACACCAGCTGCTCGCGCAGACGAGCACCCAGGCGCTGAAGACACCCGCCGCCGCCCGTAGCACGGCGCCTGGCAGCGCCATCGAGGCACCGTCGACGAAGGCGCCGGCCAGCGTCGTCAAGGCGACGCCGCAAAGGCCCAACGAGAGACCGAGCCGCGGGTTAAGGGAGAACCGCGAGGCGCTGAGAGCACCGATGAGATAACCCGCGTAATTGGCTGCCGCCCATTCAGCGCCGGTGGGGGCGCTCATGGTGCCGTCGCGAAGCATGAGCGGCAGCAACGGCGTGAAAGCGAAGCGCCCGATTCCCATTGCTACCGCGAGTGCGACGACGCCGATCCCGATGGCAAGCCAAATGGCCCGCGCGTTGGCGGTCGTCGCTGAATATTCGAAGGTCACAAGCGTATTGAACACCGGTTCGATTGTCTTGAATAGTGAATTATTGAGACGTACACTTCTTCAAATGAGAACATTTGATCTCGATGATCTGGAAATCTTCCGTAGCGTCGTCCATGAGGGCGGCGTGACGCGTGCGGCCAGCCGGCTGCACCGCGTGCCTTCGAACATCACAACGCGTGTCAAGCAGTGCGAGGAACGTCTGGGGGTCAGGCTGTTTCGGCGCCAGGGTCGTGCCCTGAGCCTCACCGATGAAGGGCGCGTGCTGCTGGGTCACGCCGAACGACTTCTGCGGATGGCCGAGCTGGCCGAGCAGGAGATCAAGAGCGGCGTCGTGCGCGGCATGCTGCGGCTTGGTTCGCTCGAAAGCACGGCTGGCGTCAGGCTACCGCCGGTGTTGTCGGCATTTCACGTACGACACCCCGATGTAACGGTCGAACTTCGCACCGGCACGACCGATGCATTGCTTCGCCTGCTGGAGCGGTTCGAGGTCGAGGCCGCGTTCGTGTCAGAACCTTTTGAGAGGGGGACACTGTCGGCTTTGCCGGTGTTCGAAGAGAAGCTTGTGCTGGTGACCGCCAAAGGGAGCCCCGTGCCTCGGCGTGCAAGCGACCTCAGCAGAACGACGCTGGTCGCCTTCCCGCATGGCTGCTCATACCGACGTCGCCTCGTCGAATGGCTGGCCGAGGCAGGCGCATCGCCGCAGCGATTCCTCGATCTCGCTTCGTATCACGCCATCGTTGCCTGCGTGGCCGCCGGCACTGGCGTGGCCATCGCACCAGCAGACGTGCTCAAACACGCCGTGCTGGCAACAGAGCTGCAGTGTCATCCGTTGCCAGCACGTTTTCGCGTCAACCGCACGCATTTGGTGTGGCCGGGAGAAGCGAGTGCACCTCTGCGCGCGTTCGTTGAGCTGCTGCCTAAGATGCGACGCCAGGCACGAACGATGAAGCAACGAATTTAGGCCGGTGAATTTCTTCGAAGTTTCTAGGTCGCACCGTTCGTGCCACCTACTCCACGAAAGACCGCTTGCAAACGACACGCCATGGAGTGATTATTGTGCGAGGCCGCCGCGGGTGTCGGCGTCGCAGTATAAAGTACTGGTGCACCAGTGAGGACCTTACGGAACAGGTAACCGGTTAAGGCGCTGCTCGTTAGGCTCTCGCGCGTTCAAAAGAGACGCGACATCCTGTCCCTTCCGCAAACAAGTCTAGATCTGACGTCTCCGGCACGTTAGTGCTTTTTCGACGCGTTGGCTGGCGAATTCTCCGTTGATCTACCCAGGCACAGAGCCACTCGCGAACTTTCGCCTGAGCCATCTGGTGATGATGCTACCGATGCCAACGATCAACAATAACAAAGCGGGCCATCGCGCCAGGCTGACGAGATCCTCGATGCTCGGCCATTCCTGCTGCTGCAGCACTTGATAGCGGTCCCACATCCAGCGACCTGCGATGAGGGCGGCGATCGCCGAAAGGACGACTACGAGCATCCGTTCCGGTACAACACGTCGACACAAGGCAAGCACGGGCAGCATCAGCGCCAGCACAAGCATCTGGCCCAGCTCGATGCCGATATTGAACGAGAACAGCGATAGCAGCAGATACGAACCGGCGAACTGCAACTGCTCTGTTAGCACATCGGCGAAACCGAATCCATGCACGAGACCGAATAGCCCGGTGATCAGCCAGCGACGCTGCAAGTTAGGACCAATGATGTTTTCTGCCGCCATGTAGATGATCGATGCGGCAATAGCTGCCTCCACAAACGGGGGAAACCACGGCCCTTTCGGCGCCAAGTGGAACGCGGAAGCGAACAGCGTGACGGAGTGTGCAAGCGTAAAGGCAGTGATGACCCACAACAGGCCACGTATGCGGCGAAACGGGATGACGAGGCAGAACAAGAACAGCAAATGATCGATGCCGCTCAGGATGTGGCCGATCCCGAGTTCTACAAAGCTGCCAGCAGCTTCGTACCAGGTTGGATTCAGTGACACGGGATCAGATCCACCTGGGATGATCATCGCGCGGCTGCCCTCCCCGGGCGGCAGGTAACGGAGTAACAGCTTGGTTGAGTTGCCCAAATCAGGCGCAACCTGCGACTGGATCTTGAATACAGAATGCGGCGAGGAGATACGGTAAGTAAAGTGAATGTCCAAGTCACTTTGGTCGTACGGGACTCTTGTGGCCGCGCCGGGTGGCTCATCGGCATGCACGACGGCTGCCTCGTAACTCTCAAAGGAACGATCGGAACCCGGTGATAAGCGACCGCGCGCCTTTACCGGTTGGCGTCGCACACCGTCCTCTGAGAACACGAAACCGTCTGCCAAAACCTGGAGCGCGAGATCCACCACAGGCTCGGACGCCGCCAGATCATATTCCGCGCCGCTTCGAGGAAATGGCAGACCGCGAAGCAGGTCCATCGGAATGCGAACAACCAAGTCCGCCTGCTTGGGTTCAATCTTCACAAACGCATTCATGACCGTGTTGGCAGGCAGCGCGTGACCTTCGCTTGGCGACGCTCCGAGAACGAGCTGTCCGACCGCAAGCGCCAGCACGAGAGCCGCACTCCGCAAAAGCCCGCCATGAATAGTCTGTCCGTTCATTTACTTTGCTGCGGCCGCCGAATATCCATTCAAAGCTAAGTATTTCTGTTGCAGTTCGTAGTGGGTAGCCCAGCTGCTGGCGAGCGTCAGCACCGCCATGGAACGTGACGCCTTTGTTTCGCCAATGGTGAGCACCTCGCCCATATGCGAGTCGTCAAGATTGGCGACGGCCGTTGTGCAAAAATCGAACGAAGACTGTATCCGCTCGATAAGCACCTTCTTGGGGTCAGACTCACTTAGCTGCGAGAGCTTGGGCGCCGCGACGCCGCCGATGAAGGAACAATAGAGATAGTTTCCGTCGGCGATGTGCAAAGTGAGATACCCGAACGTTACGTCATCTGGCGGCGTCTTGAAGCCATATTTCTCGGGTGGCATTTCGGCCGCAGCCTCGACTAGCTCCTTGCTGCGTTGAGCCAGGGTCTTGCGGAGAAACGTGGAGACTCGGTTGCCTCCCGTCGCGACAACCGGAGAATTGGTTACCTGAGGCATAGCAGAAGGACACCAAAAGCCCGCTAAAACGAGGAGAACCCAGCGAATCGTTTTCATGTGCGTTCAGCGAGCCACCCTGTAGCCTCGTGAGGTCGAAAGGCTACGGAGCGGGCAGAGCAACGCGAAATCCGTAGCCTCCTCCTCGCGCGGATGGGACAAGATCGATTCGTCTTGCCACGCGAACGAAGCTTGGGAGATCGCCCCAATATCCGCCGCGCAGTGCGCGGGTCCTTCCCGTCGTTGCGCCTTGCGGTTGGTCTTTTGGACTCGCCGCGTAATACGCTTCGTCGTACCAATCCGACATCCACTCCCAGACGTTACCAGTCATGTCATGGAGGCCCAGACCGTTAGGTTTCTTCATGCCGACAGGATGGGTTTGAAAGCCGCCATTGTTGTAGTACCACGCGTAGTCTGCGAGTTCCTTCTCGCTGCTCGTTCCTGCCCATTTTTCGTCCTTGCCGCCACTGCGGGCAGCGTATTCCCATTCTGCTTCTGTCGGGAGCCTGTAAGGCTTTCCGGTGCGTTGGCTGAGCTTTTTGATGAATTCCTGAACCTCGTTCCAGGACACGTTCTCGACCGGGCAAGTCATTCCACAATTCGGTTCCCTGGAAGGATTGGTCCCCATCGTTCCCGTCCACTGCATTTGAGTCACAGGATACTTACCGATGTAAAAGTCCTTCACGCAAACTTCGTGTATGGGCTTCTCGTCTTGGGCTCCGACGCTAAAGACGTCACCCATCTTGTAACAGCCTCCTTTCACGAGGACCATCTCTATGGACTTGAGCGGATCGGGCGGTGTGATCGGCCAGTCATCCGCAGAGGCCGGACCGTCCGCCAGGCTGAGCGAGAGTATGGCAACGACGAAGAGGATCAATAGCTGCATCGTGTATGGCGTGATCTATGTTTCCGGTCGTACAGGCCCGCGTCCCTTGACCGGAGCTCGACCCTTCCAACCGCAACAACAAAAACCTCCAAGGGAGGATGTCCCTTGGAGGCGTTAGCGTGGTTCCATCCGAATCCGGGCGGCTAAGTTTTCACAACGCTGCCAACTTGGCGATCTGGTCATTGATCAGAATGTTCAAGAGCGTCTGGTTCGGATCCAGAATAAAACGGGAAATGTCCTGCTCCAGCACCTGGAGTTGGTCGATTGCTTTCGCGTATTGCGCCTGCTCCACGTATTGAAATGCCGTCTTGTACTCGCTGACAAGCTGGGCACGCTGCGACGGTGCATTGGCCGGGGTGGCGAACCCAGAGTCGGGGAGCAATCCCGTGGACGGACTCGTCGTGCAGATTGACTTCAAAGTGCACGTCAATCCTGATGCGATCTGGCCCCACCCAAGATCAAGAACGATCTTGATGTTGTCCTGAGCCATGAAGGAACCAGCGATCTGCGCCAAACCTGCCACCTGCGTGACGAAGTAATTCTCGTCGAATCCCGGGTATCCTGCTTCCGTCGACAACTGGGAATATTCCTGGGTCCAGGCGCCGGGCCAATCTCCCGCCAGACCGATTCCCGGAATCTGCGGAGTGTACGACCGGCCTTTGTTTACCGGACTCAATACCTGCTTTTGGAAGCCACCGTTGACTCCCGGCGCAACCGTGCCGGAGCTGGCTTCGACTCTCGGCCAACTGTTGTCTTGGACAGATTTGGCCACCGTGTCGATAAGCCATATATTGTTGTTGTTGAGGTCGAGGAAGCTCGTGATCACCCCGCCATCCTGCGGGCTTGCGGTGGAATAGACGTAGTTGTTTCCGTCAGCTCCTGTTTCCAGAGTTGACCTTCCCCCCATGTGCTCCATGCCCATAGTCGCCACAATGGGCGTGAGCTTGTCCGGATTGTTGAGATAGAAGTCATATTGCGACCACGCGCTCTCAGCGCCTGGCATGAAGTGCCTGCTGTCGAACCAGAAAACCAGCGTCCGGGGTCGCTGCTGCTGAGGGATGTGATTCATGTAGTACATGATCCCCAACATCCCGAAGCTGCCATCCTCCTCGACCAGAGACATCGCATCGGTGTGCGTCGCAAGAAGAATCTGCTCATCTTGCGGCGTCCCATAGTATTTGCCAGGCAAGTAGCCGATAACGTACTGGCCTTGAACGGCAAGGAAGTTCGCGTTCAGTGTCAAGGTCGCCGATGCACCTGCCTTTGCATCCGTTATTACTTGGGCGCCATTCACCCTGTCCAGACACAGCGTGGGTACATTTTGATACGCCGTACCTGGACCCCCGTTCCCGGTCAGACTGTAAACGCTTCGTTGAATGAGTCCGAAGGCTCCCGCGGGCGACAAGTCGTAAACGACGATCATGCCGGCGGCGTTCCCCTTCATGGCCGTAGTCGCGAAGCCGCCTAATTGGCTCCAGACCCAACGGTACCAGTAGGAACTGCTCACGCTGGGAGGAACCGGTGTGAACATCGGGAACGACCAGTCGCCGGGGCTCTGGAATTCGTAATCGGTATATGTGTAGTTGGGTAGGATCGCGTTCGTATAGGAATAAGGAGGATTGATGCCCGCAACAGCGCCCGGATAGGGCACAGTCTGAAAAACGATGATCTTGCCGGCGATGGCGGCCGGAGTCGGGGGATGGGACGGATCGTAGTAGATCAGCGGCGCAGTGATGCCGTTCGCCGGCGTCGATCCCGATGTCATCCCGTAGGACGCTATGACCGGCACGGGCTTCCCGTTGGAGACGAGTTTCTCGACCTCTACGCCAGATCCATAGAAATGCGTCCGAGGGTCCGGCCAGTCATTTACCGTGAAAAAACTGTACGGCAGATCTTGAATGAAGAGATCGACCGCGCCGAACTCCTGCATCGTGGTTTCAATGAAGTTGAGCCACTTGTTGCCCCCAGGGCTCCCCGTGTAGGTCGGTCCGACCTGAGACTTGAACATCGCCCACTGGAGCGCCTGCTCCGGCTTGATCATGAAGTTCTTGTTGATCCGGGTGAGGTGCGGGCTGCCGCTTGTCAGCTGCGACGGCGGCGGTGATGACGGAGTGGCGGTAGCGGATGCAGCAACGATCGACGCTCCCAGAGTGAGCACCGCAATTCCTAATTTCCTCATGTCAGCCTCCTTCAAGTGTGGCGGTTGCCTGTCTGCTCAGATTCAAGACTGCCTTGCCCATGTCGTTTCGCCATCGAGAGCTAGCGTGTCTGGCGCAAGTGGCTGTCGCGCCAGAGGCTGCGATCGCCTACGGCTTCGTGCAAGCCGACGGAGGCTGTATGACCCAATTCGTGTCGTCTACGCTGCCCCCCACAGCGGCGACGACCTTGGCCGGGACTGGACCGGACGGCGCGCCCCACCAGTTGTTCTCGGCCGTCACCGTATATGCCTTGGTCTCAAGGTCGTAAATGGCACCGCCGAATATGCAGTTGCGTCCCTTGCTCCCCAGCGTGCCGCCTCCGAGGTCGATTGCATAGCTGCCAGTCCCTCCGGTCGGCTGCTGATCGAAGGCGACTGCGACTCCGCTAGACGTTGACAGATCGCTGTCCTCGACCCGAACCGCGAGCTGAGTGAGCGGTGTGACGTCGTTCGCCCAAAGGTTGTAGTACTTGCTGCCCGAAATGCGACTACGCTGAATGTCGATGGAGACCGTATGTGGGTCACCCGTGCCGCAGCCTGGCCCTCTAGATGGCGGACTCGTACAGTGGTTGTTGGTGAGCTCGATACCGTTGTTGCCGCAGTTCAGGAATTCACTGTCGCGCATGATGAGCATGGTCACATCGTTCGAGCCGACCGATGCGATGCCAAGGCATTCGCCGGTGTTGTCGCCCGTCGAAGCGAGCGGCACACCGTTCGCACCTCCGGGTGGAATTGCATAGGTTGGAAGTCCGCGGCTGATGGTCGTTCCGTCGACCAGCACGTGGTCGAGGACGAGAATCCCGGTCGAGCCCAGCTCGCCGCGATTGAACAACTCGAGCATATCGCCCGGATTGTTGTAGAACGAGCTGTTGGAGATGGTCAGCATGCTGTATGGCTTCCCATTGCTGATGATGTACTCCATTCCATTCGTCGATGCGCCACCAATGCCGGTCGAGTAGAGATTGTGGCTAATCGACTCGATGAGCGTGCCTTCTTCAGCCGGGTTGACGAACAGGCTGTCCATGTTGGCGCCAGGGCTCCCAGTATTCGCTTCCGTGTTCCCGTCCAGTGTCGCTTGGAGGATGCCGGTACCCGTGACCTGCGTCCCGATCCCCTCGATGGTCCCTACCCCCGTGCCGCTACACTGCTTCAGTCCGGTTACGAAATTCCGGTTCACCTGCACGGTGGCGTTTCCGGTACCCATCGAACGAAGATCGATACCGTCACCGCAGACACTGTCATGAACGTAGTTGCGATCAATCATGATGTTCGTCTGGACCGACGCCGTGTCGATCAAGATGCCCGCCCATCCGGCCCCTATGCCGTTCCCGAATGGCGGCGGACCTCCGCTGGCCAAGCCCGCGGTGTAAGAGTTGAGATAGAACGGCTGTACGCGGAAACCGACGCTGCCCGACGCGTTGAAGTTGCCGATATCGTTGCCACGTATCGTTACGTTGACGTCCTTTCCGTAGATCGCACCACGATACGCGGCCGTGATGACGATGTTTTCGACGTCCGTGCCGTCAGCCAGCTCGACCGCATCGCCGTTGTTCGTCGCGTTTGAGGTGTTCGAGATCCTCGGCTGCGACGCGAGCTGAGTGCTGGTCGCAAGCGGCGGTCCACCCTGCAGCAGTGGCTGACCAAGCTGGACCACCGGCGGCCCATCACCGATCAAACTCTGCCCTGGCTTCAGCGCGATCCCGCCATCGAGCGGGGGAACACTGAGCGGAGAAGCTTGGATCACGATCGTATCGCCGGGCGATGATGCCTGCTCCACCGCAGCAAGCGAATTGAATGGCGAATGCATCGTTCCGTCGCCACCTGGCGAAGCGCTTGCGTTCACATACCAGCGCTGATTTTGACCCGGTGGCGGCGCAGCTTGCGAAGTTGCGGGGATAACAAGTGCGCATGCGGGCAGCAGTACTATTGCATTGAAATATGCCGAGCACGACCTCGACATGCGAACGGCGCCAATCTTTCCGTTGCTTTGCAGAGCCATACGTTTCTCCTTCAACGAACTGAGTTCGAAATTCATTGCAGCGCTGGCTTTACGCGAATCGCTTTAGACCCGCGCCCGACGACCGGGGCGCGAAACGAGGGATGACTATGGAAACGGCGGCGGGGCAATTGACTGCGCCATTGGATCCACCGGACCTCCAAGCTACGTGTCTTATATTGATTGTTCACGCAGCCGCTGATGCTCGTGCGTGTACGAACTCATGCTAGGACTGCATTCGACAAGGGTCAAGACGTACGGCGCATCAACCGTCCAGCACTTGTTACAGGTTATTTCAAGATGTAGAACTTACATGTATCGAGGCTGCACTTTTCCGATCCACATCAGGATAATCGACAGCTACTCGACAGCAACGGCACCACTTCTGTGCCGATCTCGGTGAAGAGTTTCTATAAATGAACATGCTTGCTTGAAATAAACATTTTGGCGACGACTGATTCGATCGCGACTCCGGGTAACTACGATCGCTTTTTGAACTGGATGTCGCGCGAGCTGCACGCCCCTCGTTGGCGTTTCGAAGGTGGCGATAGACACCAATGCGGCGTCGGGGGTACGGTAGCCTTACCGATCACCCCAGCCACGTACCTTAAGGGCCACTATTGGGAACGACACATTGATTCTGTGGCGCCTCCCGCCGTCGAATGCATGACCGATACTTTAATTTCCGTCAGTTTCAGGACGGCCACTCTTCGTTAGGTTGCTGCGTGGCTTCCAGCGATAGCCGCTCACGCTCAGAATACGAAAGCCGAATGCATCGAGTGCTCGCGTACATTGATGAGCATCTGGAACAACCGCTTGACCTTAACACTTTGGCTGAAGTCGCCCATTTTTCTCCGTTCCACTTTCATCGGCTCTTTTCCGCATGGATGGGGGAAACGTTTGGCGATTACCTGCGGCGCCGGCGTGTCGAGGTCGCTGCCATGCGCCTTGCGGCTCAGCCACGCACGAGAATTCTGAACATTGCTTTGTCGGTAGGTTTTGGTTCTGCCGAAGCATTCACACGTGCATTCAAAAGCCGGTTTGGTTGTTCGCCCACTGTTTGGCGCGAAGAGCAGTACTTGCTACGCAATGCGAATAGCAATTCTGGTCAGGCGAATGGCAAGCGCAGTCAGGCATTACAGGCGACTTTTGTCGAACATGAAGTCTCCGGAAACCCAAAC
Organism: Casimicrobiaceae bacterium; assembly: GCA_035262745.1. Classification (GTDB taxonomy): domain Bacteria; phylum Pseudomonadota; class Gammaproteobacteria; order Burkholderiales; family Casimicrobiaceae; genus PALSA-1003. The sequence goes on along the minus strand of DATFSE010000071.1, from coordinate 87,168 downwards.
AAGGAGACCATCATGAAGGTAGCGCTCGTCGACCGTCAGCCCGCAACCATCGCCTATCTTCGCCACCTTGGCCCCTACGGCGAACCCATTGCGCGGTTCTGGCAGGAAACCTATATACCGTGGGCGGTCACGCACAAGCTCGGCGCAGATCACGCGAGATACGGCATCAGCCATGACGATCCGAGTATCACCGCACCCGAGCAATGCCGATATGATGCATGTGCCGAGGTCGCACCTGATTTTGTGGCAACAGGTGGCGCGCTCAAGACAACAGTTCCAGGCGGCAAGTATGCGGTGCTCAAATTCAGGGGCACAGTCGAACAGGTGGGTGAGGCTTGGGCAGCGTTACTTCGGGACTGGCTGCCCTCCAGCGGTTTGCAGCTTGATAGTCGCCCTTGTTTTGAGTACTACCCGAAGGGTGCACCGTCTGAATGCGAGACGGGGGAGTTTGAATGCGAGATATGCGTCCCTGTAGTTCCGCTTTGAAAGCGCTTGCGCGCTGCTCGCTCGCGGCCGCCTAATTTCAACGAATTGCTAATGCAGCGGCAGCCAACCATGGGGTGAGGGCTTGTGGAACCGGCCATCACATCAAGGTTGGCTGCTCGGAACACTTGAGTCCTAATTCATGACTTTCACCGAATCCGTGACCACGAATTGACCTTGATTGCCGTTTCTCTGCAAGGTCCCAGCCACGGTGAGGATCACTGAGTCGCCTGCACTCAAGCCGGATAGTTGACTCTTGTTAAATGTGGCGACGTAAGTTCCGCCGTCCGACGACAAGGCTCCGGACACGGCCGGTGCTCCATTCAGCGTCACGTTACTGACCGTCCACTGCGTTAGATCGAAGCCTGGCGCCAGCGTAATGGAGGCCGTGACGAGACCGCTGCCGGAGCGCAGATTGATCGACTGCGGCGTGATACCCACGGCAACGGGTGGCAGGCACAATCCATTGGCACCCCCGTCGAATGGGTTGACGCATTCTGTAAGGTTGATCACGCCGGTCGCCGGGCTCGTCGGCCACGGCAGTACCGAGACGTGGTTGACACCGGGTTTGGACCAATCGCAGACACCGGTTGGAAAGATCGCCTGCAAGCGCGCCATTTCCGCGGCGCTGAAGGTCACCGCATAATCGCCGGGATCGATGGGCTTGAGCTCGCATTTGATCTTGCTGGCCGAAAGCGGACCACCGGCTACGTAGCGTGGGAACGCGAACGACGGCATGAGCGTGTTGCACGTCGTGTTGGGCTGGCTGCTGAAGGTCTGCGGTTCGGCCACAAAGGTCGTCGCGTTCGTGAAGCACCCGTCGATGGCCCCCGCTGGTTTGTTGTTGATCACCTTTTGCCGCTGTGAAAGAGCGGATGTGTCGGCCTTATAGGCTTCCATCCATTGATCGAACACCACGCGCGCCGGCGCGTCAAGTGCGATGGTCGCCGGAATGGCGCGCCACATGACGTGGTTGTCCGAGTTGCCGTTGGCTTCGCGCATTCTTTCGCGGGAAGCGAAATGTTCCCACTGCAAGTGATAGTTCGTGGTCGTTTCGCTGTAGATTCCCGTGAAATCGAATACGGGAATCTGGGACATTCCGCCTCCGCCGCTCAAATTCAGACCGGACTCGTAAGCGCGCTTGATCGCGCCAGCGTCGCCCACGGTGCGTTGCGGAACATAGTTCTCGTCCTGATCGTAGCCGCCGATCTTCTCGTTCAGGTTCAGGAACTGCGTGGTACTGATCGCCCCGCTGTTGAGCGCAGCGAGGCCGTATTGCACCCCGACGTTATCAAATGAACGCAAGGCAAAGCCAGTGGCTGGGTTTTTGCCGAACACGTTGGCGTTTTCATCGTAGACCGTCGGCCGAGCGCCAGTCGGATTCGTCGCCGGGTCATAGCGCAGCGCTAACGGCACTGCCGCGCTCCACACCGCCGAGGCGTAGCCAGGCACGTCGACGCGATTCGGAACCGGGTCGGTTCGTCCAGACTGATTGGCCGCCGCCCGCAGCGTAGTGGTATTGGCATAGCCCGACACCGCGGCCTGTTGCGCCGCTGTAAAACCTGTTGGGTCGGTAACGGCGAAATAGTGCGTCAACAGGTGTCCGTCCTGCCCCGAATAGGCAATCGCGAACGGATCGGGAAACGTACAGTCGATGAGGATACCGTCAAAGAGCCCCGGAAAAGCATCGGCGACCTGCTCGCTGGTGTACGAGCCCCCCGAGCAGCCGCGGCTGACGGTGTAATACGGTACGCCGAAGGTCTTGATGAAATGCTCTTTGCCCATCGCCGTCACTTCTCCTGCGAGAAACGCGTTACAGCTTTGGGCAGCGTAGTTGAGGGTGTTGATGAACATCCCGAATCCTCGTCCAAGTAGCGTCGGATCCAAAATGTTTTCGCCCATGGCTGAGCCTTGGATATACCAGCCCCCCGGGCAGCCGACGCCGTGCAGCCCTTGCAAACGTTGGTTCCATCCCTTGGGTGGTGTGAAGGGGGTTGGCGTAGCTTCGCTCGTCGGATCGTGTAAAACGGCGTTCTGGTAAATGCCGCGATCCATGGTGCCCGTTTCGACACGCACGACGAACGGCATCGTGACGCCTTTGTCGGTCGTCGTCATGGCCACATCCGTTGGAAGCGAGGTTGTACTGGGCATCGGCTTCAACGCCCCACCGGCGGTCGACCTGTAGACATATTGAATGTTGGTGGGCGCTGAGCAGTCGTCAGTACTAATCGGCCCTGGCGTGAGCGTCGTGCCGTCGGGAAGCTTGAAGCTCTGCGTCTGACAGATGAACGGCTCCTGGCGCGGTCCGGAGAAGATCGGACCCGTGATGGGGTAGTTGACAAGCGTCAGTTGCTCCGCCGGCTGCCCCTTGCCATTGGGATTGGTGAATACCTCCAAGGCGTTGGCACCGAGCTTGAGCCCGCTCACCAGCCCGGTAAAGCTACGCCCAGCTTGATCGGCATGAAACGTCGCCGTGATGTCTTGCCCGTTCAGTTTGATGACGATATGGCTCAGCGGAAAATCACCGGGGGCGTCAACCCGCACTAGTGCGTCGCCGCCGCTCACCATGTCGGGGCGGGAAGATAGCGTGGTGATGGTTGGCCCGCTCGCCGCGAAAGTCGGCGTGATGGCCGCCGCAATGATGCCACTCCAGAATAACGTTATCGCCCACTTCCAATTCAGGCCCATGGCTTCTCCTCCTTCATGCACGAAAATGACGAAAATATTTTGCGCATTTACCCGATGCGCTGTCTGATCAATCGAGGCTTACAAAAGTGGATTGGCGGGTATCGGAATGCTACGTTTGAGCTGCCAATTCACGCTCACTGTGGCCATACCTTGAAGCGTTACCTGCACACGGTAAGCGGTCGCGGGACGATACACCGCGCCTACGTAAGCAATTCCGCAGTCGTCAACAAAATGACAATTTCCGGAAAGAATTCGCAAGAACTTATCTAATCGACGTTGTGCGGGGGGACGAAACGTTCGGCGCTGAGTGCGTTCATCGCCGCGATGTGGGCTTTTGGGGATAGTGGGACCGACCGCTACGGATCGACTCGAGTCGATCGGTTACCTGCCTTGGGCCGCTTTGACCGGACGTTTCGCGAAGTTCGCTGACCGGCCCAGGTCCCGTCGCTAGACGCCGAACTCAAAACGTGCCCGGACGGGCATTCGAGCCTCCCCCGATCGCGCACCGACAGCCAACCGCTCCGTCGCCAATGGCGCTATTTCGCGACGAATGGGCGCGGTTCGTCGCCGCCTCGTTGACTTGAATCGCCGGGGTTGACTAACGTGCGACTCCGACCGCAACCCGTTGTGGCGTCTAGCAATAGACCTCGATTCTTGGTGCCCGGCCGCGGGGTTCCGGTCGCAATTATCCACAGGGGGAACGATGATGAACAAGTGCAACGCACTCCGGCTTCTTGCAACTCTCGTGTTGTTTGGCGTGCTGTCGCTAGGCTCGGTAGTGGTGTACGGACAGGACAAACCTTACACAGAGGGCTCTGTCTGGGGCATCACAATGGTTCGAGTAAAGCCTGGGATGCTCGATGTCTACATGCGTGACGTTCTTCCGTTGCGCAAGAAGATCGACGATGAGGCGAAGAAGCAGGGACTGATTCTTTCGACCCACATCCTGAGTGGAAGCGCCTCGGGGAGAGATGACTTCGACGTGATGTTCTTGACCGAATTCAAGAACTGGGCCGCGTTTGACGGAATCAGTGCAAAGTACGACGTGATTGCGAGCAAAATCGTTGGCTCCGAAGAAAAGCAGGTTCAGCTAATGACAAAGCGGACGGAGGTCCGTGAAATCACGGGTGAGAAGACCATGCAGGAATTGATAATCAAGTAGGTGGGTATCGATGTCCGGACTCGCTCTTATCTTCGAGCCAAAGCTCTGCGGTTTGCGAGCTAAGAGTGGGTCGCGTCCCGAGATGCCATGGGCTGCAGTCAACTGCACGAAATGATCCCTCAGGAGATTCGTCCATGAAGCAATTGCACCTCAGATTCGGGCTCAAAGTATGGCTGCTGGCGGTGGGATTTTCCGTTCCTGCCCTGGCTCAGCAGCCGGACGATGCCGCGATTCGCCAAGTGCAGGTGTTGCAGGCCGCCGCATGGAATCAGCACGACGCACGGGCCTACGCCAACCTGTTCGCCGAAGACGGAGATGCGGTGAACGTGGTCGGTTGGTGGTGGAGGGGACGCCCTGAAATTGAGCGCAAAATCCGCGAAGGCTTCGAGCTCGTCTTCGCCCAAAGCACGCTCACGATCACTGACGTTGAGGTGAGGTTTCTCAGTCCGACAATGGCGGTCGCCCACGTACGCTGGACGATGGTGGGCGCGAAGACTCCACCCAACATGCCTGAACCTCGCGAGGGAATTCAATTGCAGATTCTGACAAAGCAGGCTAGTGGCTGGTTGATTGCCAGCTTCCAGAATACGAACAGCATCACCGTGTCACCATTGCCCAAGGGATTTCCTCCAGTAACCTGTCATCACTGTGTTGCTTCATCGTAGGTTACCGGACTGCACCATCGAAAGTCCGCTTGGCGTTCGCGCCGCGTGGACCATCCTGGGCCAGGACCGATCGCCTGCCCTACGCCGGATCCCATGATTGAACAACAGGGATGAAACAAATGAAACAAGATTGACTTCCGGTGAAATTCGCCGCCGACCTATGCTCGATAGACTATGCGGTCGATGATTGAAAGGAGCTTGTTCAGATGTCTCGGTTTAAGCACTCACTTTCCATGTCGGATCGAATTGCCATCGTGGCCGTAATAACAGCTGTAGTCGCCGAGTTCGGCGCCATTGCCGTTGACGCAAGATCGACTGTTTCCCAGATCGATCCGAGCGCAACCGTTCGCACCCATTCAAGCCGGCCAGACGGAGGCACGATCGAAAAGTACTGCAGGTTTTTTTTTACGTGAGCTAGCAGAACCAATCGCTGCGTTCCAGGAGCAGCTGAATGTGGCTACCTCGCTGTGCACAACGCTGCGGCTAATACGCCGATCATACGTCGATCGGCGCAGCGACCGCGATCTCACATCTTCAGTCGATAACCGGTCTTGAAGATCCAGGAGACGATCCCCAGAAAGACCCCGAGAAACACGATGGTCATTGCGAGGCTCACGCCGACGCTGACGTCGGCGATCCCGTAGAAGCTCCAGCGAAAGCCGCTCACCAGGTAAACGACTGGATTAAACAAGGTGACCGTCTGCCAGATCGGAGGCAGCATGCTGATGGAATAGAAGCTCCCACCGAGAAACGTCAGCGGCGTCACGATCAGAAGTGGAACAACCTGGAGCTTCTCGAAGCCATCCGCCCAGATGCCGATGATGAAGCCGAGCAGACTGAAGGTCCACGCGGTCAGGATGAGAAACAGGATCATCCAGATTGGATGGTCCACCCTGAGCGGCACGAATAATCCTGCAGTCGCCAAAATGATCAACCCCAGGATGATTGACTTTGTCGCCGCGGCGCCGACGTAGCTCAAGACGATCTCGAGATACGACACCGGTGCCGAAAGCAGCTCGTAGATCGTGCCGGTGAAACGCGGAAAGTAGATCCCGAACGAGGCATTGGTGATGCTCTGCGTCAGGAGTGACAGCATGATCAACCCGGGAACAAGGAACGCACCGTAGCTCACGCCCTCGACGTGCTGAATGCGCGTCCCGATCGCCGCGCCGAATACGACGAAATACAGGGAGGTCGAAATCACAGGCGAGACAATGCTCTGCATGAGCGTGCGGCGCGTGCGGGCCATCTCGAATTTGTAGATCGCCCGGACTGCATAGATGTTCATTTCGTTTCCCGAACCAAGCTGACGAAGATGTCTTCAAGCGAGCTCTGCGTCGTGTGGAGATCCTTGAACTTGATGCCCGCAACCTCGACGTCCTTAAGGAGCTTCACGATGTCTGCACGCTTGCTTTCGCTGTCGTAGGTGTAGATCAACTCCGTGCCTGCGTTCCCGAGCTCGAGGCCGTAGCCATCAAGCTCATGCGGGACGCTTGTCAGCGCGTGGTGAAGCTGCAGCGTCAGCTGCTTCTTGCCAAGCTTGCGCATCAGCTCGATTTTGTCTTCCACCAGGACGATCTCGCCTTTGCTGATTACGCCGATGCGGTCGGCCATCTCCTCGGCTTCGTCGATGTAGTGCGTGGTCAGGATGATGGTGACGCCGCTCTGCTTGAGCTGGCGCACGAGATCCCACATGTCGCGTCGCAGATTGACATCGACGCCTGCGGTTGGCTCATCGAGGAATAGGATTTGAGGCTCGTGCGACAACGCTTTGGCAATGAGCAGCCGGCGCTTCATGCCGCCGGACAGCGTCATCACCCTGTCGTCCTTCTTGTCCCACAGCGATAGCTGTCTGAGGACCTTCTCGACGTAGCTTGGGTCGGGCGCCCTGCCAAAGAGCCCGCGACTGAACGAGACCGTCCCCCAGACCGATTCGAAGGCGTCGGTCGTTAGCTCTTGCGGTACCAGACCGATCAACGAGCGCGCGACACGGTAGTCACGGACGATGTCGTGGCCTGCGACGCGAACGACGCCCTCAGTGGGATTGACGATGCCGCAGATGATGCTGATCAGGGTCGTCTTCCCGGCGCCGTTCGGACCGAGGAGCGCGAAAATCTCGCCTCCACGTATTTCCAGGTCAACCCGGCGCAGCGCCTGAAAGCCGGATGCGTATGTTTTAGAGAGACTGGCAACAGAAACAACAGCAGTCATCGAAGGTAAGTATTTCAAATAACATTCGTATCATGCCTTGTTTCCCGCCGAGTGAGTGCACGCCTTGGGCGATCGCAGAACAGTGCTTGACATGCAAGCTTTTACTTGCCTATACTTCAGGCAAGCGATTACTTGCCTGTTGCCTTCGATGGCCGAGCACCTCTATGACGACGATCTGCTATTCAAGGCTCTGGCCGACCCCAGCCGGCGCAAGCTGCTGGACCTGCTGCACGCCCACGACGGCCGCACACTCAACGATCTCTGCGAACACCTGGATATGACGCGGCAGGGCGTGACGCAACATCTCGACCTGCTGGAAGCGGCGAACCTGGTTGCCACCGTGCGGCGCGGCCGCGAAAAGTTGCACTTCCTCAATCCGGTACCGCTGCAGCAGATCTACGAGCGCTGGATTGCCAAGTTCGAAAAGCCGCGCCTCAAGGCGCTTTCGGACCTCAAACGACGACTGGAGAAAGCCAATGGCTAGATCGACCTTTGTCTACGTGACTTACATCCGCACCACGCCCGAAAAACTGTGGTCAGCGCTGACCGACGTGGAGTTCATAAAGCAGTACTGGTTTGGCATGCACTGCGAAAGCCAGTGGACGGCGGGATCCTCGTGGAAGATGGTGTCGGGCGACGGTGTCGTCTACGACACGGGCGAGATCGTCGAGGCCGAGCCGCCACGGCGCTTGCGAATCCGCTGGCAGCACCAGAACAAGCCCGAGCTCAAGGCCGAAGGCGAGTCGCTGTGCACGATGGAACTGGAACCCAGTGGAACGGCGGTTAAGCTCTCCATCACCCACAGCATCGAGCGCGAACCCTCGAAATTAATCGAGGCGGTGTCCGGCGGCTGGCCCAAGGTCATTTCCAACCTGAAATCCCTGCTGGAGACCGGCTCCATCGCTCTGCAGGACCCGTACCCAACCGGCAATCCCTACGGCCGCCGCTGACGCCCTATCGAGAGCCCCCACACTGGAAGGAGTAACCATGGTAAAGGTCATTTTTGGAAGCCACTCGTCGGTTATTGTTCCGCAGCAAGATCGAGACAGCATTCGCAAATTCTATTGTGATGTCCTAGGCGGGAAAATCACGAAAGCGGATCCCGAAAGAGACTTCATTCGCTTGGGAGATGATTTCTACATCGCGTTTCTCTACGGGGATGTCACTGATGAGAGCGAGTTCCTGCGAAGTGCGAGATCTGTCTGGCTGGAAATCAAGTCCGACAACGTGGAAGAAATGACCCGGAGAATTCTCGCTTTCGGTGTCACGAAGCTCGAGGTACCGGACCCCCACTTGTACTTCCAGGCTCCGGGAGGTCAATGCTTCCGGTTAGTCGGAATCGACGAGGATCTCTCCTTTTATGAGGGGGCGCGAGAAGGTCCGAACGTGGCAAAGATAAAGGAGGCCCTCAAAAGAATATCTCCCTGATCTCCGTCGAGCCAATCCGACGGAGATACGCAAGACCAGTCCTCGCAATCGCATTAGTTCCAAGTATCAAAATGGGACCCTGGAGAAAGAAGCGCGAATGGTTGTCAAAGCGATCGTGATCGTGGCAACGCTCTTTATGGTCTCGCCGCTTACGGCTCGCGAGAGCGCCGACACGCTAACCTGCGGACAAACAGAGAAGGTTGCTTTTACCGCCTGGACGCCCTGGTGGTTCTTCATCAGGCCTGCGGATAGGCCACCGCCGCCGGGCGCCGTGTTGGCTCCCGAGGCAAAGATGACCGATGGAGTCATCTTGCGAGGCATCATGGTGCCAGCGTTGGAAGCACGCGCGCGGCGAAGAGCTTTGCTGGTGCTCTATGGAAACCTGGCTTACTCAGACCTCTTTTATCAAGCTTTGAAGCAACTGAATGTCTTCGATCCCGGGTATGACACGTTTATCTACGACTATCGCGGCTACTGGCGATCGGATGGGAGCCCCCTGCTCCGCGCCATCGTTGACGATGTCGGGGAATTGGTTGGTACTTTGGCGGGGCGCTACGATGAGATACGAATCTACGGCACTTCCCTTGGGGCGCTCATCGCTAGTCGCACTGCGGCAGAAAACAAGAAGATTACCTCGATATTCTTGGATGGCATCGTTTCACGACTGGCGGACCTATCTAAAGACTGTCCGAAAGGACGCCTCGACCCCGTCGACATGAGTGAGACGACCTGCAAGAAGGTCACTTTGCTTATAGGGAGATACGACTCTCTATTTCGTCCCGAGGACGCCGAGGCATTTATCGAACGGATGAAGAGTTGCGGCAACCTGCACGTTGATGAGCGCACTGATCTAGGCCACCCGTTCAGTGAAGGCCTCAACGATCGTGATCGGGCATCCACGATTCGCGCAGGAATAATTCGTGAATGGCTTGCCAGCGACTAGGTCGACCAGACGACAAGCAACTCGCAAGCCAGGCAGCGCGATGGGAGTTCTTAGGAGCCTACGACGACACCGATACGCGCGCGCCTAAGCGCTGGGCGTCTCGGACGGCTTTGCCGTTGGCGCGGAGGGTTATCGGCTAACTGATCGAATCCCTGATGTTTGGCGCCCTCGCCAGTGGAACGCCATTGCCAGTGTTATGGAGACGATTAGGCTCACGAGGACTACCCTGATCAGCCCTAGTGTCGAGAGTAGGAATCGGTGCCGTGTCGTGTAGGCTCCGAGCAAAGTAAAACCAAGCCAGTAACCGCCGAACACGCTGGCGGTCTCAACGATCATGTAGTAGAGCGTGCGGACGGCACAAGACCGTCGGCGCAGTGCGCCATTAAGTACCCAGTTACAAAGCAGGTAGCGGAACTGGATTCCATAGCCGATGCAGTTGGTCAAGACGAAATTGACCCAAACGCCCCGAACCAAAGACGTCCCATCGTGGCAAAGCGGCGCCGCGGCCAGACTGTACAAGCCTGAAATCGCCGTGTTACACAACAGGGTGTAAAGGAGGTCGCGTGGAACGGATGGCTTGAATGTTCGGAAAAACTTGATTGCCTCTAGTGGATGCCCCAGTCGCTCACAACGAGCGGTTCCCCAACGCCTGGGAGCTTTGGTCTTGCCCACAATCGCCTCCGCTGGATCGGTCAGCTTGACCGGACACCGCGTGCATAGCCTTTGCCGAGTTTCGAGGCAATTGTTGAAATGTTCGCGAGAGTGCGCCAGTGGCCCGCGATGAACCTGTGTAATCCAGCGGTAAAGCGCGGTTACCAAAGCGCCAACTGCTGTTGCGATCTTTGGCCGGTACGCGAAGCCAGCTATCACGGCGTTTCTTCTAATCCGGCGAATGAATACTAAGCGCCTCGGACGCCAGGGGTCAGTGCGCCTTGTTCTGAACGATGGCGTTTAGCCTGGCTCCATGCCATTTTTCCTAATGATCGGCGCTGCAGCCGGAGATTTGAGGTGCATGACGAGCGCCTTGGCGGCAACAGGCTCCTTCGCGCTGATGCAGATGCCGCCCGAGAATACGGTGATCTGCTGAACATCAGGAGATAGCGGGCCCAGATAGTCGATGCCGGTGGCGTGAACGAGCTCGCTGACCTGCTGAAAACCGATTTCGGCCTCGCCGCGAGCGACCATCTCGGCTACCGACCCACCGGAGGGCGGTTGCTTGAGCTTCGGTTTCAACTCGTTCGCAATGCCCATCCGCTGAAACAGACCATCGAGGTATACCCCGCTCGGGCCCGTCGAATACGCGATTGACTTGGCCGAGAGGAGGGTGCGCTTCAACGCCTCCCCGGAGCTAATGTCGGGCCTTTGCACACCCGCTCGTACTGCCACGCCTACCCCTGATTTCATCAGATCGACACGGCTACCGGGCTCGATCTTGCCAAGACTAATCAACTCGTCGATCGAGTTCGATCCGAGGATGACTAGGTCCACTGTCTCTCCAGCCTTCACGCGCTTCATGATGTCGGCGGTACCGGACCAGAGAGTCACGACCTTGTCATTGCTCATCTTCTCGAACTCGGGAACGAGCTCCTGGTAACTCTCCTTGACGGCCACCGACGCGATTACCTTGATTTCCGCCGAGCGCACCATGCCCGCAAGCATGAATGCGGCCACCCCTGCCGCGACGGCTGTGCCAGCGCTTAAGCTCCTTCGCATGACGTCTCCCTCACCGGTGGGGCTGCATCTCCGGTTGTATTCAGACACCTCACAATGCACCGCGTCGACCTTGTCGACAAGAACCTGTCCGAACTATGCCTCGGCATACGCTGTCCATGTCGGCAATGAGGAAGGCGAGGGAAAGGACCAGCGGACTTCTGCGCTGATAGGAGTTCTATGCGAACCGTGTTGTTTGCTCTGGTCGTGGCCACTGCTGCCGCTCATGGTCAATCCGCCCTGGACGGCGAGGCGCTGTACAAGCAGCATTGCGCCACCTGTCACGACGCCGGCGTGCCGCGCGCCGCTGCTCGCAGCGTGCTGGAAAAGCTCTCTTCCGACAGCATTCGCACCACGCTCGAAGCGGGCAGCATGGTCCAGCAGGCAGCTAAGCTTCAGCCGGCACAGAAAGACGCCATTATTGCCTACCTGACCCGCGACTCGCTGTCGCAGCCGGCAGTTGCGGTGAATTCGCAGTGCGCGCCGGAGAAGCAAACGTACTCTGCGACGCTCCGCACGCCTCATTGGACCGGCTGGGGTAATGATGTAACCCAGCATCGCTTCCAGTCGAGCGAGCAGGCACAGCTGACGTCCGACCAGGTATCGCGGCTGAAACTCAAGTGGGCCTTCGGCTATCCCAACGCGCAGACTGCGGCGGCGCAGCCGGCGATCGTGAATGGACGTCTCTTCGTCGCCAGCGCCAATGGCAATGTGTATGCGCTCGATGCCGCGACCGGCTGCACTTACTGGACCTACAACGCCGGATTCCCAGTGCGCACCGCGATCAGTGTCGATGAAAAGACCAATACGCTGTACTTCGGCGACAAGCGTACCGGCGTTCACGCGGTCAATGCCGTGACCGGCAAGGGCATGTGGAAGACGCGGCTCGACGAGAATCCCATTGTAACCATCACCGGCGCGCCGACATTGGCTGGCGGCGTGCTGTACGTGCCGATGACGGCCATCGAAGATGCTGCCGCGGCCAATCCGCGATACGAATGCTGCAAGCTGCGCGGCACGCTCGCCGCACTCGACGCTGCCACCGGCCAGGTGCTCTGGAAGAGCAGCACCATCACCGATGAACTCAAACCCATTCGCAAGAACAGCCTGGGCGTGCAGCTATGGGGCCCCGCCGGTGCGGGCATCTGGTCATCGCCCACCGTGGACGTGAAGAAACAACGCGTGTACGTGACCACCGCCAACAGCACCACCGATCCGGTCGCGGCAACATCAGACGCGATCATTGCCTTCGACATGGAAAGCGGAAAAATCCTGTGGTCGTATCAGGGCACGGCCAACGACGGCTACAACTTGGGCTGCGATCTTCCGGATCCGTATCGCACCAACTGCCCCAGCACCAATGGACCGGACTTCGACTTTGGTTCGTCGGCAATCCTGGTGGAACTGGCTCAAGGTCACCGCGCACTGATCGCGGGACAGAAATCCGCCGTGGTGCATGCCATCGATCCTGACGCCAATGGAAAAGTCCTGTGGAAAAAGCAGATCGGCAAGGGCGGAAAAGTCGGCGGCGTGCAATGGGGGCCCGCCACCGACGGCAAGACCGTGTACGTGGCGCTGTCCGATGCGCAGCTACGCGTTGCACCTCCGGGCACACCGGGCGCACAGGCGGCACTCGGTCGCAGCTTCATATTTGATCCGAAGGTTGGCGGCGGACTGTTTGCGCTCGATGCAGCTACCGGCGAGACACTTTGGCATACACCGCATCCGGGATGCCCAAGCGACCGACCCGGCTGCAGCCCGGGACAGTCTGCTGCGGTGACGGTCATTCCTGGCGTGGTGTTCTCGGGCGATATCGGTGGCATCCTGCGTGCCTATGACGCCAAGACGGGCCGCATCATCTGGGATACCGACACCAAGCAGGAATTCAAGACCGTCAACGGCGTCGCCGCGCATGGCGGCTCTCTGAACGGACCCGGCCCCGTCATTGTCGGCGGCATGCTGTACGTCAATTCCGGCTACGTGCACATTGGCACGGCACCGGGCAATGTCCTGTTGGCGTATTCGGTGGATGGGGAGTAAGGTCGCTGACAGAAATCGGGCGTTCATTGCTTTTTCCGCGTCCTCGCGAGTCCAAGCAGCGCTTGCTGGTTGTGGCACTTCCTTGGCGCAGCGTTGTCCGACGCTGGGCCCCGGTGCGAACGGAACGGCTGAAGCGCGGCCTGCTACACTATGGTGGATCGAACAAACCGGGGTTTGGCATTAAGCCCAACTCGTTACGACAGGAGAAGGAACAATGCGACGCGCAATGTTAAGTGTAGTGGCGGCCGGACTGATCGCGGGATCGGCGGGAATGGCGCAAGCGGACGGGATCAAAGTGGGGACCCTGCATTGCGATGAGGCAGGTGGGTGGGGACTGGTCTTTAGCTCCTCGAGGGATCTCAAGTGTGTTTTCAGCCCTGCCGACAAAGCGGTGAAGTCTGAGCACTACACCGGGGCGATAAAGAAGTACGGCGTAGACCTTGGGTTCGTAGACGGCGCCGTGCTTCTGTGGGCGGTGGTGTCGTCGGATGGCAAGACTCAACCGGGCGCCCTCGCAGGCTCCTATGGCGGAGTTGGGGCGGCAGCGGCCTGGGCGGGCGGGCTTGGCGCGAACGTCCTCGTCGGCGGGTCGAACAAGGGCTACGCGCTGCAGCCACTCAATATTGAAGGGATCAATGGGCTGAACGTCGCCGCCGGGGTCGTTGAGGTCGAACTGAAAGCTGCCAAATAATCGCTCGGCGCGCTTGCCTTCACAGGCAACTAGCGCCTCCGTGAACCGGGATCGAGAATCGGGCCGCTTGCTGACGTCCCTGAGGCGGGCTCCGATTAATCGCCGGCCGCCTTGATCCAGTCGACTGCCTGCACGCGGCCGATCAACTGTGGTTTGCCCGACGCATCGACGCGGAAGATCGACGCTTCGCCTTCCTTGACTTCGAACCAGTCCTTGCCGAGCGCGTCCAGGATATTCGGCTTGTGAGTGACGATGAGCGTGTTCTTGCCGGCTGGAGGCGCTGTAGCGATCATCTTCTTCAGCGCTTCGGCGCGGCGGTCGTTCTCGATCGGCGTGACCACCAGCCCGCCTTCGGTTACGTCGAAAGTCGCAGTGACTGGGCCTCCGCCGATCAATTTCCCCGTCTCGACGGCACGATCGAACTTGCTGGTGTAGACCGTCCCGAGCGGAATGCCGAGCTTCTTGAATGATTCGCCGACCTGCCTCGCCTGCTGCCGCCCTTGCTCGCTGAGCAAGCGCTGCTTGGCGATATTGTCCGGATTCAGCGGATCGGTGTCGGCCTGATCGCGGTTGGTCGCGCCGTGGCGCATCACGATCACGTAGCCACCCTTTTTCAATTCCGCGGCGACCGCTTTCGCATCCGTCATCTGGGCCTGGGCCGATGCCGCGACGGCGGCGAGCATGGCCACCCAAATGAACCGCAACCCGCGCTTCATTCTCCCTCCTCGTATGCGCGCAGGGATGCCCCGGACTCACTGAGCAGATAGCTGTCGCACCGCACCTATCCAGTCCTCGAGGTGGTAACTTCTGACGATCTTCGCATCCTTGATGGTATGGAGGTCGATAGACATAACCCGGAAACTCCCGCCACCTGATTGTGTTCCAAGGAAAGCCCCGGCGGGCGTGCCCGAGGCTTCACCACGGACGATCACGCGGTCACCCGATATCAACAGCTCTTTGATTTCCCATTTCAGGTCCGGGACCGTCTTCTGAAGACCGACAATCGCCGGGCCGACTTGATCCCGCCGCTTGCAAACATCGTTGCCGCCGCATGACATCCAGTCCGGCGAAGTAGCTACATTAATTAGCGCGATCACGTCGTTGCCCGCGTTGAGCGCCTTGTAGAAGGGGGCAATTACCTGGTGCGCCTGTTCCGCGGTCAACGCGTGCTCCTCAGTGTCAGCAGGCGAAGCCGAAGCAACACTGCCAAATGCGAGGAACATTACGAACGGGAGTAGAAACATTGACTTTCCTTTCGGTTCTGGCAGTGCCGCATGAAGCATAGCGAGGACCCGCTGTAAGCAGACTTCACAGACAGTTCATTTTTGTTTCATTCGTTTCTTCCCGCTCGAAACGTTCATGATGTAATGCCCTCTTCCGAGCGGCCCGCATATATCACGCGGCTGCACGCCGCTGCCGCAGGCCCGCACACGTCAACCCTGACTCCTGCCCGCCTCGTGCAGAGTCAGGATGTCGCGAATCGCGCGATTGACCGGAGTCGGCACCGCAACGGCCTCGCCTCGCCGCACGACGTCTCCGCTCAACCCTTCAACCTCCAGGCGGTGTCCGCGCTCGAGGTCGTTGTGCATCGACGAGGTCATGGTCGCCGGCAATGTGTCGCCGAATGCCAGACGATCGTCGGCATAGTCTTTCGGTAGTTGCACCCCTTCGGCACGAGCGACGGCGACCACTTCGCGCATCGCATCGTGCAGGAACGCTCGCGTGCGCGGATTCGCGCGGATTGGCCCGATAGGCTTGCGTATGGTGGTGGTCGTGCCTGACAGTGCGACCAGGAAAACGAATTTCTCCCAGACGGTACGGCGGATGTCGCTGCTTATCTCCGCATCGATACCGGCTCTTCGGCACGCTTCCAGGAATGTCTCGGCGCGCGCCGAGCGTTTGCCGTCGTACTCGCCGAATACAATTTTCTGCATGGTGCCCGAGTGGCGAATCACTCCTGGCTCGGCGATTTGCGCAGCGATGTAGCAAACGCCTCCCATCACTGCGGACGAGCCGAGAACCTCGCGCAGAATGTCGTCCTTGCGCACGCCGTTCTGCAGCGACACAACCGCAGTCTCGCGTCCGATCAACGGCACGATGGCCTTCGCCGCCGCTTCGGTGTCCCACAGCTTGACACCGAAGAGAACCAGATCTACCGGACCGATTTCCGCGGGAGCTTCCGTCACGCGCGGGGCCGGAAGGTGCATGTCGCCGAGCGAGCTTTCGATCTTGAGCCCCCTTTGGCGCATGGCTTCGAGATGCCTGCCACGCGCGATAAAGCTCACATCCGACCCGCCCAAGGCAAGCCGCGCACCGAAATAGCCGCCCACACCGCCTGTTCCCATCACCGCAATTCGCATCGGGACTCCCAATCGTCGATCAAGCCTGATTGAGTATATATTCAAAGGCCGCGGTCAACGCACGGGCCACAGGATCGTCGATAGTACGCACACGACTCGCCTTTGCGGATCTGAGCCGCGGGCGAAAATGCAGCAGGACATACACGGAGCACAAACATGGCAGCTGAAATCGCAGTGGTTGTCGGTGTCGGGCCTGGACTCGGTTGGGCTTTGACGGAGCGATTCGCGCAAGGGGGCATGGAGGTGGTCGCGGCGGCGCGCAATCCGGCCAGACTGAGCGCGCACATGAAAACCGGTGCCAACGTGCGACTGAAGGCGTGCGATGCAGCGCAGGCTGCGTCCGTTGCCAACCTGTTTGCCAGTGTGGAGAAGGAGCTAGGAAGTCCGAAGCTCGTCGTGTTCAATGCCGGCACATTCATGCGTGGCGGGATTCTCGATCTCACTCCCGAATCCTTCGAGCAATGCTGGCGCGTCGGCTGTTTCGGCGGATTCCTTGTCGGTCAGGAGGCGGCGCGGCTCATGGTCACGGCAGGCGCCGGCACTATCATCTTCACAGGCGCGACTGCATCATTGCGCGGAAGTGCCGGCTTCGCCAATCTTGCCGTGCCCAAGTTCGGATTGCGTGCACTCGCGCAATCGATGGCGCGCGAACTCGGTCCCAAGGGCGTGCATGTCGCGCACGTCATCATCGACGGGCAGATCGAATCGGAGCGCAATCGCGATCTCGTCGAAGAGCGGGCTCGCGCGGCCTTCCTGCCTCCGAGCGCGATTGCCGAATCCTATTATCAGCTCCACCTACAGCCGCGCGGCGCGTGGACGCACGAACTCGACTTGAGGCCCTGGGCTGAGAAGTTCTAAGCGTGTCCCAGAACATCTACGACGACCCGAGCTTCTTCGAAGGATACAGTCGGCTGCAGCGCTCCAGGCTCGGCCTGGCCGGCGCTCCGGAATGGCCTGTGCTCCAGGCCATGTTGCCTTCGATGGCGGGATTGCGTGTATTGGATCTCGGCTGCGGCTTCGGATGGTTCGCTCGCTGGGTCCGCCAAGCCGGCGCGGTTTCGGTCGTCGGCGTAGATCTGTCCGAACGGATGCTCTTGCGTGCCCGCGCCGAAACGTCCGATGCCGTCATTACGTACCTTCGGGCGAATATCGAGCATTTGACTCTTCCCGCATCTTCGTTCGACCTGGTTTACAGCTCGCTGACATTGCACTACGTCGAAGACCTGTCGAAGCTGCTGCGTACGCTCCACGCTAGCCTTTCGCCAAACGGTCGATTCGTTTTCTCGGTGGAGCACCCCATCTTTTCGGCACCGCTCGAGCAGAAGTGGCAGGTTCTCGCGTCCGGGTCCAAGATCTGGCCGCTCAACTCGTATCTGGTCGAAGGGCAGCGAGTAACCGACTGGATTACCCCAGGAGTCACCAAGCAACATCGCACGATCGCCGCTTACGTCAACGGGCTGATCGACGCAGGGTTCCGTCTGCTACGCCTCGAGGAATGGGGTCCAAGCGAGGCGCAGATTCAAGAACACCCCGAGTGGGCAGATGAAATACACCGCCCGCCCTTCCTGCTGATGTCGGCACAGGCCTAGGGTACGAAGCTTCGCGACGACTACGATCCGGAAATTCCCAAGCAACGCTGCGGGCCTTTTACCTTCGCCCGCAGCCTCTCGCGCCACCGATTCAATAGTTTTCCAAGCATCTTGCGGGGCCTGTGCACCAGGTCATACACGCGGACAGTTTGCGAGAGATCGGTTCGCACCAGCCATTCCGGATGCGCAACAACACACCTTGCGTCCTCCAGCCCCGCCATCCAAAGTTCGTTGACTGTCGCCCGAGAGAACTCGTGGTCCTTTGTCGACCCGGTGAAGCTGTGGCGCCTATTGATCAAATGCACTACATCGATATGCCCAGATCTGCTTGCAGCTTTCAACATCCTGACATCGGGATCCGCCTTGAGACGCCCCGGGAGTTTTTCCAGTAAGCGGCGAAGCGCTCCCCGCTGACGCTGGACCTCGCGTACATGGGTGACATCGAAGCGAGCCTTGCTCGAGTACATGAGGTCTTTGTGCCGCTCCATGACTTGGTCGAGGTTTTTCGGTAATTCACCTTCGGCGCTGAACAAGTCCACTTGCACGATGAGGACGTTAGTTGGCGGCGAATGGTCGACAGCGTACCAAAGCGGTGTATTCGACACGATGCCGCCATCCCAGTAACACTCGCCGTCGATCTCGATGGGAGCAAACGCGGGGGGCAACGCAGCGCTTGCCAGCACATGCTCCGTGCCAACTCGGGTGTGCAGATTATCGAAATAAATTGCGCCACCGGTACGCACGTTGACTGCACCGACGCTGAGGCGCACTTCGCGCCGGCTTATGAGGTCGAAATTAACGAGCCTTCCCAAGGTCGTCCGGAGCGGATCGAGGTCGTACACGCTCAGCGCGCCCGATGTGCCTTCGGGCATAAACGCTGGAGGCGGCAGGCGCGGAGAAAAAAGACCCGGCACGCCAACCACGGATCCCAGAGTGGCGCTTGCGCGACCGAGGCCTTGATGCAATATGCTGAAGAGTGGATGCGCGGTGACGGACACGCCCGAAGACACAAGGTCCCAGAAGGCGCGCAGGCGCGGGATACGCTGCTCGGGTAGATTGCCGGCAATCAGAGCGCCGTTGATGGCACCCATCGACACGCCGGTGATCCAGTCAGGCAAACAGCCTGCCTCGGTCATGCCCTCGAACACCCCTGCCTGGTAGGCGCCGAGTGCCCCGCCGCCCTGCAGCGCCAGGATGACGCAATCGTATGGGACTCGGGCGCGACTTAGATTCATTGCCCAGGCCTAGCTTGTTCTTATGCGGCGATGACGGGCTCGGCCCGCGGCCCCATCTTTGCGCCGGCGATCGAAGTTATCTTCAACCGCTCGTGGTTGGGAAGCGCGATCTCGCACCACTCTGCTGCACGTGTGTCTAGAGCTGCGGCAATCGTCACCGCTTCCGAGAGAACGATCCGAGCACTGTTTAAGTTGTCATGGTGGGCGGCAAGTTGACGCGCGACATTCATCGTCGTGCCTATGACCGTGAGGGTTCGCGCCGCGTTGTCGCCTGTTTCACCGACAGCGGCCAACCCCGTGTGCAAATAGATAGCAAAATCGGTCGCCCAGCCAAGTTCTTGCTTTAGTCGATCACTGAGGACGCGCAAGCGTCGATCCACTTCCGCGGCTGCGGCGAGCGCTTGTTTGCTGGCCTCCTTCGCTCCGACTTCGAAACCGAAGACCGCAGTCACGCCATCTTCCGAGAAGTGGATCGGAATCCCCCCTTGCTTGCGCGCAATGTCCCCAATGGTTTCGTTATAGCGGCCGAGAAGGTACATGAGGTCTTGCGGGAGCAAGGTATGCGGTGAAGCCGTCCACCGAAAGCCGACTAGCATCACGGCGATTTCGCGCTCAACTGCCTCATTTCTACGCTCACGCAGGGGTGACGGTGTGGCCGCGATCAGCGGAATCACGGAGACATTGCCCTGTGGTCGTAGTTGACATGCGAGCCGCGTGCTTTTGGGAGCATGAATGCGATTGAGGGTGTCGAGTTCGTTTTGAGCTGGTGGCGGGCAGTTATCGCTGCCGGCGACGATGCGCACCCGACAGGTCGAGCATCGGGCCCGACCGCCGCACATCGAGAGATGCGGAATACGGTGGCTCCGACTTGCCTCGAGTACGGTCCAGCCACGCGGCACTTGCACGACGTGTCCGGGGTAGGTGATCGAGATCAACGTCCCCCGAAGACTTTCGATAGCGCTGCGACTCACTCGCGCGACAAACACGGCGCCGATCAATGCGAAGTACAGAACAAGCATGCCGTTGCTTGTCCGCGCCAACTTCTCTGTCTGCATTGCGTCGAGACTCAAGACGTTTGCACTGAACCACGCAGGGTCTTGCGCCAGTATCGAGACCTCTTTCAGCATTGCCAGGAATCCCAGGGTCGCGAGCACGGGCAGCAATAACGCGGCGCCAAACAGGATCAGACGCAGACGTCGGAACCACTCTCGGTGGCCAAACGCAAAATTGAGCCCCATGCAACCATGCAGCCATCCGGGGACCAACAACGCCATCTGTCGGCATTCACGATTCGAGTGCCAGAGCATCCAGACGATTCGGGCATAGTCCGGCTGAGCACCATATGCTTCGAAAGCCAGCCGCGTGGTGACGGCGTGGGCGATCAGCAAAGTCGGAATCCCGAACCCGAGCGCAATCCGCAGCAACTCGCTTGGCGGCATGCGCAAGGTTCGATGTTCGTACAGCGCTACGAACGCCAGCGTAATGTGGATAGCGGCGCCACCATACAAGAGCACGGTGCCTGGCAGACTGTGCCACGCGGCGACCGCCAACCGTAAGCCTCGTTCGGCCGCCGCGAGCGAAATCAACCCGAGTGCATGATTGGTGAGATGGGCAGCAACATAAGTGAACAGAATCACGCCTGAAGCAAGGCGCAAGTGCTGCCGAGTCAAGCGCAACCGGCTTAACTGCATCGCGATGGAAGCACGGTTGATCACTGGACGCACCCGAGCTCAAGCTACTGCTTGTGTACATGCACGACACCGGTCATGAACGGATGCACGGTGCAGATGTAACCGAAGTCACCTTCGCTGGCGAAGGTATGCTCGAACTTGTCGTCGGTATCCAAACCCTTTGAGACGAAGCTCTTGTCGTTACTGGTCACGGTATGCGGCGTTTGGTCGTGATTGGTCCATACGACTTTAGTGCCGGGGGCAACGGTGATCTCCTTCGGACCGTAGGCGAACTTTGCAATATCGATATCGACCGTCGATGTCGAGGGCGCCGCGATCGCGAAAATCGCAGGCGTCACCAAGGCTGCGCAGAAAACCAGTACGAGGGCGGTGCGAGGGGGAAAGCGCCGGCCAGCATTGCGGAAGAAAGTGTGGTTCATGGGATGTCCTCATTTGTGAGCAATCTGTGAAATCGTGGCAAATGCAAATCAGCTCGCGAGTGGAGTATCGATCAGCGCAAGTTGATGCCGACCGGGTACGACGCTGACTTGGCGCGTGCCGAGCAGCTTGCCAAGCTCGCCGGCCGGTACCGTCACCGGACCAGGCTCGCCGATGCCTTCCTGTCCGGGTGTGGGCAGCGGGTATGCGAGCGACATTGCGGTGTGCAGGGCAATGTTTCCCTCGACCTTCTGCAGCACCTGATGGATGTGCCCGTTGAGCACAGTGACCGACCCGAACGGACGTAACAGCGCCAGGGCCTGCGCGGAATCGGCCGTGCCCCAGCCCCAAGGCTCCCATATCGTCCAAAGCGGAATGTGCGCGAGCACGACGATCGGCGTCGAACGCGGCAGGGGCGCGAGATCGTTCTTCAGCCAGGCAAGTTGTTCGTCGCCAAGCGCCGCCAGCGTGCCCATCTTGAAGTTGAGCACATTGTTCAACGCCACGAAGTGCACGCCGCCCTGATCGAAGGCATACCAGGATTTGCCATTGCCATCGTGATCGAAAAACTTGAGGTAGCCGTTGACGCCTTCATCGATCGTGTCGTGTTCGCCAGGAATCGTGTGCACTCGATCTACATGTATTTCCTGCAGCAACTCACGCGCCTTAGCGAATTCTTCGGGTTTCGACAAGTGGCTCACATCGCCGGTGTGCACGACGAAGGCGGGCATCTGCGGCAACGCGTTGATGTCTGCGATCGCGTGGCGCAGGCTCCCGACGACGTCGGGGTTGGCTTCCTTGCGAAAACCGATGTGCGTATCGCTGATCTGCACGAAAGTCAGCGCATTCGTCGCAGTTCCTAGTGGCGTGTCTCCCCGCGTGGCGCCAAGCGCGCGTGGCACACCGCCGGTAACCGTCCATATAACGGCGGCACCGGTCCAGGCGGCGAGACAGCTCAACGCTCTACGGCGGGCGGGATTGTGGGTGGGTTGGGTCGGCTTGTACGTGCTCATTGGATGTTCCTTCAGGTGATTGGCGGGAATGCCTCTACCCGCCTATATCTACTGGCGCGATATTTATTCCGCGTGAGCTTGGTTGCTCAAGGCGAGCAAGGGCCGCGCCAGACGGCCCACTGCTCTTTCACGTCCTGTTGCGAGCCTGGATGACATCACTGGTTGGTGACCGCTTGCGCGCCACTTGCCGGGTGGAAGAATCGTGCCAACCTGGCTGAGAAGGTTTCGCTTTTCGTGCTCTGCGCGACGTTGGCCTGCTCGCTTGGCTCGACGTACCCTGACCCGTTCGGAAGTCGCCACCTGGAGACCGAGGAGGACGACAACGCCATGAGCTCACCCTCGGTCAGGCCATTGGGATGGTTCTGACGCCACGACGGATCCGTGGGCGCACTTGCGAAAACTGGCCGGTTGAGTTGCGACGCAAATACAGATAAGTCGGACGACGAGAGCGCCTGCATTTCGCGCTCTGTCAGGCCATTCGGGTGGCTCTGGCGCCATGATGGATCCGCGGGGACCTTGCTAAAGACAGGTCCGGTGAAACGTCCAGGATCGCCACGACCGTGCCCACCATTGAAGTACTTGTACGAATCTCCGGTAAACGGACTCATGCTGCTGTCGTCGGCCAACGCAACAGTGGACGCGCCAAGCGCAAGGGCTGTTGCGATTACCAATTGCTTAACAAGTGAAGGCGGTTTGCGAAACATGGGTTGCTCCTTTGAAGGCTGCTGCGGTTAAGAAAAATGTTCTGGTGCAGAGCGCGACATAACGCTTCTACCAGCGTCGTCGGCATTGATAATGAAGTCCTGCCGGCGATAGCGATCGCGCGTCGCGGAATGGCAGACCTTGCACCGTGATCGGTAGCTTCCACTGCCATCGGTGACGTGCGTTCGCATACCCCTCAAACCGCAGCAGGGCGGCGTTTATGCCCTCGGGAATAACAGGACTTTGTCGCAGGTAATGTTGCTGGCCTTCTTCAGCGCGCGGATGGAGGGAGAAAGCATCGGCAAGGCGACGATGTGATCTAGCGGCGCTGCCTTTGCTCTGTATCGCGCATCGCGGGAGATTATTCCCGGCGGAATAGAAGGACACCCTCTTGGGTCAGTCAGTTAAGCCGCTCTTGCATGCGGTGAACTGATGCCTGGAGATGAAAGTGAACTGCAGACAAGCTGAACCCCTGATCAGCGCATTTGCCGACGGTGAAATCGATGCGCCGCGGGGATACGCGATCGAAAAACATCTGCTCTGCTGCGCCGGTTGTGCGGCCATGCTTCACGGCATCCTGGCGCTGCGCTTACGGCTTCGCGCTGAGCTGCCCTATTTTGTTGCGTCGCCAGCGTTGCAGGCACGGGTTCGCGCGACACTCGGCGCCGTCAGGGCATCCGCACCGTCTCGGTTGCGCCCTGCGGGCGATCGCTGGCGCTGGCTTAGCGGGGGCGTGCTCGCCGGCTGCACGGCGAGCGTGTTCGCGTGGATGGTCGGAACGACGGTTCTCGCGTGGCGCGCAAACGAAGACTTCGCAGTCGCGGCGGTTGCGGCACACACGCGTGCGACGCTCGGCGACCATTTAATCGAGGTGGCATCATCGGACCGGCACACGGTCAAGCCATGGCTGTCCGCCCGGCTCGACTATTCACCGCCCGTGCAGGACCTGGCCAACGAAGGATTCACGCTGATCGGAGGCCGGCTCGACTATGTGCAGCGACGCAACATTGCGACGCTTGTTTACCGCTACCACCAACACACGATCGATGTATTCGTGCGGCCGGACATGTCACTTACATCGAGGTCGGAGCTGAGGTCGGTGCGTGGATTCAACGTCGTGCATGCGAGCGGCCGAGGCATGGACTGGGTTGCGGTGTCCGATGCCGAGCCCGCTGTGGTGTCGGGGTTTGTCCAGCGGCTTGCGCACGAAGACGTCTCCCGACCGAGCCTCGACGCTATTGACGGGCATCGTTGAGCGCACGCTCCTGGGCCGCCTCCCATGGCATCCCATTCTTTGGGGCGAGACCTTGGCGGTCCGCAATGCGCTGGAGCGCCTGGCGAGCACGCGAGAGGCGCGACATGACCGTTCCTATTGGGACGTCCATGATCCTTGCGATTTCCTTATAGGAGAGCGCCTCCACTTCGCGCAAGATGAGGCATTCTCGCCAGGTGACTGGAAGCGCGTTGAGCGCGTCGTCCAGCGCCGCCAGATCCTGGCGCCGGGCCAGCGCGGCCTCGGGACCGGAGCTCGAATCGAGTACGTCTGCCTCTGCTCCGTCTTCATCGGCCGGACTCATCTCGCTGATTAGTGAAACTTCCATTCGCTGCCGCTGGGTCTTGAGTGTCGAGTAGGCGGCGTTGCGGACGATCTGCAGCAACCACGGCCGTCCGGACCCGCCACGAAAGGCCGTGAAGTATCTCCAGGCGCGCTCGTAAGCGTCCTGCACAACGTCCTCGGCGATCGACGGGTCGCGAACCAACCATCGTGCCAAGTTGTAGGCGGCGTCGAGGTGGGGAAGCATCATCTGCTCAAAATCGCCATGGCGACCCTGGTTTTTCATTGGCGCCTCCAAAACGAACGCTGATCGCGTTGTGGTAGCACTATGATCAGATCGGGATGCACCGCAATGGACGGTCAATCCTTTCTCGCTGGAATTTGGGTACCCTCACAAGCCCAACAGAATCAATAGTCTCTGGGAATGAGTCCTCTGCCGCGCGACGCCGTGCGGACGCTCTTCACTAGCCACACTGGCCGCAGGCTTAGCCTTGGAATACGATTAGCTCAACCACGCAGGTTAGGCCGATCAGGGGACGGCAAAAGCTTCGAGCTTCAAGCCAGCTCGTGTCCGCTATGCGACAAGCCAAGGACCCATCCGGTCGGTTGCGGTTTGGTGTCTTCGAGGTCAATCTTCGAGCCGGTGAGCTGACCAAGCGCGGGGTGCGCGTCAGATTGCAGGAGCAACCATTTCGCGTCCTGGCGATGCTTCTTGATAAGCCGGGCGAGCTGATAACCCGAGAAGAGTTGCGCGAGAAACTTTGGGGCCGGACGGTCGTCGACTTCGATCACGGCCTCAACAAGGCGATCAACAAGATCCGCGAAGCTCTCGGCGATTCAGCGGAAAATCCGCGCTTCGTTGAGACCGTTGCCAGTCGCGGCTACCGATTCCTCGCCGACGTCACCCCAATCGACGCGACGGTTGACAGGCTACCGGCACACGAAACCGAGGCTGTCGCTTCGCTTGCGAATTCCCGTCGTGTCGAACTGGGCGATGTGGACTTGCCACCCACGAAACCATCCCTGCATCGTGCCTCGATAGGCGTCGTTCTCGCCTTGGCCGTGGTACTCGCGGCTTCGCTGTCGTGGCTTTTCTACTCGCAAAGCCAATCGTCAGCGAGAATTCGCTCCCTGGCCGTATTGCCGATGGAGAGTCTGTCGGGCGATGCGTCGCAGGATTATTTCACCGATGGGATGACCGACGCGCTGATCGCGGACCTGGGGCAAATCAGCGCACTACGGGTCATTTCCCGTACTTCGGTGATGACGTACAAGGGTATTCGCAAGCGCCTGCCCGAAATCGCTCGCGAGCTGAACGTCGACGCCGTCGTGGAAGGAACTGTATTGCGTTCCGGCGAGCGTGTACGGATCACGGCCCAGTTGATCAAAGTGCCTGACGAAACGCACCTCTGGGCCCAGAGCTATGAAGGAGAGCTACAGGATACGCTGGCGTTGCAGAACAGCGTAGCCCGCGCGATTGCCGAGCAGATCCAAGTGACTTTGAATCCGCGAGAAGAGGCTGCGCTCAAAAAATCGAAGGAAGTGAACCCCGGCGCATATGAGGCCTATCTCAAGGGACGCTACTTCTGGAACAAACGATCCGGGGAAGGACTTGGAAAGGCCATCGATTACTTCAACCGTGCAATCGAGGTCGACCCAGAGTACGCCAGGGCCTACAGCGGTCTGGCCGATTCCTACGCGCTATCGGGAGACTGGGAATACGGAATCCTCTCACCACAGGATGCTTTCGACAAAGCCAAAACTGCCGCAACCAAAGCGCTGGCGCTGGACGATAATCTCAGCGAAGCCCACACCTCGCTCGCTTTCATCCAGGATCTCTATGATTGGGATTGGGTGTCCGCCGAGAAGGAATACAAGCGCGCGCTGGCGCTCAATCCCAACTATGCGACGGCTCACCACTGGTACGCCTGGCACCTGATTGTGGTGGGACGCAATGACGAGGGCATCGCTGAATTGAAAAGAGCGGAGAGCCTGGATCCCCTCTCCCTCATTATCAGCGCTGATCTGGCGGATGCACTGTGCATCGCTCACCGTTATGACGAATCCATGCAGCAAAGTCGAAAGACCATCGAAATGGATCCGCATTTCGCCGTCGCCCATTATCAACTGGGTCAGGCTCTGGAGCAGAAGCAAAGACACGACGAAGCTATCGCGGAATTCAGGCGAGCGATCGAGCTTTCCGGCGGAAATACGACATTCGAATCGAACCTCGCGAATGCATATGCCGTTTCAGGGCGGAAGGAAGAAGCAACGAAGATCGTCGAGCAGCTGGAGAGTCGACAGGGTCAAGGCTCTTCAACCGACGCAAGCATTGCCTTGATCTATGTCGGACTTGGCGACACCGACCACGCGATAATCTGGCTGACCAAGGCCTATCAGGCACGATTCAATCCTTCAATCCTCGTGCGACCGGCCTTCGATCCACTCCGGTCCGACCCCAGGTTTCGGGATCTCCTGCAGCGCATCGGCCTGCCGAGCCGCGATTCAGCCGCCCGCTGATAACAACTCAAGCGGGCTTCCGAGTCACCAGAACGCTCCCTCCCGCTGCGCTCACATGGCGACGGACCGCTAAACAGAAAGTCGGTCGTACGTTGGATGCGGCGCCGAGGCGCACGCCCGGCGCTTGACTTCCTGTGTAATGAATGACACCATTCACTCGCTCGGTTGTGAATGCTTTCATTCAACACGGTGCTTAGCGCCCAACACCGTATCGAGTCCGCCGTGGAAGAAGCCTCACCCTCGCTCTCGCGCGTGGGCCGATGGATGTCCACGCATCCCATTCGCACGCTCTCGCACAGCGCCGAGGAGATTGCCGCATTGACCGGCACCTCGGTCGCCGCGATCAACCGGTTCTCGCGCGTGGCCGGCTTCGAGGGATTCAGCCACCTCAAGACCGTGTTGGGCGAGGAACTGCAGTCTACCGTCGCGCCGCTGCAGAAGCTTTCGACGCGCAAAGGGAGAGTTCGCCCAACGAAGTCCGACGACACCAGCGCTGCGATCGACGCCGAGACCCTGCGTCGCGCAACCACCGTGCCGCAGATCCAACGTGTCGCGGGGCGCCTGCTGAAGGCAAGACAGGTGCTGGCACTCGGACTGGGAACGAGCGGCTATCTCGCCGGTTACGCCGCGCACGCTCTGATGCCCTACCTGGCCAACGTGTGGGCTGTGGCGGGAGAAGGCGGGACCGAAGAGGCAGCGCGAAGGCTGTCGCGTTGCGGTCGCGGCGACGTCCTGCTCGCCGTGTCTTTGCCGCGCTACTCCAAAGATACGGTGCGGTTGGCGCAGTTCGCACGCGAGCGGGGCGCCCACGTCGTCGCCATCACCGACGCCACCTCGGCACCTCTTGCCGTGACCGCGGACGCTCTGCTGCTCGCGCCCAGCGAACACCCCGTGATGCCGAGTTCCGCCGTGGGGGCTCTCGCTGTCATCGAAGCGATCGCGGCGGCGGTCATGAAGCTGATTCCGGACGCGGTATCGATCGCCCGCGAAATGTCGGAACTGGTGGCGTCGCATCTCGCGTCGCCACACCACGATGCAAAGCCCACAAGAAAGGTCAAGGAGGAGAAATGAACGCCGCTTTTCGATTGGCTGCGGTTTGCGCGAGCGCCGCTGCAGTTGCTGGTTTGACAGGCCCGGTCCATGCCGGCAAGGTGGTCGACAGCATCAAGCAGAAGGGCGCGGTTACCTGCGGCGTACACACCGGCCGCGCCGGCTTCGCGCTGGCCGATTCGAGCGGCAAATGGTCGGGGCTCGACGTGGACTACTGCCGGGCGCTCGCAGCCGCCGTGCTCGGCGACGCGGGCAAGGTGAAGTACGTTCCCTTGAGCGGGCCGACCCGCATTACCGCCCTGCAGAGCGGCGAGGTCGACGTGCTGGCGCGCAATACCACCTGGACCTACACCCGCGACACTTCGCTTGGCCTGGTCTGGGTCGGCATCAACTTCTACGACGGGCAGGCCTTCATCACCAAGAAGAAGCCGGGCCTCGCCAAGGTCGCGCAGCTCGCCGGCGCGACCATTTGCGTGGACTCCGGTAGCACCACCGAGAAGAACCTCGCCGAGTACTTCACAGGTCACAAGCTGCAATACAAGAGCGTGGTGTTCGATCAGATCGAAGCCTCGCAGCAGGCGTTCATCAGCGGGCGGTGCCAGGTGTATACCGGGGACAACAGCAACCTCGCCGTGCTCAAGGCCACGCTGCTGAAAAACCCGGACGACTACGTCATCCTACCCGAGCAGATCTCCAAGGAGCCACTGGGTCCGGCGATCCATCGCGGTGACGACGACTGGTTCGCCATCGCCAAATGGACACTCTTCGCGATGATCGAGGCTGAGGAATTGGGGATCAGTTCGAGCAACATCGATTCGCTCAAGGCGTCGAGCAGCGACCCGACGATCAAGCGCTTCGTCGGCACCGGCGATGATCTGGGCAAGTTCATGGGACTCGACAAGGAGTGGAGCTATCGCATCGTCAAACAGGTCGGCAACTACGGCGAGAGCTTCGATCGCAACGTCGGAGCCGACTCCAAGGTCAAGCTGCCGCGCGGCCTGATGAATCTGTGGACCAAAGGCGGCCTGATGATCTCGCCGCCGCTACGCTGACTATGGCCACCGTCGAGAGCGCATCGTCAGCGGCCCTTGCGCCACCGCGACCGCCACTCAATCTCCGCTCGATTGGACTGCAGGCGCTGGCGCTTGCCCTGGTCGTGGCGCTTGGAGCGTGGCTGGTAAACAACGCGACCATCAACCTCCGGGCGCAGAACATCGCTTCGGGGTTCGGTTTTCTCGGTGACACCGCGGGCTTCGCCATCTCCGAGGGGCTGCTTCCCTACGAACCCAGCGACAGCTATGCGCGCGCCTTCGCTGCGGGCGTGGCTAATACGCTACGCGCGGCGCTGCCCGCTGTAGTGCTCGCCACCGTGCTCGGCTTTGCGCTCGGCATCGCGCAGACCAGCCGGCACGCGCTGGTGCGCCTGCTCTCGCGCGGATTCGTGGATCTCGTGCGCAATGTGCCGCTGCTGGTGCAGGTGCTGCTCTGGTATTTTGCATTGACCGAACTGTTGCCCGGCACCGATACGCCGCTGCGACTGAGCGATGTCGCGTTTCTGAGCAAAGGGGGGCTCAACATCGCCATGCCGGAGCTGACCGCCTCGCAGGCGATCGTCCCCCTTGCGCTGACCATCCTGGTGCCGTGGCTCGCCTGGCTCGCTTCACCGTGGCGGCGGATCACGTTGCCGGTCGCGCTCCTGGTTGTCGTCGGCGTCTGGCTTCTTTGGCCCGATTCGTGGCAGCACCCGGAGGTCGGCAACTTCGGCGTCAGCGGGGGCGCGACGCTGACCCCCGAGTGGCTGGCGCTGGTCATTGCCCTCACGCAGTATTCGGGCGCCTATTGCGCCGAGATCGTGCGCGCAGGACTGCAGGCCGTGCCTCGCGGACAGTGGGAGGCTACGCATGCGCTCGGCCTGACGCGCCCTCAGGCGCTGCGGCGAGTGATCGTACCGCAGAGTCTGCGCGTGATCGTCCCGCCGTATACGAGCCTGGTGATGAACACCATCAAGAACTCGTCGCTTGCGGTGGCGATCGGTTATCCCGACATCGTCTCCGCAGCGACCACGGCGCTGAATCAGAACGGCCAGGCGATCGAATGCATTTCCATCATCGCGGCCGTGTATCTGCTGCTCAATCTGCTGACCACGCTGGTGATGGGTGTGGTGAACGCGCGTGTACAGTTGAAGGAGCGCTGACATGGCCGAGATGGTGCGTCCTCCCGTGGGTGCCACGCTGGCCGAGCGTTGGCGGCATACGCTTTTCGGCGACAAGCCCTCCGCGATCGTCTCCACGGTGCTTCTGCTCGGCATCGCCTGGGCCTTGTGGCAGGCGTTGCGCTGGGGCGTGTTCGACGCCGTGGTTCGACCTGACGCTGAAGCCTGTCGGGCGGCGGAAGGCGCCTGCTGGGGCGTCATAGTCGAGAAGGCCCGCCTGGTGCTGCTCGGTCGCTTCCCTTCGGGTCAGCAGTGGCGGCCCGTCCTCGGCAGCATTCTCCTGCTCGGTTGCGTAGGCGCCGCGGCGCATCCGCGCTGCTTCGGCCGCGTCGGCTTCGTCCTGATGGTCGGGGGCGTGGTCGCATTCGGCGTGCTGATGGCCGGCGGGGTTCTCGGACTCGCGCCGGTCGGCACAGATCTCTGGGGAGGACTGCCGCTCACCCTGCTGCTGGCGGTAATCGCGCTCCTGATTGGCGTGCCGCTGGGCATCGCCCTGGCTTTGGGGCGTCGCTCCAAGCTTCCGGCGGTGAAGTGGCTCTCGACGACCTACATCGAGCTGGTGCGCGGTCTGCCGCTGATCACCCTGCTCTTTTTCGGCGCCTTCGTCCTGCCACTGCTGCTTCCGCCGCAATGGCGGCTGGACCCGATGCTGCGTATCGGCATCTGCCTGGTCATGTTCGCGGCGGCGTATCTCGCTGAAGTGTTCCGCGGGGGGCTGCAGGCGGTAACGCGTGGCCAGTACGAAGCATCGCACGCGCTCGGACTCAACAAATGGCAAGCGCTGACGCGGGTCGTGCTGCCGCAAGCCCTGCGCATCACCATCGCGCCCACCGCGAGCCTGTTCATAGGGACAGTGAAGGACACCACTCTCGTGTCCATCGTCAATGTCTACGATCTGACTGGGACGCTGAAGCTGGCGATGGGCGACGCCGAATGGCGGCCGTATTCCGTCGAGATGTACGTCATGGTGAGCGCGGTCTATCTCACCATCGGTCTTACGATCGCCTCCTACGGGCGTTACCTGGAGCGGCGCTACGCGCTGAAATGAAATGAGTGCAGAAAATCTGCTGGCAATGGAGAGCGTGCACAAGTGGTACGGCAACTTCCACGCTCTGGATAACTGCTCGCTCGGCGTTGCGCGCGGCGAGAAGATCGTCGTCTGCGGGCCTTCGGGCTCTGGGAAATCGACGCTCATTCGCTGCATCAATCGCATCGAGCAACATGACGGCGGCCATATTGCTTTCGAGGGCGTGACGTTGGATGATTCGCGCAAGGCTGTGGAGGCGCGCAAGGGCATCGGCATGGTGTTCCAGCAATTCAACCTGTTCCCGCATCTGACCGTGCTGGAGAACGTGATGCTGGCGCCGACGCTGGTCAAGCGGCAGGGGACTGCGGCGGCACGCGAAAAAGCGATGTCGCTGCTCGCCAGAGTGCGCATCGTCGAACAGGCCGAGAAGTATCCGGGGCAGCTTTCGGGCGGACAGCAACAGCGCGTGGCGATTGCACGCGCGCTGGCGATGCAACCGCAGCTCATGCTCTTCGACGAGCCTACATCCGCGCTCGATCCGGAGATGGTGGGCGAAGTGCTCGATGCGATGAAGGAGCTCGCGCGCGACGGCATGACCATGATTGTGGTGACGCACGAGATGGGTTTCGCGCGCCAGGTCGCCGACCGCGTCGTGTTCATGGAGGCCGGGCGTATTCTCGAGATCCAGCCGCCCGCGAACTTTTTCGACCATCCGCAGAGCGAACGCTGCCGCGCGTTCCTGGGCAAGATACTGAAGCATTGATCGTGACGCCGCCTTTTGCGCTCGCGCTGCACGGCGGCGCCGGAACCATCGCCAAGGGTAGCGCTTCCGACGAGGCGCCGTACCGCGACGCCCTGCTCGAGGCGCTCGCCGCGGGACAGAAAGTACTCATACGGGGCGGCAGCGCGCTCGATGCGGTGATCGCGAGCGTCGTTTCTCTCGAGGACTGCCCGTTGTTCAACGCGGGACGCGGCGCGGTGTTCACGTCCGAGGCGCGGCACGAACTCGATGCTGGCGTGATGGACGGCAGCTCTCTCACAGCCGGCGCCGTCGCCGGCGTGCGTACGATACGCAATCCGATCCTCGCGGCGCTGGAAGTCATGCGCGACGGCCGCTCAGTGATTCTCGGCGCCGACAGCGCGGAGCTGTTCGCCCGCGAACACGGACTGGCGATGGTCGATCCATCGTACTTTTCGACGCCGCAGCGCCTCGCTCAACTACGCGCGGCGCAAGCCAAAGGCAGAGACGCCGCCGTGGTGGACCACGATGGTGCTGCTGCGGTCGATCGCGACTCGCAGCGATCCGGCACCGTCGGCGCGGTAGCCCGCGATCATGAAGGCCACTTGGCGGCAGCCACGTCGACGGGAGGACTGACCAACAAGATGCCGGGTCGCATCTCCGATTCGCCTATCGTCGGCGCGGGGGTATACGCCAACGATGCGACCTGCGCCGTGTCGTCGACGGGAACCGGCGAGCATTTCATCCGCGGCTGCGTGGCACACGACGTGCACGCGCGGATGCTGTTTTTGAAGCACGATCTCGCGCGCGCCGCCCAGGACGCCATCGTCGAGTCCCTGCAGCCAGTAGGCGGTCGCGGAGGCGTCGTCGCGGTGAGCCACGACGGACAAATCGCCATGCCTTTCAACTCGCCCGGCATGTATCGCGCCTGGGTGCGCGAAGGTGAAGCGTCTCGGGCGGCGATCTTCGCCGCGTAGATTACTTGGGGCTGTTGAAGCGCTTCTGCTGCGCGGCAGCGAGGCGTTCCTTCTCGGCGAATTTCTTGCGCGCGGCCAACATGGCCGGCCGATGCTTCACGGCCCAGTCGTAGAGCGATCGCAGGGGTGCCATCAGCTTTCTGCCGAGCTCCGTCAACTCGTAATCCACGCGCGGCGGAATGGTCGGATACATCGTCCGATGCACGAGCCCGTCACGCTCCAAGCCCTTGAGTGTCAGCGTGAGCATGCGCTGAGAAATCCCGTCAACGGCGCGTCGGATTTCGTTGTAGCGCAGCGGCCCCTGCTCGAGAGCGCCGACGACCAGCACCGTCCACTTGTCGCCGATGCGGTCGAGCGTTTCAGCGACCGCCTGGCAGTCATCTGCCGACGTGTCGATCCTGCGAACAGAAGTGTGCGTGCCGCTCAAAAAAGTGCCTCCTTGTGCGAGCCGTCACAGTCACTATTATAGTGACACGAACAAAATGTTCGCAAGCTCGGAGGTTTGTTATGAGCAAAGCACGCATCGGTATCGTTATTTCGACGACTCGAGAGGGTCGATTTGGCGACAAACCCGCCAAGTGGATACGGGATATCGCGGCCAGCCGCTCAGATATGGAATTGGAAATCGTCGATCTTCGCGATTATCCGCTGCCGTTCTTCAACGAGGCTGCTTCGCCGCTTTGGGCGACGCCCAAGAACGAGGTCGCGCGCCGCTGGGCGCGAAAGGTGGCAGAGCTCGACGGTTTCATCTTCGTAACCGCGGAATACAACCACGGAATTCCGGCTGTGCTCAAGAACGCCCTCGACTATGCCTACAAGGAGTTCAACCGCAAGCCCGCGGCCTACGTTGGCTACGGCGGCGTGGGCGGTGCGCGCGCGGTCGAGCAGCTCCGGATGGTGAACATCGAGCTGCAGATGGCGGCTACTCGATCGGCCGTCCACATCGGCGGTTCTGACTTCATGGGCATGTTTCTCGAAGGCAAGACCTTTGCCGATTTGCCTCATCTGGAGCCGCCCGCGCAGGCGATGCTCGATGATCTCTCGTGGTGGGTGAAGGCGCTCAAAGCGGCCCGCGCCGCAGCGGCGAGCGCGACCACCGACCTCGCTGAGAAGGAGCACGCGTGAACGCACGGTACCCGACCCAGGCAACTGACCGCCGTGTAATTCATCGCACGCGCGGATATTCACATGGGCCCATTACACGCCTTGTCAGCCCGTCCGATATTGGCGAGCTCACTAAGCCGTTCGTCTTCCTGGACTATTTCGACCTCGACCCGAAGCGCTCGCCAGCGATCGGCTTTCATCCGCACTCAGGTATCGCAACGCTGACACTCGTCCTCGAGGGACGAATCTCCTATGAAGAGACCTCCGGCACGAAAGGCTTCATCGAAGCCGGAGGCGTTGAATGGATGCGTGCGGGAGGTGGCGTGTGGCACACCGGAGGGGCTGTGGGAAGCGTACAGGTCAAGGGCTACCAGCTATGGATCGCACTTCCTCCCGAGGTGGAAAGCAGCCCGTCCGAGGCGCAGTATTTCGAGGCCGAGCACTTCCAATCACATGGTCCGGCAAGGGTAATCCTCGGCCGCGTCGGTGAAGCGCGGAGCAAGGTTCCGGCGCCAACGACTATGAATTACCTCGATGTCGCGCTGAGAAAGGGTGAGAAATGGCGCTACGAGCCGCCGAGGGATCACACTGTTGCCTGGCTCGCGGTGCACAAGGGGATGCTCCTCGCACCCGCACTCGCTGAAGAGGGCGAATTGCTTGTGCTCGAAGAGCCGAGCGGCGACGTCGAGTTTGAAGCGGTTGAAGACACGAGCTTCGTTCTGGGGTCGGCTGTCAAGCATCCCTACGACCTGGTGCTAGGAAATTACTCCGTTCACACCAACAAAGATGCGCTTGACCGCGGCGAGGCAAGGATCGCGGAGATTGGCAGACGCCTCAGAGTGGAAGGCCGGCTCTAAAGAACCGGGACGAGGTCGGATGCCGGACTAGTAGCGACTGGTCGTCGGACCTTTTCCTGGTGCGCTACTGTTGCGTGCCCTTGCACCACTGCTCCAGTTGGCGAGTGGTTACCTGAAATCGCCTATAAACGGCGATAATCTCCGAACGTTCAGGCATGACCCGCTCCGCTGCCCTGCTGATTGCGATCGCGCTCGTCCCGACCACTACATACGCCGAGATGCAGGATGACATCGCGGTCAAGATCAAGCGCGACGGCGAAACGTTCGCAGTCACGGTAGAGCTCACCGTCGATGCGACACCGGAGCAAGTGTTCGCCGTGTTGACCGACTACGACCACATGGCGAAGTTCGTATCGAATGTGGTGGAGAGTCACATCGTCCGCCGCGATGGCCAGAAGATCGTGGTCGAGCAGAAAAGCCGGTTAGCTCTGGGTCCTCTTCATTTCGATTTCACGAATATCCGCGTGGTGGATCCGGTCCCGTTCAGCGAAATCCGTTCACGGGTGACGGAAGGCGACATGCAAGGGTCCTCGTTCACGACCAAGCTGACCGCGCAGGGGACTCGAACCTTTATCGACAATCGCGGATCTTTTTATGCGGATCGGTGGATTCCGCCCATTATTGGAAACATGGTGCTGGAAAACGAAACACGCAAGCAATTTCTGGAGTTTAGAGCAGAGATCCTCCGGCGCAAGGAAATTTCAGCGGCGCCCAACAAGTGACCGCGCGAGGCGCTTCGCGGTCGCGCAAGGTCGCCCTTCGGGTAGGATAGCGCGCCGACTGGTACTCAAGCTCCGCTCGGATACTGACAATGGAGGCGAGGCTGGACGCCGAAGCAGCTCAGAGGTGCCCGAACTGCGGCGCTCCGGCCACCGGTGCCTGGTGTGCAGGCTGCGGCCAGGAATCCACTGGCGGGCAAGACGTATTCGTTCGCGTACTCAAACGACAGTGGCAACGCATCCGCCACACGCTCGTGGCGCTTCTCGTTCATCCGGGACAGTTGACTGCAGAATATCGAGACGGCATGCGTGCCCGCTCCATCAGTCCATGGCGACTTACCTTCAACGTGCTGACGGTTTTCTTCCTGCTCTCGTTCGTGACGGACTTCAGCGTTGCAAACTTTCCTAAACAGGACCCCAGCGGCACACTGGCGCGGGCAATGAGCGCTGCGGCACAACAAGCCAAGGTTGACGAGCTTGTCTTTACGGAACGCGTGGACCGACGCTTTAACGGGATTTTCACGCTTTCGCTCATCCTATCGACTGCCGTCTCTGCGGTCGTCGCGCGCGCCACACATTTGCGCCGTCCTGAAACTTGGAGCGTTCATCTTGTTTTCGCGCTCCACTTCACTGCCTGGGGTGTGATAGCCAACCTGGTGTACTTCCTCGCGATGCGTCTTTCTGGACTGTCCCTGACCTACGGAGCCCAGAACACCGCCGTGGGTACCGCACTGATCGTCCTGATACTGCTCTGGCAGTTTAGCTACCTACTCTTCGCTTTTCGTCGAGTGTACGCCGATGGCTGGAGTGGTGCATGTGCCAAAGCCGCAGTGATGGTCTTCGTGGGCTTCATCACCGCCAACGCGCTAGCTATCTTGGCTTTTCTTATCGCAATAGAGGCGTCGCTGCGTGTTGGCTAGTCTTTTGATCGTGTGATCAAGCAAACCAAAGAGCCCGGCGATGCCGCAACATGCCGCAGTAGAAGTAGTTCGCGAGTTCTGGCGACTCATGGCCACGAACGATTTTCACTCGGTGGCTGCCGTCCTGGCGAAGGAATTTGTACTTGAGTGGCCGCAAACCCGAGAGCGCATTCGTGGCGCCGAGCGCTTTGCGCGGATGAACCAGGAATATCCTGCGCAGGGCTCCTGGCGTTTCACCATCAATCGGTTCGTTGGCGGCGAATCGGAGGCGGTTTCGGATGTAACGGTTACCGACGGAGTCCGCACTGATAGAGCTATCAGCTTTTTCACGGTTGCTAACGGCAAGATAACTCGCCTGGTCGAGTTCTGGCCGGAACCTTCCTCTCCTGCGCCGAACCGGGCGCACCTGACGGAGCCTATGGAATGAGCGCTACCTCGAAGGCAGGTGACAATGGAGACATGGCCTCGTATGAAATTACTTACGACCCAACGCGCTTCGACATAGGCGCGATTCACGGCTTTCTCTCCCAGACTTATTGGTCTCCTGGCGTTCCGCGCACCGTCGTCGAACGCGCGATGGCCAACTCGCTTTGCTTTGGTGTCTTTTACGACGGGCAACAAGTGGGCCTTGCTCGCGTCGTAACCGACAAGGCGACCTTTGCCTATCTCGCCGACGTTTACATCCTGCCGGAGCACCGAGGCAAAGGCCTGTCACTGCGCCTGCTGGAAACGGTCTTTGGACACCCCGACCTTCAAGGCCTTCGGCGTGTATTGCTCGCCACTCGCGATGCGCATGCTCTGTACGCCAAGTTCGGCTTCAAGCCACTTGCTGCTCCGGATCGCATCATGGAGCTCCACAATCCCAACGTGTACGGTAGCAACTCCAAACCGGGCCCTAGCTCGTCGCTCAACTGAACTGCTTGCCGACGTGCGGGCGCGCGTGCCAGACCACGGCAATGCGTTGGGATGTCCAGCCTGCCTGGACTGATCAGACGGCTTTGCCAAATACGCCCGAGGCCAAATCGCGTGAGCATTCCTTCACCCAGTCGTGCCTTGGCCCGCCGTGATAAACGCGCTGCTGCCCAGTTTCAACGTTGGCCACCGTAACGGAATAGTCGTAATGCACCTGCCCGGGCGCCTTTGAAGAGACTACCCCAATGTACAGTATGAAGTCCTCGTGCCTGAATCCGAGCCGACTCAGCTCGGACTCGAAGTCCTGCTTCTCCCCGAGTTGTTCGATCACGCGGCAGTCGCCCTCGCAGTGAACTGTCATCGGATGTGTAAGCACGGTGGAAAACGCCTGCTATTTTCGACCATCAAATGCTTCTCGATGTGACACTTTGATGAAACCGTGAGCGCCAGTCCGCCACATTGGGGGAACTTGATGTCGGCATTGGACAGGCGCCGCACACGAAGCACTGAATTGGCCTGCGTCGGTTACCCGACCGAAACTCAGGTATGTCCCTCGCCCCAGCGCCTCAACGCCTTGAGCACGGGCCGGAGGCTTCTCCCCTTTTCGCTCAGCTCATATTGAAGCCGCGGCGGATGATCGCTGTACATCCGGCGAGTAATCAAACCGCCCGCCTCAAGCTCCTTCAGCCGGGCGGACAAGACATTGGGTGCCAGCCCATCCATCGATTCCTGAAAGTCCTGAAACCTCCGGGGACCCTTCAGGAACAGGTCCCGGAGAATCAGCACCGTCCAACGCTCTCCGATAAGGTCCAGCGTTCTGGCAACGGGGCAGCTTTCTTGTCCATATGACCTGGCCATAAGATCAGATGCTACCCTATTGACAATCTATTTGCAAGTCACTACTATATTGATAGTTACTAGCTGCCGGATATGTAGAGCGCGTGGGATCGAATCGCGCTCCGGGAAGAGCACTGATCATGCGTCACCACTCGCAGGAACGCTCACCACGGGATTGCCCGTATGGATCGCGCGGCGCTGCTTGAACGACCAATCGCCAGCACCCTCCTTGGGCTCGCCTGGCCGGTACTCGTCGTACTGGCGCTGCAAACGTTGGTCGGAATCGCCGAGACCTACTTCGTGAGCTCCCTTGGCACCAGCGCAATCGCTGGTGTCGCGCTGGTGTTCCCGTTGTTCATGCTCATGACCATGATGTCGAACGGCGGGATCGGTGGCGGTGTGTCCTCAGCCATCGCGCGTGCAATCGGAGGCGGGAACCGCAAAGAGGCCGAAGCGCTGGTCGTCCACGCTCTCGTCATCGCGGTCGCGTTCGGTGCCTTGTTCACGGCCGGCGCATGGATAGGTGGCCCGCCTCTCTTCCGATTTCTTGGAGCGCAGGACGATACTCTCAAAAACGCGCAGGTGTACTCGAACGTGGTCTTTGCGGCAGCGATCCCGGGTTGGATCGCCAATTTGCTTGGCTCAGCGCTTCGCGGCGCCGGGAATGTTCGCATCCCAGCGCTCGTAACTGCAATTGGGTCGGTGGTGACCCTGCTTCTCTCACCGCTCCTCATATTCGGCTGGGGTTTCGTGCCGGGCCTCGGCGTTGCAGGCGCCGGAGCTGCGATGATCATCTTCAATACTGGCGCAGCAACGGTACTGGGGATTTATATGAACTCGCCGCAGACCCCGCTACGCTTGCGCGCTGCCCGTCTCACTGTACGTCAGTTCAGAGAAATTCTGAGAGTCGGGCTACTGTCAGCGGTAGGGACCATCGTGACGAACCTCACCGTCGTTATCGCCACCGGTCTGGTCGGTACGTTCGGCCGCGACGCGATAGCTGGCTATGGTCTGGCTTCGCGGCTGGACTATCTCCTCATTCCTCTGCTTTTCGCGGTGGGAACGGCATCGGTAACGATGGTGGGTACGAGCATTGGCGCCGGCCACCATGAGCGAGCGCGCAAAATCGCATGGACCTCTGCGCTCATTTCCGCAGCGATCACCGCAGGTATCGGTTCTTTCGCCGCCCTCTTCCCCGAAGGATGGATGCACCTTTTCTCGCATGAGCCGAGTGTGGTGCGCGTCGGCACCGATTACCTCGTGCGTGTTGCACCGTTCTACGCCTTCACCGGTCTTGGAATGGCGCTGTATTTCGCGAGCCAAGGAGCAGGGAGCGTAGTCTGGCCATTCTCTGCAGGAGTGGCGCGGCTCGTCACGGTCGCTCTTGTTGGCTGGGCCTGGGTCAACATGAACCACGGATCGCTTACGGGGCTCTTCTGGATCGTGGCTGCGGCCCAGCTTCTTTTTGGCGGAATCAACGCCTTTGCCATGGCGACCGGCCTGAGCTGGAGCTCGGCTGGTTCACGCGTCCAGCCATTCCACCAGCCGGCGCGCTCCGAGGGCTGATCGGTAGTCTTGCTGCACTACTCTCGAGTCGAGTCGCCTCGGCCCTTCGTACGCTTGATCGCAACCCTGGTTGAGTCGCCAGGCGACGAGATCGGCTGACCGACTGCGGGATGGCCAATGGTGGTGCTTTAAGAAGATTTAAGGTCCAGTAAAGGACTGAAGCACCGCGCGCGTCCTAGAGTCCGTTCCAGCAGCACCGGACTTTTCCTCAACCGAACGCGACCGCCAAGAGATCACTATGAACGCTAAACCCATCCTCGACCGGCACAACGTTGGCACGACCATTGTCGCTGCGGGACTGTCGGTTCTTATTTCGATCGGCCTTCTTATCGCCGTCGCCGAGCTGTTCGCTCAAGACGGCACTCCGCTGCAGAATGTCGTTATCGCCGAGCGGGCATGCAGCGAACTTGCATTCGTATCCGATCGCAATGCGTGTGTGCGCCAGTTTCTCGCCGTATCGGCTCATCGACGGATCGCAAGTCGCTAGGGTTCGCAAACGAATACGAAGGTCCGCTGTCCGCTTCAATGACGAGACTAGAAGGTTCTCGATCCCATTCCGGAACGCTAGCGATGCAAATTTTTCCGTCATGGGCCGGCATGGGCGCTAAACTGCCTTCGGAACTCGACGTGGATACCCCCAACCTCAACCCAGACTTTGCACCTCGCCGCTTCGGGCGCTTCGAATTGCGTCCGGGCGAGCGCGTCCTGCTCGCGGACGGTGCGCCGGTCACACTGGGCGCGCGTGCATTCGACTTACTCGTGGCTTTCGCCGATAGGCCTGGCACGCTGATTACCAAGGACGATCTGCTCGCCACCGTATGGCCGGGCGTCGTGGTCGAAGAGAACAATCTACAAGTGCAGGTCTCCACATTGCGCAAGATTCTGGGACAAAGCGCTCTCGCCACCATCCCAGGTCGCGGCTATCGATTCAATCTGCCCGTCGCGTCCGCCAAGGCTGACGCCGATACGGCGACCGTCACTGGGACCGAACCTACCGATGGTGCATCCGACCAAGGTCCTCCTTCGAGGGCGCACACGAATCTGCCCTCTCGACTGCCATTGCTTTATGGGCGCGCAGCAGATGTGGCTGCGATCGTGGCATTGCTACGCGAACATCCAGTCGTCACGGTCACGGGATCTGGCGGGATTGGGAAGACCCGTGTCGCTCAAGCAGTTGCCAAACAGATCTTGACCGAAGCTGCGACCGACTATTCGGATGGAGTTTGGTGGGTGGAGCTTGCCGCGCTTGCCGATGGCGAGCTTGTTCCGTCGGCCGTGGCGGAGGCGATGGGGCTGCGAATCCCAGGCGAACGGCCCACCGCGCTTGCATTGCGATCGCAACTCGCCGCACAACGCATCTTGCTGGTGCTCGACAATTGCGAGCATCTCGCAGACGCGGTCGCTTCACTGATCGATGCTGTGACTTCCGGCGCGCCGCACGCGAGCGTTCTGGTGACGAGCCAGGAGACGCTCAAGGCGACCGACGAGCATGTCTATCGCATAAGCGGGCTAGCGGTTCCCGCCGACACCGATGTAGAGCACGCGTCGCAATCCGGCGCGATCGAGCTATTCGCGGCACGAGCCCAGGCAGCGGATCCGCGCTTCACGCTGACGGCGACCAATTTGCCGGCCGTAGTCGAAGTATGTCGACACCTGGACGGCATCCCCCTGGCGATCGAGCTCGCGGCAGCACGGTTGCCGCTGCTCGGCGTGGAAGGACTGCGTGCCCGCCTGCACGAGCGCTTCAACCTGCTGACAGGCGGTGCGCGCGTGGTGTTGCGGCGTCATCAAACGCTGCGCGCGACGCTG
This sequence comes from Casimicrobiaceae bacterium, assembly GCA_035262745.1. Taxonomy (GTDB): domain Bacteria; phylum Pseudomonadota; class Gammaproteobacteria; order Burkholderiales; family Casimicrobiaceae; genus PALSA-1003. Next base: position 45,336 of record DATFSE010000071.1, on the reverse strand, counting down.
GAATGGAGTCACGCCCTTCTGACACCCGATGAGCAGACGGTCTTCCGGCGACTGGGAGGATTCGCCGGCGGCTTTAGCCTGGAGGCGGCGCAGCACGTTGCGAGCGATGAGCACATCGATCCGTGGACGACGCTCGATCATCTCGGCGCATTGGTGGACAAATCGCTGGTGCTCGCCGAAGGCGATGCAGTCCCGCGTTATCGCATGCTCGAGACCACACGCGCTTATGCGCTCGAGCGGCTGACGGAAGCCGGAGAAATGCAAGCCACACTGCGCCGCCACGCCCACGCCATGCTGGCGTTGCTAGAGCCGCTCGAGCAATACGAATGGCGGCGGCCAGCAAGCGCCGGCATCGTGCCTGAAGCAAAGGTCGAGCTCGACAACGTGCGCGCAGCGCTCGAGTGGGCGGATAAGGCCAACGACGGTCCATTGGCGGTCGCGCTTGCCAGCGTCACGCACAGTGTCTGGTGGTCCTCTTCTCATATGGCGGAAGGCCTCGCACGCTGTCTTGCCGTGCGCCGGCACGTCGACAGTGGAGTGTCAGCGACGATTGCTGCGCGCTTCTGGCTTACGATCGCCAAGCTGGGTCTGTATTCGACGCGACGCGAAAGCTACGACGCGGCCGTGCGGGCAACGACCCTTTACCGCGATCTCAAAGACGATCAGCGTACCTTCGAGGCGCTGACTTTCGCCGCCGTGCAAGGTACGCGCTTCGCGAGCGTCGTGGAGATGGGGGCCGAGCTCGATGAGGCCGCGCAGCTCGAGCGCCAAGACTGGCCCGCGCGGCAGCGAGCCAAGCTCGCGTTCGCCCGCTGTTTCTGGTTTGCCCGCCAGGGCCGGATCGACGAAGCGCTCGCCAGTGCGCACCAACAGGTCGCAATCTGTCGCGAAGGCGGCGTCGAGCTCGCTGCGCTTTACGCCATGTCCAACGTCACGTTGATGGAAGTCCTGTTAGGACGCTGGCAAGAAGCGCTGGATCAGTCGCGCGCATGCATTGCGCGTCTCTACGAGCTCGGCGCTGACACAGGCGCAGGCCATCTCTATCACAGCGAGATGCTGGCGCTGCTCATGCTCGATCGGTCAGACGAGGCTCTCGCGGCGGCCAGGAACGCCTATCCGCGCCTCGTGCACGAAGGCGATCAGTACCGCTTGCTGCTGCCGCTCGCGCTTATCAATGCACTGGCTGGACGGCTTGAGGCGGCCGCGCGCATCATCGGATTCGACGGCGCCGCCCAAACGCGCAGCGGCGAGAACGCGAGCATCGTCGCCGAAGAGCTACACGGGCGTCTTGACCCGCTCCTGGCCGCACGCTTGTCAGCGGACGATCGCCAGCGGCTCGCCGCGGAAGGTGCTGCAATGCACGAAGTGGATGCGTTCAGCCTGGCTCTCTCCGGGGGAATCACGTAGAAGTCGATGCCGCTTCACGGACAAACTGACCGGCACTGAGCGGCCGCGGCCTCACACGCTTGCGGGGCGCGACACCTGAACTTCAGCTTCGCCTTCTGACGAAACGGTGGTGCCGGTATTCGCGCTGGTAGCGCTCCATGCGTCCAAACCGCCGATAAGCGGCCGCACCCAGACATAGCCACGATCCAAAAGCAAACGCGCCGCTTTTGCCGCGGAAGCTTCGTTAGGGCAAGCGCAGTAAAGAACGATCTTTCGATCGCGCGGCAGCCCGTGCCGCCCACTTTGGATCGCATCCAAAGAAACCGAAATCGCGTCGGGGATGCGACGCGGGTCGAACTGTTGCGATGCTTGTCCGCGAACATCGACTACGAGCGGTCTCTCGCCCGCCGCAATCAGCGCCTTCAATTCATCGACCGAGATCCGCGAGATGTCGGGGGCGCGGGCGACGCGGCGACGCCACCACCGCCAGGCGATATATATTGCGAACACAACTAAGACAGCTGCGACAGCTTGCCAGCCGAGAGCGTGCAGGTTCTGCATTGCCGACTCGATCTGATTGCGCAGAAGGAAGCCTCCGCCAAGCAACACGACACCATACACCACACCACCCGCGGCAGTGAGCGCCAGGAATTTGCGCCAGGTCATCCCCATCACTCCCGCAAGAGGAGGCGCAACCACCGACACGCCGGGCAGGAAATGCCCGATCACGAGCGACGACCAACCCCAGCGACCAAAAGCTTTCTCTGTTCGAGATACGCATGTATCGGCGGTGAGAGAAAAGCGACACAGGAACTTCAATACCCCGGCGCCGTAATACCTTCCAGCGGCAAACCACACCGCATTGCCGATCGTCATCGCGACGACAATCGCGACGAGAAGCAGCAGAAATTCTCCGGCGCTGTGCATCGCTTGCGCGCCCAGAAAGAGCGCGGTAGGCATCACCGGCACTGGGATGCCAACCTCATGCAGTAGCGTATTTACCGCAAGGACCCAGAACGCACGATGGCCCTGGATATCTGCAAGATCAAACATTTCTTTGACGCCCGGACGGTGGGCTCGAGAGTTCGCCGCCTACTGGTCGCCTACCCTGCAGAGATAGGGCATCCATGGGTGGAGCCACGGCGCGGCGGCGACGAGTTGCGGAGCGAACAGCGTAAGCGCCGCACTGCCGATAAGCACCGCGCCTGCCACGCGCCTGCCGACGCTGCCTCCTGCGAAGCTTGCTGCATTGCGCGCCCCTAACGCGACGGCGATCATCGCTGGCGCGGTGCCGATGCCGAATGCCAGCATCGTCGCCGCCGAGCGCAGCGCGTCCTGTTCGAGCGCCGCGATCAGCATCATCGTGTAAGCGAAGCCGCAGGGCATCCAGCCCCAAACCATCCCGAAGCCGAGCGCGCGAGTGACGCTCGTCACCGGCAAAAACCGCCGGCCGATCGGAGCGAGTCGAGGCCACACCAGTTTCCCGATCCGCGACCCCGGATCGCGCAAGGCCCCGAACGCGACCAGCGCGGCGGCGACGAGCGCGACCGCCGAAAGTACGCGTAGACTCGTGCGCACCGCATCAATGTCGAGCCAGCTCACCATGAAGCCGAGCGCGCCGCCGATGAGCCCTCCAGCGAGTGCATACGAAAGCATCCTCCCGACCTGGTAAGTGACAAGCAGCGACGCTCGCGACCGGCCGTCAACGCGTTTCGCTGTGGCCATGCCCAGCGCGGCGGAGATGCCGCCGCACATCGCAAGGCAATGGCCGCTCGCCGCGAGGCCGAGCATCAGGGCAGCGCCGAGCGTGAGCCCGCCGATCATCGCAATCGCTCCGGGCCGCCGCTGGACTCGACGGCCGGCTCTTCGCTGTTAGCCACTTCGATCGGAGCGTGGTCTGCATCGATGACGGGCAAGAGCGCCGACGTGTCCATGTCGTCGAACTGACCGTGATCGACCGCCCAGAAGAGCGCGATGCCGGCCCCGACGAGGAACAGAATCGATAGCGGAATCAGGAGCACGAGGCTGTTCATGTCGACGCGCGCTCGTGGATGAGGCTCTCGAGCGCGACGGGTGTGTGATCGACATCCGTGCGCGTCGCGCGGCCGATACGCAGCGCGTTCATGACGACGAAAAGCGAGCTCGCCGACATGCCGATCGCCGCAAGCCAGGGCGGCACGAAGCCCAAAGCTGCTAGCGGGATGGCGGCGAGGTTATAGCCGAGCGCCCAGCGCCGGTTCTGCCGCAGGATCGAGAGCATCTCCCGCGCGAGCATTCGCGCACCGGCCAGGACGTCGAGTTGTCCGGTGATTACGATGTCGCTCGCCGCCTGTGCGACATCTGCCGCGGACCCCACGGCCACGGAGACGTCGGCACCGGCGAGCATCGGCGCGTCATTCACGCCATCCGCGATCACGGCGACACGCGCGCCCGTTGCGCGAAGCGACGTGACCCATGCCAGCTTGTCGGCAGGAGACTGGCGTGCAGCCCAGTCGGCGATGCCGAGACTAGCCGCAGCGGACATAACCTTCGACCTTGCATCCCCGCTCGCGAGCGCAACGTGAATGCCCGCGCTGGCGAGTGCATCGACGGCCGTGCGTGCGTCCGGCCTAATCCGCTCGTCGACATGAAACGCCGCGATCGCGCCATCGTCGTCGGCGAGCACTACCGCATCGTCGAGGCCCGCTGACAACTCACCGCGCGAGACGGCGTAGTCTGCTCGACCGAGGCGATATCGCCGTCCGCCAATGACACCGCCGATGCCGCGGCCCGCGACGCTTTCGCGCGCATCGACCACGGGCAATGCCGCCGGGGCTGCGGCCGTGAAAGCGCGCCCGAGCGAATGGTGGGTCCCGCGTGCGAGCGCAGCGGCGAGCACAAGGGCGGCGTCGCGATCGACGTCGCGCAGCGCCAGGGTGCCGTCCCGCGCGATCCAGGGTTCGGTCAACGTTCCCGTCTTGTCGAACACGACATGGGTGATTGAGGCGAGACCCTCAAGCGCATCCGGACGCACGACAAGCACTCCGCGGCCCGTGAGCACCGCGAGCGCGCGCGTTACCGCGGCAGGCGCCGCCAGCGCGAACGCACATGGACACGCGACGACGAGCACCGCGACGGTTGCCGCGAAGGCTCGATCGGCGTCGACGATCGCCCATAGGATCGCCGTGCATGCCGCGAGCAGAAGCACGCGCGCAACAAAACCCGCCGCGGCGCGCTCGCCCTCACGCGCCAGGCGCGGCCGCATGCTCGCCGCACGGACGGTAAGCGCGACGATGCCGGCGACGACGGTGTCCGCACCGACCCGCGTCACCCGCATCGTTGCCGGCGCCCCCACGACGACACTTCCAGCGCACAGCGCCTCGCCCCGTCGCTTCAAAAGCGGCACCGATTCGCCGCAGAGCAAAGCCTCGTCGACGCGGCATTCAGCGCTTTCGAGAATGCCATCGGCTGGAACGCTGCTGCCATCGACGACGATCACTCGATCGCCGGCGGCGAGCTCGAGAGCGCCTACGCGCAAAAGCGATCCGTCGGCCTCAACGCGATCCGCGAACGCAGGGGTCAATCGAGCCAGCGCGTCAGACAAATCACCGGCGCGGTGCCGAGCGCGCATCTCCAGATAGCGGCCGACGCTGAGAAAGAAAACGAACATGCTCACCGATTCGAACCAGACGTCAGGGCCGCCGGTGACGACCTCGACGACGCTCCCGCCGTAGATCAGCGCGACCGCCAGCGCTACCGGCACGTCCATTCCGAGGCGGCGCGCGCCGAGCAGGCGAATGGCGCCGGAGAAGAAAGGGGCAGCGGCATAGAACACGACGGGCGTGGCCGCCAGCAGCGTCAACCAGCGGAAGAAGTCCCGGGTTGCGACATCAACGCCGTCGAAGGCGCCGAACCACAGGGCGCTTGCGTACATCATCGCCTGCATGGCACCGAACCCGGCGACGGCGAGACGCTTCTGCGCGTCGCGGGTTTCACGGCGACGAGTGTCGTCGAGGGCGGCGCGGTCGAGCGGCAGCGCACGGTAGCCGATTCGCGCGAATGTGTCGACGAGACTGGCGAGCGAGATCATCCTGCCGTCGTAAACGATGCGCGCGCGACGCGCTTGCGCGTTCATGCCGATCTCGGCCACACCAGGCAGGCGACCGAGGGTTTGCTCGATGAGCCAACAGCAGGCGCTGCAATGCACGCCCTCGACCAGCACGATCGCTTCGCTGCGCCCGTCAGCAAGTGAGCGCACGAAGTGGCGCGACAGCTCGGGCCGCATGAATGCTTTCGCATTCCTCGCCAAATCGACGCGGTCGGGTGCGCGCGGCGCTGATGCGCTTCGCAACCGATAGTAGTCGGCAAGACCCAGCTCATCGATCCACTCGGCCACCGCGCGGCAGCCGTTGCAACACACCGGGTGGACGACGCCGGCAACGCGTGCCTGCGGCGGATCGGCGGGCAATGCTTCGCCGCAATGCCAGCAGCTCTGCGGTGCGGCGTTCATCGCGTCTCCCGCGCGGGCGGAGTAGCGTCCGCAGCGTGCCGGAGCGGAACATGGATCGCCTGGCCGCCATTGTTAGCGACTGGCGGGTCGGGGTAGCGCCACGCGAGCACGATCATCGCCATGCACCCAACAATCGTCGCCGCCAGAATCAGCGCACCGAGCCAGACGACCGGCTGCCGAAACCATGCGCCTGTGTCGCGCCGCGCGCTCATTTCATTTCCCGGCGACGGCCGCGGGGCGTGATTGTGCGTAAACCCAAGCTGCGACGAGCATGGTGTTCTCGCTGCCGAGCCGGTTGCGCCATGCCGGCATCACGCCATTGCGACCGCGGCGGATGGTCTCCGCAATGTCTGCCAGGTTCCCTCCGTACAGCCAGATGCCGTCGGTGAGATTCGGGGCACCGATCACCTTGTTGCCCTTGGCGTCGGCGCCATGGCAAGCCGCACAGGTGGTAAAGAGCTGCTTGCCGAGCTGGCCGCGCAACTTGTCGTGTGCCCACCCTGACAGGCTCGCCACGTAGTTGGCGAGATTGATGATGTCGCCATCGGAAAGCGTGCCAGCGAACGCGGGCATCGTGCCGCGGCGGCCGTCCTCGATGCTGGTCAGGATCGACTTGCCGTCGCCGCCATAGAGCCAATCGTTGTCGGTGAGGTCGGGCGCGCCGAGCGCGTGGTTGCCGTGCCCTTCGCGACCGTGGCAGGCGGCGCAGTTGTCGATGAATAGCACCTGGCCTACGCGGACAGCCTCCGGGTCGGTCGCGATGTCCTCGACTGACTTGCCGCGCACTCGCTCGCTCAAGGGTAGCTCGAGCTGGCGATTCGCCGTCTGATCACGGGCGAGCTCTCCGTGCGATGTCCAGTCGAGAAGACCCTTGAATGCTCCGAAGCCCGGGTATAGCGCAAGGTAGGCAAAGCCCACAACGAACGTCGTCGCGGACATGACGATCCACCACGTTGGCAGGCGTCGCACGCCTTCCCGCAGCACGCCGTGCGCCCACACGTGCCCGCTTGTGCCGTCGGGCTGAGTCGGGATCTCGACACGAGGTCCCCACAGAAACAGGAATAGCGTAATGCCGAGATTGACGACGATGAGCAGGATGACCCAGGCCGACCAGAACTCGCTCATCGCTCCTCCTCTCCGTGCTCCTCGTCTTCCATCGGCAGCTTCGCAAGGGCGTCGAAATCAGGCTTGTGATGCGGAAGCCACGCCCAGAACCAGATGCCGATGAACGCCACCATCACAATTACCGTAGCGATGCCAGCGATGTGTCCCCAGACCGGATTCATTTGGCGGCCTCCTTCGCTGCCGGCTGCGGCTCGTTCGCCACACCGAGGCCCTGCAGATACGCAACCAACGCGTCGAGCTCGGTCTTGTTGGCGACGGCCTTCGCCGCCGCGGCGATGTCCGCGTCGGTGTACGGATCGCCCAATGTGCGCAGCGCGCGCATGCGCGCCGCGATGTCGTTGCCGTCGAGCGCCGCGCGTTCGAGCCACGGATACTCCGGCATGTTCGAATCGGGGACGAACGCGCGCGGGTCGAGGAGGTGCAGGCGCTGCCATTCGTCGGAATACTTGCCGCCGACCCGTGCGAGATCGGGGCCCGTGCGCTTCGAGCCCCACTGGAAGGGCCGGTCGTACACCGATTCGGCGGCGGTGGAATAGTTGCCGTAGCGCTGCGTCTCGGCCCTAAGCGCACGGATCATCTGCGAGTGGCACAGGTAGCAGCCCTCGCGAACGTAGATGTCCCTGCCAGCGAGACGCAGCGGATCATAGGGTTTCACGCCGGGCGGCGCGCTGACCGAGTGCGCCTCGACGAAAAGCGGCGTGATCTCGGAAAGGCCGCCCAGCGATACCATCACCAGCGTCAGGATGCCTAGCAGTGCCGCATTCTTCTCGATTGCCTCGAAGTACTTGTATCCGCCTGCCATCGCGGCTCTCCCTCAGCTGTATGCCGGCAGGGGCGTCGGCACTTGGTGCGGTTCGGGTTCCGGAATCGGAACCGGGATCGGTTTGATGAGCCGCGCGCGCGCCGCCGCGGCGGTGTGCCACAGGTTCCACGCCATGACGACCATGCCACCGAGGATGAGCAGGCCGGAGAACCAGCGCACGACGTAGAGTCCCTTGATGGCGATCAGGCTGTCGATGAACGCGTAGGTGAGCGAGCCGTCGGGGTTGGTCGCGCGCCACATGAGGCCCTGGGCGACCCCGGCGATCCACATCGAGAATATGTATAGAAGGACGCCCATGGTGTGCAGCCAGAAATGGAACTCCATCGCCGGGCGCGAATGCATCGCGGGCTGGCCGAGCGCGCGAGGCGCCATTGCGTAGAGCGATCCGATGGTGATCATCGCGACCCACCCGAGCGCGCCGTTGTGCACGTGCGCGATGGTCCACTCGGTGTAATGCGACAGCGAGTTAACGGTCTTGATCGCCATCATCGAGCCTTCCAAGGTCGACGCCGCGTAGAAAACGAGGGATACCACCATGAACTTCGCCGCGGGGTCGGTCCTGAGGAGGTGCCACGAGCCGTTGAACGTCAGAAGGCCGTTCGCCGCCGAACCCCAGCTCGGCATCAGCAGGATCAGCGAGAACGCCATGCCCACCGACTGCACCCAGTCGGGCAGCGCCGTATACAGTAGGTGGTGCGGCCCTGCCCACATGTATACCGATATCAGCGCCCAGAAATTGACGATCGAAAAGCGGTAGCTCCACAACGGCTGTTGTGCCTGGCGCGGAACGAAGTAGTACATCATTCCCAGGAAGCCCGCGGTGAGGAAGAACGCCACCGCGTTATGGCCGTACCACCATTGCACCATCGCGTCTGTCGCGCCCGAGTACACCGGATAGGACTTGGTCAGCGAAACCGGCAGCGCGATGTTGTTGACGATGTGCAACAGCCCGACGGCGATGATGAATGCGCCGTAGTACCAGTTGGCGACGTAGATGTGGCGGATGCGCCGCCGCGCGACCGTCGCGAAAAACACAATTCCGAAGGAAACCCAGACGACGGCAATGGCAATGTCGATGAACCACTCGGGCTCTGCGTATTCCTTGCTCTGGGTGATTCCGAACGGCATGGTCGCCATCGCGAGGATGCAGCCGAGCTGCCATCCCCAGAAGGTGAAGTTGGCGAGCGCGGTGAACGCGAGCCGGGTGTGCCCGGTTCGCTGCACGACGTAGTAACAGGTCCCCATCAGCGCGGACCCGCCGAACGCGAAGATCACGCCAAAGGTATGGTCTGGGCGAATGCGGCTGAAGGTGAGCCACGGCACGCCGAGATTGAACCAGGGCCACGCCAACTCGGCAGCGGCGTAGACGCCGATCGCCATGCCGATGATTCCCCACACCGCTGCGGCCAGGAGGAACAGTCGCACGATCTGGTCGTTGTAGGTTTCCTCGGGATTCATACACACCTCCCTGATCGATAACGTCGTCTAACTATTTGAGGCCGCGCCTGCCGCCGAAGCGATCCGGGTGCGCGAGGCGTCAGGCGTCACAGGCCGAGCGCCGACAGCCCGGGATGGTCGTCGGGCCTTCTTCCAAGTGGCCAGCGATACTTTCGATCGGTGGCGGAAATTGGGAGATCGTTGATGCTGGCGATCCGCCGCCGCATAAAGCCCTGATCATCGAACTCCCAGTTTTCATTGCCGTAGGAGCGGAACCAGTTGCCGGAGTCGTCGTGCCACTCGTAGGCGAAACGAACAGCAATGCGGTTGCCCTGACAAGCCCACAGTTCCTTGATCAACCGGTAGTCGAGTTCCTTGGCCCACTTGCGAGTCAGGAATTGCTGGATGGCTTCCCTGCCGGCGAAGAACTCCGCGCGGTTGCGCCAGACGCTGTCAGGTGTGTAGGCCAAGGACACACGCAGCGGATCCCTCATGTTCCAAGCATCCTCGGCCAAGCGAACCTTCTGTGTTGCAGTTCCTGTGTCGAAGGGGGGAAAGGGTGGTCGGGGCTGTTCGGGCGTCGACATAGCGGAGTCCTTCTCAGGACGATTCAAGGAAGCTTAGCTCTCGGTACGCGCCGCGCTGGAAACGTGACCACCAAATATGAGCCCAACTACAAAGCCGATCACCGCTCCGAGTGGGCCAAAAACGAACACGCTCGTCATCGCTGCTTCGACGGAGCGATCATGCACGTTAGACGAAAACCAATCTATGAGGAAGTACCCGGCAAAGGCGGCGACTACGTACCCGCCAACAGCACAAAGGAGGCCAATGGCAAAGCGCTTCATCGGTTCAGGCCGGCCTCCAGCAGCAGCACGATTTCGTCCATCACACCGCCTGCGCCATTGTGGCGCCGACGATAGCCTGCGCTTCGGCAACGATCATTTCGAGGTGGCGCTGGTCGCGAAAGCTCTCGCCGTAGATCTTGTAGACGTCTTCGGTGCCCGAAGGGCGCGCCGCAAACCACCCGCTTTGCGCCACAACCTTGAGCCCACCGATGGGGGCGCCGTTGCCTGGTGCAGCCGTGAGCTTCGCGGTGATCGGCTCGCCGGCGAGTTGCGCCGCGGTAACGTCGGCTGGAGCGAGCTTGCCGAGCCGCGCTTTCTGCGCCGGAGTCGCAGGTGCGTCGATGCGAGTGTAGAGTGGCACCCCGAACTCGCGCGTGAGCTCGGCGTAATGCTCGCCCGGATCCTTTCCGGTCCGCGCAGTGATCTCGGCAGCGAGCAGGTCCATGATCGGGCCGTCCTTGTCGGTGGTCCACACGGTGCCGTCCAGTCGCAGGAAGCTTGCGCCGGCGCTCTCCTCCCCGCCGAAGCAGCACGAGCCGTCGAAGAGGCCGGGCGCAAACCACTTGAATCCCACGGGCACCTCGGAGAGCTGCCGGCGCAAGCTTGCGACGACGCGGTCGATCATCCCGCTCGAAACAAGTGTCTTGCCGACGACGGCGCCGCGCGGCCACGCAGGGCGATGGCTGAGGAGATACCGTATCGCCACGGCGAGGTAATGATTCGGATTCATCAACCCTGCCGAGGGAGTGACGATGCCGTGGCGGTCGGCATCGGTGTCGTTGCCGAAGGCAACCTGATAACGGTCCTTGAGCGCGACCAGGCCCGCCATCGCGTAGGGGCTCGAGCAGTCCATCCGGATCTTGCCGTCGTGGTCCACGGTCATGAACGAGAAGGTAGGATCAACCCTCGGATTGGCCACCGCAATGTCGAGGCCGTAAACCGTGTTGATGGGCTCCCAGTAATGGACCGCAGCCCCGCCTAGCGGATCGACCGCCAGACGTAACTTGGCGCCGCGGATCGCCTCCATGTCGACGATGTTGCGCAGATCCAGGACGTACGGCATCAGAAAATCTTCTTCGCGCATGGACTTCCGGGCCGTGGCCAGGGGAACGCGCTTCACACCCGCATCTCCTCCGCGCAAAAGCTCGTTCGCACGATCCTCGATCCATCGCGTGACATCGGTATCGGCGGGTCCGCCGTTCGGCGGGTTGTATTTGAAACCGCCGTCTTCCGGGGGATTGTGAGACGGCGTGATGACAATCCCGTCGGCGAGCCGATCGGTCCGGCCCCGGTTATGAACCAGAATCGTCCGCGAGATTGCCGGCGTCGGCGTGAACCCATTGTTGCTCTGAATGACGGCCTCGACTCCGTTGGCGACGAGCACTTCGAGGGCCGTGCGCTCCGCCGGTGCAGAGACGGCGTGGGTATCCTTGCCCATATACAGCGGTCCACTCGTGCCGCGCATGGTCCGATAGTCGCAAATGGCCTGGGAGATCGCCAGGATGTGAGCTTCGGTGAACGAACCTGCGAGCGGTGACCCGCGGTGGCCGCTGGTGCCAAAGCTCACGCGCTGGCTGGCATTCGACAAGTCGGGTATGCGCGCGTAGTACTCGCGCTCGAGCAGTGCCGGATCAACCAGCAACTCCTTGGGCGCCGGCTTGCCGGCAAGCGGGGACAGAGCCATGGTTGTCGCTTTATCGCACCGGACAGGGCTGCGCGTTCCAGATCTGGGCCGCGTACTCGGAGATGGTTCGATCGCTCGAAAACTTCCCGGAGGCTGCGATGTTAAGGATACTCTTCCGCGCCCATGCATCGGGCTTGCCGTAGAGCGCTACGAGTCGCGCATCGGCGTCCAGATAGGACTTGAGGTCCGCAAGGTGCATGTAGTAATCGCCCCGCGTGAGCAGAGCGTCGCGCAGCGGCTCGAAGACCCCCGGCTCGTAGCGGCTGAAATAGTTGGCGAAGATCAAGTCGAGCGCGGCCCGCGTTTCGGGATCGTTGTCATAATGCCAGTGCGGGTTGTACCAACCCCGACTGCCCGCGACCTGCTGCGCCGTCAGGCCGAACAGGAAAAAGTTCTCTTCGCCCGCCTCCTCCGCCATCTCGATCGTCGCCCCGTCCCGGGTGCCAAGCGTCAGCGCGCCGTTCATCATGAACTTCATGTTGCTCGTGCCGCTGGCCTCGTAACCGGCGGTCGAGATCTGGTTCGACACGTCGGCAGCGGGAATGAGCCGTTCGGCGAGCGAGACGTTGTACTCGGGCAGGAACACGACCTTGAGCTTCCCCCCGACTGCGGGATCGCCATCGACGGTGCCGGCGAGGTTGTTGAGGAACTTGATGATCACTTTCGCGAGGTGGTACGCCGGCGCCGCCTTCCCAGCGAAGAAAAACGTGCGCGGTACCATTTCGAGGTTCGGGTTTGCACGCAGCCGCTGGTAGAGCACGACGATCCGCAGCGCGTTCAAAAGCTGCCGCTTGTATTCGTGAATGCGCTTGATCTGACAGTCGAAAATGGTGTCGGGGTCGACGCTTACGCCGCTGGTCGCCTTGAGCCAGTCTGCGAACCTGGCTTTGGCCGCACGCATCGCCCTGCGGACCTCGCCGCAGAATGCGGCGTCGTCGGCGAGCGGTTTGAGGCGTCGCAGCTCAGCCAGGTCGGTGATCCAGCTCTCGCCGATAGCTGCGGTGATCGCGCGCGCAAGGGACGGGTTCGACAGGCGCAGCCAGCGTCGCGGCGTAACGCCGTTGGTCTTGTTGTTGAAGCGCTCCGGAAACATCTCGGCGAGATCCCTGACGGTCATCGACCGCAGCAACCTGGAGTGGATCGCCGCGACGCCGTTGGTGCTGTGCGAACCGACGATCGCGAGGTTGGCCATCCGCACATGCTTTGCTTGTCCCTCCTCGATCACGCTGATGCGGGCGACACGCCCCTCGTCGCCGGGGAATCGCGCACGGACATCGTCCAGCAGGCGCCGGTTGATCTCGAACACGATTTCAAGATGGCGCGGCAAAATGGTCCGGAACCACTCGAGCGGCCACCGCTCTAGCGCCTCGGGCAAAAGCGTATGGTTGGTGTACGCGAGGGTGCGCCGGGTGAGGTCCCACGCTTCGTCCCAGCTTAGGCCCGCGTCGTCGAGCAGAATCCGCATCAGTTCCGGCACGGCCAGAGTAGGATGGGTGTCATTGAGCTGAATCGCCACCTTCTCCGGCAGCGCGCGCCAGTCGGCGTTGGATGAGCGGAACCTGCGCACCAGATCGGCAAGCGAGCACGCGACGAGGAAATACTCCTGCAGGAACCGCAGCGCCTGTCCTTGAAGGGTGGTGTCGTCCGGATACAGGACACGCGTCAGCGTTTCGGCGGCGAGCGTCTCGGCGAATGCGGCGACGAACTCGCCTCCGCTGAAGCGCTTGAAGTCGAAGTAGTCCGGCGCCACGGCGCCCCAGAGCCGCAGCGTGTTCACCGTCTTCCCGCCATATCCGACCACCGGCCGGTCGAAGGGAACGCCGATAAGACTGGACGGCAGGTTCGGGACAACTTGCATTCCGCCCTCGCGCAAGGCGAACGAACATCCGAGCTTCACTTCGACGCACTCGGGCAAGCGCGCGACTTCCCACGGGTCGGGGCGGCGCAGCCAGTTGTCCGGATGTTCTTGCTGCCAGCCGTCGCGGATCGATTGACGGAAGATGCCGTACTCGTAGCGCAGCCCGTAACCCATCGCGGGGAGCTGCAGGGTGGCCATGGAATCGAGGAAGCACGCCGCAAGCCTGCCCAGTCCGCCGTTGCCGAGGCCGGCATCCGGCTCCTGCTCGAGGATGCCCACCTCGTCGAGATGCTTGCTCTCCACTGTGTGTTGCACGACCGGATCGAGCAGCAGGTTGATCACGTTGTTGGCAAGCGAGCGCCCGATGAGAAATTCCATCGACAGGTAGTAGACGCGCTTCGGGTTCTCGTGCCGATAGGTTTCTTCCGTGAGAACCCAGCGCTGAGACAGGACGTCGCGCACCGAGCGCGCGGCCGCCTCGAACTGCGCGCGCGCTCCGGCCGTCCGGGGATTGATGACGTTGTCGAACAGCAGATGACGGCCATAGAGTCCATCGTGCCCTGTGAACTGAACGTCGCCACAACCGTATTGTTTGAGCAGGGCGGGCGCAGGCTCGGAGCCCATGCCAGTATCCCGCATTCTGTTCGTCACCGTTTGTTGGTCCGCTGCCATAGCCGCGTGTTCCTATGCCACCACGTTACAAGAATCGAGATTCACGATGAGGGAAAGGCTCGAAGGAAAGGAGGGCAACTTACGATGCTTGGATCCGGACGGAAAACCGATGCAAAGCCGGATCATGGGCTCCTGCAGACCTAAGCTTTGCGCACCAGCGACTATACGCTCTTCTCTAAAGAAAGCTTAGCGGAAAAACTACTACTGTGCGACTCGATGCTCGCGCTCGGGCGATTCACCGCGGGGAACTTTGCCAGAACCCATTGGTTCCGACGCATATGGCATTGGTCTCCGTTACGCGGCGTAGCGACGCGTCGACGACGCTCGTTGCAGCGAGCCTTGGCTTCAGTGTGGTGCAGCTCGACGTCACCATCGTCAACACGGCCCTCGACAGTATTGCTAGAGCGCTCTCCGGAAGCGTCTCCACGTTGCAATGGGTCGTGACCTCTTACACAATCACCTTCGCATCGTTCATCCTGACGGCAGGCGCGCTCGGCGACCGGGTCGGCGCGAAAAGAGTTTTTGTCGCGGGCTTCGCGATCTTCACTTTGGCATCGCTGGGCTGTGCACTTGCGACGACGGTTCCCATTCTGATCGCGGCCAGAGCGATCCAGGGCGTGGGCGCCGCGATGCTAATTCCCAATTCCCTGGCGTTGCTCAATCATAGCTACCACGGAGAGCGTGAGCGAGCATGGGCAGTCGGCGTGTGGGCCGCTGGCGCGAGCTTCTCCATAACCGCGGGACCGCTGGTCGGAGGTGCGCTCATCGCCGCCGTGGGCTGGCGCAGCATCTTTCTCATCAATCTGCCGATCGGATTGATCGGCCTTTGGCTCACATGGCGCTACGTGTCGGAGACGACGGCCACTCCATCGCGTGAGCTTGACCTCTCCGGGCAGGCGACTGCCATTCTCGCCCTCGGCTGTCTCGCCGCGGTGTTGATCGAAGGCGGCTCGATTGGATGGACTCGTCTTCCGGTCATCATCGGACTGCTCGCGTTTGTCACGCTCGTGCATCTTTTCGTCTCCGCCGAACGGAAATCGGAGCAACCGATGCTTCCGTTAGCGCTCTTCAAGCGGAGACGCTTCACGGTCACGTCCATCGTAGGGCTGCTCGTGAACGTGGCGTTCTACGGCCTGATCTTCGTATTCAGCCTCTATTTTCAGCGGCAGAACGGGTATTCGCCGCTGCAAACCGGACTTGCATTCGCACCGCTGATGGTGGCGGTGCTTGTCGCGAATCTCTCCGCCGCGCGGATTTCCCGTTCAATCGGCGCGCGCAATACCATCGCCATCGGCGCCGCTCTGGCCGGGGTCGCCTGCGTGGCCCTGCTCGGAATCAAGCAGGGGACACCTTATACATCGATGGTTATTCCGCTGATCGCCATGGGCGCTGGGCTGGGTGCGATCGTGCCTCCTCTGACCGCGACACTCCTTGGCAGCGTAGAGAAGGAACGCTCCGGGGTCGCATCGGGCGTCCTGAATTCATCGCGACAAACGGGGAGCGTGCTCGGCGTGTCACTGTTCGGATCGCTTCTCGCGCATAGATTCATCTTTGGAACGCGCACCGCGATCGCTTTGTCGGCTGCGCTGTTCGCCTGCGCGTGCCTCGCGATGCTCATCGTTTGCCGGGAAAACCGAGAGTCACCTCAGCGTTAACGGCGGGCACGTCACGTGTACTGTCGGAGATAATAACCACAATGTCCGTGGAAGAATAACTAGGGACTTCTGGCTCGCATTCAATTCAGTTCAATCTCACCAGTGCTTCTATCGGGGCTCATCGATGGTATTTGCGGTGCTAAGGAAGAATGGGCGGAACATCACGGTCGCATCCCGATCGAATCAAGCATCGTCCAACAAAAGATCATGCTCATGTCACAGCTCGTCACCCCGAATGAGAGAGCATTCAATGCCGATGTGGTCGTTTCTCTGGCGCAGAAGATTCATCAGCCATTGCCGATTGTGAAAAAGGTCTATGAGCACGAATTCGCACGACTTAAAGCAACCGCACGCATCCCGGACTACATCGTTCTATTTGCGGCTCGCCGGACGAAGGACATACTTGCGCGCCGCAAGCAGGCGCGGGAGGCGGTCGATATCGAGGTCGGAGTCAGCTAACCCGGAAGGGATCGCAGCAGCGCGCTCGCACCATTCCAGACGATCTGCACACCGATACAGAGAAGAATAAATGCGGTGAGGCGCAGCAACACGCTCATCCCGGTCTCTCCGAGCACCCGGCTCAGGCGATCCGCGTAGCGGAACGCCACAAATACCGTCGCCGCCACGAGGGTTACGCCGATCAATATGGCCGGAATATTGATCAGCAGCGACCGCACGCTGTCCGGGTGATTGGCGCCGATCGTTATCGCCACCGAGATCGAGCCCGGGCCGACGGTGAGCGGCATCGTCAACGGGTAGAACGCCAGGTTGCGATCGCGCGGTGCGTTTGTTGCCGTGTGCGCCTCGGTCGGGCTCGGATCTTGGAGCAGGCGCCAGCCCAGCGCGCTGACGATCAAGCCGCCGGCAACCTGGACCACCGGTATGGACAGCCCGAAGAATTCCAGTACATAGGTTCCCGTGGCCACCGACGCCACCAATAGAAAGAACGCGTTGACGGTTACCCGCGTCGCCAGCGATGCTCGTTCCTCGGCCGTGTAGTCGCTAGTCATGGCGAGAAATATCGGTGCGCCGCCCAACGGATTGACGATGGGAAAAAGCGCGGCGAATACGAGCAGCACACCTTCGACGATCTGGCGCAGGTCTGCGGTCACCATGCTCGGCAGGCGCGCTACAGCGAGCCCGCTCTCAGGCAGTTTCGGTGCGGTTGTGCAGTCCCGCTACGGGCGCGCGGCGGAGGAATGCCGAATCGCGGCCCAGGATGAGACGAACGAGATCCTCGAGGATGGGCTCTTCGATCATGTTGCTGTGGAATTCCAGCGTGACGCGGTCGAAGCGATCCACATTGACCAGCGTAACGGGAACGACGCCGGTTTGATAATCGGCTCGAAACGAGACCATCGCCCGTATCGCCGGAGGGACCGAAAACGAGCACTTGCGCAGACTTCCGCTCGATTCCTCGACTCTGCGGGTGGTGTACTGGAGCCCCGCGTCGTCGAGCGCCTTTTCGGCAGACTGCACCATGCCCGGCGCGACTTCAATCGAAAGCGGCTTGGACGCCGTGATTTCGTAGTAGATGTTGATCTCGTCGAGCACCGGGAAACCGACGATCCGATGCTCGTGCTGTCCTACCGAACCATGCCCGAAGCGCGGAGACTGGAACACGAGCCCGTGGCCTAGATCGAATTGATGTTCGATCGGAGGCTTGACGCCGCTCAGGTACGTGATTGCCTTTTCCAGCCAGCGAAACGCTTTGCGCAATCGGGCGTCGATCGCCTGATAGCCCTCGACGTCCGCGTGGTCGTGCGTCGATGCACGCGCCGTTTCGTATTGGGTGCGCAGTTCGTCGAGGAGTGAGACTGGCTTGTTCATTCCTCGGCCTCCTTGAGCCGACAGTACCAGATCGATGCAACCATGTGTCGGCCTCGCATCAACCGCTCGCCGTCGCGGCCTTCGGCCCTACGCTCGGCTTCGCCTCGCGCGGCTCGCTCATTCAAGCGATTCAAGCTTGCTACTTCGCACCTGTGGTCTCCGCCGGGCTTCCAGCGAGCTGCTCCGCTTCCTGGACCCAGCCGCCCCCCATCGCCTTGTACAGATTGGCGTACGCCTGGAAGAGTTGCGATTGCGTGGCGACGTATTCCAGCTGAGCATTGAACAACGATTGCTCGGCGGTGGCAACCTCCAGGTAGATGGTCGCGCCCTCGCGGTAGCGCAGATCGGCCAGATCGCGGAATTTTTGCAGCGCCGCCACATTCTTCGCCTGCTCCTCGCGTATCTGCCCGAATTTGGTCCGGTCGATCAGGGCATTCTCCACATCCTGGAATGCGCTGATGATCGATTTCTCGTACGTGTAAAGAGCCTCACGCTGCAGAGCCTCGGCCCGCGCAACCTGACTGTCGATGCGGCCTGCGTTGAAAATCGGTTGCAACAGGCTGGCGCCGAACGACCAGGTCTTGGAGGCGCCCTTGAACAGATCAGAGAATTGCTCGCTCGCCAGCCCAAGCATGCCGGTGATGCTGATGTCGGGGAAGTACGCTGCCTTGGCCACGCCGATGTCGGCGTTGGAGGCGATCAAATTTTCCTCGGCCTGACGGATGTCGGGACGGCGCTCGAGCAGCGATGAGGGCAAGCCGCCAGGTATGACAGGGAAGAGCAGCGCATCGATAGCGCGCCCGCGCGCGATCGGACTGGGGTTCTGGCCGAGCAGAACGCTGATAAAGTTTTCCTGCTGTGCGATCTGTCGCTCGAACTCGGGCACGCGGGCCAAGGCCTCGCGGTATTGCGATTCGGCTTGCTGGTAGTCGCTTTCGGGGACTGCACCCTCTTCGAACCGCACCTTTTGCAGGCGAGCCGCCTCACCCAGGCTCCGCGACGTGTATTGCGCGATTTCGAGCTGCCGATCGAGCGAGCGGAGCTGGATGTATCCACTGGCCACCGTAGTGACCAGCGTCAATACCACTGTGCCCCTGCCCTGCTCGCTTGCCAGGAGGCTTGCTTGCGCTGACTCCGTCGCGCGGCGGAGCCTGCCCCAGATGTCCAGTTCGAAGCTGGCCGAAAGATTCACCGCATAGTTGTTGAAAATGTGCGTAGCGACCGGGGCTCCGACGAACGTGGTCTGACTGATGCCCTGGCGTGTCGCTGAGGCGTTGGCGTCCACTTGGGGAAACTGAGCGGAGCGCACGATGCCGAGTTGCGCTGCAGCCTGATCGACGTTGGCGGTCGCGACCTTGAGATCCTTGTTGTTGGCGAGCGCCGTCCGCACCAGGCTCGACAGAACGGGGTCGTCGAACTGGTCCCACCAGGCGATGTTCGAGATCTCGGCTGCCTCGGTCGGTCCGAGGCGCCACGCCGCGGGCACGTCGATGTCGGGGCGCCGATAGTCGGGTCCGACCATGCATGCAGACAAGGCTGCGCTGAGTAGCAACGCGCCGATGCGCGCGCTCACCATGCTCAGGCTCGAATCAGGCATGGTCACGCTCGCTTCAGTCGCCATGCGATGGCGCTGGCCGCGAAGCCATATCTGCGCATGTTTTATCCAATGCATTCAGCGCCGCAGCGTCGGGCCGCTTGAACGGCCATTGACGCTCGCTCACGCGTTGCACCAGCACATAGAACACCGGGATGAAAAACACGCCGACCAGAGTCGCGACGAGCATGCCGAACACGACCGCGGTTCCAAGCGCCTGCCGCGCTCCCGCTCCCGCACCCAACGCGATGGCAAGCGGGACGGAGCCCAGGATGAAAGCGAACGAGGTCATCAGGATCGGCCGTATCCTGAGCTTGGCGCCGTCCAACGCGGCCTGCTCGATGCATTCGCCTTGCTCGCGCTTGATTTTGGCGAATTCGACAATGAGGATGGCGTTCTTGGCCGCGAGGCCGATCAGCATGATCAGTCCGATCTGGGTATAGACATTGTTGTCCAGGTTTCGCAGCAGCAGCCCCATGAATGCGCCGAACACGCCGAACGGGATCACCAGCAGGATGGCGACCGGCATTGCCCAGCTCTCGTAGAGCGCCGCGAGCACCAGGATCACGAACAGCAGTGACACGGCGAAGATATAACCCGTCTGGCCGCCGGTCTTCTTTTCCTGGTAGGTCGCCTCGCTCCATTCATAGGCGAAACCGGGAGGCAACGTGCTTGCGAGTTGCTCCATCACTGCGATCGCCTGCCCGGAACTGTAGCCCGGCGCGTTGCTTCCATTGATGGTCGCAGAGCTATAGACGTTGTAGCGCTCGAAGTACTGCGGACCGTTGATCGGCCGGCTGCTCACCAGCGTCGAGAGCGGCACCATCGTTCCGTTGTCGCTGCGCACGTAAAAACGGTTGACATCATCGGGCGCGGTGCGCTGTGCTCCATCGGCCTGGGCCTGGACGCGATAAGTGCGTCCAAACAGATTGAAGTCGTTGATGTAGTAGCTGCCGAGGAAGGTTTGCAGCGCAAAGAAAACGTCGTTCAGCGGTACACTTAACGATTTGACCTTGTCGCGGTCGACCTGAAATTCGATCTGTGGGATGCGCGGATCGAAGCCGCTGTAGACGAACCCGATCTCAGGATGCTTGCGCGCTTCGGTCAGGAGCCCCTGCAGGACCTGCGACAACTGCGCGGGATCCGCGCTGAGACGATTCTGCAATACGAACGTGAAGCCGCCAGCCGTGCTCAAGCCGCGGATAGGCGGTGGATTGAGCACGAGGATCTGGGCGTCCTTGATCTCCCCGTTGAGGCGTCCCATCAAGGTACCCACCAGGCTGCCCACCTGCTCCGGACGCTTCTTGCGCTCGTCCCAGGGCTTGAGCCGAATAAACGCGGTGCCGTTATACGAAACCGATTGGCCGGTCAGCAGATTGAAGCCGCTGATGTAGACGACGCCGTCTACACCTGGAGTGTCGCGCGCGATACGCGTGAGCGCCGACATTGCGGCATTGGTGCGCTCCAGCGAGGCAGCGGAAGGCAGGTTGACGAGTGCGATGACATAGCCCTGGTCTTCAGGCGGCACCAGGCCGGTCGGGCGCGTCGAAATGAGTCCCCAGACCGCGATCAGCAGCGCGCCGAAGGTGAGCATGACGATCACCGCATGGCGCTCCATTTGCGAGACGCTCTTTACATAACCGTTACGCGAGCGGTCGAACAGGTCGTTGAACTTGGCGAAAAACCACCCGAGCGGGCCGTGCCGTGGATGAGCTTCTTCCACCGGTATCAGCAGCAGCGCGCACATCGCCGGAGTGAAGGTCAGCGCGCAGATGGCCGACAGGATCACGGACACGGCAAGGGTGAGCGCAAATTGCTTGTAGAGTTGCCCGGTAAGGCCTCCTAGAAACGCGACGGGCACGAACACCGCCGCGAGCACCAGCGCGATCGCAATCACCGGGCCACCCACATCGGCGATTGCCGACTTGGTTGCCTCCATCGGCGTCAGCCCGCCGGCGTCCAGGCGCTGCTGCACGGCCTCCACGACGACGATTGCGTCGTCGACCACGATACCGATGGCAAGGACCAGTCCGAACAGCGTGAGGGTGTTGATGGAAAAGCCGAGCGCCGCGAACGCGCCGAAGGTCCCGATGAGCGAAATGGGCACGACCAGGATCGGAATCAATGTCGCACGCCAGCTCTGCAGGAACAAATAGACGACAAAGATGACAAGCACGAAGGCGATGCCGAGCGTCTTGATCACCTCTTTGAGCGACTCGGTGACGAACGGCGTGGTGCTGTATGGAATCTTGTACACCATGCCGGGCGGAAAGCGCGGAGCCTGCTCGTCCAGTACCTGCCTGATCTTCTTGGCGACGTCGAGCGCGTTGGCATCCGGCTGCAGGAAGATGCCGATCAACGCCGCGGGAATGTCGTCGTTGGCCCCGCTGATCGAATAGTCGGCAGCAGCCAGTTCGACGCGGGCTACGTCCCTGAGTCGAACGACCTGGCCGTTCCCGGCTTCCCTCAGGATGATATTCTCGAACTCAGAGGCGGCTGCCAGCCGGCCCTTCACGAACACCGTGTACTGCATCTGCTGCCCCTGCGGGATCGGCGGCAAACCCAGGCCGCCGGCCGGCGCGACAACGTTCTGCTCGCGCACCACGTTCGCAATGTCTGAGGCCGTGACACCGAGCCGCGCCATTCGCTCCGGATTGAGCCAGATGCGCATGCTGTAATCGCGAGCACCGAAGATGCGAACCTGTCCGACGCCGGGCACGCGCCCCAGTGCGTCGTAGAGATTGATCAGCGCGTAGTTGCTCAGGAACACCGCGTCGTACTTGCGCTCGGGAGAAGTGAGCGCGATCACCTCGAGGAAGTCGGTGGTCGTCTTGCGAACGCTGATCCCGTTGCGGATCACGTCAGCGGGAAGCTGGCTCTGCGCGATCGCGACACGGTTCTGCACTTCCACCTGGTCGATGTTCTTGTCGGTGCCGATGTCGAAGGTCACCGTGAGAGTGTAGGAACCGTCGTTGCCGCTCTTCGAGCTCATGTAGAGCATGTCCTGCGAGCCATTGACCTGCTGCTCGATCGGAGCGGCAACCGACTGGGCGACGACGTCGGCATTGGCACCTGCAAAGCTCGTGCTCACCGTGACCTGCGGCGGGACGACTTGCGGGTACTGGGCGATCGGAAGGTTCAGCGCCGCCAGAGTGCCGACCAGAATCATCACCAGCGCGATGACGGTCGAAAAGACCGGTCGCTCGATGAAATAGTTGAACATCGCTCGATCCCTGAAGAACTATGCGACGCGGTGTGTGCTCGGCATCGGCGCTAGACCCGTTTTCCTTACTTCTTCGCTTCTTTCTTCGGCGGCAAAGCAGCAGGATCTTGAGCCGGTGCGCTGGCCACGGCCTCGATCATGACCGGCTTCACCGGCGCCCCTGGCTTGAGCTTGCCGACCCCCTCGACAACGATCCGATCGCCGGCATTCAAGCCGCTGGCGACGACCCAATCATTGCCGACACGGTAAGTTGCTGCGATCGGTCGAGATTCCGCCTTGTTCTCCGCAGTCACCACATAAACCGATTTGAGTCCCTGAAGCTCCTGCACTGCCTGCTGCGGGATGCGGATCGCGTTCGGGTTTTCGAATGCGGCGACGATGACGCGCACGAAAAGATTGGGCCGCAAAATCCGATCGGGATTGGGCACCGAGATGCGCACCTGCAGCGTCCCGCTCTTGGGATCGATGGTGGCGTCGACGAAATTGAGTTTGCCTGGAAGCGCGTAGTCGGTCCCGTCGGCCAGCCGAAGATGAAAAGGTGGCGCCGTTTCCGGCCGCTCTCCGGGCGGGTGCTTGAGCGTCTTCTGCAGCTCCAGCAGCTTGTCCTCGCTGATGCTGAAGTTCACCCACATCGGGTCGCTCGAGTACAGTGTCGTGAGGAGCGTCTGCTGGGCAGTGATCAAGGAACCCGGTTTGACCAGCGAGCTGCTCATGAAGCCATCGCGCGAGGCGCGCAGCGTCGCAAACTCGAGGTTGAGCTCCGAATTGCGCAGAAGCGCTTTCTGCGCCTCCACCAGCGCCCCGCTGGAGCGCTCCTGCGCCACCGCGGTGTCATAGTCTTGCTGGCTCACCGCCTTCTGCGCGATCAGGCGCGAATTGCGCGCCAGGTTCTGTTTGGCGTTGACCAGATTCGCCTCGGCTTGGGCGAGGCTCGCCTTGGCCTGCGCAAGCTGCGCTTCGAAGGGTCGCTGATCGATGATGTAGAGGAGATCGCCTTTTTTGACGCGCGAGCCGTCGGCGAACGCCTGACGCTCGAGCAGTCCCGTCACCTGGCTGCGGATTTCGATCGTGTCCGGCGCCTGCGTCTGTGCGACATACTCGTCATAGACCGTCACCGGCCCGGGCTTGACCTCGATCACCGAGACTTCAGGTGGAGGCGGCGCCGGAGGCTGCGCACTGCCCTTGCAGCCGGTCAAACACATCGAGGCAATCCCGAGCGCGAGTCCCCATCCCGCGACGAGCGTGAGTCGGTACCTGCTGGTCATAGCTGTCGATTCCCCGAAAGGCGTGGCGAACCCCCGAGCTGCAGGAGCTTTGCGATCGCTATTCTCTCGCGAATCAGCAACTCGCGTGTGTCCGGCACCGCCGGGATCATGTCAATGGACACGAACGCCTCGGACAACCGCAAACCCCAGCCAGCCCTTCCCTCGAATCGTCCTCCGGTCAGTGTTGCCTGCGTCGGGCAAAGGACAGCGCGTAAACACTCGTTCGCAGCGCGGGGAATGGATCATCAGAGAGCTCGATCCCGTCTGTCAGGTTGGTCGGGAAAAACACCAGGGTCTTCTGGGCTGCATCGCTGTCGGCATCCACGGAAGTGATGCTGATCGTGCCGAGATCAATCGTCTTGCGATCGTCGGGCCAAACCAGCGAGGGATCGTTGGTAGGATCCCCGGCGTTGGCGAGCTGGACAATCATGCGATAGTTGACCGGGCCGCTCGCCAGACGTGACTTTAACTCCTCGGCAAGAAAATTGGGCGACTTGGTTGCTGCGTCCGCCTCGCTGAGATTATGCACCCCGGCAGCGGGCAGCAGCTTGTAGCGTCCTGCCTGCTTCAGCCCCTGCTTGTTAACAAAAATGAATGCGTTATTGGAGAAGAAGGCTTGGGTGCCGAAGCTGGCAGGCGTTGCCTGGGTCTCCTGCACGAACTTGGCGGCGAGCGGATGTGAGCCGATGAACGCCTCTATAGGCCATGGGTGAGGTTTGCTGGGATCGGTCGCTACGATGGCTTTTTGAACAGCCAGAAAATCCTCAGGGGTACCAACGATGAACCCGTTATGCGAGAGCAAGACCATATCGGTTGCCCCGCCACCAGACAGATTAAATCGAATCGCCATTCCGCGCGGACCCACGTTGGGCGAGTTATCAGGAATGAAAGGATCGGGCGAGGCGTCCGAAAAGCGAACGGTGAGGGGGACTGAGGCTTCCTGGAAATGAGCCGCCTTGGAGAGGCTGGCCGCGTCCTTCGAGGGTGTGAACGTTCCCTGGCATACCACTCCTTTTGCGTGCGCGGTGCGATACGCCGGATTGGCTCCGTGCACTTGAATCATGGTATCGAAGACTTGCTGGCTGAGACTCTTGTCGCCTTGGCCATCCGCTCCACTTGCCGTGCCCGTCGACAACGCAGCTGCAGCCAGCAATCCCACGCCGGCGACCCGACGGATCGTTGTAAGTGAACAGTTCATCGTTGTCTCCCCGGGCTCTAGCCGCTTCGCAGGCAGAGTCTGGTTCAGGTGGACGACGCGGAAATGTCAAAAGCGCGAGGCATCGTGTCAATCGACACGAACACCGCGGTCAAGGAGACCGGTCGAAACGTGACCGGCATCCCTCGGCAAGATCACCAAGGGCCTCAACCGTCAGCGTCGCAGCGCCGCCTCCACGGCATCAAACAGGGAGCCCAAACCGAATGAGACGTCCTGGATGCGGCGGTTGACAAAGAAGGTCGGCGTAGCGCGAACTCCGCTCTCACGCCCACTTTGCATGTGTTCTCGAACTCTTTGCAAGTAGACCTGGTCTGCCATCTCGGCAGAGTAGCGCTGCAGATCGACGTTGAGCCGCTCTGCGTAGCCGCGCAACTGAGGTAACTTCAAATGCTCTTGGTTCTCGAACAGCAGATCGTGCATCGGCCAGAACTTGCCTTGCCCACCCGCACATTCGGCCGCTTGCGCCGCGTGTAATGCATGGGGATGGACTTCCTCCAGCGGAAAATGGCGAAAAACAAACCGTATGCGACCCTCGAAATGATGCAGGAGCAGCTTGACACCCGGCGCTGCCTGCTTGCAGTTCGGACACTCGAAATCACCATACTCGGTGACGGTGAGGAGAGCGTTCGCCGGGCCGATCGAGTGATCGGTGGCGTTCGCTGGAACCGTCAGCTCGAATGAGTGCGGCTGCGTCATCTTCGATTTACCCGCGATCGTGCGCTTTGTGACAGGCCAGCCTATGCGTCGGACGCGGCTAGCGGTGCCTCGTTACGATCTTGCCGTACTGCTCTATCCAGTCCTTCCCATGCCCGCCGTGGAGCTTGCACGTCTCATTTTCGAGGTGAGCCAAGTCGGTGATGAATACGCTGTATCGTATCGCGTTGGGTGCGTCAGCGCCCGCAACGCCAGGCTCGCGGCGGACCTCCACGAGGAAGTTACTCGGGTCGAGACCGAGCCGTTCGAGCTCCTGCTCAAAAGCCACCTTCTCATCTCCGAGCAGCTTGTGATCGCCTTGCCATTCAACGGACACTCGAGACTCTCCTCCTTTGCCACTATAACGCGCGGACCCAAGTTGCAGGCAAAAGTCGATCAACTCGGCAGATCACCCGTCTCGTTACCGTGTTACTGTGGACCGTATTGCATCTCGCCATTGCCGAATGACCAGTTCTCCTTCGGTACTTCGACGAGATTAATGAACACGTCTTGCTTGCGCAGGCCCAGCTTGGCGACGTCGTCTGCCACGCGCCTGTAGAAGGTCTTTTTCATCTCTACCGTTCGGCCCTGGTTCAGCGTAATCTGGATCAAGACCATGTTGCTGGAATAGTGGATGCCGAGATATTCCGAGGTCAGGTTGCGTCCCTCGGGCGGATGCCGCGTGATGATCTGGAACTTGTCGCCCGCGGGTACGTTGATGACTTCGATCATTACCTTGTTGATCGTCTCGCCGATCCTTTGGGCCGTCTCGGCATCGATGGATTGCGGCAGGTCGATTCGCACGAGTGGCATGGGTTCTCCTCGATGATGAGCGACGGTTGCTTAAGAGCGCGTATGAGAACGCTGCTTACGCCCTATCCAACAGCATATACTACGCGAATGTCCAGCAGAGGAATTCATCATGCAAGCAGTCACAACGATTGAGCCCGGACTCGAATACGTCGTCACCGCTACGCTGATCGCTGCCGATGTCGCCCGGTCGACTGCGTTTTATCGTGATGTGCTCGGCGCAGAAGTACTGAGCGCGGGAGAACCCAGCGTCGGAAGACCCGCCCTGCTACGTTTGGGAAACATTTGGCTCACGATCAACGTCGGAGGGGGGCCAACCGACGACAAACCCGAAGTGGTCGCGACGCCGCCGAAGCATCCAAACGAACTGACAATCTTCCTGAATCTGCGCGTCACTGATATCAACCGCTTTTACGAGCGTTGTCGCGCGCGAGGCGCAGCGTTTATCACCGAGCCAAAGACCCATACTACGGAGCTGCGCTGCTACATGCGCGATCCGGACGGATATTTGATCGAAGTAGGGCAGACAACTGTCACCAAGACACCGCTCGAAATGTACAGGTAGCGCTTTCGTATGACGCTAGTAGAGCTACAAGTAGTCTGGTTGCGTTGGGCTGCCTATAGGTATGCAACAGCCGACATCACGTGGTGCGTCCTGCAGGATGCGGAGTCGGTAGCGTGCCGCTCTGCGGCTCGGGTTCACCGCTTCCGCGCAGAGCAAGGTAATCCTCCGACTTGACCGAGTCGACCACGGCGTCAGCCTCTTTCGATGCAAGCCCCAATCGAACCAGCGCTACCCGGGCGAAACTGAGCGTACCTTCCGGAGCCAGCGCGACGACCTCCGTTATGCCCATGCCGCGTAACTCGTCCCTCTGTACGAGATATTGCACCGCTGTCATCACCGGCACGTGCGGGTAGAACCGTTGAAGGTTGCCGATCACGGTCTTGGATGATTGATAGTCGCTCGACGCGACAACGACCAGACGCGTGCGAGCGATCGCGATTGCCGACATTAGCGTGGGATCGGTCAGGTCGCCGTAGTGAACGTTGTGTTTGGCTGCATAGGCCTTCGCGATGAACTCCGGATTCGTCTCATAAGCGACGTAGGCGATGTTCGCGCGTTGCAGCACAATGCAAATCGCGCGGCCGACGTATCCGTAGCCGGCGACGACGACCGGTGCGCCGGGAGCCACAGGCACGGTCGGCGGTGCGCGTTCGACGCTTGCGCGCGGCAACCGCTCGCTTAGCCGATACGCGAGATTGATTATTAACGGCGACACGATGAACGAGAACGAAATCACCGTGAGGCCCACCGTGTAGTCGGTTGCGCTGATGAGACCGTTGGCGTTGGCACTGGCGAGGATCACGTAACCGATCTCGTCGAGCGGCATCATCAATGCCGCGGTCAGTATCGCGGGCCGTGGTCCCAGACCGAAGGACCGCGCCAGCACGAGGACGACCGCAAACTTGATCAGCAGCAGTGCCGGAAGGTAGAGGAGCAGGTCGGATTTGAGCGCCACGACCTGCTTCAAATCGATGGCCATGCCGATCGCAATGAAGAAAATTGCCATCAGCCACAATCGCGCCCGCGTCGCAGCGCCTTTGATCTGATCGGAAAAGTCACTCGTCGACAGCAGAATGCCGATCATGAACGCCCCGAGCGCCATCGATACGCCGACCGATTCCATCCACCAGGCGGCGAAGAAGACGCCCGCAAGCACGACCGCAGCAAAACCGCTGGGACCGATATCGCGCGCGGTTCGCGTCAACGCCCACGGGAGCACGAATCGGCCGAGCACATACACACCCGCGATCGCTGCGACGATCTGAAGCGTCTTGCCGACGTCGAGGCCATGCCCGCCTGAAGCCACGCTTGCGCCCAACATCGGAACGAGCGCGAGGACCGGGACAACCATGAAACTTTGCAGGATGTCGATGGCGATAACAGCCCGACCGTGCGCCGACGTGCTTTCGCCGCGCTCTTGCAACACGGGAAGGGCGATCGCATCGGAGCTCATGGCCAAAGCGAGGCTTGCAATCAGCGCCGACTGCCAATGCGAAACCGAAGCGGTGATTGCCGTAAAGAATACGAAGAGTGCGGCGCTCGTCGCTGCGTATTGCGCTCCACCCAATCCGAATACCCATCGGCGCAGGGACCAAAGGCTTTGGGGGCGGGTGTCCAAACCGACCGTGAACATCAACAGCATGACGCCGATGTCGCCGAATGCCTTCAACTCATCGATGTGCTCGGTGAAGAGAGGCACCGGAGAATGCGGTCCGAGGGCCATGCCGACGATCAGCAGAGCAACGACAGAGCCGAGCTGGAGCCTTTTAGCAATGGCGATGGCGGCCGCCGACGCGGCCGTCGTCACGGCCGCGGCAAACATGAAATGACCAATGTCCACGAAAGCCCGTCGAGTTAACTCGTAGGTTCGGATACCCGTGAAAGTTGAAACGCCACCGACCGTCTCGAGCTACCTCCGTTCGCTTCCATTCGCCTGGATCGCACCGGTCGCTAGCGCCAGCGCCGCGGCGGCCGTGAAGGCGTTGGCGTGTGCGTCTGCCGTTTCCGCATCGGCGCGAGCAAGCGACGACTGCTCGGTCGCGACCTCGGTGTAGGTTCCGACTCCGTGAACATAAGAATCGAATGCCGCGTCGTACGAGGTCTGCGCGGCCTCGCGCACGGCGACCGCCGCAGCGTAGGCTTCCAAACTTGTCTTGAGATCGTTATAGGCGCTCACCACCTGCTGGACAGTGGTGTCGCGTACCTGCTCGAGCTTGTCGCGCGCGGCAGCGACCTCCGACTGCGCGATCGCAGTACCGGAATCGCGAGCACCGCCGTCATACAAGGGGATCTTGAGAGTCAGCAGGATATTGCCGCCCGGCTTGTTCACGTTGTAATACTGGCTGCCGTCTGTGCTGAGCGAGCCGAAATTCTGGTATGCCTGCGCCGTGACCGCTACTTCCGGATAGTAGGCTGACCTCCGGGTCTTCAGCACTCCCTCGGCGGCGTCGACCTTCCCCAGCGCGGCGATGACGTCAGGCCGATTCGCAAACGCGTCTTGCAGCAGCGGCTCGATACGCTCTGGCGGCTCCGCGGGAAGCGGCCGTTCCGAACTATCAGCGACTTCGATCTGCGTGTCGGCGTCGAGACCGATCGAGGCGATCAGGTTCGTGTACGCCTTGCGTTCGTCCCCCGCAGCCTTGATCGCATTGAAGCGCGCTTGCGCCGTCTGCCGCTGCGCCTGAGCCAGGCTGACGACGGTGCCCACGCCGGTGTCGCGCCGCGATTGCGCCGCGTCCTGCACGATCTCCGCGTTCGCCAGTGCCTGTCGCGCCGCAGCGAGACGACCGCGAGCGCCACCTAGCGCGAAGTACGCGCGGCTCACGGTAAAGATCAGCTTCTGGTGAGCGCCGGTAAATGCGACGTTGGCGACGAAGGAGTTGGCGCGCGCCGTCTGATCAAGCCCATCGCGTCGGCCGAAATCGAACAGCAGCCATTTCAGCGCCAGCATGGGAATCAGCTCTTTGGTGTTGGCGATGAAATAGCCCTTGGGTACCAGCGTATTCGGGATCGGAAGCGGAGTGCGTTGAAACCCACCGATGGCTTCAATGGAGACCTGGGGTGCGTAGCTGCTATCGACCAAGCCTACGGCGAACGCGGCCTGGCGCGCCTGTTCCCACGCCTCGTGGGTCTCCGGGCTGATGCGTTGCGCCAGATCGATGAGCTCGCCAAGGTCGTAGCGATGACCACGCTCGATCGCCACCGCATTCCCGCCTTCAATCTCGGCAGGGCGCCGCAAGCCCGACCGCTTGTTCGATTCCTCGATTCGCATCACGGCTTCGGCAGGCGATGGAATGACCCACGGCTTCTCTGGCGTTGCCGGCGCAAGCTGCGATGTGTCCGCGCTCCGCGCAGAACACGGCAGCACGGCGACGATCGCTGCGCACACCCACGACCGCAGCCCGAAGTCACCTTGCGGGCGAAAGCGATGTCGTCGCGATAGCGCGCTAGGTCGGCGCCAAAGAAACATCTTCCATCTCTCGCTGCAGCAATGTCCGGGCGTCGATGGCCGCACGCAGTGACTGGGGCGCCGCAGGCGCAAGGGCCGCCTGTGCATCGGATTCCTCTCGACGCGGCGGCGCCGGCGGCTCGCCCGCAGCCACGCGCCGTGCGGCGTCAGCAAACCACGCCGATGCGGTCGCATCCTGCATTCGAGCCGCCTCCCCGACGTCGCGACTCGGTTGTGCCGCGACCACGAAGGCCGCCGCGGCCAAGCGGTCCAGACTGCGCACAGCCGACTCTTCGAACGTTTCCCGCTGGCGTGCTCGCTGCAACAAGTGCGTCTCGAACGCCGCGATGGAAACGAAATGCCGGGCCTGAACGACTTTCTGCACCGCGCTCAGCCGCGCATCGGCCAGCGGCTGCGTCGCGTTGCGCACCAACTCGCCGAGCGCACCCAGAGCTTGCCCCAGGAGCTGCCGCGCGCGGTCGAGCGCGCTCACCGGCCACATCGTGCTGAACACGATCGTCATCAGCACATTGCCCAGAAGGATGCCGACGATGCGGTCGCGCGCCGTCGTCAGCTCGGTCGTCGGACCGTAATCGTGCAGGACACCTAAGAAGAACGCGAATCCCATTTGCATGCCGAGATAGGACAGCCGCTCGCTGCTGGTAGCGACCCAGCCACTGACGAACGACACGGCTGCAAT
The DNA here is from genome assembly GCA_035262745.1 of Casimicrobiaceae bacterium. Lineage (GTDB taxonomy): Bacteria > Pseudomonadota > Gammaproteobacteria > Burkholderiales > Casimicrobiaceae > PALSA-1003. The sequence continues at coordinate 14,015 of DATFSE010000071.1, read as the reverse complement.
CAGCAGAGCAAGCTGGCCGATGTCGGTCATTTGCGGCAGCACGTAGACGATGCTGAGAAGAGCCGCCGCACCGCCGATCAGCGCGCCGCCGAGCCGCAGCGTCAGCTTGTGCATGGTCTCGCCGAGGCTGCCCAGTGCGACGAAGAAGCAGGTCGTCACCGAGGTCCTTGTGCCCGGCCAGTCGAGCATGGTGTAGATGAAATACGCCGCCATCACGGCGATCGTGGTCTTGAGCGCGAAGCGCGCATGGTCCGGATTGCTCCACGCATCCGCGACCAGCAGTGGCGGCTTTGTCTTCGGACGCGGCGCTTCTGCTCCGGCGCGCCGGCGAGCGATGTCGGCGCCGAGACGGCCGATCGCGTCATTGATCGCAGTGACAATCGACAACGTCTCGCCGCTCAGCCCGCTTGCAAGCGCAGCAGGAAATTGCCGTGCTACCGGGACCGGAGCGTCCGCGGAGGCGAGCGCCCGACGGCATTCCCAGATTCTCTCTGCAAGCCACTCGCAGACCTCGCGCGGGGTGTCGCCCGGAAGCGCGTGCAGCAGAGTCAGCAGCTCGACCAGCGTCTCGATCAGGCGATGGTCGATTTCGGCGAGACCGCGTAGCCGCCGATCAGCCATTTGCGCGTGTTGCCGCAGCTCCATCAAGCGGAGCGCCTCGGCCTGCCGTTCCGAGACTTCGCGCGCATCTCGTCCCCGCAAGATGGCCGTCGCGGCGACGAGCAGACGCAAGGCGGTTTGCAGCGCGAGTTTGGTCGGACTCCTCCCCAGCGCGAGCTCGACCGCTGTCGTGAGCATTACCGGAACCATCACGACCACCCAGAGCCACAGGACCAGCCGCGTCAATCGCTCGGTCGACGGAATGCCGTCGATCAGCGTCTGGCTCAGCACGAGGACGAATCCGGCGAGAAAAGCGACGGGTCCCAGCGGGGAAGTGCGGACCAGATACATGGCTACGAAGGTGCTGACCGCCATGAGAGGAATGCGCAGCGCGGGCTCCGACGCATCGATCATGAAGAAGGCGAGCGAGAGCAGAACGGCGACGGTTGATGCGATCGTGCCGGCCACGGCGATCATCACCGTGCCCATGTATTCCTCAGAGCTGAGGAGCAGCACGATGTAGGCCGAGTACGCCGGCAGCGGAATCTCGTAGATCATCGCGATTGCCACGGTGATCGCGCAGTTGACGGCGATGCGCGTCGCGGCGGCGGTTCGACCCGGTCGTGGCGCGAGCTCTCTGCGCAACCACGCCGCGAACTCGTGCCGGCGCGACACAGTCTCAGCTCCCGTCATGCTGCACCCGAACCGAAACCGTCGCCCCGATCCTCGTCAGCTGCGGAGGCGGATCGTCGAGCCGCACCCACACGGGAAAGCGCTGGGCGACGACCACCCAGTTGATCGTGCGGCCGACGACGGGCAATCCAGGCCCGTCGCGATCCTCGGGCTGGACGCCAGTGCCAAGGCTCACGACACGACCGCGGATCGGCCGGTCGTCCGACCCCATCACCCACACCGTTGCGCTATCTCCCACGGCGATCTGCGGCAGCTCGGTCTCGCGGAAATCGGCGATGGCGTACCACTCGTCGTTCTTGATGAGCGTGAACAGCGGATGACCGGTCACCGCGAAGGCCCCCTCGGCGAGTTGCAATCCAACCACCGAGCCGTCGTACGGCGCGCGCAGCGTCGCCTCGCGCAGGTCGCGCTCGGCAAGCGCTTGCGTGGCCTCCGCACCCGCGAGCTGAGCGATCAGGCTTTCCGCGTCCCCGACCGCCTGCCGCGCCTGATGCGCCTGCTGGGTCGTGGTGGTCAGGGCGATCGCGGCGTTGCGCTCATTGGTCCGCGCCTCGTCGATTTGCTGCTGGGTTACATAACCTTTCCCCAACAGAGGCTCCAGCCGCTTCACCGTGTCCTGCGCTAGTTCGAGCTGTGCGCGCGCGTGATTGATCTGCGTCGCCGCGGCGTCGGCGCCGGTCTTTTGCGATGCGACTTGCCGTCCGGTCAGATTGATCTGCGCTTTCAGTGCGGCGACCTGCGCCCGAGCCTGGCGCACGCGCAGCTCGAACGGCTCGGGATCGATCTCGACCAGCGGCTCGCCCTGCTTCACTCGCTGGTTGTTGGTGACATGCAGCGCGACGATGCGTCCGCTGACTTCCGGCGCCATGCCGGCGCTGTACGCGAACAGATGGGCGTCGTGGGTGCGCGGACGCCGATCGAGGACGTAGAGAGTCCAGACCGCAAGGCCCACGGCGGCGACGATCGCGAGCAGCGCGATCAGCCGGCCCAGCCAGACAGCGCGGCTCTTCATCGCGACCATCCGCCTATCCTAGCCACAGCAGCCAGATCGCCAGCGAGACCGCCGTCGCAAAGGCCAGGTAAACCACGATCGGCATCGGAAGCTCGGCGTCGATGCCGGCTTTGGCGAGAACAGCGTGAAAAACAACCGTCGCCCCCAGACCAATCAGTGCGCAGATCATCCACGACGGAAAGTACGAGCCCAGGATGTTGCGCGACGGCGCCGAGCTGCATCCTGCCAGGAACAGGATCGAGCAACCGATCAGCGCATATAAGCAAAGCAGTCCGCCACTCTCGGCCCCGATTCCAGCAGTGCCCGCTCTCCGGTGAGCCACCAGCATCCTCCATTGAGTGATGGGGTCAAACGCCGCAGATCGGCGAAACCAACCTTGCTATTCCGAACGCGCGGTCGAACCGCAATATGGCATCGCGTCGCTCCAATGTAACAGATGACACACTAGCCGACCATGATGACAAGCCCTGTCTTACCGATCAGCGAGTGTCGGATTCCTTACTAGCGTTGGATCTTCATATGAGGCGAACAGCTCTCCGTGAAGACTGACCACGGAACTGCTCTGTGCGATTTTTGAAATGATCGGTTTGACTCAAGACGGTGCCGCGCCGTTTCTGCCGAGGTCTCAGTCAGAACTTCACCGACGCCTTCAATCCGAGCACGACAACGTTGTCGTTTTGGCTGGTGCCACCAGGGTGAACGATGTATTGAAGGTTGGGGCGAAGCGCGAGCCAGTTCCCCACGTTGAACGTGTAGTAAAGCTCGAAGGGATATTCGTTGGTTTGCACTGCCACTGGCCCCAGTCCGTTCGCGTTCTGAAGCTGCTGGCCCTGTGCCACGTTGTTGTTGACGTGCGTGCGGCCGAACGCAAAGCCGATGTCGTCCTGGGGACGCGCGTCGAACGGCCCGGTGTAGTACAGCCCGACGACGAAGAGCTGATCGATGGTGGCCGTGTCGCGATCTGCCTGCACAAAGTTGGCGAAGAGGGTCAATCCCCGGGAGGCGTCGCCGTAGACCGTGGTAACCTGCTGCTGAGCCATGGCATACCAACCGGATTCGCTGTTTTCCATCAATGGTGGCACCCCTGGGCTTAGCACCAGCGGCTGGCCGTTGGCGGCTAAGAAGACGTTGGGCTGGTTGGAGCTGTCGTACCAGTATCCGAGCCGATAGGCCCCCGGAAGGCGGGCCTCGAACAGCTTGGGCGTCCAGCCCACCTCCACCGGAATCAGGGTGCCGATTGTCCCTGGCGGGTTGTTCAGCTTGAACACATCACTGGTCTGGACATTTTTGGGATTAATGTTGTAGAAGCCGATTTGTCCGTACCATTCGGGAGTGACGTTGACCTTCAGCCGCGTCGCCCACTGGCTCACCGGCCAGTTGTACCAGGTCGACACGATGTTGCCGGGCAGCGAGCCGCAAAAGCTCAGGTTCATGAAGCTGCAGGAGAATGGCATGAAGTCCTCGCCCACTCCGAGCCGGCCCGCCTTGATGTCGACTATCCCATCGAAGAACAGCTGGTCGTACCAGAACTGCGTCCAGCGAAAGGTGTTGCCGCGCCCGTAGATCTCCTGCACCTGCATCAAAGTGCCAAGGTTGGCCACAGCGCTTAGGTTCTCTCCGTTGCGATCGGTGATGGTGACCTGGAACTTGCCGCCCTTGAGGCCCACGAGCTTGTCCATGTCCAGGGTGACGCCAAAGGCGAACTGGTCGGCGTTGCGCAAAAGCTTGTCGTCCCCGCCCGCGGCGTTGTAGCCCGCCTCGGTCGTAAATCCGAGCTGAAAATCGATGCCCTTCTGGTACAGGCTCGTACGCAACCCGCCCCAATCCCCAAGAAGCCCTTGGTTGGGACTGGCCTCGTCGGCATAGGCGTCAAGACTCACGCATGCCAGTGCCAACACAACAAGACGTATGTGCACGTTTCGTTTGAGCACGTTTGGCCCTGGCGACGACACAACAGCGCTCTCCACTACAGGCCGAAGACAAAGATCGTGGCACCGCCCTTGCTGCCGTAGGTGTCGCGCGAGGTATTGCCCGAGGCGACGGCGACGTATTGCTTGCCGCCGATTTCATAGGTGATCACGCCACCACCGATCGCGCCGCCGGTATTGAAGCGATAGAGCAGCGCGCCGCTTTCGGCGCTGACCACCAGGAAGTCGCCACTGGTATCGCCCGTCAAGACGACACCACCCGCTGTTGCCGTAATTGCGCCAAGCATCGGGGCGGCAGACTTGTAACGCCATTTCATCTCGCCCGTTTTGGCATCAACGGCGTTGATCCAACCGATCGCCTTTTCCAGTGGATCGCGCGTGCCGTATCCGTTTTTCCACCCCAGGTATTCCTCACCTTTCACGTATTTCGGCACGGGGCCCTTGATCACCTGGGCGCACCAGTCTATGGAGTTGATGTAGATGAGATTGGTGCGCGGGCTATACGCTGGGCCATTCCATTGCACCGCCGCGATCGGACAAATACGGATACCCGCTTCCGTAATCGTTGCCGTCGTGTTCAGTTGCGTGGCGATCGGTGTTTTGAAACGCAGGTGGCCGTCGGCCCGATCCACCACGTGCAACACGCCATCCTTGCCTGCTGCCGCGACCAGCTTCCGCCCATCACTGGTGTCGAAGGTCGAGACCACCGCCGTATCCCAGTCCCGATCGTCTGGTCCCAGCAACTGATGCCACCACTTGAGTTGCCCGGTGCGTGCATCCAGCGCAACCACTGAGTTGGTGAATAGGTTGGTTCCCGGACGTACCTCATTGTTGAAGTCGGGTCCAGGGTTGCCAACCGGCACGAGCAGCAGACCGCTTTGCGGATCGATGCTGTAGCTGGTCCAGGTGCCGCCCCCACCGTGCTTGATGCTGTCCGGATTGTTCCAAGTTTCAGAACCGGGTTTGCCTGGATTCGGTACGGTATCGAAACCCCAAACCTTGGTGCCATCGGCAGCCTTGAAGGCCATCATCTCGCCCTGAATGCCGCGGTCGCCCCCAGCCTTGCCGATGAAGACCAATTCATTCCAGACCAGAGGTGCTGCAGTGGCGAACTCGCCGCTGGTCGGATCCATGATCTGACGCAGCCAGAGCAACGCGCCGCTCTTCGCATCGAGCGCTATCAGGCTGCCATCCTGAGTCCCGCGGATCACGCGGCCGCCGGCGATCGCGGCGCCTTTGCTGTTGTTCGTGACTTCCGGGCCCCACGGGACGTATTGGTATTCCCACCGTTTCTTGCAGGTGGCAGCGTCGATCGCGTAGGTGCCATGCGCGGTGGTCGTGATCAGCATCCCGTCGTAGACGATGGGGCCGTTGTGGAACGGCCCGACTTCACCCAACTGAAACGCGCAAACCACCTTCAATTGCTTGGCATTCTTGCCGCTAATCTGGGCGAGCGTCGAATAGCGATAGCCCTGGTAACCCTTGTTGTACGTGAGCCAATGCCGAGGATCAGCATCCGATTTGTCCAGTTCGGCTTGAGTGGGACCGTTCGTGCTCGGTTGTCTGACGGGAACATCCGGCGGTGCGGAGGGAAGAATCGCAGCGGCACCTTGCTGACCCTCGGGGGCCGTGATGCCCTTGTCCAAGGCGCTAACCTTAAGCAGAGTATCGCCAGCGGGGTAACCATTCGTTTGCAGGATGTAGCTCAATACACCAAGCGACTTCTCTTCACTGAGCGAACCTGGCGCACCTAGAGGCATCTGAGCATGGGTCACTTCCCAAAGATCCGAGAGCGACTTGCCCTGCCATTTCGACAAGAAGGCCGGCCCCTTGAGGGTGGGGCCCGCGCCACCTTCCAGTTTCTGGCCGTGACACGACGCGCAGCTCACGCCATAGTCACGAGCGCCCGCGGCTGCCTGGTTTTGGCTGTACCAGCCGGATCCTTGCGTCGAAGCGTCAGCTGCGTGGGCCGACGGCGTGCTGAGTCCGGTCATCAACAGAAGGCCAATTCCTGCGCTGGAAGAAATTTTCGTTGTCATGCATGCTCTCCTCGCGGTAAGGGTGTCTGTCGGCAACGACCATTGCTCGCGCCGTCGAAGCTTTGAGTCGACAATATCGGCTGAACTGATTCGCTTTCGCCGCACCGATAGCGGCATGTGCCGCGCTGATAGCGCGATGTGCGTCCAGTCAACGCGGAATAAGCACGATCGCGGCACGACGAATCCTCCAGGAACTTGAATACGAGTCCATCCTAGGGAATGCGCTACGGCCGGTCTTGAACAAGGCAGGCGGACTTTTACTAATCTGCGCTCGCCTTCGCGCTTCGTCGGGCTCGGTGCGCGTTCAACGCTTCAGAAATTCGACATTGCGTTCAAATTCTGCAAGACCAGCAAACGCAGACCCCGCACTGCCGGACAAGTTCGAGCGCATCAAGCTGGCTCAATCCAAGATCCACCTGCTCATCAACCCGGCCGACGAAGACCATCAGCGGCTGGGACAGACGATCGATCTCGCAGATGCTCGATTACGGTTCGAAGATGCCACCGAGAAGGAGACCGAAGACGATATTCGGGCCATTGTCGGCCTCGCACAGTCGATCCTGAAGCGCGAGTGGCAACGGGTCAAACTGGGAACCTAGACCAGAGCACAGACCAGACCAACGAGCGCGAGGCCGACGAGGAGGCCGATCCAGAAGTTCGGGAGCTGCCTTCGCTTCAGACCGTGCCTGGACATCCGAGACACTTCGATTGTGAACGATTTATCCAAGGCGCCAGTAGTGATCGGCGAGCAGGGCCGCGAAAAGAAGAAAAAGGTAAACGATCGAGTAGCGGAACATGCGCCGCGATAGCCGATCGCTGTAGTTGAGGTAGAGACGGATCGCATAGGCGAGAAACAAGCCGTTGAGAGCGAGCGTGGACACGAGATAAACCAACCCGCTCATCCCCGTGGCGAACGGCAGCAGACATATCGCCGAGAGCATGCACGTGTAGAGCAGGATCTGGGTCCGCGTGTAGCGCTCGCCGTGCGTGACCGGCAGCATCGGCACGCCGGCCCGCTCGTACTCCCGCCGGCGATACAGCGCGAGCGACCAGAAATGCGGCGGCGTCCAGGCAAAGATGATCAGAAAGAGCAGCCACGCATCGAAGGGAACCTGACCGGTGATGGCGCACCAGCCAAGAACAGGGGGCATCGCTCCCGCCGCGCCGCCGATCACGATGTTCTGCGGCGTGCGCGGCTTGAGCACGATCGTGTAAACCACGCCATAGCCCATGAAGGCCGCAAGCGTCAGCCACATCGTCAGGGGATTCACCAAGCCGTGAAGAATGAGCAAACCCGCAATGCCGCTGGAGGTCATGAATGCGAGCGCCTGGGGCTCGGTCACCTCACCCCGCGGCAGCGGCCGCGCGCGCGTGCGTGCCATCAGGCGGTCGAGCCTCTGCTCGATGACGCAGTTCAGCGCGGCTGCCGATGTGGCGAGCAGCGCAATGCCGATCGCCCCGAACACAAGGGGCCCCGCTGGCGGCAAGGCCGGAGTCGCGAGAAACATCCCGATGATCGCCGTGAAGACGATCAGGGAAACGACTCGAGGCTTGCCGAGGCGCAGGAGCGCCCGAACAGGCACCGGAGCGGAATGGAGCGCGTGTACGGCCATTCGTTCTGCTAGCGTTTCGTGGTGAGCCCCTGCTGGTGGGAGAAATATCCGGCCAGCTCGCGGATCTCTTTCTCGGTAAGCGGCTTGGCCATCGCGCTCATCACCGGGTTATCCCTGGTGCCGTTGCGATAGTCGTTCAGCGCCTGCACGAGGTAGCCGTATTGCTGACCGCCGAGACGTGGCGTCTCGGGTGTGTTCGGCTTGTTGCCTTCAGGGCCGTGGCATGCAGCGCAAGCCTCGTCGGCCTTCTTCTTGCCAGCGTCGTCGCTCGCCACCGCCAGCGTCGCGCAGATCGGCGACGCGCAGAGAACGAGCGCAAGCGCCAGGATCGGTGCTAGAGCTCTTTGCTTCGGTTGGACGGACATGTGGATCGTCACTTTCGCGTTTCACCGGCGTAATAGGCGGCAAGGTCAGCCATGTCCTGGTCGCTCAACGTGGCCGCGATGCCTCGCATCGTGAGGTGCTTGCGGACACCGGTTTTGTAATCCTGCAGCGCCTTAACGATGTAGGCGGCCTGCTGCTCGCCGATCTTCGGAACGGGATAGACCTGCGGATAGGCCGTTCGATAGTCGGCGATGCCGTGGCACCCTTCGCACATCTGTGCCCGGGCTTGGCCACGCGCGGGGTCCCCTCCGGCCCAGGCCGAAGCGGACAGGACCAAGGCGGTTGTGACGCTCACTGCCAGAAGGCCATATCTCTTATTCATGGGGACTTGAATGCATCGTTGGCGGAATCAGCATCGACGTTCTTCACAGCCAATAGACCAGCACGTACATCAGCAACCAGATGACATCCACGAATTGCCAGTACCAGGATGCAGCCTGGAACGCGAATTGGTTGTCGGGCGTGAAGTCTCCGCGCAGGCTTCGCACGAGAATCACGCTCAACACCGTGGCCCCTATGGCGACGTGCAGCCCGTGAAAGCCCGTGAGCATGAAAAACGTAGCTCCGTAGACCCCGCTTCCCAGCGTGAGCCCCAACTCGGTGTATGCGCGATAGTGCTCGCCGAACTGGAGACCGAGGAAAACCACACCCAGCGCAACAGTTGCGAATAGGCCGAGCGTGAGCTGGCTGCGGGCGCCCTTCTGCAGACCTCGATGCGCCCACAGCAGCGTCCCGGCCGAGGTGAGCAGGATCACGGTATTGATGAGTGGAACGCCCGTGGCGCGCATCGGCGTCAACTGGCCCTCGATACCCGGCCCCATCGTGGGCCACCTGCCCTTGAAGCCAGGCCATAGCTCGCTGGTGGCGCCCGATGCGAGATCCGGTACCGCGTGCCATCGTATGTAAAACAACGCGGTGAAGAACGCCGCGAAGAAGATCGCTTCCGAGAAGATGAACCAGCCCATTGCCCACCGGTAGGAACGGTCGACCTGCTTGTTGTACAGCCCGGCCTCGCTTTCCCGAATCACCGTGCCGAACCAGCCGAACAGCATGTAGACGAGCAGAGCCGCTCCCGCTGCGAGTATGTAGGGTCCCGCCGCTCCGCGGTTGATCCAGGTAGCAGCACCGAGGAGGCATATCAACAGCGCGCACGCGCCCGTTATCGGCCAGCGTGACGGCTGTGGCACGTAGTAGGCGTTATCGGCGCTCTGTTGTGTCATGTCCGGCTCCGCATCATGGATCGCTTGCTGGCAGTCGCTAGGACTTGTTTCCCTCGACTTCGAAGAATGTGTAGGACAGCGTGATCGTGGTCACCTCTATCGGCAGCTTCGGGTCCACCACGAACACGACCGGCATCCGCCGCTTCTCGTGCGGACCGAACGACTGCTTGGTAAAACAGAAGCATTCGAGCTTGTTGAAGTACGCGCCGGCGAGCCGAGGCGCGTAACTCGGAATTGCCTGCCCCGTCATCGGCCGATCCGTCGTGTTTTCGACTTCGTAGTCGACGTTCATCAGTTGGCCGGGATGAACATCGACGATGGGTGTTTCGGGGCGGAACTGCCATGGCAGATTGTTGACATTGGCGTCGAGCTCGAGACGCACGGTTCGATTCGTATCGATCTGCGTATTTTTGATCTCGTCCGGCCCGTCGATGTCGCGCAGCCCGGTTGCTTTGCAGATCTGCTCGTAGAACGGCACCAGCAGGTAACCAAACCCGAACATGATCACGGCGGCCAGCGAGAACTTCAGCAGCAATGTGCGATTCGTCTTCTCCAGTGCATGGAAACGCGCGCGACTCACGAATGCACCTGGAGGCTCAGGCTGATAATCGTGCTCCCGAATACGGCCGCCGCAAGGAGCGCGAGCAAGATTGCGATGCGGACGCTTGCCGCACGCTGCAATGTCTGCGCTGGATTCGCTTGTTTCATCTTCGATACTCTCTGATGTCAAAGTCGTAACCGATCAGGCGACCACCGGCGGCGTCTGGAACGTGTGGTGGGGCACCGGCGATGGCAGCGTCCACTCCAACCCCTCGGCACCGTCCCATACTCGCGCCGTGGCCGGTTGACCGCCGCGAACGCACTTGATCACCGTGTACACAAACAGCACTTGGCTCAAGCCGAAGCCAAACGCGCCGATCGTCGCGATCATGTTGAAGTCCGCGAACTGAAGCGGGTAGTCGGGAATGCGGCGGGGCATGCCGGCAAGGCCGAGAAAGTGCATCGGAAAGAACGTGATGTTGAAGAAGATCATAGACAACCAGAAATGCCAGCGTCCCAGCGTTTCGTCGTACATGTGACCGGTCCATTTCGGAAGCCAGTAGTATGTTCCGGCGTACATACCGAACAGCGACGCGGCAACCATCGTGTAGTGGAAATGCGCGATGATGTAGTAGGTGTCCTGCAGCTGGACGTCGACGGGGACGATCGCAAGAATAACGCCGGTGATGCCTCCACAGACGAACACGAAGAGAAACCCCACGGCGAACAGCATCGGCGTCTCGAAGCTGAGCGAGCCCTCCCACATCGTCGCGGTCCAGTTGAACACCTTGACGCCCGTCGGCACGGCGACAAGAAGCGATGCATACATGAAAAACAGCTGTCCCCCGACCGGCATCCCGACCGTGAACATGTGATGCGCCCACACCAAGCACGATATGATCCCGATCGCGCACGTCGCGACGACCATCGAGCGATATCCGTACAGTCGCTTGCGAGCGAACGTCGGAATGACCTGGGAAACGATGCCGAACGTCGGCAACACCAGGATATAGACCTCGGGGTGGCCGAAAAACCAGAAGATGTGCTGGAACAGCACCGGGTCACCGCCGCCCGCCGCATTGAAGAAGTGCGTATCGAAGTGACGGTCGGTTAACAGCATGGTCACCGCACCTGCCAGCACCGGCATCACCAGAATGATCATGTAGGCGGTTACGAACCAGGTCCACACGAACATCGGCATCTTCATCAGTGTCATGCCTGGAGCGCGCATGTTGAGGATCGTCACCACGATGTTGATTGAGCCCATAATCGAAGACACGCCCAGGATGTGGATGGCGAAGATGGCCATGTCCATGCCGGGCCCCATCTGGACCGATAAGGGCGGGTAGAGCGTCCAACCTGCACCCGTAGCGCCACCTGGCGCGAAGAGCGAGCCGATCAACAGGATCGCGGCCGGGGGCAGCAGCCAGAAGCTGAAATTGTTCAGACGCGGAAACGCCATGTCAGGCGCGCCGATCATAAGCGGAATCTGCCAGTTGGCGAATCCCACGAACGCCGGCATGAAGGCTCCGAACAGCATGATCAAGCCATGCAGCGTCGTGAGTTGATTGAAGAACTCCGGCTGCACGATCTGCAGGCCGGGCTGGAACAGTTCGGCCCGTATAGTCAGCGCCATGACACCGCCGACGAGGAACATCGCGAAGCTGAAGGAGAGGTAGAGGGTGCCGATGTCCTTGTGATTGGTGGCTGTGAGCCAGCGACGAATACCGGTGGGGTAATCCGCGTGCGCCACAGCCTCGGGGCCTCTGAGCGGTATTTCCACGTTGCTCTCCTCCGCTTTGCGTTCGACTCGGCGACTTACTTGGCAGCTGCTGCGATCTGGTTCGGCTGCACGACGTCGCCAAGAGCGTTACCAAAGGCGTTGCGTTCGTAGGTAATCACTGCGGCGATCTCCAGATCCGAGAGTTGGCCCTTCCAAGCAGCCATGGCGGGGTTTTTCTTGCTGCCATTGAGCACGATGTCGATATGGCCCGCGACCGGACCGGTCGTAATCGCGCCGTGAGCGATCGCCGGGAACGCGCCTGGTACTCCCTGTCCGTTGGCCTGATGGCAGGCGGCGCAGCTGCGGCCGTAGACCTTCTCTCCTTCGGTCTTCAGCTCGTCCAGCGCATACGTCTTGCCGGCTGCGGCGCTGGCAGCCGCGATGGCGGCCTTGCCCTTCGTCTGCTGCTCGGTCAGCCACGTCCGGTATTTTTCCTCGGGCACCGCCTCGACGACGATCGGCATGAAGCCGTGCTCCTTGCCGCACAATTCGGCGCATTGCCCACGGTAGATGCCCGGGGTGTCGACCGTGAACCACGAGTCGCGGACGTACCCCACTATCGCGTCCTGCTTGACTCCGAAGGCAGGCACCCACCAGGAGTGGATCACGTCGTTCGCCGTGACGAGGATGCGCACCTTCTTCCCCACCGGGACGACCATCGGGTTGTCGACCTCGAGAAGGTAGTTCTCGCCCTTCGGCACCTTGTTTTCTATCTGCTCGCGCGCCGTCGACAGGTCGCTGTAGAAGGAGACATCTTCTCCGAGGTAGTCGTAGCGCCACTTCCACTGGTAACCCGTGACCTTGATCGTCATATCCGGGTTCGACGTGTCCTTCATTACGCTCACTGTCCGCGTCGCCGGGAAAGCCAAGCCGACAACGATGAGCAAGGGAATAGCCGTCCACAGGATTTGTACTGCCTTGTTGTCGTCGAACTGCTTGGCTTGATGGCCCAGCGATCGACGATGCCGCAGCATGGCGTAGGCCACGACCGCGAACACCCCGAGCGCAATGACCACGACGATGCCGAGCACGAGGAGATGCAGGTCATAGATCTCATGCGCGACGATGGTCTGCGGCGTTTGAAAACCGAACTTCGCCTCGCCGTTGGCGATAGCCATGCCCGGCGCGAGCAATGCCACCATTGCCGCTTTCGCGAGATCGCGCATGATCGTGGCTGTCCTTGACAGTGGCGCGTTTCCGACCGAGCTACGACGAAGTGGCCTCGAGCTGTCGGACCGCGATGCTTCCCGAGCAGCGCGCCGCAACGACCCGATGAATCGTAGGAGCGCTGCGGCCGCAGAAAGCATCGCTTGATGCTCTTCAGTAGCCGATGGTCTCGTCACGCTGCTCCTGCCCATGACTGCGTACGCCCAAGCACTATCGCGTGGCGATATACATCGTGATTTCAAAACCGAAGCGGATGTCCTCAAAGGACGGTTTGGACCATTTCATAGCGACCTCCAGGGTTGTTTTCGGAAATCAACGCCGCGGGTGATCATTTCTGTACAAGAATCCATGCAACTATCGTCTTCAGATCGGCGTCGGGCACATTGTTCGGCGGCATCGGGATCTGACCCCAGACTCCGGTGCCCCCATTCTTGACCTTTTGCTCGAGCTTCGCGGCCGCTCCAGCGTCGCCTGCGTACTTGGCGGCGACCTCCTTGTAGGAGGGGCCCACGAGCTTCTTGTCCACGGTATGGCAGGCCTGGCAGCTGTACTTGGTGAGAAGCGCAGTTGCATCGGCTGCTCCGGCCGCGGACGAGACACCTAGCCAAGCCAAAGCTGCACCGCAAATTGCGACATTCCGTGTCGATGCTTTAGCCATCGTCCATCTCCTTTCGTGGTTGATCATCAGTGTGCTCAAGCCGTCGCGACCTACTGCTTCGACTGCTTCGCGCCGGATACCTTGTCCTCGTTCGCACGCTTGATCAGGTGTGCCCGGATTGCCGCGACGTCTTTTTTATCGAGCACTGCCTTGAATGGCGCCATTCCAGCGTCCTTCATCGCTCCATTGAGCACGATCTCGTTGAAGAAGTCATCAGAGCCTCCGAGGCCGTTCGATGATCGTGGCCCGATGATGGCTGGAGGTGGTGCTTTTCGTATTTGATGATCGATGCGGTTTTTGAAGAAAACGCACACGATGTCGGAGATGAGTTTGCCGATGCGATGGGGCCGCGCGGAGGCGACATCAAGAGACAAAAGA